>JAYOZP010000050.1:25670-32980 GCA_038154245.1 Nitrospinales bacterium | reverse complement strand
AATAACAAAACAAACTTTTAAAAATTTATTCCGATTTTTAGAGGTCCTCTTAATAATGTTCTTCCTTCAAAAAAACATTCAAACCTCGAAGAAAAATCTATATCAAACGAAAAAACAATTACTTAAAAAATAAAAACGATAAAAAGACCTTTTCTAGAAAACTTAAAGTCCTGTCGGATAATCGAGAAATTCAGTTTCAATATTAAATTTTTGTTTTAAATGAGAACCGACGGATTGTACTCCTCCAGTTTCAGTTGCATAATGACCGGCAAAGATTAGAGCGCAACCGCCTTCAATAGCTTCGTGAAAATGATGATTTGCCCCTTCTCCCGTTAAGTAACAATCCAACCCTTCGTGAGAAGCTTGGGAAATTAATTCGCCCGCCCCACCAGTAACAATCCCCAGGGTTTCAACCTCGTTTTCCCCAATCACTTTCACTGGGCTTCGAAGAGCCGTCTCTAGGTCTTTACCCAACTGAACCGCAGACTTACGTTCTATTCTCCCCTTAAGCCCAATCTTACTTCCGTTATAATCTCCAAAAGGTTCTATATCTTCTAACCTTACTTTATCCGCCAGGGCTTTATTATTGCCTAATATGGGGTGCATATCTAAAGGTAGATGTGCGGAATACAACCCCAGGTTCCCCTGGATCATAGCGGCTACTTTTTCGAATAATTTTCCTTTAAGCGGTTGGTTTCCCCCCCAAAATAAACCATGATGGACAAACATCATGTTACAGTTTCGTGCAATCGCCATTTCTATAGTTGCCGAACAAACATCGACAGCTAAACCAATCTTTTTAATTTCACCTGAATTTTCTACCTGCAATCCGTTAAGAGCGTTCTTAGCGTCCGGAATTGCTTTAATATCTAGTAAATCGTCTAAATAACCGCTTAATTGAATTATATCCATAGTAAAGAGTTGCCCAAAACTTTACGAAATCGTTTAAGATAAGATAAAATGTCTTCCAAATTAGTAGTCTCTTCCAGACCAAAAATCTTATTTAAAGGTTTTATCTTACCCTATAAAATCTTTAATTAAAAAACAGATGCCTTTTATCTTAAAAAGCTTGGGTGAGCGAATCTTATTGCTCGTTTTTATTTCTATCATATCTCATGCCATTGTCCACTTGGCCCCTGGCGAGCCAAGTATGGTAGACCCTGCAAATCCTCGACTTAAAGCGGAAGATGTCGCTTTAATCCGAGCGGCGTTCCACCTAGACGATCCAATTCATATGCAATATTTGTATTGGCTACGCGATTTGGCTACAGGCCAATTAAAATCGTTTAAAGACAACCAACCAGTATTAAAAAAAATCTGGGATCGTTTTCTCAACTCGTTACCCCTCTTTATATTTGGCGCTATTTTAACCTGGTCTCTGGCTTTCCCTGTTGGTATTCGCGCGGCCTTAAATAGAGGATCGGTCTTCGATCAAACATCGACATTTTTATCCTATGCTTTAATTTCCATTCCAGGTTTTTTTCTGTCATACCTTTGCATTATTTTCGTCGTGAAAACTTTTGACGTTTCTGTTATTGGCGTTCAAACCTTTGGGATGGAAAACGCTCCATGGATTAACCAATTTATGGATAGAATCTGGCATTTGACAATTTCATCCTTTATGACAGCTATCGGCGGGATCGCCATTTTGTCCCGATACGTGCGTTCTCAAATGCTTGAAGTTATGAGTCATGATTATATACGCACTGCGCGCGCAAAAGGATTACCGGAAGACGCTGTCGTTTATCGCCATGGATTGAGAAACGCGCTGCTGCCATTTATCACACTATTTGGATTAACAATACCAGGTTTAATTGGAGGCTCGGTTATTTTCGAACAAATTTTTGGTTGGCCTGGTATGGGTAGATTAGGCTATGAAGCAATTTTAGCTAGAGACTTTCCAGTTATTTTGACTCTTAACTTTATTTCAGCGATTTTGGTTTTGATTGGCACTTTCATTTCGGACATCTTATACGCAGTAGCGGACCCACGGATAAAATTTTAATATGCAGTCTTCTACCAAGGCTATAAACCAAAGTTCCCAAAATCCTTTTATGGAGAATTGGGAAATTTTTAAGCGAAATAAAATGGCGTTAGCTAGTTTCTGGTTTTTAATTGCGCTATTTGCATTCGCTCTTTTGGCAAAATTCTTCACGCAATTTGTTGTCGTATTTGACCCGCATGCCGTGAGATTAGCGGAAAAGTTTCTTCCACCCTTTTCGCTTTACAACCCCACTTTTACTCCTCCTCAAGACGCTCCGTTTGGAAACGTCTACTTATTGGGAACCGACGAATTAGGGCGAGACGTTTTTGCCCGCATGCTAGAAGGAACATTTGTATCTTTAACGGTCGGATTTGTCGCCGTTGGCATTTCATTTTCAGTGGGAGTCTTTTTAGGCGGCATCGCTGGGTATTATGGGCGCAAACGCATTATTTTTTTCACGGTAGACTCTTTAATAATGAGATTCGTGGATATTATGCTATGCTTTCCCACATTTTTTCTAATACTAACTGTAGTCGCGCTTTTACCGCCAAATATTTATAACATAATGATCGTTATTGGACTTACTAGTTGGATGGGAACCGCACGCTTTGTCCGAGCTGAGTTTTTGGCGCTTCGAGATCAAGACTTTGTTCAGGCTGCTCGCGCCTTGGCCATTCCAGAAATGCGTATCATTTTTTCCCACATAACCCCGAATGCCTTAGCGCCCGCTTTAGTCTCCGCAACCATTGGGGTAGCAGGCGCAATACTGACCGAATCGGCTCTTAGCTTCTTGGGGTTTGGAGTACCGCCGCCATTCGCGACTTGGGGAAATATTTTATCGGATGGGAAGCGGTTTATTTTCGACGCCCCCTGGCTTACGTTTATACCCGGATTCACTATTTTGGTTGTAGTCCTAGCCTTTAATCTATGCGGCGAAGGTTTACGCGAGGCATTTAATCCAAAGTTACGCAAACGGATATAAAATAAAAGAGCAGGACTTAAACAGTTTTGCTCTTATTGAATTTTATTGGAAATTAAATTACCTTCATGATTTATCTAAAGCAGTTAAAAAAGCAATACGGCCCTAAAATCCTTTTATCCGGAGTCGATTTTCATATCCGCCCAGGAGAAAAAGTTGGTTTGATAGGCGATAACGGAATGGGTAAGACGACTTTATTCCGTATTATTCAAGGCAAAGAAAGCGCAGATTCTGGAGAAGTGGCTTTCCGTAAAGGAGCCCGTGTGGGAATGCTGGATCAGCACTTTGAAGTGGGAGACCAAAGCGCTTTGGACCGGACAGTCATGGGCGATCCCTATTTTTCAAAAGTATTGAAAGAAAAAGAAGCTTTAGAAAATAATCATGCCGCTCACGAAAAAGATCCTCAAAAATGGGAAAATGAATACGGCCATCTTGTATCGGAGTTTGAACGTCTAGGAGGATATGAGCGCGAAGCAAAAGCTAAAGCTATCTTATCCGGTCTTGGTTTTAAAGAAAGCGGTTGGAATAAACCTCTAAACCAATTAAGCGGCGGTTGGGCAATACGGGTGGAACTAGCCCTCCTTCTATTACAAAATCCCGATGTATTGTTGCTCGACGAACCATCCAACCATTTAGATTTACGCTCTGTAATTTGGTTAGAAAATTTTTTGCGAAGTTATGACGGTTCAATCGTTCTCATTTCTCATGATCGCAGATTTTTGAATAAAATTATAACTAGGATCGTTCATTTAGATAGAGGCAACCTTAATCTTTATACGGGTAATTATGACGATTTCGAAAGACAAAAGGAAGAACGAGAACAACAGCTAGAGCAAGCCGCCGCCAACCAAAAAAAGAAAATAAGCGAAATGGAACGCTTTATCGAACGATTTCGCGCAAAGGCGTCTAAAGCTAAACAAGCTCAAAGCAGAGTCAAAGCGTTAGAAAAAATTAAACGTATCGAAACAACTAGCGAATCTAAATCCGTCCGCTTTCGATTTCCCCAACCTGCAAGAACCGGTAAAATTGCAGTTAAAGCTACTAATCTTAAAAAAAGTTATGACGATCTTGTTGTATACGATGGAATATCTTTTGAAATTGAACGCGGATCAAAAATAGCTTTCGTAGGCGAAAATGGGGCTGGGAAATCCACCCTTTTAAAGTTGTTAGCAAATGCTCTTCCATTGAACTCCGGGGAAATAGTTTTAGGAGCCAACGTAACAAGAGCTTACTTTGCACAAAGACAATCTGAAACTTTGGACCCAACGCTTACAGTTTTAGAAAGTCTTTCCCAAGTGGGACCCTCTTTGGGAAGAACCCAATTACAAACTATTCTTGGCGGTTTTAGGTTTTCTGGAGACGATGTCCAAAAAAAAACCGAAGTTTTATCCGGCGGCGAAAAATCTAGATTAGCCTTAGCCCGTATGTTAACGTCGCCAGCGTCTTTTTTACTTTTAGACGAACCAACCAATCATCTAGATATGAAATCCTGCTCTGTCTTAGCGGCGGCCCTTGAAGACTTCGAAGGAACTATTTGCGTTATATCTCATGATCGTGATTTTTTAGACGGGTTCGTCGATCGCGTTTGGGAAATAGAGAATGGAGCTCGAAAAGAGTATAAAGGAAATTATAGCGATTACGAATGGAGAAAATCGAAAGATGAAGCGCTCGCTTCAACGCAAATCAAATCTGAAATAAATATTACAAAAGAACCAAAAGAATCAAAATCGAAAAAAAAAGAAAAGGCAGAAGAAAGGAATCGCCTTTATAAGGAAAAACAACCTATTAAGAAAAAGTTGAATAATTTGGAAACCCGGTTAGAAAAAATCATGAACGAGAAAGACGACTTAGATAGAACACTAGCAAGTCATGAAATCTACGAGGATTCAAATAAAGAAAAGCTTTTGGAAACTCTGTCTAAACATAAAAAGCTTGGATCGGAAGAAAACAATCTGATTGAAGAAATTGAACGATTAACTGAAGAATTGGAGAAAGTTGGATAAAGCGTTATCTCTTACATAAAACGTTATGATTTAAATCTAAAGTTCCAAAAATGAAAGTTTTTTCCCCCTCGTCTTACAAATGATATTTTCGATCATCAGCGTTCTATTGGCCTTGACCCTAGCGGCAGTGGTAATTGTTCCTGTTTTTTTTGGAGCCCCTTGGCACCCAGCTTCGCGCAAAGATATTCATAGGGCGTTAAAGTTGTGCGAGGCACAACCAGGTGAAAAGCTTTATGATTTAGGAAGCGGAGACGGAAGAGTTTTAAAAATAGCGGCGCAAGACTTTGGTATGGAAGCTACAGGCCTAGAAATAGACCCTATCAAGGCATGGCTATCAAGACAATTTCTAGCCAAAAGTAAATTCTCTAACCGGATTGAGGTTTTAAGACAAAATGTTTTTGATTTTGATTTTAAACACGCCGATATCGTTTTTATTTACATGACACACCAAGCGCTTGATCAACTATTTCCAAAAATTTTAGAAACCTTAAAACCTACCGCCACTGTCGCTTGTTATAGGTTTTGCCTACGCGGAATTCAACCAGAAAAAGTAACTTCAGATAAGAAGATTTTTATTTATCGTTTTAACAAAGGAAAAAGTCTTAACGCTTACTCTTAACTAGGGTTTCTTTTGCCCAATGCGCCTTTTTATACGCAAATCAATTTTCCCTAAAGTTCCAGTCACTTCCTGAATATCTTCATCCGTTCCAAATTCAAATATGAATTTTAGAGACCTAAAATAATCGTAGTTCAAATCGACCCAATCTTGATCGCCCATTTGCGCCATAAAATTTTGGAAAGATTGAGGTCCTCTTCCTTGTCCTCCTTCTTCAAACAACCTGAAATCAGTTTCTTCCATTTCAGTTTCAAACTTAAAGCGATCCATTTCAGAATCATCCGCCTCTAACCCTTTTTCATCCTCTTCGACTCCTTTTGTTGGAAGCTTAGTGGAATACTTTTTTCTGAGGATAAAGCCTGAGCCTTTCCCCGTCAGCAACCATTCAAAAGAAACTTCTAACGCTTTAGCTAGCTTTTCAACAGTTTTTAACCCTGGAGTTCGCTTTCCATTCTCCCAATGACTCACTTCTGGAGCATGAGATTGAATTTTTTTTGCTAATTGAGTCTGGTTCCACTTTCTATATTCCCGGACTTGTTTAATTCTTTTTCCTATACTTTTCATCAATTTTTATCCAGGATGCGCCTTTCTCAATAGTTCCCTGAGCCAATATTTATAGCAACTATTAAACCAATTAACCATTAAACTAAGAGGACACATTATAGGCGACAAATACCTGAAATCACTAATCATAGAGACCTAAATTATTAGGGAAAACTATAATTAAAAATTACACAAATCCTAAATTTTTTACGTAATTCTCTTCAAAATTTCTAATTAACGATAAATTTTTGCCCATTAAAGTAGGTAAAAGCATAAAATTTTTTGCATAAAATTACAATTTGATATAAAAATTAACCGAAGTATCATCTAAAAAAGATCATTACTTAAAAAAACTATAAATTTTTATTAGATAGCCCCGATTAATTTCTGCGTTAAACCTTAATCAAACACTTAAGATCACTTTTCCAGCAATTGAGAAAACCTGCCATAATCTGAATAGGCTCGCCTTCCCTCAGAACCAATATTTTCAACGATTTCAAAGGATCAAAAAAATTCGAAGGAAACGTTTTAAAAATATGGCAACAACCAAAAGGATCAAAAAAACTCTAAATTATAAAACTCAATCTTTAAAATCACTGCGCAAAATTTTTTCTAGAAAGAATAGAAACAATTATTATAAGTTAAATAAATTCTCTAAAATGTTTTTGGATAGTCGAATAAGTCATTTTGGAAATTAAAATTAAATTTACTGATTTGAACCAACCTAAAATCCTTTTATAATGTTAAGGCTTTTTCCACCAAAAAATAAAAACCTAGAAAAGTGTCGATAAACTCCGCGACCTTTATCATAAACTATGAAAAAAAATCATTGGGTCAACTTTGCCGCGACTCTATTAATAAGCTTTTTTCTCGGTGGAATCTGGCTAATCAAAAATAATTCTTTTAAAGAAACAAACCACGAGACCCTTATACCGTGGGGAAATATCTTTCTCCTACTAGGTTTCGTAACCTTTTCTTTGACCCTATTCATATATTTATCTATTCGAACTAACAAGGATAGTCTGTCTTCTCGGATAATCGACCCAAAGCAGACTTCAAATCAAAAGGAAAGCCTATATTCTCCATCTTTTCAAAGTCTAGGAAATGTTAACGACGACTTGTTGATGAAAGCGTTATATTTTGAAAGAAAAAAACTTTATGACATGTTGGACAACCTTCCAATTC
>JAYOZP010000050.1:0-25660 GCA_038154245.1 Nitrospinales bacterium | reverse complement strand
TGGTGAGATTGAAAACAAAAAATGTTTCGAAATAATGCACAAAAGAACTTCACCCTGCGAAAAATGCATTCCATTTAAAATTATGGATACGCAGAAATCAGAAACATCTATATGGAACGCTTTCGACGGTAAAAATTATTTAACTATAATGACGCCGTTTAGCGATGTTGACGATAGTCCTTTGATTTTGGAAATGGCGATCGATATTTCAAGACAATTTAAGGCGCAGGAGGAGTTGAAAGAGGCAAACATGAAACTCATTCACGCGGAAAAGCTATCAGCCGCTGGCAAATTAGCGGCTTCGATAGCTCATGAATTTAACAATCCAATTTATGGCGTTAGGAACGTACTTGAAGAACTTTATGAAGAAATCGATTTAAAAGACAATCAAGACCGAATGATGAGTCTCGCCATCAAAGAGTGTAACCGTATGGCAGGTTTAGTAGAAAAGTTAATGGATCTCAATCGACCTTCTCCAGGTATCCTAACGCGCGTAAATGTCCACGGGATTCTAAACGAAGTAGTCGAGTTAGTAGAAAAAAAATTAAACGAACGAAATATCACTATTGAAAAACTTTACATTGAACACCTACCAGAAATAATGGCGGTTGAAGATCAACTAAAACAAATTTTTTTAAATATAATCCAAAATGCCGAAGAGTCCATCTCCACTGGATCGGGAAAAATCACAATCTCTTCGGACAAGTTTGACGATTTTATCGTAATTCACTTTCAAGACACAGGAGGAGGAATAAAACCCGAACTAAAAGAATCAATTTTCAATCCTTTCTTTACAACTAAAGCCCCTCAAAAGGGCACTGGTCTTGGACTTTCTGTCACCTACGGGATTGTTAAAAGCTGGGGCGGGGAAATATCTGTTCAAAGTAAAGTGGGAACGGGAACCGCTTTCTCATTAAGATTCTTAATAAACGGCCCAAAAAATTTAGAAAATTTCGATACAATTAAAAACTCTTAATTTAGAACTTCATAAGTTAAAAATCTACTCTAGTTTAACTAATCCGCCCCAAACAAAATATCTTTGATTCCCTTTTTTAATTTCCAACCAAGGTTTTCCATTAAACGACTTATCCATCTTCCTTACAAATAATAATCGTTCTCCTTTTTTCGCTGTCGCTACTTCTGGAAACTTTACACTAGGTCCATTTTTTAAAGTAAGCCCATCAATTAAAGAGACTACATATCTACTATCGGAAGTGGAAACCGGTTTTGGAGGCTCCATAGCCTTAGGCGCCGCTACTGAGGGTTGAGGCTTCTCAGACTCCGCCAATGTCTCTATTGGAATACCTTCACTTTTTTCTTTTTCATTCTCAACCGGCGTTTCCTCTACTTTTGGCTCTTCAATCGGAATCGGCATTTTAGGTTCTTCGTTTATTGGCTTAACATCAATACCTTTTGTAGTCTCCATACTTATATCTTCTTGCTCTGGCTTAGCGGATTCTGATTTTTTTGGCTGTAGATCGGCTTCTAAATCAGGCGGCGGCTTAATTTTATTCGTTAGTTGTGGCTCTTGCGGGGAATCTACTTTAGACAATTCGGGGTTTGAAACAACTGGTTCTTCGGGCGACTCGGCTTTTTCCTCAATAGCTTCCACCTCCGGAATTTTGAGAGCTTCTAACTGAGGAGGTTTCGGAATTTCGATTTGAGGTTGTTGAATTTCAGGTTCTTGAGGTTTCTCAGGTTCAACAGCATCTTTATTCATCTTAGTTTTTGTTATTTCTTCGGAGGGCAAAGAAGCTACCTTCATAGAGGAGTCTGCAAAGTTAACAAAAATAGGATTAGAAACAAGTCTGTTGTCTGGGCTAATCTCTGCAACCAATCTATAATAAGTCATCCCCTTGGACTTGACCGTCGAGTCGATCCAATTCAATTGATAAGGTAAAGTTACATTCTCGCGTTTAATAAGCTTTCCCTCTCTTATGAGAGAAATTTTTGCTCTTTGATGATCGCCGCTAGTAAACCTCAACTTCGCCTTGATAATCGGAACATTAGTTGAAAACAAAACATCTCCCTGCTCTGCATATTGCCCAATAACCTGATCAAAAACGGCAAACTCATCAAGCGACAAACGGAAATCGTCAGGTTGCGCTACCGAATACATACGTCCTTTAGTAATCGCCTCTAAAGCGGCTTCTTGAGTTTTTTCTCGAACAAGTAAAATAGTTCTGACGCCTCCCAAACGACGACCTTGTTCACCTTCACAAACCAAATCATTGCCCCCATAAGCCCAAATTGGTTTTTTCCGTTTCCCCGTTATATGTTGCATCAAAACTTGATCCCACTCCTTTCCAGGCTTTACAACTTCCATTCCCCCATCATACACAGCTTCAAACCCTGTATAACCTTCGCTCAACAGTAAATCATTCGTAAAGGGTTCGGTCTTAATGCCGACTGATTCCTCTACTCCAGGATTGTCTGGAAATTCTGGGCGAACCCAAAATGTTAAAGCGTTATTTGCCGAAGCGTAATCAATTAACTCCTGATACGGAGCAACCCCTTGGTCTCCCTCATACTGATTAAACATGGAACTTTGAAATGGGTGGTCGTTAAACGCCAAAAGAAGGAATACTACTAAGAAAAAGAAACATACTCTTTTTTTACTTTTGAAATATAAAATCGCAAACAGCAAAAATAAACCTACCCAGATTAAAAACTGAGGCAAATAAACTTCTAAATATCTTTGGGAAAAATTACTATTTAGCGTAGGGATTTTTTCTATAGCGGATATATTATTCAAACCTACTAAAAGAAGACGTTTGCTCCAATTATGGGCTATTAAGTTCTTATCTATTATGTTTCCCGTCCAGAAATAAAATGGGGCCGTCTCTAAAGCCGGTATCAACAAAGTTTCTGGAAAGTTTTTATCGTTAGAACTAATTTCGGAAATGTAAGGAGCTGCGCCAGAAGTTAAAACAGAGGTACTTTCACGCTTCTTTTTAAATATTCTTTCGAAAGGATCGATGCCATATTCTAAAGATAATCGATCATTGTCGCTAAAGAAGACAACATCAATTTTTCTATGCTGGGCTAAGTTTGCAAGCTCTTGAATAGAAGAACACCCTGAACTAAAACGGGATTTAACTCCTATAACTGCATCTAACTGCAAATACTTAGCTGAAGCAAAGCAAGGAAAGCATAATGCAACAGCTATTAGCCCAATAAAAGTAACGAATCCTATTTTCGATCTAGCGACCCGGCTACCTTCTCTTTTCTTTTTCATTGCCTTAGACAAGGACAAATCCCCAAAAAAAAATAATTCCGAAAGCATTACTTCATCAAACAATTCGGACAATGCAATTTTAATGAACATTCTTATCGGCAAAAATCCATCTTAACATTAATGAGATTTCCAGGCAAAAGACGTTTATACAATGATATATAAAAAAAAATTCATCTTTACCCTATTAAAACTATTTAGCTTTAATTATCTAATAAAACAAGTTGACGGAATATCGGCCAAATTTTTTATTTACTAAAAAAAACTATGCTATAATTTACCAATTAATATAGGTTCTCCAACCTATAAAGCTTAATAATTAAGCGCCTTAATTATTTTCCCTTGCCGTATTCTTTCCAATTTATACAAATGGAAAGCGCTCCCAAATGAAAGTAAAACTATTGATCGTAGACGATAGCGTTACAATTCAAAAAATTGTCGCTATGGCGTTTGAAAATGAAAATATGATTGTGCAGGGAGCTTCTAATGGCAAAGAGGCTTTGGAAAAACTAAATGATTTTCACCCTGACATTATCATCACCGATGTAGATATGCCCGGAATTGACGGTTTTGAAGTTAGCCGAAAAATTCGAGAATTAGAACCTTTCAAATCGGTGCCAATTTTGCTTTTAACTAGCGACTTCGAAGAGTTTAACGAGACTCTTTTTAAACGCTCTTTGGCCAGCGACTATCTTTCTAAACCATTTAAATCAGAAAAAATAGTTGAAAAAGTAAATCAACTTTTAGATTTACATCCAACAAACGATTCAGAATTGGACACTCAATCGACAGAAGAATTAACGCCTGAAATTTATCAGGGTGAAGGCTCTGAAACAACAGAAACGGACGTTACCCCTTCATTACCCTCTTCAGACGAAAACCTACCAGAGGAAAAATCTACAGAAGAGATTTTGGAAAACCTCAAAAAGGAATCTGAAAAAACCACCAACATTGTCGAGCCAGAAGAAATAAAATCTCCCCCTGTTTCAGCTTCTGAAGAGGTTAATACCTCAACGGCCACAAAAAAACCGGAAGATATGACAATAGAAGAATTGCTAGCATCCGCCGAAGCTCTATTAGAGGAAAACTACATGGAATCTGAAGACACACCTTCAGGTTTTATGGAAAATTCAGAGACCAGCGTTGATTTAAATCAAATTAACGAGGTGACCGAACCGGTTTTACAGGAAGAAAAAAGTAAACCCGAAATTTTAGAAACTGCTCAAGATCAACAAAGCGAGCCAAACCTAGACAACGCTTCTCCAGCTTTGGAAGCTGATTCTCAAAATAAAATAGATGAGACACCCGATTCTAATGAGACCTTAACTTTTGAAGAATCTTTAGAATCCGAACTTAAACAAATGCCTGAAGATTCCATAGAAGAAAACTCAACCATTTTGGAAGAACCAGATTTGCACGAAAACCTTGAAAAAACAACAGAGCAGATAGAAACAAACGATTTGGACGATTCTTTTTTATACTCGCCGGTTAGCGAAGAAGATCCCGATCCACTTGTAGAAACCGAATCTAATAAACTAACTGAAGTTCGTAAAGAATGGTTAGTGGATGAAACTTCAGCGCAAAAAACCAATGAGAAAAACTCATCCACCGATGATTTGCTTGAAATAACAAAAGAAGGCGAAGATGATAATAAATCCCAACAAACGATTGATGAATTAGACGCTGTTTTTGAAAGTATCCAAAACTTCGAAAACCATATCAAAAGCGTTGAACAGAACGATGTAAAGGTAGAAAAAACTTTTTCTGAATCTCCATCGCTAGAAACATCGGAAACCGAAACTATTGAAGAACTTACCAAAGAAAAAACTATTCCTAGCTCTAATAAAATTGAAAGCGATTCAATTCCTGAGCAAAAGTCGCCTTCACAAAAACCAACGTTCACCTCGGAGTTTTCCGATTACCACATTTCTCCCGAACCAGATAATTTATTAGAAAAATTAGCCCCCGCAGCATTTGACTCTCCTGGAACGGAGGGAAGGCCAGATTTAATCCAAGAAACCTTGGCTTACCTTTCAGAATTAACGCCGGAACCATCCAAAACTAAACCCAAAGAAAAAACCAAACCGGCGCCAAGTGAAAAAAAGGAAATTCATATGAACTCCGAACCTATAGGCGATATGTTCGTGAAGGTCGTAGGCGAACATGTAAAGAGAATTTTGGAACGCTCATTGGAAGAAACTATTGCTAGGGAAATTTCTGGCCTTTCCAAAACAATTGAACGTTCAGTAAAAGAAGTTGTGAAAGAAGTGACCCCAGAAATAACGCGGTCAATTATCCAAGAAGAAATTGAGAAAATCCGTAAATTGGAAGAAGTTTGAATAAGTTACGTGCATTGCAACATTATAACTTTTTCATCCCCTCTTGAAAATTTTCTTAATTTAGGTTATACAGACTTTCGCCTCTGAAACTTTACCTGCGACAAGATTTTCTTTTTAGAAGAAAACCTCGCGGAAGATCCGGCAATTTGGACGGATTAGTTGGTCAATATCGCTCTTTAATGAATTTGAGTTTAGGCAACGATATTTCTTGGTAATTTAACGCCTTATGACCAAAGCTCAAGATTTGGAAGGACCAAATCTTTTTTATTAGAAAATATTTGTACTCCACTCTTTAGCAGTTAGAAACTGCTTTAACTTGGCATGGCTCAATTAGAAACTAAATACGACCCAAAACAAACCGAAAGTAAATGGACTGCGTTCTGGGACCAGAAGAAATACGCACGCGGCGACGAAACTATTGAAAGAGAAAGTTTTTCAATAGTTATTCCACCGCCGAACGTGACAGGTTCCCTACACATTGGCCACGCTTTTAATAATACGCTGCAAGACATCTTAACTAGATGGAAACGTATGTCTGGATTCAATACCCTTTGGCAACCGGGGATGGACCATGCAGGTATCGCGACTCAAAACGTTGTCGAGAAACAGCTTAAGAGTGAAGGAACCGACCGAGAAGCTTTAGGTAGAGAAAAATTTATTGAAAGAGTTTGGAAATGGAAAGAAGAATCCGGCGGTAACATTAATCGCCAATTGGTTCGGCTTGGCGGTTCAATGGATTGGGAACGCAACCGCTTTACAATGGACGAAGGGCTTTCAAAAGCGGTCCGTGAAGTTTTTGTATCTCTCTATGAAGAAGGCCTGATCTACAAAGGCGACTATATTATCAATTGGTGTCCTCGGTGCCAAACTGCGCTATCCGATTTAGAAGTGGAACACGAAGAAAAATCTGGCCATTTATATCATTTGAAATATTTCTTTTCTGGTGAAGATAAGTTTTTAACGATTGCAACAACTCGCCCAGAGACATTATTAGGCGACACCGCAGTCGCAATAAATCCAAACGATTCAAGATATACAGGATGTAAGGAAAAAACGGTCGAACTACCTATTTTAAACCGAACTCTTCAAATTATTGAGGATACTTATGTCGACGTTGAATTTGGAACGGGAGCGTTAAAAGTAACTCCAGCCCACGATCCAAACGATTTCGAAATAGGTCAACGACATAATCTCCCTTCCATAAATGTTATGAACCCCGACGGCACCATGAATGAAAAAGCTGGGCCGTATAAAGATTTAGATCGGTTTGAATGCCGTAAAAAACTGGTTGAACATTTAAGAGAAAAGGAAGTTTTAGTCAAAATTGAAGATATCACACATTCGGTTGGTCATTGCTATCGGTGCCAAACTTTGGTTGAACCTTTTCTTTCCAAACAATGGTTTGTTAAAGCAAAAGTTTTAGCAAAGCCCGCTATTGAAGCCGTTAAATCTGAAAAAATAAAAATCGTACCTAAGTTTTGGGAAAACACTTACTTCGAATGGATGGAAAATATTCGCGACTGGTGTATTTCTCGTCAAATATGGTGGGGGCACCAAATCCCTGCATGGACGTGCAATGGGTGCGGCAAAATAATTGTGGCCAAAGAAAGTCCATCTCAATGCGACGGGTGTAATGGTTCGGACTTGACTCAAGATTCCGACGTATTGGACACTTGGTTTAGTTCGGCTCTTTGGCCTTTCTCAACACTAGGTTGGCCGGAAAAAACAAAAAGCTTGGAGCGTTATTACCCAACTTCAGTTTTAGTAACAGGTTTCGATATTTTATTTTTTTGGGTCGCTAGAATGATTATGATGGGACTCAAGTTCATGGACGACGTTCCATTCAAACATGTATACATTCACGCTCTTGTCCGCGACGCAGAAGGACAAAAAATGAGCAAAACAAAAGGAAATGTTATTGATCCCCTTTTGATGATGGATAAGTTTGGAACCGACGCTTTACGTTTTACCTTAGCCGCTTTTGCAGCACAAGGCCGGGACGTTAAATTGGCGGAAGATCGGATCGAAGGCTATAGAAACTTTTGCAATAAAATTTGGAACGCTTCCAGGTTTGCCTTAATGCACCTTGAAGAGTATCGTGGAGATTGCAACCTAACCAAAGATTTAAAATTAGATTTAACCGACCGCTGGATTCTTTCCCGACTGAACCAAGCTTGTCTCGAAGCCGACCAGGCTCTTAACGAATTTAAATTTAACGAAGCCGCAAACTCAATTTATAAGTTCATTTGGCAAGAGTTTTGCGATTGGTATATCGAACTATCAAAACCCAGGCTTTTTTCCCAAGGCGAAGATCGGTTCGTAGCGCAAAATGTATTAGCTCACGTTCTGGAATCATGTCTTAGACTATTACACCCTTTCATGCCTTTTATTACGGAAGAGATCTGGCAAAAACTACCGATTCAAGGAGAATCCATAATGATTGCGGCATTCCCGCAATATCAAAAAGAACGAAAGGATCAAAAAGCGGAAACAACCATGGACTTAATCATGGATGTAGTTACTGCAGTTCGTAATATTCGAGGCGAAATGAACATTAATCCAGGGAAAAAATTAGATCTATTAATCGAAACAAAAGATACGACAATACAGGATATTATTAACGATAACGTCCATTATATTAAAGACATCGCCAAGGCTGATAGCGTCTCGGTTAGCGATTCCCAAACCAAACCTGATATAGCCTCATCCGTTGTTTTAAATCAAATGGATTTAATAGTTCCGTTAGAGGGCGTTGTCGACTTTGAAGAAGAGAAAAAAAGAATTCAAAAAGAATTGAAAAAAATTGAAAAAGACCTCATAGTTCTAAATAAGAAACTATCCAACCCCAATTTTGTCGACAAAGCTCCCCCAGAAGTTATCGAAAAAGACCGGGGAAGACAAACAAGCTTGAACGAAAAACAATTCAAACTGTTGGCTCATTTAAAAACTGTAGAACAAGGAATTGTATAGCGGATGTTGGCTATATTGAGTAGTTAATTTCTCTAAATGTTTTCAATATGGAAACTCAAACTGGAATCATAGAAAGAAGCCAAGTTTCTGAAGAATCTAAATGGGATCTGTCCGACTTATTCGAATCGGACAGTCAGTGGGAATCTTTTTTTTCAGATCTCGAAAAGGATATTGGAGGCTATCAAGAGTTCAAAGGAACCTTAGCTAACTCTGCGAGCGCGATAAAAGACTGCCTTGAATTTGACGCTTCTTTTTCCAGAAGATTAGATTCTTTATATACTTATGCCCACTTAAAAAGAGACGAAGACAAAACTAATTCCACTTACCTAGGTAATTACGATAAAACATTGAGGATATATTCCGAGGTAGGAACAGCAAGAAGCTTTATTGCTCCAGAACTTACCGCAATTCCTCAAGAAAAAATGGATAAGTTTTTATCCGATCCTATTCTCGATTTTTACAAATTAAAATTAGATAAAATCCTTCGGTATAAGAAACACACGCTTTCGGAAAAAGAAGAATCATTATTGGCCGCATCAATGGAAATGTCTCAAGGTTCTCATCAAACCTTCGGAATGTTAAATAATGCGGACCTTGAGTTGGGAACAGTTCAAGATAAAGAGGGGAAAGAAATTTCTATCACTCATGGCAATCTTCAAAGTTTAATGCAGAGCTACGATAGAAATCTTCGAAAAAATGCTTTTCATACTTTTTACTCTGCGTATGAAAAACATCAATACACGTTCGCCTCTCTTCTTTCATCCAGCGTCAAAAAGGACATCTTTTACTCAAAAAGCCGAAACTATAATTCAGTCAGAGAACAAGCTTTATTTTCGGAGAATATACCGGTAGAGGTTTACGATAATTTAGTAGACTCCGTACACAAAAACCTAGCTCCTCTTTATAAATATTATAGCCTTAGAAAAAATATTCTCGCATTAGGCGAATTACACATTTATGATTGTTCTGTTCCTCTTGCGAAGAATTTAGTCTGGAAAATGGACTACGATGAAGCGGTGGAAACAATTCAAAAGGCTTTACAACCTTTAGGCGAAGAATATATTAATACTGTATGCGAAGGAATTGCTCAAGGGAGATGGGTAGACCGGTACGAAAATAAAGGCAAACAAAGCGGAGCTTATTCATCCGGTTGTTTTGATTCCCGTCCCTATATATTATTGAATTATAAAGACGAAGATATAAATAGCCTTTATACTTTGGCCCATGAAGCTGGGCATTCAATGCATTCTTACTACTCCCGAAAATCTCAACCTTATATTTACTCGGATTATACAATTTTTGTTGCGGAAGTCGCTTCAACTTTCAACGAAGCATTGATAACTCGACAATTACTTTCTCAAGATCCGGATCGGGATATGAAAATCTATTTAATTTGTAGAGAAATAGATAATTTTCGAGGTACCCTATACCGCCAAACCATGTTTGCCGAGTTTGAACGGGATATCTATGCAATGGCTGAACGAGGGGAACCCTTAACAGTTGAATCTTTCCGCGCCGTTTATCAAAAATTATTAGAACGTTACTTTGGAGACGAAACAAAAATAGATGAAATACTGCAACTAGAATGTTTTCGTATCCCTCATTTTTATTTTAGTTTTTACGTGTATAAATACGCCACTGGCATTTCGGCCGCTTACAGTCTTGCAGAAAGAGTTTTGGAAGGCGACAAAAGCGAACTTAATGATTATTTGAATTTCCTGAATTCAGGAGGGACCAAATACCCCATTGACCAATTAAAAGATGCAGGCGTAGATATGACAAGCTCAAAAGCAATCGATAAGTCCTTAGAAACGTTCTCTACCCTTGTCGATCAATTAGAAGAATTAGTCGCTTAAAATTTTTGTAATTAATTTCCAACTTAAGGCTTAATCGCCATTAATATATAAAGTTTTCCAGAAGTTTAATACCAACCTTATTAAAAGGAAAAGCGTTTTGAAACCTACCGATCGAGCCCCTCGGGCAAAAAAAGGAAAACATTACCAAAATGGGAATGGCCGCACAAACGGCAACTCTACACGCTCCCAAAATAATTCTAGATCCGGAAATGGTAATTATGGCGGATCTGATCAAAGCGGAAAAAAAACGAATTCCAAAACCGCTACCCAACTTTGGATGGACTCTCCCTCCAACACGCTTACTTCTCACATCCCAACAGTTGGCAAAAGGAACTCTAATGGTTTTTCAAAAAGGAATAGACCTCAAAACAGCAATGATTCTTTTTTGGGAAATAATAAGAACAGAAATCAGAAATCCGAACAGCCTAGAAATCAACGCAGCTGGAATAACAATGGAAAACCTCAAAGACCATCGGGTAAAAGAGACGACCGTCCTAATAACTCCCAACGTCGAGGACATACTAATAATAGAAACCAAGTTGCAAGAAGTGAAAACCCGACAACTGATTCTAAACTAGATCCATTCAACCTGTTTTGCGCCTATCATCTCGGAATTGGCCCAGACAACACGTATAGGCCCACAAATTTGAACCAGGTGGCTCAACGTTTTGGAGTAGAACCTGGGGTAATACGACAAGCTGCAAAAGATTTCGGCTTTGATCCAGGAACGATGTTAGATAAAGATTTTGATTTGGCTTTGGCTCAATTAGATATTCAAGTCGCTCCAGAAGGAATTTCAAAAATCGAATTAGCCAAAGGAATTTATGACGAATTTTTGAACGCTCCGGATCTAAAAAGAGATTGGGGGAAAATTATCGAGGAAGACAAAAAAGAAAACGCAAAAGTATTCGGACGCTAAAAATTAACGCGCAAGGAATTAATCCAAACGTTTAAAATTCAAACCTAATCTAACTAATTTATCCTGAATTTTTTGCGCCGCCCAAGCTTGGCATTTTAACTCATTCATGAGGATAGAAAAGGCTATACGTTCTCCATCTAAAGTCTGAAAATATCCAGAAAGTGAACTCACAAAATCTAGAGTTCCTGTTTTAACGCGAACCGTACCTTTTTTTGGATGCCTTAAGTATCTTTTCTTAACCGATCCTTCTTGTCCAATTACCGCTAAAGAGGAAATAAATTCTGGATAAATTTCCCAATCATCGTAAACATCTTCCAACGTTGCCACTAGAATATTTGGCGAAAGTTTATTAGTACGCGATAACCCAGAACCATCGTCCAGTTTATAGTCTTTTTCGTTGAAACCAAGGCTCTTTAAATATCGTCCCACGAATTTTAATCCGTTTTTTGTCGTTCCCGGAGCTCCTTCTTTTACCGCCCCCACAGTTTTTATCAATTGTTCCGCCACAAAATTATTACTAAATTTATTTAATCCTCTAAGAATTATTGATAACGGTTCCGACTTATGTTTTAAAAGTAACCGAGCCTTTGCTGGCACAACTCCAATCCTTGTCTGTCCGTCAATAGCAACTCCAACCTTTTTTAAAAAGCTTTTAAATGTTTTTGCAGCGTAAACAGCTGGATAAGAAATATTTAAATAGTATTTTGCTAACCTTGTTCCTTTGCGGAGACTACCCTTTACGCTTATTTCATCCGAGGCGTCTTTTCCTGTTCTGTTAACTATAAGATGATATCTCCGTCCTCTTCCTCGAGTCACAGCTCGGTTTTTCATTCTTAAATAATCCGAATTCGGTTCGACAATTACGCTAATTTTTTCTCCCGCCTTTTTTCCTGCAGTCGCCAAAACTTTCACAGTATTAAAGTTAAATGAGAGCGCCCCTAATGGAGCGTTGTAAGGTTCGGAACCGTATTTCTTTTTCCAAGTTTTAATCCGCCTAACCGAATCAAAATAAGATTCGTCTGCTATCAGATCGCCCTTCACTCTATCAATAGAAAGGTTCTTTAATGCAGAAGCCAAGAGCCACATCTGCTCGGTAACAAGCTTAGGGTCTCCAAAACCTTTAATATATAAATCTCCATTTAATACTCGATCTTTGATTTTGCCTAAAGTATATAACTGAGTATTAAATCGGAAATCAGGCCCTAGCTCTTTCAACGCGACTGCGGTTGTAATCAACTTTGCGTTTGAGGCCGGAATGAATAAATCTTTTTGCCGATGTTGAAATAAAACTTCTCTACGATCAAGAGAATAAAACTTTACTCCAAATTCTCCTTTTTTCAGGCAAGAATGGTTTAACGCTTCTTTCATTTTTTTGCCAAGCTTCCAAATCTCTCGATTCTCCTTATTTTCTTCAGCTTGACTAACACTCGATATTACTATCAAAAAGATAGAAAAAAATATGCGCAATATAAACTGCTGTACAATTTTTCCAGAATTCAACGCTTTGATTTTTTTATTAAAGGTCTTGATAAAACACTTCCTCCTTCATTTTCAAAATTTAAAGAACTATTTTATCGGAAATTAAATAGACTCCCAACTAAAACCTTACGGATGAAACCCTTGCTAACAATTCAACGTTCAGTTACTCTATAGGCCGATTTATCAGTCTTAAATTAAAAAGCCACAGATTAATGCAACTCGATAAGTTGACCTCATAAAACATATAATCTAAAAAACTAACTATAAAAACCGCGAAAAATTAGGGACGCTATATGGAATACGACATTGTAAGCGTTGGTAATGCGCTTGTAGATATACAAACCCAAGTAGACGACGCTTTTCTAGAAACTCTGGGGTATGCAAAAGGAGCAATGACGCTATCCGACCCACAAACACAAGTAAAAATCCTGGAAAACCTTCCTAAAGGTTCCGCTAAAATTTCTTCGGGAGGTTCGGCGGCAAACACTATCCATGGAATCAGCGTGCTTGGAGGCAAAACTTATTATATAGGAAAAGTCGCCGACGACGATTATGGAAATCACTACGCGAGCGACATGGAAGTTTGCGGAGTTGGCTTTCCAAAGCCAGATACGGGAACTCAAGGAACCGGCACCTCTGTAGTATTGATAACTCCCGATTCTCAACGCACTATGGTAACTCATTTGGGCGTTTCAGCTGAATTAGATGAAAGTAACATCGACGCAGAGATCACGAAATCATCTAGATTAGTATACATTGAAGGATATCTTTGGACAGGAGATCGTTCTCAAGCGGCTGCCATAAAAATGGCAAATATTGCTCAAGAGAATAATATCCCTGTTGCGTTTACGTTAAGCGACGCTTTTGTTGTAGGCGGCTTCAAAGAAAGTTTAATAGAGTTCATAAAGGGCAAAATAGATATTTTATTCTGTAACGAGGTTGAAGCGCTTGCGTTAACAAATGAACCTAACGCTATAGCAGCCGCTAATTTGCTATCCAATTATGCAAAAACCGTTTTCTTAACAATGAGCGCTAAAGGCTCTTTGGTGTGTCATAAACCAGATAATATTATTGAGATCAAGCCTTTCTCCATTGAGCCTGTGGACACAACAGGAGCTGGCGATCTTTACGCTGCCGGAGCTTTATATAGTATTCTTTTTGGATACAGTTTGGAAGAGGCTGGAATTATAGGATCGTACTGTGCAGGTCAGGTAGTAACCCACTTGGGAGCTCGTATGCCGGTTAACTCGCACACAGACGTTGTAAAAATTTTAGAGGAATATAAAAAACTCATTTAAACTATCAAATAGAACCGACTGCTTATAGTACTTTCGAAATTTTTTATACATCCTTTTTGTTTAGATGATCGTAGCCTTGAGGATTCCCTAATACTTTTTCTAAGATATCAACATAGTCTCGAATTCTTTGAACGTAGCGAACAGGCTCTAGACCTCTCGCATAGCCATGCTTTAAAGTCTTGTAATATTTTTTTAACCGTAATAAAGGAAGAATTTCTTTTAAATCTCTCCAAGTATTTGGATTTTTTCCAAAAGTTACGGCCAGTTCTTGTGCGTCTAAAATATGACCAAGCCCAACATTGTAAGCCGCTAATGCAATCCAAGTTCTATCCGGTTCTTTAATCTTTTCGTCTAATCGACTTTTCATCTTCGCCAAATATCTTGCTCCCCCAAAAATACTTTCCTTTGGATTCAGTCTATTTTTAACTCCTAAAGATTTTGCAGTCGTTTGGGTCAACATCATAATTCCACGAACACCTGTTGGGCTTTTTGCTTTTCTATTCCACTTAGACTCTTGATAAGCCAACGAAGCTAGCAATATTGGATGTATTTTATGTTCATCGCCTGCAGTTTCAAAAAGTTCCTTATATTTTGGAAATCGAATTTGTACATGATCTAAAAAAGTCTTTAAATTTATATAATCAAATTCTGGATAGTAACCATAATACCTTTCAAACAGCTCTTCTAATTTTTTATTTGGAACCGATTCAAACCATCGGTTTAAAGATTTTTGAAGCTCGAAAGCATTTGCTGGAAGCATCCAAGACAACCAATGTTGCTGCCCGAAATCCATGGCCGAAACCAGCGAAGGGAAATACCTTCTATTAATATCTAAGGTATTAGAATAAGCGATGGTACAATCCACCTTTTCCTGCCAAACCTCCTCCAACAACTTTTCAGTATTTAAACCCGGAGCTACTTGGAAATTTAAATTAGGGTTTTTTCTTTTCAGATCCCATAAATAATTTTTTATATAACTTTCGCCGCCAATTTTTATAATTTTTTCAGCTAAGTCGTCAAAATTACTTGGACGTTTTTCTTTGCGGTGGCATACCACTTTAGGAGTCACAACTTGATATACCGGGCCGAATAAAAACCTTTCTTTCAAAGAATCAATTTGCGTTAAACCAGCTGCAATAATATCGCCTTCGCCATTTTGAAGACTTGCAAGAAGATCTTCGAAACTATTTTTAACTATGTAGCGTGCTTTAACTCCTAATTTTTTTGCATAGCTTTCTACCAGTTCGTACTCCACTCCTCTTAATCGCCCTTCAAAATCCACAAAATAAGTTGTAGGAGCGTTTTTGGTCAGAACTAAGAGAGTTCCTCTCGTTTTGATTTTTTCTAAAACGGTTGGCAAAGGTTTCTTTTGATTTATCAGATAAAATCCTATATCACAAACGCCGAATAAAAAGAGAATAATCAAAAACCCTTTGATTTTTTTCATAAGATGCTTGCCCGATAATATTTAAGGAAAGTTAGAAGAGATTAGATTAACATAAATCTCTTTGCCAAATTAAAAGAGATCCAAGTTATTTATCTACAAAATCTAAAAAAATCCCAGCTCTTGTGAAAACTCAAAACCCCAGAAATTATAATCAATTGTTTTTAAATAAGTTTTAACCGAAAACCGAAAAGACAACGAAAAGAAACAGCAAATCAATAAAAATAGAAAACATTTCAAAAAATTAAATTCTACCATACACCTGGAATTGAAACGCCACATGATGGACAAGAGTCGTTTTTTAACCTATTAGCCAAAATTCTAAAACCATAACGCTCTATCAAAAGTTCATCGCAAGATATGCAATAAGTATTTTCTGAGCCTTCAACTCTACCGGCTCGATTACCTGAATAAACAAATTTTAACCCTGCATCAATCCCTAGTTGTCGTGCAAATAACAACTTTCCAGGAGAAGTGGCTTGTCTATCAGTCATTTTATAATCGGGATGAAACCCTGTTATATGCCATGGAATTTCAATTGAAATTGAAGCTATAAACTCTGCAATTGATTTAATTTCTTCTTCTGAGTCGTTATACCCAGGAATCAATAAAGTAACAATTTCCAACCAAAAACCCATTGCATATATTTGTCGAACACTTTCTAGAACTTCAGGTAAATTGCCGCCAAGTCGTCTGTATTTTTTTTCGTCAAAACATTTCAAGTCAACTTTATAAAAATCCACCCAAGGTTTAATATACGTCAAAACTTCTGGAGTGCCATGACCATTAGAAACATATGCCGTAAATAGACCGCGGCGCCTGGCTTCCTTAAAAACTTTGACTGCCCATTCACTGGTAATTAAGGGTTCGTTATATGTAGAAACAAGCGTTTTAGCCCCGCCTTGTTCGGCCATATCGCATAGTTGAGTTGGAGTAACAACAGAAGCTTTTTGGCTTGCAGCATCATCGCGAATGGATTGAGATGTGAACCAGTTTTGGCAGTATGCGCAAGTAAAATCACAACCCAACATACCGAAACTAAAGGCCTTACTACCTGGCATTACATGAAAAAAAGGTTTTTTTTCGATAGGATCGTTGTGCACTCCAGCGACATAATTGAACGGAACCATTAGGTTTCCATCTTCATTAAATCGGACTTTACAAATTCCTCTTTGCCCTGGTCTAAGTTTGCAACGATGCCCACAGGCGGTGCAAATTAAAGCTCCATCCAACAAGGGCTCGGCTAACTGACCAATTTTAGAGTAGGAATCTAATTGAGATTTCGAGGTAGGAGAAGGCATACGTCTATATAAAGACAGCCACGACGGTTATTCTGTGCTAACTGTTTCGTTCTTATCTACAGCGCCTACCATCGTATGCCAACATAAGCTAGCGCATTTGATCCGCGAAGGAAAATTCCGAACACCCTTGAATAATTTTAATTTCCCTAAAACATTTTCCGACTCATCCGGATCAAATTCTCCCAATACCATTTTATGAAATTGTTCAAAAACAGTTCGGGACTCATCTACGGACTTTCCTTTAAGAAAAGTAGTCATTAAGGATGCGCTCGCTTTTGAAATAGCGCATCCTGAGCCGGCAAAACTTACGCCTTGTATAATATTATCGTCGTCAATCTTCAAATAAATTTCGTAGTCATCTCCGCATAATGGATTATAGCCATGGCAATTATGAGTGGCGTCTTCCATATCAAAAAAATTACGCGGTTTTTTATTATGTTCAATGATAACTTGTTGATAAAGCTCGTCGCTGTATGCCATTGCTCATTTCCTCAAAATAATCGCTTACGCCAAGGCGTTTTAACCTGCAAACATTTTAACCGCTTTTTTCATCGCCTCGGCCAAGGCGTCTAGTTCTTCTTTTTTATTATAAAATGACATCGAAGCTCTTGCCGTGGCCGGAACTCCAAATCGAATCATAGTTGGTTGAGCGCAATGATGACCTCCTCTTAGCTCAATTCCTTCTTGATCCATCAAGGTTACAATATCATGAGGATGCACCGCATCGTGATAGAAGGAAATAATACTCGCCTTATCTTTAGCGTTGCCAATGATCCTTAAATCTGGAACTTGGCTTAATACTTCGGTACCATATTCCAACAACTCTAATTCATAATCGCAAATTTTATCTAAACCAATATCGGTTATATAATCAATTGCAGCCCCTAAACCAACAACCTGGCTTATCGGAGGCGTTCCAGCCTCAAACTTTGCAGGCGGTTTAGCGTAGGTTGTTTTTTCTAAAGTTACCTGCATTATCATATCTCCACCGGTAACATAAGGAGGCATTTCCTCTAACAACTCCATCCTCCCATATAATCCTCCGATACCACTTGGTCCATACATCTTATGACCAGAAAAGGTATAAAAATCACAATCAAGTTCTTTAACATTTATTTTTAAATGTGGGGCGCTTTGGGCTCCATCAATCAACACTTTAGCGCCAGCCGAATGGGCTTTCTCGGTAATTTCTTTAACCGGGTTTACTGTACCTAAAGCGTTTGAAACATGATTAACCGCAACGATACGGGTTTTATCACTAAGAAGCTTTTCATATTCTTCCATAATCAATTCTCCGCTATCGTTAACGGGAATGACTTTTAACTTCGCTCCTCGTTCTTGGCAAACGATTTGCCATGGAACCGTGTTTGCATGATGTTCAATATTTGAAATAATAATTTCGTCGCCTTTATTTATGAATCTGCGACTAAAACTATGAGCGACCAAATTAATCGACTGAGTTGTACCGCTGGTAAAAATTATTTCATTTTTGTTTGGGGTACCTAGTAAGTCTGCGACTTTTTGTCGAGTTTCTTCATAATATTTTGTGGAGTCTTCGCACAGCTTATAAGCTCCACGACGAACGGTCCCATATTCGTCAGAATCAAATTCTTTGACTCGATTTATCACAACCCATGGTTTTTGAGTTGTAGCGCCATTATCTAAATATATAAGCGGTTTTCCATGTATGGTTTTGGAAAGCACCGGAAAGTCTTGACGAATCTTATCAACATCCAAGATAGGAGAAACCCTTTCGGTTACATTGGTATCAGCCATCGGTCGCCTCTAATTTCTTGAGCAAAGTTTCTTCAACATTTTTACGAACGGAAGGGAATTCTATTTTTTCAACAATACTAGCTGCAAAACTTTTCGTAAGAAGCGTTTTAGCTATTGCTTCGGAAAGCCCTCTCGCCTTTAAGTAAAACAACTGTTCTTCATCAATTTGACCGACCGTATTACCATGGGTACATTTAACATCGTCGGCATTGATAATTAAATTCGGTTTGCTATCTGCATGCGCTTCATCGCTCAACAATAAATTATTTATCAACTGATCCGAGTTAGTTAATTGCGCGTCTTTTTCGACTATAACAGTACCGTCAACGCTGGAACGACTTTGATCGTTAACAATATTTTTAAAATGCATATCGCTAGAACATTGCGCCGCTTCATGGTAAACGCGAATATAGTGATGGACTTGTTCTTTATTCTTCAAAACACCAACACTATTAAGCCTAAATTCAGCTCCAGGAGCTTTAAGTCTAGCTTCTAAATGACAACGGGTTAATGCCGAGCCATAGCTTATATTAGAGCCATTAAATCGACTATCTCGATTTAACACCAACCTGGTTTTTGAAAAATTCCGCGCTTCTTTTTGGTCGGTCTCGACCAGGACAAGCCCAAGACCAGCCCCATCTCCAATAAGAAAATCCTGAACCGAATTAACAAAATAATTACCCTTTAAACCTGCGTAGCGAACTATAATCTTAGCCTCTGCTAAATCGCCAGCCCGAACCAAAATCCGAGGGCGCGACGACTCGCCTTCTTTTTCAGCTCCATTGGATATAGCCAAAATTTGTACCACAGATTTCATAACCATTTTGGCGGGAATATCTATAAACAATCCGTCTTCACAAAATGCAGCATTTATTGCGGCAAAGGCGTCGTTCTCTTCTTGAGCTGAAGATTCTATATATTTGCGAACCTCCGAATCTGCTAAAGCTTCATTTCCAGAGACAAACTTAACGCCATTATCCAAACCAGAGGTATCTGAAAGATCCTCTCTAAATTGACCATCAACTAAAACTATCAGACTCCGTTCGCATTCAGAATATACAAACTCTGCAATATCATCCTTATTAATTTCAGAACTCGTCGCAGAGGCAAAATTAGTCGCTACGTTCTTTGTATTAACAAAGGTGAACATTTCATGCTTACTATGTGGATAACCTAATTTTTCAAACTGCTGAGCGCCAATTTTATTCAAAGATGAAAAGTTAGACGAACTTTTTTCCTCTATAAATTTCTTGTGAGACTCTAACAATTCGACTTCGGGGCTAATCCCTGTTTCTGCGGTTAAACTGGACATTATTTTCCTCTAGTTTCCTGGCGCCATATATTTATCGTATCCGTTTTTCTCAAGTTCTAAGGCAAGTTCTTTACCGCCAGTTTCGACAATTTTACCGTCGCTAAAGACATGCACGAAATGAGGTTTAATATAATCTAAGAGCCTTTGGTAATGAGTAATTACTATCAACGCCCGATCCTTATTAAAAAGGCGATTCACCCCATTGGCGACTGTTTTCAACGCGTCAATATCCAAACCAGAATCAGTTTCATCCAGTATAGCCAAGGTAGGCTCTAAAACTGCCATCTGTAAGATTTCGTTCTTCTTTTTTTCTCCGCCAGAAAATCCATCGTTTAAAAACCGATCTTTATATTTTGGATTCATGCCAACTATTTTCATTTTTTCATCTAGGATTTCATCAAAATCTAATGGATCGATTTCTTCCTCGCCTTTGTGAACCAATTTCGCGTTATATGCCATCCTCAAAAATTCGGCATTATTCACGCCTGGTATTTCTAAAGGATATTGAAAACCTAAGAAAACGCCTTCTAACGCCCTTTCTTCTGGATCCATATCGAGTAGATCTTTGCCTTTATATATAACCTTGCCGCTCGTAGCTTCGTAAACAGGGTGCCCCGCTAATATTTTAGCTAAAGTGCTTTTACCAGACCCATTAGGCCCCATTATGGCGTGTATTTCTCCAGGGTTCACCTTCAATGAAAATCCCTTTAGAATTTCATTTCCCTCGAAACCGCCAGCTAAATCATTAATTTCCAACATTCTTTCTTTTCCTCTAAATCGACCTACAAACTGGCCGTTAAATAAATTTGCCACAATGAACGGCCAAAACTAAGAACCGTTCCTTGTGGCAAATGACGTTATCAATTAACTAATAATTTTACCCAACGCTATTTTCAAGCTTTAAGGTCAAAAGTTTTTGCGCTTCCACAGAAAATTCCATTGGTAATTGTTTAAACACTTCTTTACAAAAACCATTAATAACCAAAGTAATCGCATTTTCTCTGGAAATACCACGCTGCTCTAAATAAAATAGCTGTTCTTCACTAATTTTGGAAGTTGACGCTTCATGTTCCAATTGAACAGAGCTATTTGCCGTTTCAATATATGGGAAGGTATTAGCGCCACATTTATCGCCCACTAACATGCTATCGCATTGTGTATAGTTTCGCGCATTTTTAGCATTCTTGCCTACCTTGACCAAACCTCGGTAACTATTGTTTGACCGATCCGCTGAAATTCCTTTAGAAATAATACTGGATCGTGTGTTATTACCCAGATGAATCATTTTTGTTCCGGTATCGGCTTGCATCAAACCGTTGGTAAGCGCAACAGAATAAAATTCGCCAACCGTATTATCTCCTTGCAAAATACAGCTTGGATATTTCCAGGTTATGGCCGACCCAGCTTCTACCTGTGTCCAAGAAATCTTAGATCCATTACCTACACATTTTCCACGCTTGGTAACAAAATTATAAACGCCGCCAGCGCCAGTTTCTCTATCGCCAGCGTACCAATTTTGAACCGTACTGTATTTGATTTCAGCATTCTCCAGAGTTACTAGTTCAACTACTGCCGCATGAAGTTGGTTCGTATCAAATTGAGGAGCGGTACACCCCTCCAAATAAGATACGTAGCTATTTTCTGAACAAATAATCAATGTTCGTTCGAATTGTCCCGTTTCTTCAGTATTGATTCGGAAATAAGTGGACAATTCCATGGGACTTATTGTATCAGGCGGAATATATACAAAAGATCCATCGGTGAAAACAGCGCTATTAAGAGCCGCAAAAAAATTATCGCCAATTGGCACGACTGTTCCTAAATACTCTTCAATAAGTTCGGGATACTCATGCAAGGCTTCGCTAAATGAGCAGAATATAATTCCTTGCTCCATGAGCTTTTTCTTATGAGTAGTCGCTACGCTTACACTATCAAACACAGCATCAACCGCAACATTTGAAATTCTCTTTTGCTCATCGAGAGAAATACCCAACTTATTAAAAGTATCCAATAACTCAGGATCTACTTCATCAAGGCTCTCCAGCTTTTTCTTTGGCTTTGGAGCCGAGTAGTATGAAATATCCTGGTAATCAATTTTTGGATATTTGCAATATTGCCAATCCGGCTCCTTCATGGTCAACCATTTTTTGTAAGCCTTGAGCCTAAAATCAAGCATAAACTTAGGCTCTTTTTTCTTCGCGGAAAGGGCTCTAACTACATCTTCATTTAACCCTTTAGGGAATACATCGGCCTCTATATCGGTAACGAAGCCAAATTTATATTCTTCCTTATCGCTTAAGACTTCAGAAACATCGCTTCTTGAAGAACTTTTAGTTTCCATATTAATCTCCACATGGACCTAGACTACAAATATGTGTCTGGGACAACAACAAGGTCCTTATGTATATTGTTTCTTAAGGTATTCTCTATAAAGGACAAGGTGGCGCCAATTGACGATCCACAACTACCGCATGCCCCTTGATATTGAATAATAATTTTTTTATCGTCTAAAATATCGAGAACAGAAACATTTCCGCCGTCGCTATTCAAAGCAGCTCGAACTTTTTCGTCTAATACAAGATTAACCTGAGAAACTCTTTCTTCTTTGGACATTCCCATCCAAGCCATCTCATTGACAGACAACTCTGCGGCAGTGGGAACAACTTCGCCTTCTTTCTCTTTAGCGGCTCGGTTCGCGAAGGCCGTCGCTTTAGCGGATGGATATTCCTCTTCAGCCGCCTTTAAGAGCTTCTCCACATTTTCAAAAACCGCCGCTTTTGACTCAGGTACGCTCGAAACTTCTGGATCATCGCGAAGACTTCGGTCCACATCTTCGCCTAATAACGAACAAGCCTCCGAAATGGTTAATCCTTCGGTCATCACACATATAGCTTCCCCAATGCCTAAAGAAACCTTGCCGCCATAAGCAAAAAAACGAGAACTATAAATTCTATCTTCCTCGGTATCTACCAACCAGTACAGCTTGGTATCTTTATGTTTTGCCTGAACCAAGGCCATTCCTTTTTCAGCTGCGTCTTCCTGATAATATGCCCCTCGATGCGCTGGTTCAGCAGCGGTATCTTCAAATTTTTTGGAAAATTTTTCCTCTACGGCATCCATGAAAAACCTTTAAAATTAATCCTTTTGAAGTTTGGCTCTATTTTATAACGAATAAGACTAAATAACTAGCTTAGCAAGATCTTTTTTTTGAAAATTCAATCATTCGCTACATTTCTAGCGTCTTAACCTTAAGATGCAATTAACTCAATTTCGATTCACACCAAAATCTCCACATTTCCTCACAACTAAAAGTCAAAAATTAAATTTCCCAAGATAATTTTCTTCAAAATAAAATCATATATTTGAGGAAATTTTGGAAATAGACAAAATCAATTAAAAAAAGTTATTATCTCAAGTGTTCAGAAGAATTTTAAAGCCTCTAAAACCTTTAGTTTCCAGGCAAATATTTTCCAAAAAAAACAAAAGCTCCTAAAAATAAATCTTTGGCATAAAAGTAAGCGCTTTATCTTTCTTTTTCACTTAAGACACAAAACCCCCCACCACCAGCTTTACCAATAAAATCAAAAGCTTAACAGGAAAACCAACTTAAAAAATGGCTTTAAACCAATTTGATATAAAAAAATTAAATACAGATTATATTTTTTATCTAATTTTTCTAGTAACAATCATCGTGGGAGTTTATTTCAGGATGATTGTCTTAGACTATTCATTCGTTAATGAATGGTCAGCTAGAGATTTTGACCGGGCTTTTAACATCTTGGATGGAAACTATATACCGCTAGCGGGTCCAGAATACGATAATGGAGGTAGACTACCCGGTCCTTTTTTGTATTTTTTACTACTAATCCCTATCCTAATTGACTACTCATACGATTCTATAATTATTTTTAACTTTGCTTTTAATCTGGCGGGTATAGCTCTATTTTTTGGGGTCGTTAAAAGGTTTTTTGATAAATATGTCGCTATCCTTTCGAGCATCTTTTTACTAATTTATTTGCCCTTTGTCCAAGTTGCTGGATTTCCTATTAATCCAGCTTTTATTTTCCCATTTATTGCTATTTTTATCTGGTTGCTATTAGAAATTACCTTAAACCAAAATTATAAATTCTTACCTTTAATTTTACTGGTTCTTTCGCTTGCGATCCAACTTCACTTTTCAGTATCTACTTTTTACGCGGTTCTTTTAGTCAATTTAATTTTATTTAGAGCTAAAATCCCATGGCGCCTTATTTGGATTTCAATATTAACGCTTTCTATATGTTTTGCCCCTTATTTTGCCTATAAAAATTTTTACTATCTCTCTTCCAAGGTTTGGATATTCCAAGGAACAAACACCATTAAAGGAATTGTAGATTGGTCTCTATTCGAAATCTTAAAAGTAATTTTTTTAAAGAAAACTATATTACGCCTGACATATTTTAACGGCCTATCCTATTGGGTACCCTTTTCCAATAACGCGGTTGCGATCTATTTCTTTTTATTCTACTCAGCTTTGTTTGTTTACATTTTTAACATATTTAAAAAGGGTGTCCAGCATAGCAAAAAAGAAATTAGCGTTTTTTCTTGTTTTTTTATTCCCGCCCTAATTTATGAAATTATTCATCCGAAATTTAATCACAGCTGGTACTCGTATATCTTCATACTGCCAATTTTTCTAATCATATCTATAGCCATAACAGATTTTTATAAATCTTTAAGTAAAATTGGCAGGACAGGATTATCAGCGGTATTAGCGGTAATGTTTTGTGTCTTAATATCCGACGCATTCTCCCATTTAGAAAAATACAAAAAAACGGTCTCAATTAATTCATATAAAAATACGCAAAAGATATTTGAGCGTGTTATGAAACGCCTCAATTTATCCCCAAAAGAACTTGTAGAAAGAGTATATTTTGATTCGCCTATTCTTCCTTATTCTCTAAAAAGGCTGGAATTATCTGTCGACAACTCATCGCAAAAACCAACAAAAAAACCAAACTCGCCTAAGTGTTATTATTTAGTCGATCCAAATTATAAAAGCATAAAAAGGAAATCTTTTTTTCAAGAGAGGATGGATAGTTTTTTAAGCAACAAAGATTTGCAATCGGTAAATATTCAAGAGAAGCGAATTTCTTTTTTTGATACAGGCTGGTTAAAAATGATGGAAGTTTACGAATACATTCCAAAAGCCAACAATCGCTGCTATAGAAATTTAATGAACCCATTTCAAGTCACCAAAGACCAAAGGGATCTTTTGGTATCGGCAAAAAAGATCCAAAAAAACGCGCCAATTGTGGTTAATTCTTTGCAACAAGAACAAAAATTCGATTCAAGTTCAAACTTAGTTTTATGGCAAGGAAACCATATCGTAATAAACAATTTGATTAAGCTCCCTATAAGAGTAAAAACCTTAATCAAAAAAAATCATGATAATTATTTAGTAACCGTCGAAATGGATGGATATGGATATAACGGGGATAACCCTACAAAAGAAATAGGACTTACAATTTCATATAAAACGCCTTTAAAAACTGAGGAAACAATTAAACTAAAAATGAATTTTAATAAATTGTTTGAAAACCCAGTGTATTCGACAAACTTTTCCTGGAAACAAGATTTTTATTTATCAAAAAACACTTTGCTCAAAAAAGACAAATTTGATGTTTCTTTATTTTGGGAAATTGAAAACTCCAAAAACGACCCCAAAATATATAACGTCAACTCATTGCAA
>JAYOZP010000049.1:0-33083 GCA_038154245.1 Nitrospinales bacterium | reverse complement strand
TCCGAGTTGAAACCGAACACATTCAATACCAATTAACTTTTACCGGACAGTAGTGCTGGAATATAAAAAGCTAATATTATAATTATTTCCTTTTTACACGATTGAATACCATTCTTAGCCGAACGCACAGCGGCAAATAAGACGAGTCCGTAAAAGCTAATCGTAGAAAAAAAGAATTTGAGTTGAACGATATAACTTGGAATTGAGTAGTAACCGTATAAAGATGTTCCTTGATTGAGTCTATAAAACACATTTTGAAGGCTTATTATCTTAAGTAAACTCAAGAAAGAGTATTTTTGATTAAAAAACGTCTTTTTAATTTCTAAATTTACTTCGTAATACTGCTGTTTATAAATTAAATAAGGCACAAAACAAACGCCTGTTAAAATGGCGGTAATAAATACCTGCCTCCAGGGAATCTTAATTTTAAATAAAAGGCAAACAACCGGTGGAACTAAATAATAGGTGGCCATAGAAAAATGCATTTGGATTCCAAGAGAAATCGTCACAAAAACCCAAGGCATATAATTTGTTTTTCGTTCTATAGCGACTTTAAATAAAAGCCAAAGATAAATAAAAAGCAGCGGCAACATAAAAGTTGGATTGATAGGAAGCCCGACGCTATCTAAATGGACTAAATTCATAGAAAGTAAAACAGTTACTATAGAAGCAGTGGCAACGCCAAAGTATTTACGAATCATCCAAAACGCAAAAAAAATCGAACCTATATTTAATATAAGATTAAACGCATAAATCGATTCGTACGAATAATGGAAAAAAAGTGGAATCGCCAAAAAGAAATAGAGGAAAGGCCCTAATAACCTTCCGCCTGCATTTCGCTCAGATCCTGCTAGAGGAATATAATCGCCGTCAAATAAATGAAAGGCTCTATCAAAATCTCTTGCAACCCATTCCGTTATTCTGACAACCTCTAACGCTTCAAAACGGAAGTAAATACCAATAACCAGGAAAATTAATGCTATCCATATTAATTGGTTATCAGCGTCCTTGAAATAAAGCTTTATTTTCTGAATATTAGACATTAAAAAAGGATTACTTCAGATTAAAAAGTAAAACTAAACCGGCTAGTTAAGAGAATTTTAAGTTTTTTGAAGAAGAAAATATTTTGGGCAAGAAATTACAAAGAATTTTAGCGGTATTTTAAAAAAATCGATTCATTATATTACAAATTTTTGACAATAACTAACTCTATTCATGGGTTTTCAAGTAAAAAGCTAAATGAAATAATGTGGAAATCGGCTTGGGTTGCCCTATCTCCACAAGCATTGAAAAACCTGTGGGACTGGCAATAAACGGATTTTTTTAACGGATGTTTTTGGCGATTCGTAATAGCTTTGAGCTAATTTTTAGACCCGCTTGCGAGATCATGGTCTTATTGACTTCCAATTGCAGTCGATCTTCTTCAAAGTAAAGAGAAATCATTCCGCCATTTTTAAAGAAGCTCATCTTGTCGCTAACGGTTAGGACAGGTAAAGGAGGCTTGTGGAGAAAGCTGGATGTAGGTCCATCCAGCTCTGATATAAATAATAGATGACAAGCGCCTGCATTATCCAATGAAAAAACTTCCTGAATTGAAAACTGAGGTCCGGATTTTTTCTTGTTTTTGATGTAACTCAAAATTTTCAGAAAAGAGTTTTTGCCATAATAACAAAAACGCGCCTCCCCTGAAGTAGCAAGATTCTTTGCGCCCGGCCAAGTCACGTATTGAAAAAATTTATAAACCATGACGGCCTTGGCTTTATTCTTAAATTCATCCGCAAATGTCGGTAATACCCAAGCTGAATGGAAACTAAGGACGATTAACGCGAATAAAAAGAAAATTTTAATTTTATAAAAAAGACGACTCATAAAGATGAAAGCCACGTTCTCTAATTTATGCAAACAAAAATCCATAAAATCTAACATATCCGAACACTAAACGTAAACTCGAATAAGTTTTAATAAGTCAACGGTCTTCTTGCCATATAACATTTAAATCTAAACTTACTTTTCCTAATAAACTCAAAACTTTACCGTTGCAGTTCCCCAAAAAGCCGTTCCGGATCTCCACGGAATCGTATTTACACTCCCGTTAAAATTAGGGACGAATACATCTTCACCTAAAAGGTTTTCTCCAAAAACACTCAACGTTAGATCTGGACCGTTCCATTCAGGAAATACCTGGTTCATTTCCAAGGCTCCCTTGAAAGTCAAAAAATTATAACTGTCTGGCTCTGGGTTTAATTGAGGAGACCCAGGAACGCTGGTCGCTTCAGTAAAGTAACTGTTAAACAACGCTAACGAATAACCACCGCTTGATCGATACGAGACTCCCGCTTTAGCCATAAAGTTAGGAATCAAACTAATGTCTTCAAGCCCTTGGTCGTTCTCGTTTTCCTGATAACTTGCGGACCCGCTAAACTCCCATTCTGGAGTGAGATACATTTTACCTTCCAGCTCTAACCCCCAGTAATCAACCTCTCCCTGGTTCGTAAAAAGCAACGTATTATCGCTTTGCAACGCACGGCCAATGGTATCTTCCTGAACGCTATTGTAATAAGTCAATCCCACAAAAAACTGGGGCGCGTTGTAAAAAATTTGGGCGTCAAAAGTATTAATCGATTCAGGCTCTAAGTTTGGGTTTCCTTTAATGGCGCTAAAATCTACTTCCCGTTCGGTTGGGGAAGCGGAGCGAAACGCTTTTGCATACAAGGTTTTTACGCCTAATCTTGGAGTCAATTTTAAATTTGCCCCCACGCGAGGAGACAGGTCGACGTCGTTATTTTCAGTCTTATTTAACTGGAAACCCGCAATCAAATTCAACCGTTCCCAAGGCGAGAAATCCGTTTGTAAATAGTAACTGAATCGATCTTCGTTATATTCTTTTAGAGAACTTCTAAATTCTCCCATGAGATGTTGATAAATAAAGCCGGAGAGCACATTTACCTTGTCGAATAGAACGCCTCTTATATAAGGTTCGAAAAGTAAATCACGACTGACCGTTTCAGCCCCGGAGCTGGAAGTAAAATCAACGTTATTAAAAGTAAAATTAAAACTCCCTTCCCAATCTGCGGCAAACTCGCGCAAAAATTGGGCGTCAATATAATTCCTGGTAACCTCTTGCCGCGTCAATGCTGGAAACCGAGGAGGAACGCCTATCGTGGTATCGTCTTGAAAGGAACGAAAGCCAGTTACGGATAAATCTTTATAAATGGCCTGCGCAAAAAAGCCCTGGTTTTCCTGAGAGTAATCAACGCTATCGGCTACGCTGGCAGAATCAACCGCGCGAAATTTCCAACCATCGCTATCGAAAAACCTGGCCGAATACGTCAAACTAAATTCGCCTTTACTGACATTAAATTGCCCAGAGGTTTGAGCGGTTCCAAATGAACCATAGCCGGTTGAAATAGAGTTTTTTTGCGACTTTCTAGGATCTTTCGAAACGATATTTATAACTCCGGCAAACGCGTTGGTTCCATATAAAACCGATCCTGGTCCTCGGACCATCTCAATTCTCTCAATCGACTCTAAAGGGAAGTTGCGGTATATATCAAACTGAACGCCGCTGGAAGTGCCGCCCCTGACTGGACGACCATTGAGCAAAACTAAAACATGGTTATCTAAATGCGTTTGAACCTGGCCTCGAATAGAAACTACATTATCCCTGGCTAAACCAGAACCCCAAACGTAAACGTTGGGTAAACGCAAGAATAGATCCTGCAAATTATTTGCGCCATAACTCTGAATATCTTTTGCGGTAATAACAGAAATTATGCCGGGAGCTTGGGATAACTTTTCTTTTCTCTTCGAAGCCACCCAAACGGCAATGTCTTCAAGATCGGAGGACAAGAGTTCTTCTAAATCAATATCGACTTTTTCCTGCGCAGAAACAACCGACCCAAGAAAAAAGAAAAAAATTATTACCCCAACATATTGGATAAGACTTTTTTTAGTCATTATTTTAAATGCGGCTTATTAACTAATAATTAAGGAGACCTCTAACAGCTAACACTCATACTAGTTTGCTATCGACTAGCCCCTAGTTTTAATAGCTCGGCTCTTAGTAATTTTGATTTTTTTGAGATTTCCTTAAAAATCACTGAATAGATATTTGCGGACCTACGATTAACCAATACCCAATATTGGGGTATTATTTTTATTATATATCAAGTCAGTTAAATACTGGAACTTATTGAAATAAAACAAGCTAACAATACATGGAATTTAAATAAAGAGAGACTAAGAAAAATTTTACTACCGCTGAAAACAAAATATTTAATAACAGGTTTAAGGCAGTCGTTTTTTAACAAACCTTCAGTTGCCAAAAATTAGAGAAAGTTCTTCTATATATAATTGTTAATTTAAAAAATAGAATAGTTTGCATTCCTATAGAAAATCATCCATTTAAAAATTCAGGAATGAGCAAAACTTGGACGGGAATAAAAAACTTAGGGAAGAAAATAAAAAAGCCCCAAAAAGCCATAACGGGGGCCCACAAGAATCCATGGCTAATTGGGACTTTTTGCTTGGTTGCCACCAAGAAAAAAATATTCTAATGAATTAGTTTTGCGAATTTTATAACAAAACTAAAAAAAATCAAACGCGAAAAAATTAACCGTAATCAAATACCATTAACACGATAAAACCAACGGTAGTAATTACCGTGAACCATACCATGAATTTAAACATTTACAACCTATAAATAAAACTGGATGTAAAACATCAATGCAAGAGCCGAAAAAATTTTTACCGCGTAACCTACTCGAACCCATAAAACAAAAATCGGATTTTCATTTCGCATAATTTTCTCGCAAGCTCGCTTCTTGAAATAAATACTAACTTGAAACTAATCGAAAGGCAACAGGCAACACGCAATTGTAACGATTTTTTTTCAAAAAAATTTACAACGATTTTTTAAAGCGAATTTTCTAAAATTAACAACGCGGATATTCCTAAGTTAAGCGCCCACTCTCAATTTATCCGATCGTTTCTAATGACAACGCACACCCTTTAAAATAAAGGGCGATCCACCTACCCTTAAAAATATCTTTATCAATTTTCACGGAACCAACTCGACAACAATCCGCGTTACAAACTTCCACACTAGGCTCTCAGAAAGCCTATTCCACAATCGAAATAATGCTCCCAAACCGCTAAGCGTTATTTTCTATCAACGGCGCTTTTAAACTAAACCGTTAATCAACATCGCATTCCAAGAGACAATTTTTTAACGGCTTTTCTTTTAAAGCTTCAACGATCTCTTTAACTCAAAAACATTCTTCAAATTTATTTTCAACATTTTTCATCAACCAAAACTAATTATTTACAACTCCCATGAGTTTTGAGATGATTGGCAAAAATACATTTTGCACTCAAAAAATAACGCTCCACAGACATCGTTGTCGGCATTTCTCATACAAACCTTTTGAATGGGATGATGAAATGAAAACATTATTTGGATATTTAGCCAACATAAAATGGGTTGATGTAACTAAAAAAACACTTGGATATTTGGCTTTTATCATTGGGATTGCTGCTTTAGTAGTCTTAAATTCTTTTCTTCATCAATTTATCGCGGAGCAACAATGGATTACATGTTCTATTCCATATTCCTTTCTTCCTAAGTTTATCTCTGAACTACCATGGAATACATGTTCTATTTTTTATTCATTAATAGTCCTGCTTATTATTGTAGGCCTTGCTTTCTTACCAACCATTCTATTTAATTTTTTTATAAAGAAAGTACTGATAACAAAGACGAAATAGAGTTAATCCATTTACCTCAATTACAACCTATCCCTATTCAAACCAAAGCCAAAGGGAGAATAGAAGGATTCCTCGCATGGATGGCGTCTATTCGACAATGGAAAGTTATTAACGGCTGGAAATATGAAGTAAAAGATGATTCCAATTTAGGCAAATTAATGAATATCAAAAAAACTGAAACTATTTTTATTGATAGCGGCTTTGTATTTGATGGAGCGTCTATTTCTAAGCCTTTTTGGGCTATTTTATCTCCGACGGGAATCTTTCTGGTGCAAGGGCTTATTCATGATTACGCATATAGAAACGATTACTTGAAAATTCTTGATCAAAATGACCTTCCTACAAAATGGAGAAAACAAAAAGGGCGAGATTTTTGGGATAAAGTTTTTAGGGAAGTCGGGAAAGATGTCAACGGACTAAACGTAATAAACTATTTAGCATGGTTTCTATTATATTTGTTTGGTTGTTGCGCCTGGAATAATCGAAAAAAACAAAGAAGAGAAGCAATGCTAAAAAAAAGAAAAGAAGCCAAAACATAAAGAAAAAGAAAGCTGGGCAAAGCGCTTTAAAATAGAATAATCTATTTTAATGGCGGTCCCAAAACCAATTTAAAACTTTAAATTGAATAGCCGCACAATCTACCAGGAGCTTTACGTGACAAAAATAAAGGTAGTCTTATTTTTCGTTATCTGTACATCGCTGTTGGCTTGCGCAACGCCATGGAAAAGAGCGGATTGCGGAGAATTCAATCAAATGCAATACGAAATTGATCGTTCAGTATGCGATTCCGAAGCGCGGAAGCTAGTAACAGGTTAAACTATACGACCGTTTTCCGAAACGAGGGTGGCAAGCCAATATTCAGGAGCGATTGTCACTCAATTTCGCGTTTGTATGAACCGGAAAGGCTGGGAAATGAAATAAAAAATAGCCTAACGAAAAGAAGGGACGCGATCCACCAATTCGGGTTGATCGACAAATGGGTTGCGATTTCCTTGAACCATCTCAACTAACGAGTTTCGCCCTACCTCCCACTCATCTGGTGGATCAGCCCGATGCCAATCCCGCAACATTTCTTCCTGACTTTGGCTCAAAGGAAGAAATACCTAAAAAGTGGTATTTTTGAAATTACAAACTGCGGAAGTGTTGGGAAAAATAAAACCGTCTTAAAACATCACCTCGATAAACCATTTCGGTTTCATTCTTCCAAAGTCGGTGCGCTTATTTGATTTTAATTTTTTTTGAGGATCGAGCACATAAATCTCCTCCCCTTCGCGAACAAAAACCGTCCAATGCCAAAATGGTTTGCCGTTTTCTAAATGCCACTTGATGGCAAGAAGCGCGCAGTCGGGCAGCTTGCTCCACTCTTTAAACGGCATTTCATGTTGACCCAACTTTACTCCAAACCGACAACTCAGTTGCCGAACATACTCCGTATCCGACCATAGCATACGATCGTCAGAAAAAATCCCCATCTGGTTTGCGGCTTTTTTCGCTTTGGAATAAGTCACTTTGGCAATAGCGGCGACGCTCGCAATTCCGCAACCGGTAAATTCTTCTTGAATAACGGGTTTCATCAATCTTTAGACATATTAGATTTTTTTTCCTGCAAACTATGATGGAGACGTTCAATACTTTCGATCGTTTGATATCGTTTCAATAAGAACTCTTTGTCGTCGCCGTCATACTGTAAAACTTCCGCCACCTTAGCCAACAACAAGCTATTAAAACTATCCAACTTGATAGACTCTCTAGAATGCCCAACCTTTCCTATGTCCGATGGCAATAAAGCCGAGTTCCCACTACTAAAACTCATTAATGACTCCACAGAATCCTCCAGTAGCTCGTTTAGAGAAATATTAGCGAAATTAGATATTTTTTTTAAATCTTTGAGATCCGGCTTTTGCAACCCAGTCTCGATTTTAGAAAGCTTGGAACCGCTGGCAACTCCAGCGCCCTTCGCAAACTCGCTTTGAGTAAGCCCCATATGGAGCCTAGCCATTTTTATCTTGTTCCGCAGCTTGCCGTAAGCCTCTTCGTTTTTGGAGATTTCCCTTGACATATTAACTAAAATAGATAATAATTATTAAATATAGAAAATTATTGCATATTTTTTATTCCATGAAAACAAAAAACACAACCGTCACCCATTATAGTATTGGAGCCTTAATCCAAAAGCTCCGCAAAGAACGTTGCTGGAAACAAAAAGATCTAGCCTCGCGCTTAGGTCGGGGATTCAGCGTTTCGAAGATTTCCAAATGGGAAAACGAGGACACCGCCCTAAAGTTTGACGACATCGTCGCTTTGTCCCAAGCGTTTGAAACTCCCATTGCCGCCATGTTTAAAGACTTAGGCGCCCCGATCTCTGCATCGGAATCAAAATCGACGAAAAGCTTGCCATCCTTAAACAACCTATTTCCGCAATTTAAAAACGAGAATATCGCTTCTTTAAATACCTGGCCGTTAATCGCAATAGTCGTGGTAGCCGGTTGCGCGCTCATTATCGCAACTTTAAGCGCCCTTGTCTATTTCGGAGGTTCTCAGGACCTTAAGGCCGGCGATTATTCTTCAGTCGATTCTTGTCAGGTATGGATTGATACCAGCGAATTAAAAAGCTCCCCACAGTTAACCCGCGCATGCTCCGCCACGACCCCGGTTAGAAGTTCGATCGGACAAAGCATAGCTCGACCTTTTGGAATCGTTAGCTCCCCAGCAAACGACCGAATAATCGACTGCAACGCTCAATTAAATAATATCGGACTTTCAAAGTTGATTTATCCGCTTCATTAATTATCGAAGCTACAGATCGGCAATTGCGGTGGACTGGCCCGCCGGCTGGCGCCAATTCTAGACAGAGCTGCCGGGAATCGAGTTTCATTTAAGAGGAAACTCGAAGCCAGTAACCAAAGGCGGATTTATTCCCCGCGCTAAAAAAAAACTAACAAAACCTTTCGACGTCTAGTTTTGGTCGAAATCTAATACCCGTTTCTTTTCATTGGAGTTCGGCGAAAGAAACGCAGAGGCAATCGTTATGGTTACAAAATTTTTAAAAAGTTTCAGTTTCATTCTAGCCGCAATAAGCGCGGCGGCATTCGCACTAGCGACGGTTTATTACTTCCCTAAAGCGGTCATGTTAGCCATCGGCTAGAAAATTCATGGAGACTCGGCAGAGTCGTTCATTTCGGGGTTTTTCCCCTTCACTCTGAGTTTTGATTTTAGAAAGAATTGAAAACTTTACCTCAAATCAAAATCGGAATACTTCAAAGGAAGCCACAGTGATTATCCTAACATTACTCAACCTCCTAATGAGTTTAACGCTCATTCAAACTTCGGAAGCCTGCGACCTGGCGGCTCCTCCGAAATACGTAACAAATTACGACGGCGACACAATTACCTTCGACGTTCACGGCTTGCAAGTGGGCGATCAAACTATATCCGGACGCACAAACGTGAGGCTAAACGGAATCGACGCTCCTGAAATGCTTCCGCAAGCCGACTGTGAATTCGAAAACCATATGGCCATGGTCGCTCAACAATTTGTTGAACGCGAACTGAGAAACGCTTCAGAAATCGAGCTGGTCGTTCAAAGCAGAGACATCAACGGCCACATATTATCCTACGACCGCGACGAGTTTGGTCACCCGCTAGTAGACGTAATAATCGACAAACGCAGTTTAGCGGAATTACTTTTAGCCGAAAAACTAGCGGTCAAATCGCTTAACCGCTTCGAAGCCTGGTGCGATCCCGAATACACTTTTGAAGAATATCCCAAAAATAAACTTCCATGATCGAAAAATTGAAAACCAGAAATACGGATGCCGCCGTGGCAACCGCATCCATTTATTAAATCTTCGTAAAGAAGGATAAATATAGTGATATACGAATGCCGAGTTTATAAACCTTCCGGAGAATTAGATAGAGTTATCCCGCCCAAAAGTAACGAGCGAATTATTCAAGAAGTTCGCGACGAAATTTTAAATAAAGACAACAACTATTTCAGCGTCACTTCTACCGCCCCCGAAGGTTTTAAATTCGACCCTCAACGCTTACGAAACTCTATGCGACGAGGATACGAAAAATCGGCTGAGATCAGAAAACAAAAAAAAGAAGCCGCAAAGAAAGACAAAACAAAATAGCTTCGTGTATCGTTTTTCCCTATCCACAACCTAATAATGCAATCTCTAAATTTTTGGTCTTATCGAGATCCCAGTTTTTAAAAACAAAAACTGGGGTTGTTAGAGATTTCCCAAATGTTCAACCCCTGAACAAAACTTACGCAAACGGTTTCTAAAAGAACCTCTAACAAGTCGTATCTTTTTCAAATTGTTCGACCAGTTCGTAATATTTAGACTTTGACGTTTCCAAAAATTATTTCTCTAATTTTCCTTTTTTTATACCCGCCTAATTATTTAACTTGAAATTAGAGCGGCATTCGTCATAACCTAAATATAGCTAGTGGTAACTTTACATTCTTAAATTTATAAGGAGGTTTTTTCTAAATTTTTGAGTTGATCCGTTTGCCAACATGATTCGATGGAGGTTCTAATGCCTATTGAATTTATTCATATAGACTCAGAAGAAACAGAAACGACAGAATCTTTCTTTTCCAACCAACTAATTAAAGCGAGAATAAAAAGCGAGAATCCCTCTAACAAAGACTACGATCCCGTCTTCGATGAAAATCGCTCCGAAGAATGGGATGAAACTCATTGGCGCGAAGTTAAGCAAAACAATTTAAATTACGACGAAGACGTCAATCAATACATCGCCCTCACCCTTGCCGAAATGGCGACCCCAAAAAGTCTTTCCCTCACAAACCAGTATTTAGTGGGCATAAAATCCGACGTAGGACAAATCGCGATTAACCTCGATCAAAAATCACAAAAATATAATTTATATCGAGTAAACGCGGATTATTTGCTTTTCCACCTGGGACTCTTTAGTAGAGAAAGTAACATATTAGGCGACGCCTATTTTGACAAAGGCGAATCATACTACTACTATGCGGCAAGCAGCTTAAAAGCTGCGCACGGAAGGCAGTCGGGACTATCCGACGTGCTAGAAAAACTATCGCATAAGTTTGGTAAATACGTTGAAGTTTTACGCTGTATGAAAAATCAATCGGAAAACTTTTTCAGCTTCCATTTCAACTTTTCGAATGATGAAATTCAAAACTTTCAGGAACAACTGACCGACATATGTAGAATTCGGAAAGAAATGGATGCTGGTTAAATTTATAGAAAGATGTAACGCAAAATTTTTTAATCGCCAGCGCTATGCGGTTCGATGTGAACTGAAACGTCGTGGATATTTAGCTTTTCCTCAAGTAACTTTTCAATTTCATCCGCAATAGCGTGCGATTCCGAGATATTTAAGTGCGGGTCCACATACACCACCATATCGACAGCTCGCGCCGAACCAACCCAGCGCGATCGCACACGGTCAACTTGGCGCAATCCTGGAACGTCTTTTACAACTTGAATAATCTCTTCAGGCTCAATGGCAATGCCGTCAACCAAAACCGGGATCGCTTTTTTGAATAAATCAAACGCTAAATAAAGAACCAATCCCGCAACCCCTAGAGCGCAAATCGTATCCAGTAAAGGATACCCCATAGCCGACAATTGCCATCCTACGATAACAACCACAGTAGTCAGCGAATCCGCAAAGGTATGAGCCGCATCGGCCAAAAGCAAATCCGATTGTAATTTTTTTGCCCAGGCTCTCTCCCAGGCGGCAATGCCAATATTCGTCGCCAATACGACAAACATGAGCCCAAGCGCTATGGGGTCGGTCGCTATTTCCGTTTGCTCTCTACGTATAGCGTGCAAAGCTAACTCAAAAGCCAACGCCGTCAACAAAGCCGCTAAACCAAGCACCCCCAGGGTTTCGAACTTTTGATGTCCATAAGGATGCTCGCGGTCGGCTGGTTGACTTGAAATTTTAGCGACAAACCAAGCCACAACATTGTTAGCCACATCGGTTAAAGAATGAATGGCGTCGCCTAAAATTGCCATAGAACCGGTTGTAAAACCGACAAACGCCTTCACCAAAAGTATGAATAAATTAGCCGAGCCTTCTATAAAAATAACTCGCCGAATTTGCTTATCACGGTCAATACTTTCTTGCATAAGGTTTCCCATATCGACGTTTTATTATCCTCGTCTTCTCCATTGCTTTGGAAATTACGAAACATTTCCAGCTCCCTCCATTATAGTTGGAAAATGCATCTCTTTAATAATTTCAAAGCTAATTATTCAATAATTCATTAAATAAAGCTTCGCTCCGCTCAAACGTCAACCCATCCGCAACTCTTTATAAAAAATTGCACGCTAATGCGCCATTGTTATGAGGATCGTCAAGAGTCAGTAAATATTTTTGTAAAACAGATCTATGAAACGCCTAAAAATTTTTTAGGCTTTCATAACCGAGCTGTTTTATCTCCTGGGATTGACTCTTTAAATACCTCAAAAAATGTCAGATGAGTCACATTTCCTACAAAGAGCAAAAAGCGAGCCATTTCGTAACAAACGCAATATTTTGAGTATAATTTTTATTTGTCCAACAAAAAACTTTTGAATTTAGGGAGGTTAAATTTTTAAAATTTTTTTGTATCTGATCGCAAAAAAAACATGAGAAATTATGGATAATAAAAAACGTCAAATTTCCCATCGTTAAGTTAATAGGTGAGATATCTTCATTTTGAACAAAGAGCCCTCCTCATTTCTAAAGCAAATAACTTAAATTTTAGTATAAAACTACTAAATTTTTCACTTACCAAAAACCGATACCCGTAGTATTATTTTCGCATTCAAAACGAAATTATCTGGAGATCCAACATTGTGAAAAACTACGCGATTGTTGCAACAACTCTTTTTTTAATATTTTTTGGAACTTTCAATTTTCCAAATACAGGATTAGCTTTAGAAGATGTTGCCAGCCTTATAAATCGATTGGAAAAACAGGTTGAAGAAGATCCTAATAATGCAATGGCATATTCTCAACTCGCTAACGCTTACTATAATGCAAACCGAGATCAAGACGCGATCTTCGCTTACAAAAAAGCTATTGAAATTGACCCAAATAACTCAGATTACTTATATTCATTAGGGCTCATTTATGGAGCTATTGGGAATAACTCGGAATCTCTATATTATCTAAAAGAAAGCGTACGCATTTCTCCCAATAACAGCGAAGCTCTTCTAATGTTGGGGAGCCTATACCACACAGTGGGAGAGCTGTATAAAGCTGTCGCCACTCTGCAAGATTCTGTCAAGTTGAACCCTAACAACCCAGAGACACACTTTGCATTAGGGGATGTTTTTAAAGGCCTAAATAATTACCAGAAAGCAATAGAAGCTCACCAAGAGGCTATTCGCCTTAATCCAAAGCATTTCGATTCAACATTGCACTTGGAATTATTTATCGTCTTAAAAAATCTTACGCAGAAGCTATTTCCATTTTTGAAAAAGCCGCAGAGATAGAACCAAACCGTTGGGAACCCTCGCATCACATTGCAGTCGCCTATGGGGCGCAGGAAAATTTTCCTAAAGCGATGGAATATTTCAAAGTGGCAATCGGAAAAGGTTCAAACAGCAATAGAACCTACGCCCTTTTGGGTTTAATTTATTTTGAAATTAAAAATTATAAAGACGCTATATCAACTTTAGAAAAAGCTATTAAACTTGATCCCAACGATGGCGAAAGTTTATGGAACATAGCCGAATCTTATGCAAGGGTTTACAATACGCAATTGGCGTATAAATACGGCATTCAGGCCAAAAATGTTTTTCAAAATAATGGGCAAACACAAAAAGCCGAAAAAGCTACCCAATATCTTGCAAAAATCAAAACAGAAATCGATTCTCAAGACAATTCCATCGTTCAACAAGAAATAAATTCTCCTATAGCGCAACAAGCTCCTCCCTTGCAATCAAATCCTTCGTCGCCTTCCCTTCCTCAAGTTTAATCGCAAAATCTACCTACCGATATTGCCTCTTTAGAAAAACTGGCGCAAGAAAAACCTAATTCTCCGGAGATATTTAACGCTCTTGGAAAAGCTTATAGCGAAGCAGATCAAAATTCAAAGGCAGTCGCGGCTTACGAAAAGGTTGTTAATTTAACTCCTGATTCTGCTGCTTCTCATACTTATCTCGCAAGAGCGTATTTAGCGATAGACAAACTCGATCAAGCTATAGAGTCTTTTGAAAAAGCTATCACTTTAGACCCAAACAACGCTGAAAACCATTATCTTCTTGCTTCTTTGTATGCCTTATTGGATATGAGTTATAAAGCGTCTGGCCATGCACTTAAGGCAACTCAACTTGATCCTAATAATCCCGATTACCACAATACGCTAGGTATAACGCTTTATGGATTAGGGAAATTTAGAGACGCCATTGACTCTTATAAAACCGTAATCCGTTTAAATCCAAACTATGAAGAAGTTCAAACCAACATAGGAAGGGCTTACTTACAGAATGAGGATTATGAAGAAGCCTTAGAAAAATTGGCTAAAGAATATGAAAAAAATCCTACTAAAACGGAATTGATGGCAGATCTGGGAGATGCGTATATAAACTTAGGAAATCAAGAGAAGGGATTCGCAATTCTTGAAAAAGCTCTAACTTTAAAACCAGATTCCGCGGATGTTTATCGCAAACTCGGGAAAAACCATTGGGATTTAGGAAACAACAATAAGGCTTATGAATATTTAAAAAAAGCGGTTGAATTAGCCCCTCAAAACGGTCGCGGCCATATACTTTTATGTGGTTTTTATTTGTCTGCTCATAAATTTGAAAAAAGCTTGCGTCACGGTTTAAAAGCCACGGAATTAGCTCCTTACAACGATCAATCGCATTACGTTTTAGGACTTTCCTATTCCTATTTAAATAAATTCGAAAAAGCAATTGAATCGTTCAACAACGCGATTAGACTTGATCCTCAAAATATATCGGCGCAAACCGCGCTAGGCAACGTATACATCAAAAATGAAAATCCATCGCAAGCTATCGAAATATTAGAGCCATTATCACAGAACTCACCGAACAACCCAGAAGTATTTTCAACGCTTGGCCGCGCTTATCTCTCCCTTAGGGAAAAACAAAAAGCCATCGAAGCTTTTAAAAAGTCTATCGAATTAAATCCAAACTCTGCGGCGGTATACCGTTTTCTTGGCATCTCTTACTTAAGTTTAAAAATTTTCGACAAGGCGGAGGAAGCGCTTAAAAAAGCCGTTAAATTGGAGCCAAACAACGCAGAAAATCATTCATTTTTAACCACCTTGTATTCAATGCAAGGCGATTTTAATATGGCCATTGCTCATGGAATTCGCGCGACCAAACTAGAGCCTAAAAACGCAAATTATTATTATTACTTGGGACTAGCCTATTCTGACGCAAAAAAAATTAAAGAAGCGATTGAAACTTTAGAGAAATCTAAAAGTTTAGACCCTAAAGACGCAGAGACCCTTTTCGAATTGGGAAAAGCTTACCAATCTGATAAACAATATCGCAGATCGCTTGAAAATTATCAAAAAGCAAAAGCAATTTTTATAGCCAAGAGCGACCAAAAATCTCTTTCCAAGATAGATGTAAAACTTGCCCTAGTGAACAAAAAGATTAAGGAATCGGAAAAAAATACAAACCTTTCTCAAAGCTCTCAAAATTCACTTACCGATATTGCCTCTTTAGAAAAACTAGTGAAGGAACAACCTAATAACTCAGAGGCGTTGACCGCTCTTGGTCAAGCATATTTTAACGCTGGAAAAAAACAAAAAGCGGTAACGCCTTTTGAAAGAGTTGTTCTCTTGAATCCTAATTCTGCCGAAGCGCATCGCAACCTCGGAAAAACCGTAGGTTTTCTATTAGATTTTGAATTGGCCCAGAAAATACTGGAAAAAGCAGTCGAATTAGACGAGAACAACGGCGATGGACACATGTACTTAGGAAATGTATACCTACTACAAGGCAAGTATGAAAAGGCAATTGAGCAAAGTGAAAACGCTGTTTTACTAGAGCCTAATGGCGCTAAAAAACATTGGTCATTAGGTCTATCCTATCTATACGGCCAAAAGCTCTATAAAGCCTTAGATTCTCTCAAAACAGCCATCAAAATTGATCCGAGTTATGAAGAAGCGCGGAAAGATCTTGGAGCGCTTTATATACTCCTAAAAGATTATGAAAAAGCCATCGATACGCTAGAGAAACTCGTTCAAGAATACCCAAATAACTCATCTGCAATAACCATCCTTGGAGAAGCGTACTCTCAATCTGGCAACCAACAAAAAGCAATCGAAACTTTTAACAACGTAATAGCGCTAACCCCTAATGATTCGAAAATTTTTTATAAATTAGGAGGAGTGTATGAAAACTTAAACCAATTAGATAAGGCCATAGAGAATTACAACAACGCTGTCCGTATTGACCCTAATTCCGTAGACGCCTACGCAAGCCTAGCTAATATCTATTCTCAGCAAAAAAACTACAAACAGGCGGTTCAGGAAACTGAAAAAGCTTTAAAGCTTAATAGTCAACGAAAAGATCTTTATATAATGTTGGGAACATACTATTTAAAATTGGATGAAATTGAAAAATCCCAAGAAGCATACGAAACTGGATTAAGTAAATTTCCCGAGAGCGGCGAACTGCACTTTAACCTGGCAGTTCTACACCGCGAAAAGGGGGATCAACAAAGATCAAAAAATTTCATCGAAAAATCGAAAAAACTTTTTACAGATCAGAACAACCAGGAAGCTCTATCAAGAGTGATCAGATATGAAGAGCTTATAAAAGAAAAAGTTGCTAGCTCTAGCCCATCACCCTCTTCTTCTCCAAACGATTCTACTTTACCCACCGATATTCCGTCGTTAGAAAAACTAGCGACAGAACAACCCAATAACGCAGAAATAATGGCTACTCTAGGGCAAGCCCTAGCAAATAAGGGCGACTACGATAAAGCCAGAGAAACTCTTGAAAAAGCCGTTGCCCTAGATCCGGAAAACTATAACGGACAGTTCTATTTAGGTGGAGTTTACTATGCAACGAATCAATACGAAAAAGCAATCCCATACTTTTTAAAGACAACCATATTGGAATCTAATAGCGCTAAGGCGCATTACTTCCTCGGGCATTCATATTATTTTATAGGAAAATATGCCTATGCCATTGAATCTTTTAAAAATGTAATTAATATTGCCCCTAACTATCACGACACACTAAAAAATCTAGGAATATCTTATATAGAAATAGGCAATAACACTGAAGCCATTAAAACACTGGAAACAGAGTTAAATTTTAACCCTGATAATATGGAAGCTTTTGCCTTTTTAGGGCGAGCGCATCGACTGGAAAAAAAATATACAAAAGCCATTGAAATATTAGAGGAAGTTTTAAATAAAGGAAACAAAACTTTTGAATTAATCGCTGAGCTTGGCCAAACTTATTATGAAGCGGGAAATACTCAAAAAACTATTACTCTTTACGAAGAGCATATAGAAAACTTTCCTAACGACGGCTACTATCTTTCCAATCTTGGGGAATATTATCTATATGCAAGAAATTATAAAAAGGCGCAGGAATACTTACAAAAAGGCGCAGATCTTTTTATAGCTCAAAACGATCAAGAACCTCTTACCGGAACCAAAAAACTTCTTAAGTTGGCGAAAGAAAAAGTCGCTGAAGAAGAAAATTCATCGCCTTCGATAAACTCAAATTCTCAACAAGTAATTGAAGACGACCTTAAAAATTTACCCAACGATGTTGAATCCCTTGAAAAACTTGCGTTAAGTCAGCCTAAAAACGCAATAATAATTTTCAAATTAGCCCAGGCCTATTTTCAAGCTGGACAAAAAGAAAAAGCAATCAATGCCTACAAAAAAACCATAGCCCTAAAACCTGATTTCGCAGATGCATACACTCAATTAGGGTTAATTTATGTTTTTTTAGAAGATTATAAAACTGCCATTGAGAACCTTGAAAAAGGAATTACTTTTGGTCCTTCAGAATTGGATCAGGTTTATTATTTATTAGGAGGTTCCTATAAATATAGCCGCAATTTTGAAGCGGCAGCTTCCAACTTAAAAAAAGCCATAAACTTAAATCCTCAAAAGGCTTCCTATTATTACGAATTGGGAGAAATCTATCGGGTTTATCAAAAGTATGACGATTCGGCTCAAGCTTATGAAAAATCTATAGAATTAAATCCTAATGATAGCGACTCTTATTTCAACCTTGGAGTAGTTTATATGTCGGCTAAAAAATATGAAAATTCCATTACCGCATTTGAAAAAACAACCGTTTTATCTCCAGAAAATTCTAAAGCGTTTTACTTTCTAGGAGTTATATTTCAGTATCAGAAACGCCATGCAAAGGCGGTTAAGGCGTTGGAATCGGCGACAAAGATTGATTTTAATTTGTATAACGCTCATTTTTTACTGGCAAAAAGTTACATCGAAATCGATGAATTTGAAAAAGCGACCAATTCATATTTAAACGCCATAAAAGTGGATCCTAAAAACGCCGACGCCCACCAACACCTTTACTCTATTTATATTGTGGAGAGAAACCCTCATAAAGCCTTAGAACATTCTGAAATTGCTTTAAGCTTATACAAAGAACAAGGAAAAGAAAAAGAAGCCGCTAGAGTGGCTCAAGATATTGCCGGCATAAAAGATTTTTTAAAAAAGAACTCACAAAATTAAAAGCGATGTCAATTTAAGCAAATTCAAACTTAAAGCTTAATAAACAAAAACACACTTTATACTTACCAAAAACCAATATCCGTAGTATTATTTTTCGCATGCGAAATAAAAACTAACGGAGGTTTGGCGTTGTGAATATTTGCCGCGTCGGTTTAACGTTTTTTATATCTATTTTTATTAGTTCCTCATTATTTGAAGTCGTAGCCTCGGCGTTGGAAGATTCTGCAAGCAAAATAATACGGCTAGAAAAGCTTATAAGTGAAACGCCAAATAATTCCCTAGCCTATATGGAATTAGGCGAGGCTTATTATGACCTTAAGCGTTATCAAGAAGCCATTAACGCTTACAAAAAAGCCGCCGAGCTAAATCCAAACAACTCCAGCAACTACCATAATTTAAGCCTAGCCTATAGCGGTCAAAAAAATTATTTGGAAGCCATTCGGCACTCCAAAGAAGCTTTACGCCTGTCGCCCTATGACAGTCAATTTCACATGTTTCTGGGTTTTCTCTATAACAAAACCAGCGATTTCTTTAATGCAGTCGCTTCCCTTCAAGAAGCTATTAAAATCAATCCGCACGAAGTAGAAACACATTATCAACTGGGTGAAGCTTTCACAGGTTTAAACGAACGAGAAAAAGCATTCGCAGCTTTTAAAGAAGCGATTCGCGTTCAACCTGATCATATAAACTCCATGCTTGAACTTGGAATTCTATATCAACATCAAAAATCCTATGAAGAAGCCATTGCTCAATATGAAAAAGCCGCTCAAATCGAACCCAATAATTGGGAACCATATAGTAATCTTGGGATGGTATATGGAGCAAAGCTAAACTACCCAAAAGCCATAGAGTATTTCAATATTTCTATTGAAAAAGGTTCGCCCGATAATAAAACTTATTATTTGTTGGGACTCCTTTACCAAGAAGTAAAAAACTTTAAAGACTCGATACCGCCTTTTAAAAAAGCTATAGAAATTGATCCTAACGACGCGACAACTACTTGGAGCTTAGCGGAATCTTATGCAAGAACACGCGATCTGCAAACTGCCTATAAATACGCTAATCGCGCAAAACAGATTTTTCAAAAACAAGGTAACAACGAAAAATTAGAAAAAGTAACTCGATATCTCGCGTTAATTCAGGAGGAGGTTGAATCTCAAGGCGACAAAATTATTGAAACGAATGAAGATCCTTCCTTATCGGCAAAACAAGACTCTCAACAACAACCTCAAGCCCGTTCACCCTCGTCAACAGCGTCTTCTACCCCCAAACCTCCAACCGATATAGAGAGTCTTAAAGCTTTACTTAAAAAGGATCCAAATAACGCAAATGCCTATTACGATTTAGCGACAGCTTATTCCAAATTAAAAGATTTTGAAAACGCTATGAAGGTCTATAGGAAGGCTATAGAAATTTTTCCTAGCGATGGCAGACTCTATGCAAATCTAGGAAGCTTTTACGAAAGAGAGGGAAAATATCAGGAAGCTTTCCAACTACTTCAAAAAGCAAAAAAGCTTTTCAAATCTCAAAATGACGAAAAATCTTTGGAGCAAATACAAGGCATACTTCTATCTTTAAAAGAAAAAGTCCCACAAATAAGAGAAAATAAAAAAGCTTCTTCAAGTCCTCTTAATTTACCCACCGACATTTCATCATTAGAAAAATTAGCGCAAGAACAACCAAATAATGCAAGCATTGCCATAGCGCTCGGGAAAGCATATTTTGACGCAAAGAGAAAACAAGAGGCAATCGTAACTTATGAAAAAGCTGTTGCGCTAAATCCAAAATCCGTGGAGGCGCACTATCTTCTAGGCAAATCTTTAGGAAGCATCCAAAAATACAAAGAGTCAAAAAACGCTTTAAAAAAGGCTCTCATGTTAGACGAAGGTCACGCTCCAAGCCATATTCTTCTTGGAGCCATATACACCTTAGAAAAACATTACGATAAAGCGCTGGAACATGGCCTTAAAGCAAAACTTCTGGAACCTAAAAATTCAGAGGGTTTTTACTTATTGGGCGTGACCTATGAATCTTTAAACAGACTGGACGAAGCAATAGATTCTCTAGAAACAGCCGTTTCGATAAAACCCGATTATAAAGACGCGCTCCGTTCTCTTGGAAGAATCTATACAAATGAGAATAAAAACGAGAAAGCCATTAAAACGCTTGAAAAGCTGACGGCCTTAGACTCATCAGCGGAAACTGCCCTGTTTTACCTGGGAAAGGCATACGGTCAAAGCAAACAATACACTAAAGCTATTGAAAACTTTGAAAAAGCCCTTGAAATTTTTAAAGCTCAAAATAATCAAGAAGCTGTATCAACAATCGTTGATAACCTAAAATTTTTAAAAAATGAAGTCGCTCAGCTAGAAAAATCTTCCAGTCCTCCATTAGATTTGGAAAATTTACCCACCGATATTGCTTCGCTTGAAAAGCTAGCGAAAGAACAACCAAACAACTCAACAATAATTGAAAACCTGGGTAGGGCTTATTTTCAGAATGGAAAAAAACTAAAAGCGTTAAAAATTTTTAAATCTCTCCTAGACTCCGATCCAGATTCAATTAATTCCAACTATATGCTTGGTTATATTTATGGAAACATAGAGAATTATGAAGCGGCGGTAACCTATCTTGAAAAGGCGGCGACTTTAAACCCAAGTTTTGCCAGAGGCCACTCATTATTAGGAGAGGTTTATGAACAAACTAAACAAAATCAAAAGGCAATTGAATCGTATGAAAACGCCGTACTAATCGAACCGCAAAATTTCCAATACAATTTTCACTTAGGAAATGCTCTTCAAATTAACGGTAATTATTTAGAAGCTATCGAATCCTTTAAAAAGGCCGTCGCAATAGATTCCAATGCATTAGAAGCTAGGCATCGAATTGCTGCAAACTATTATTATCTAAAAGACCTTGAAAACGCCATATTGACTTACAAGGAAATCGTGGAAAATTTTCCAGACAACGGTCAAGCTTACGCTAATTTAGGAGACCTATATCAAGATACAAGCGATTACCAAAAGGCTATCAATCAATATGAAAAAGCGGCAAAGCTTTTTAAAGAGCAAGAAGATCAGGAATCTCTTTCTATAACTGAGGAAAAATTAAACTCCTTAAAAGCAAAAGTCACGAACCAAAATTTAGAGTCCTCAAATATCAGAGCACAAGAATCAGATACTTCAAATCCTCGGCAATATAATTCCTATAAAGATATCGACGCTCTAAAAAAAGAGATAGAAAAATTACCGGAGGATGTCGATAAACTAAAAAAATTAATTGAAAAACGACCTAATTTAATCGCCTATTTGAAATTAGGAAGCGTTTATAGTAGATCAAAAAATAACGAAGGAGCTATTAAGGCATTTGAGGCTGCAATTGAATTAGAACCCAATAATTCCAACGCCTATACTTTTTTAGGAACTCTATACGCTTTAACGGCTCAAGGTCTTAGTAAATCAAAACCTTTATTAGAAAAAGCTGTTGCCTTGGATCCAAACCACTTACTGGCAATTGGTCTTCTTGGAGGGATTCATAAGGAGGAAAAAAATTATATTAAAGCTATCTCATATTTCTTGAAAGCAATAGAGTTGGATCCTAAAGACCCCGCTTACTTAATTAACTTAGGAAAAACCTATGTTCTCGTTCAAGAGTATAAAGAGTCCATCGTTTATTTTGAGAAAGCCCTTCTGTTAGATAGCCAGTCGCACTCAACTTATTATGCGGTTGCATTGAGTCATTATTATTTAAAAAACTTTTACCAGGCAATAACTGCAGTAAAAAAAGCCATTGCTATCTATCCAAATGATTATGCATACCATTATATCCTTTCGCTCTCATATAGAGGACTTGAAAATTTCGAAAAAGGATTTTACCACGCACAAAAATCCAAAGAATTAATTACAGATGACATTAATTCTGAAGATTTAACTGAACTAAATAATAATTACAATTTCCTAAAAAAAGAGTTAGAAAAAACAAGAAGTCAAAGCTCTCAAACCCAATCTATTGAATCTCCTAATTCTGAGTTATCTATATCTAATTCCTACGAAGCTATTAACAGAATCCGAGAAGAAATAGAAAAATTACCAGAGGATATTGACGATATTAAGAAAATAATCAAAGAGCGGCCTAGTATATTCGCATATTTTAAGTTAGGAAATATCCACATTAAATCGGGAGATACCCAAACAGGTATTAAAGCCTACGAATCCGCAATACAGCTAGAACCTAACAATCCCAACACGCACTTTTATTTGGGCATTTTATATTTTTTAAAAAATGCGGACTATGAAAAAGCCGAACCTTATTTGGAAAAGGCTGTTGAACTGGATCCGAGCCACCTTCCAGCCATTGAAATGCTTGGCAGCATGTACACCAATCAACCAAACTATTTAAAAGCTATCTTCTATTTGGAAAAAGCTTCAAAATTAAAGCCTAAAGAACCAGCATATTTGGAAAGTCTTGGCAACTTAAATCGACAATTAAAGAATTATACAAAAGCGATTGAATATTATGAAAAAGGTCTCCAATTAGAAGATCAATCTCATACCCTTTTTGCTAACGCCGCCGCAGTCTATTCCCTATTAAGTAACTTTAAAAAAGCCATCGAATTATTAAAAAAAGCGATTGCTTTAGCTCCAGACACATGGCTTTATCATAACCTTATTTCAATTTCATACAAAGCCCTCAATAATTTTGAAGACGCTTTTTATCACGCCCAAAAAACCAAAGAATTAATTACCGATGAAGAATCCACCGAAACGCAACGCGAGTCAGTTGAGGAAAATTACAACGACTTAAAAAAAGAAGCGGAAAAACTTGGAATTAAAACTTCTCCAACGCCTCAGCCTCAATCATCTTCAAGGATCTCTCCGTCAAAAGAGTTTAAAGATTTTGATTCTATTCAAGAAGAGATCAAAAAGTTGCCCGAGGATATCGATGCTTTAAAAAAAATGATTAAAGACCAGCCCACTATAACCGCTTATTTTAAATTGGGAAATCTTTATACCAGTCAAGGTAACTCTTCCAGCGCCATAAAAGCTTTCGAAGACGCAATTAGATTAGAGTCGGGCAACCCCAACACCCACCTTTTTCTGGCAATGCTATATTTTTATGATGATAAACATGAAAAAGCAAAGCCTTATTTAGAAAAAGCTATCGAATTAGATCCCGACCACCTTTATAGTAATTTTTTCCTTGGAAGTATTCTAAATACACAAGGAAAATACTCAGAGGCCATCCCCTATTTTGAGAAGATCGTAGAATTAAACCCAAAAGTTCCAGATTACTATGAGGATTTAGGTGGGTTGTATCAAAAAAAAGAAGATTACATAAACGCTATAAATACTTATGAGAAAGCGCTCTCATTAGACGATCAATTTCATAAAGCCTATTATCAAATTGCTGTTTGTTATTCTCTTTTAAATAATTATTCAGAATCTATCCCAAGAATAGAAAAGGCGATTAAAATTGCGCCCGATCAATGGCGATATCATTATTTCTTTTCCACCCTTTTAAAGGAACTAAAAGATTTTAAAAAAGGCCTTAAATACGCTAAAAAAGCAAAAGATTTATTTAAAGGAAAAGGAACTCCAATTGAGCAAACTGAAATTGACGAGATATACAAATTTTTAAAAAAAGAAGTGGATCAATCAGAAACAACCTCTCAACCGTCTGAAACCTCTTACGTAAATACAACAACCAACAAAGTTACCGAGGGTCAAAAAGCTTACGAACTTGGAAAAAGTTTAGCTCAAATTGGTAAATACGAAGAAGCTATCAGACAACTACAAGAAGTTTTCAAAACTAACCCGCTAAAAGCGGATGCTTTTCTGGAACTTGGTAAGATTTTCAGTAAACTCGGCGAATTCGACGACGCTATTTATGCATATGAAAGAAGTCTAGGAATTTCTCCTCAAAACGCTATGGCGCATTTCGATTTGGGCGGTCTTTACCTTTTAAAAGCGCTAGAAGAAGCTGATTATAGCGGATTTGGAAGCCAATTAAATGCATTCAGCTCGCAAGATTTATTAATTGAGGAAATAAAAAAGGCCACTGAAATCGATCCAAGCTATCTTAATATCCCTTTAGTCGCCGCTGTCCAATATTATTTTGCAGAGGATATTAAAAACGCAATTAAAGAACTTAAAAAAAGCACTTAAAGAAGAACCAAATAACTTGCCGGCCATCTACGCGTTAACTTATATTTATTTTAATAAAGGAAATCACCTAGACGCTAAGGCGTTATTAGAACATGCCATTTCGCTTAATGCTAAATTGATTTGGCCTCGTTACTTTCTGTTTTTGATCACCCTCAATCAAAAACAAAAAGACGAAGCGGATAAACATTTTAAAATGGCAAAAGATTTATTAGAAGCAAACTATCAATTCGCCAATATAAAATTCATGAAAAGCCTATATAAACGCCCTAACTAACTCAATTTTAAATTTCAATTTACTTAATTCAAACTTATTTAGGGTATCTCTAATAATTCGATATTTTTACTTTAGGCAACTCGCAGTCCCTCATTTTATAAGGTCTGCTCGTGGCCAAAAACAATTTTTAGAGGTCCCCTTTATTACGTTATCTTAATCGCCAACTATGAAAACAAAGATACACTTTTTTATATTTTACTTTTTTATAATCCTAGAAACTTTTGGCTTTTCTCTAAAAAACGCCTTCGGACAAACTTATACCGGAACTGGTTTCATCATTAACAACCAGGGATACGCAATTACCAATTATCATGTCATTGATGAATGCCAAAATATGACTGCTTACTTAAATAGCAATCCAATCCTGGGAAAAATTGCCTTTAAAGATTCCTTAAACGATCTGGCAATACTGAAATTAGATTTTAAATCACAAGCCTTCGCAAGGTTTAGAAGTTCAAGATATTTTCTTCTAGGGGAAAAAGTATTAGTAGCAGGTTACCCTCTCCAAGATGTGCTTGCTTCAGATCTTAACTTCACGACAGGCATCCTAAGCTCCTTAGGAGGATTGAATAATGATAAAAAAAGATTGCAAATAACCGCTCCGGTTCAACCCGGCAATAGCGGCGGTCCGTTGATGGATACTAGTGGAAATATTATTGGCGTCATCGTCTCAAAACTCGACGCTGTTTCAATGATGGAATCAAACAAAGACATTCCACAAAATATCAATTTCGCTATTAAAGGCAAAATCGCCCGGAGTTTTTTAAAAGTTCATGGGATTCCTTTTGAATTATCAAAAGATAACAAAAAATACGAGACTTACGAGATTGCGGCAATGGCCAGAGGTTATACCATTTACATTAAATGCGAAAACTCAGGCGACTAATAATAATTTTTCTATCCTTTATCTTTATACTTTATATTAAACCAAAAAAATTACTCTCTTACTCTCTCCTGTAGGATTCAACTCTTATATTCGATTTTCAAAAAAAAATTCTTAAAAACACAACTTCTCAACTCTAACTTTCGATTTTCTAAGCTAATCCCTGTATTATTTACTTAAAATAACGCTCAAAGCCTCAATCCAAACAAAAACAAAAATAAAACTCCATACTCTCTTCCCACTTGATTTTGGTATACAAAATGCTATAGAATTACTTCCAATCTGTTATTTCACAATACTTCTCTTCGTTTCACTAAAATTAAGTATTTAAATATCATACTTTAGCAAACATACCAGAAAAACAGAAACAAACCAAAGCCCAACCATAAAATCCGATTACCAAAAATTTTCTCGATCTAAAAAAACTGCATCTGAAAGAAAGGACTCTCATTAATGTGGCGAATTGAATCAATCGAAAACCTCACTACACCCAAAGGACAGGCTTGGGTATCAGATGGACGCCCCATAAATGCTCTAAGAGGTCCCGCCGGCAATTCGTATAAACTTTGGTGTTCCAACTACGGGTATCTAATGATTGATGATATTGGGTATCAGTCGGAAGGACCAAAACCCTACGTTTTGAATATTGAAGGACAAAAATATTGGTACGATGGAGAAGGAGCTTTAAACTTTACTTTTAGATCCGATGGAACATTCTCAATAATCGGCAATGGCAATCAGATTCATGGCTCCATGACTTCTTCTCCAGCAGTATCTGATAAAAGCCTGACCTTATTTCGAGAAATGGTTGAAAAAAAAATAATCCCTTATCAAAAAATTCCCGACGATCCAGGTAAAACAATTGAAGAGCTACAAGAACTAGGAAAACAATTCTTCCCTACCGTCGACTATAGCCTCGAATTGGCTATGGCCGTATATGATTGGACAACGGCTTGTTTTTTCAGGATCGATTTATTTTCTTATTTTGTTTATACAAAGGTGGAAGGTCTTCCAATAGATCAAAAAAGCATCGCCGATTTAATCTGGTCGGCAAACTGGTTACCATATACAGCTCACAACCAGTATTTTATGATGTCTTTAATGATGAAACCCGCCGATTCTTTAGAAAGCGTTCAAACTCAACTCGCCGAACACGCTCCCAAATTGATTGAATACAATCAAGCTGAAGAGGAACTCATAACCCAAGCGGTAATGAATTTACCGCGTGCTTTAGTTGCGGAAAAGCCAACACTTTATCATGGCGGCCCTGATATCTCGAATATGTCTAAAGATGAATTTTGCGCTCAGTTTCAAGAATTGCCGGCGAACATTGGTCCCGTAGGCAGACCGCTCACGCTTAATTTTAACGAATCTTTAACTTCCATATTACGTCCGCAGAATATAATAACTAAAAAAGGATTTTGGTCTTTTACCGACTCTATGAAAGACGCTATACATTATTCTAACGGTATCCTTGTTAAAGTTATCCCCCCCGAAAATTCGGAATATTGGCCAACGGCAGCCTACTTAACTCCACTATCCGACGGACCGGAGAAAACAGAATATTTATTTGTTCCAGGAACAAGCTTCAAAGTCTATTCCCATGATTGGATCGAAGAGGAAGGTAAAAATTTATTTTTATTGACCCTCATTCTTCTCGACAAACCCATTTAAAGAGATCTCTAAAAATTGAAAACTACCAAGAGCCTGGCCTTTAAGACCAGGGCTTAAGCGAAAGCAAATTATTATAATACTGGCCAACATCTCTCAAAAATTCTTTAATAAGGGCTTGTAGCTAACCAAATTGAGGCGGCGATGTAAGAAGTGTCTTTTAGCGCATAGACCGAAGCCCAATTCCTGAAAAATCTGGAATTGGGCTTTCTCGCCTAAAAGAAGAATTTTCCATGGGGGGCATAGAATTCTTCTCTAAGATGGTTTAGTTGATCCATATGAATTTGCTCAAGTTCTTTGAAGAAAATTTATCGCCATCTTCATTTCTTTTTATGTCGAAAAAACATTTAACTCCTTACACCAAAAAGAAAATTTCCCAGAGAATCGCTTAAGTTTTTCTCCTTTTCTACATTCAATAATCAAAAGCAATAGTTGCGCTAATCATTAATAAAACTGCTTAACAAATTAAAATAAAAGTATAATGAGTTAGATTCGCTTCACCTTTGTAACAATAATGAGACTTTATTTTTTTGAGGTTTTTGGGATAATAAAAACAATAAAAGTAAAGGTTTATTTAAAGTATAAGATGGAGAATCAACCCAAATTAATTGTAATCGCTACGGTAATTCTTGCGATAGGAATTGGTTTATTCATCAACAACAGGCAAAAGCAAATCTGGTCGAAAGACTTTGAAAATCAAGTCAAAATTCTAAACAAAATTATAAAAGGCAAACTCGAAGTTAACGCTCAAGTATTACAGAAATTGGTCGCATTCTATAACGCTTCGACAAAAGTAAGCCGTTCCGAATTTAAAATTTATGTCTCCCCTATTTTAACAACCTACCCATTTATCCAAGCGCTGGAATGGATTCCAAAAGTTTCTTTTACGGATAAACCTCAATACGAACAAGAAGCTCAAAAAGATGGGTATAAAAACTTTAAGATTGTCGAACGCTTAAAGCAAGGAGTCATGATACCCGCAAAAAAACGAAGTCAATATTTTCCTGTTTATTACCTTGAGCCTATAAAAGGTAATGAAACTGCCCTCGGCTTCGACCTTGCCAGTAATGGCACTCGTTTAGATAGCCTAACTCAAAGCTGGGAGGACGGCACAGTCGTCGCCAGCTCCAAAATCAAATTAGTTCAGGAGTCAGGCAATCAACTTGGAATGTTAATTTTCGCTCCAGTCTTTAGGACTCATACGAAACCAAAGACAAAGATCGAACGTGAAAAGGAATTGAAGGGATTCATCCTGGGAGTTTATCGAATTAGCGATATGATCGCTAATCTTATTAAAAACCAATTGGTCAAAGGGTTGGACTTATTAGTTTATGAAAGCAGCGATGGCGATCCCGACAACTTACTTCACGGAGCTCCACTTACCAACCCTGAATTAACTTTAAAATCCATAATCAACGTTCACGGCAAAAAATGGGTATTCGTTTGGCAAGGCGACCAACATTTCAAAGGCGGATACAATCCCCTTTTTGCTCCCGCTATTTCCCTTACATTATTGGTAATAGCTTTTTTAATTTCGAGAATTGCTAGCGAACAAAGAAATAGAACACAACAAATAGAAAAAGAAGTTGAAGAAAAAACTCACGATCTTCAAACGACTACCAATCTTTTAGAAAAAAAAGAACGGGAAACTAGACTGATAATGGATTCAGTTATCGAAGGAATCATAGGTTATGACGATAAAGGAAAAATTACTTTTGTTAATCCAACTTCTCTTAGAATGCTAATGTTTGAAGAAAGCGAACTCATTGGAACTTCCGGTCATTTCCTCTTTCACCATACACGTCCTAACGGCGTTCCTTATACTAGCGATGAATGCTTAATACATAATTCTTTCCACGACAGAAAAATCAACATGGTATCGGATGAAGTTTTTTGGACGCGAGAAGGAGAAAGCTTCCCCGTAGAATATATATCCGCTCCTATTATTATCGAAAATGCTGTTGCCGGCGGAGTCGTAGCGTTCAGAGATATTACCGAACGTAAAAAAGCAGAAGAAGAACTTTTGCAAGCTAAAACCGATGCTCTCAAAGCTAACGCGGCAAAAAGTACGTTTTTAGCAAATATGAGTCATGAAATTAGAACTCCCATGAACGCTATACTTGGTTACGCTCAAATTCTAACGAGAGACAAAAGTTTATCTCAAGACCAAAAACGAGCGGTGGAAACCATCTCTAAAAGCGGTAGAAACCTTCTTGATTTGATTAACGACATTTTGGATATTTCTAAAATTGAAGCCGGCAAAATGGAATTGACCCCCATTAACTTTAACCTTCAAGAATTATTAGACGGTCTGGTCTCAATGTTTCAAGTATCTTGCGATAAAAAGGACCTTTATTTTGTTTTGGAAAACAGAATAAAACAACCCCTGGTTTTTAGCGACGAACTAAGCTTGCGGCAAATTCTGATTAATTTAATTGGAAACGCCGTGAAATTTACTGAAACAGGAGGAATTACTCTAAAAGCGATTCAAGAAGAAAACGATAATTATCGCTTCGAAATAATAGACACAGGAGTTGGCATACCAAAAGACGCTCAAGATGAAATCTTCGCACCATTTCTACAAGATAACCCAGGCGTTCAAAAAGGCGGAACAGGGCTCGGCCTGGCTATAAGTCGTAAAAAGGCCGATATGATGGGAGGAAAACTCAAAGTCACATCAGAAGTGGGTAAAGGGTCTAGCTTTATTTTGACGCTGCCCCTCCCACCCACTAAAGACCAATTATCCCAAAAACCAAATAAATCTAGAGAGGTTGTCCGGCTTGCCGAAGGAAATCACGCCACAATATTAGTAGTCGACGATGTTGAAGAAAACCGAGCCGTTCTAAAAAAATTATTAGTCGACGTCGGCATAAATGTTATTGAAGCCATCAACGGTCAAGATGGGTTAGATCAATACAAGGCTCACCTTCCCGACATGGTTTTCATGGATATTCGCATGCCAGTGATGGACGGTTTAGAAGCTATTCAAAGACTAAAAGAGCAATATTCGGAAAATAATTTAAAAATTGTCGTTATTTCTGCGTCGGCATTGAAGCATGAACGCGAAAGATATGATAAATTAGGATGCTCTGGAATTGTGCTCAAACCATTTAAGTCCGAGCAAGTTTTTTCCATAATTAAAGAAACCCTTGAAATAGAGTTCGAATATGATGAAATAGAATCTCAATCCGAAACAGCCTCTAAGATAGATTATTCTAAAATTAATTTTCCCGATCATATCGTCAAAAAAATCAAAGCCGCTCTCGAACTCTATAACATAACTCAATTAGATAAGAACATAGGCGCTCTGCAAGCGAAGAACACTCACGAGGAAGCCTTTATTAAATCATTAAAAGAATGCTTGAGTATATTTGATATGGAAAGCCTTAATAAATTTTTGGAGAATCTATAAGATGAACCTCAGTCCAAGCGACACTTCAAATAAAGTTCTAATTGTCGACGACACGCCCGCGAATTTAGACGTTTTGTATAAAACGCTAAAGGATGAAAACTATGAGCTTTCCGTGGCAAAAGATGGAGCTAATGCCTTAAGTTATGTTCCTAAATTTCAGCCCAATCTTATATTGTTAGATATCATGATGCCCGGAATGGACGGCTTTGAAACTTGTCAAAAACTTAAAGAAAACGAAGTAACTAAAGATATACCCATAATATTTTTAACGGCTAAGTCGGAAAAGAAAGATATATTAAAAGGCTTTGATTTGGGAGCGGTCGATTATATAACCAAACCGTTTAACCATGAAGAAGTTCTAGCTCGCGTAAAAAATCAATTTAAAGTTAATTTCATCCAGGAGAATAATAAACGTATTCTAAAAGAATTGGAAAGGCTCAATCAAGATATTCAAGCTCTTTCCGCAATCGCCTCGCAAGATCTTAAAGAAGAACTTAAAAAAGTTAAATATCTCGGCGAATACTTAAAAAAAGAATACAAAAGTGGACTCGACGACGAAGGGCAAAGCTATTTAGAAGATATTGAAATGATAGCAAATCAATTATCTTATTTAACCGATAGCTTTTTAGATTACACAAAGATAATTAAAGAAGCCAAAAACTTTAAACAAGTTAAACTCGAAACTTTAGCCAAACAAGCTATTGATAGTTTAGAGAATTTGATTAAAGAAACCAAAGGCACTGTTAACCTGAATAGCTTGCCAACTATAACGGCAGAACCTTTATTAATGAAAAGACTTTTTCAAAGTCTTATATCTAACGCGTTAACGTACCGCCGAAACTCCGAACCTCCAGTTGTAGATATCCATAGTAGACAAATTAACGAAGAATCTTGGGAAATAGCCATTGTCGATAATGGAATTGGGTTTGATAGAAAATATGTAGAGAGCGTTTTTAATTCTTTTGAACGGGTAGAAGTACGAAAATCTTTCGAAGGCGTTGGTATGGGATTAGCGATTTGCAAAAAGATCGTAGATTACCACGGCGGAACTATAAACGCTCAAAACAGGCCAACTCACGGAACCGTTATCGCCATCGTCATACCCGAAAAACAGCGACGATGAGTTCCTCGCTTTTCCAATTTTTGAACATATCTAAAATTAGACCCTACGCTCTTAATTCTCCCAACACCTTAAGATACCAAAATGCTTAATGCTAAGGGTCTTAGGAATCGGCAATAGATGTTGGCATCAAAGCTTGTTCTATTATATTTGTAAATTCTTGAACATCTATCGGTCTATAAAGATAAAAATCAAATCACCCTATTTCTAAGCTTAATAAAAAATTACAATTATTTTTGTACAACAAAAGAAATAAAAATTCTTCCTTTGAATATTTAACCCCATAGGGAATTTTTAAGACTTAAAAACCGCCAAAAATTAATAGCTAGCCCCCTACCTACCATTTCAAAAGAAAATATTATCTAGTAGAGAGATTTTCAAGGCTAAAACCATAAAAATAACGGAAAGATATAAATAAAACAGTTAGATATTGCGTTATAAAAATCGAATGAATTGGAGGGTAAAATTCTGAGTTATAAAAAGATTAAGTACTTATCTTATTAAGCTTAGGAAGGGCTAAATTTGAGGACGTAATAATTTGCGACATCTCGAATAGATAGAATCCCAATAATCTTTCCTTTGTTGGTAACTCCTAAATGCCGAATTTTTTCTTTTTGCATTTTAAGAAACGCCGTAACCATTAGCGACTCTTGATCCATGGAGACAACAGGTTTAGACATAACTTCTGACATTTTAACTTTTTCTGGATCTTTTTTTTTCGAAACAACTTTTCGCAACAAATCAGTTTCTGAAAAAATCCCGATAATTTCGTTGTTAGCAGAAACAAAAACAGAACCGATCCGTCTTTCTCCCATCAATTCAGTCGCCTCAAAAACTGAAGAGTCAGATTCCACAGTGGCCAGTTCTTTTTTCATATAAAACTTAATTTCGTTCATTACTTCTTTGCTGCCATTCCAAAAACCGATTCAACTATTATTTTGATTTATTTAAAATTGAGATTTTATATCAAATTAAAGGCGGGAGAACAACTTTGGAAACCTACTCTTAACGCATTAATTGAAACTAACTTTTTATTTACTAACACTACTGTCCGGTAAAAGTTAATTGGTATTGAATGTGTTCGGTTTCAACTCGG
>JAYOZP010000048.1:27777-33285 GCA_038154245.1 Nitrospinales bacterium | reverse complement strand
GCCAAGAAAAAATTAGATTGGAACAAATAGTCCAATCTAACTCTAGACCTGTTCATTTTAGCGGCAAATTGTACTTAAGTCCCAATCCTGGGGCTTGGGCAAATATTAGTGGCAACGCCTTCAACTCAAAAAATGCGCCTTCAGTTTCTGGAGTAAAGCAATATCCCGGCAAAAAAGCAAAGCCTAGCCACGTTTCCGGAAATAAGGCTTAATTAATTTAACGTTTCCTTTGCGGATTGAACCCCCTCCCCTTATAAGCTGTAAACTATCGATAAGTTTATCTTTAGTATATTTTCTTCTGTTTGTTCCTATTTGGAAAATTATTTTTGGTTCTTCTAATCCCTGGTCAAATTTTTATTTTGAAACGTTCTCAATAGCTGGGTTTGTTTGGCTAATATATTCAAAAAAAATAAAATTTAGCCAAGAGTTTTTTTCTAAAAAAAAATTCTTTAGAAATATTTTCATTGGCTTAGGATCGGGTATCTTCCTGTTTCTTTCTCTTTTGAGCCTTAGTTATCTTTTTAAGAAGATGGGTGTAGATGAAAAAAGCTTTTTAGTTGAAAAAACAATCTACCCTATTTTAGAACGTCATTCAGATATTGTTCATTTTGTTAAAATAACTATTTTCGCATTAATCGAGCAAATAGTTTTTTTAAGGTTTTTTGTCCAGCCTTTAGTTCAACGGTTTAATATGGTTTTAGCTATTTATCTAGGGGCTATTTTATTTCCACTTTTAAATTTAAAAATATCCCTAGGTTATTTTGGCTTGGGCTTAATTGGTTCCGCTTTATTTTGTTTTACAGGAGCGATGACGCCCGCAATTTTGTTTCAATTGTTTTCCAGTCTAACAAAAGAAGTTTTGTTAGACCATTTTCCAGAGTTAATTCCTCTACTTACATTCCTTTTCTAAGGATAGCGTTTTACAAGGAAAACTTTTTTAACTCGCCGCAGGTTTCTTTGCTCGTTTTTTAGGTTTTGTTGCGGGTTTCATTTTCTGAGCTTTTGCCGCCTTCTTTGCTTCTCTTTGAGCCATAATTTGTTCTACAGCTTCTTGCCGAGTTTTGGGATCTTCAAAGAAGTAAGAAACGAATATTCCAAACTCATAAAGTCCATATAACGGTACGGCTAATAAAATTTGAGTGATAACGTCTGGAGGAGTTAAAACTGCCGAAACAACAAAACATCCCAAAAAGGCCCATTTTCTATAAAGCCTCATTTTGACAGTACTTATAATTCCCAACTTAGTCAAAAAAACTAAGACTAAGGGAGTTTGAAAGGCAAATGCGAAAGCTAAAATAAGCTTAAGAGTAAAAGAGTAATAAAGGCCAATGGTTACTTCCATCTTCCAATAGCTTGCGCCAAACATTAAAAGAAACTTTAATCCTAAAGGAAGAACCAAAAAGTAACAAAACACACCGCCAAAAAGAAAAAACATCGTTCCAGACATTACGAAAAGCATCGTAATTTTCTTTTCGCGAACTTTAAGACCAGGAGCTACAAATTTCCATATATGGAAAAGTATAACTGGCATCGAAATAAAAAGAGAGCCCATCAAGGCTACTTTTATCGCCGTGAAGAACGGTTCCGTTGGGGAAATGAAAGTTAAATCTTTAAATTGGGTCGGAATGGGTTTTTGCAGCCACTCGAGTAAATAATCACGAAAATAAAAACAAACGCCAAGAAAAAAAAGTACGGTTCCTCCAACAATTATGAAACGGTCTTTTAGTTCCTTGAGGTGGGAGCTTATTGGAACTTGCTCGGTAAACTTAACTGTCTGTACCACGGAAACTCTCTAAATTTTTTGAAGCTTATTAACTAACGCTCTAAATCTATATAAAATCAAAGCTTTTTATAAACTTTTTGATACGTAATTATACAATAAATTTAAATAGCGAAGCTATTCATAAAAAATTACGTCTTCTTTTTTACAAAAGAGAGGATTATAACTAGGGATAACTTATTTAGCTAGAAATATTTGATTCACTTTAGGAAATATTGGATAATTAAACTCCCAAAAGTCAATTGAAAATGGGTTTTGGGGAAATTTTAAAAATAAATATAATTCCTCTAAAGTCGGAAAAAAGTAAAATATTTGGTAATTGGAAAGTAAATTAAATATGAGACTCAACCAAAAACTAGTAGATAGAATTTCTCATAGAATTGCTAATCATTTGTTAAAAAGCGATTTAATCATTTGGGATGAACCTGCTGATAAATTGACCACAGTCATTAATTCTATTATCACCAAAGATCTTATGATAGAAGATCAGCTAAATGAAGAAGTGAAAACTCTTTTAGAGTCAAAAACTCAAGATTACGAGCGTAGTATGATGGACTATGGGCGAGTATTTCAAATGGTGAAATCGAAGCTTGTTCGAGAACGAGGTTTAATTCTTTAATCACAAACTATAAAGAAAACTGTAAATTTATATGAAAATTAGCAGAGATAAAGTCAATCATATTAGTTCGTTAATAGTAAAAGATTTCGATAAGATGGACGACTTGGATTATAAAATTCCACTTAATGATATTCGAATAGAAATTATGAAAATTTTTTTGGACGAATTAAAAATTGACGACCAAGCTGAAGTGGAAGTTAGAAAAATACTTGCGTCCTATACTAGCAAGCCTTTGAGAGAAGGCACTTCGGAGTGGGATGTTCTGTTTGAAAAACATTATAATGAATATCTTGCCAAAAATGGATTATAGATAAATACTTAAACCCTACAATTCTCTAGTCTCTAGTAGTTTTTCATTAAAAAACACCTTTCCTTTTTTAGTTTTTCTTTTATTTCCTGAATAATGTAGTAAAATTTAAACCATAATTTTTCAACTACTTAGTTTTAAACCAAAATAGCTCATTATTCTGTCCTATCTGTTCAAAATAGTGGGAAAAGAGAATAAGAGGTCTAGAATACCTTAAAGCTTTAAGTTCATAGGGTGTTATTTTTGTTTTTTATTTTGACCCAAACTAATTGATATAATTTGGAAAAGTGATTAGGACAAAACATGAATAATGAAGATTTAGTAGGCAGCTCTATTCTTTTAGTCGACGATACTCCAATGAATATCGATGTGTTGCGGAAAACATTGGAGATTGAAAAATATACGATATTCGCCGCCCCAAGTGGGGAAATAGCCCTAAAAATTGCTGAAAAAAATCCTATAGATTTGATTCTATTGGATATCATGATGCCAAATGGAATAGATGGTTTCGAAACTTGTAAAAGACTAAAAGAATTAGAATACACAACCAACATACCCATTTTATTTATTACGGCAAAAACAGAAACGGAAGATATGCTTAAAGGGTTTTCTTTAGGAGCGGTCGATTATATTACTAAACCGTTTCGCCAAGAGGAAGTTCTAGCTCGAGTTCAAACTCATTTAAAACTGAAAAAGGCTTTACAGAAATTAAAAAAATATAGCGGTTATTTAGAAGAAGTTGTTGAAGAAAGAACTGTTGATTTAATTAAAGCAAACGAGCAGCTAAAATCTGAAGTTCGACAAACAAGAAAAGCGGAACAAAAGTTGAAAATGTATATGGGGAAACTAGAGAAAATGGTTGAAGAAAAAACAGAAGAACTAACCAAAGCAAATGAAAATTTAAAAGCTGAGATCGAAGAAAGAAAAAAAATTGAAGTTAAATTAAAAAATAGTTAATTACATTTAAAAAAGCTCATTACTGCATACTGTAATTTTTTTTGAGGATTTGAAATTGAATACTTTTAAAGATAGTGGATTAACAAAAACTTTTTTTACAGTTTCTTTATTTTTGCTAACAGGTTTTTTATATTTAATTCAAATCAATTCCGCTTATGCCGCATCCGCTAAGGAGATTGATGTTGGCGTTGACGAGTCTTTAAAAAGATTTTTCAAGGAAATGCCAGGCGGTAAAGGTTTTATAAATAGATCTAAAGGAATTTTAGTTTTCCCTCAAGTCATTAAAGCTGGCTTTGGAATTGGGGGAGAGTATGGCGAAGGCGCTCTGCGAATAAATAACAAAACGGTGGATTACTACAATACTGTTGCCGCTTCTTTTGGCTTTCAAATAGGCGCTCAAGCTAAAACTGTTATCATAGCGTTTATGGAACAGAAGGCTTTGGACGATTTCCGAGCTAGCGAGGGATGGAAAGCGGGTGTTGATGGTTCTGTAGCTTTAATAACAGTAGGGATGGGCGATTCTCTTGATACTGTTAACGTTAAAGACCCAATTGTAGCTTTTGTTTTTGGCCAAAAGGGTCTTATGTACAACCTTACTTTGGAAGGCTCTAAGTTTACTAAGTTGAAAAAATAGTCGTTAGTATTTACTTTCAAGTAAGCATTAATGGGGTTTAAAGAGTTTTGTGAAAATTGGCGTTATTTCTGATACCCATAATTTGGTTCGACCGGAAGTATTTAGCATTTTTGACGGCGTTGATTTAATATGCCATGCTGGTGATATTGGAGATCAAGAAGTTTTAATTGAGCTAGAAACCTTGGCCCCTGTTAAAGCTGTTTTGGGAAATAATGATTGGGGATTACCCGCTAAATATAAAGAGAAACTGAATTTTGATTTATGTAAAAGAAGTATTTTAATTCAGCATATTTTCAGAGAAATCCCAAAGGAAGAGAGCAAAGAATCTGTTTTAATAAGGAAAATTGTTATTTTTGGTCATTCTCACAAACCATTCAACGAACAATTAGGCGACACTCTTTATTTTAACCCTGGAAGCGCTGGTCCTAAACGCTTTGACTTGCCGATAACGGTTGGTTTATTACAATTATGTGACGAATCTGTTAAAACTGAAATCATCTCTTTGATTAGGGATTAAATTATTTTATAGTAAGGTTAACATTGAGTTTAATTAACTAAATATTATATAAATAGGTATTTTCAAAAATGATGGGAGGCAATTATGTCTGACGAACCCAAAGAAAAATTAGGCGATTATATGAAGTCTCCTGTTACGAGTATCGACTCGAAGGAGCCAGTTCAAGCCGCCGCAAAATTAATGGAAGAAGAAGGCGTCAGCGCTATTCTAATAAAAGTAGATGGTGAGTTTACTGGGATTGTGACCGAAAGAGATTTTACTAGAAAAGTAGTTGGAAGTGGTTTATCTCTTGATACCCCAATTTCAGAAATAATGAACGTTCCAATTTATACAATGGATAGAAACCAACACATCTTGCAGGGTATTGAGTTCATGACGGACAATAATACAAGGCACCTCACAATTACTGATAGTGGGGAAATTGTAGGAATTATTACCGTAAAAGATTCTTTTTCATACTACATGAGGGTTTTTGGCCTGGAAGAGTAATAAGCTTGAATGAACTTTCCATAAGAGGCTTCATCTTTTCCGTAGAGATTTAAAGACTTTATATCCTCTGTTTCCCTCCTTCCCCCAAAGTAGTTTTAAAACGTTCTTCACGGCAATGACACTACCCTCCTAAGTCTTTTTTCTCAATCTTTTTTTGTAATTCGACAACGTTATTTAAATCCATCTTTGCTTCTAAGTAATTTGG
>JAYOZP010000048.1:7769-27767 GCA_038154245.1 Nitrospinales bacterium | reverse complement strand
CTTCATTCCAGTTTGCTTTTTGAGCCATGATTATTCCCATATTACGGTAAGGCTCAGGCATTGCCGGGTTTAATCTTATAGCAGTTTGGTAATAATGGGCCGCTCCATCTAAGTCTCCTTTACGCGATAAGGCCAATCCGAGATTGTTGTGCGCTTTAAAAAAACTTGGATTAAGATCGATCGCTTTTAGGAAATATTTCTTTGCCTGATTTATATTTCCAGCTCCTAAATAAGCTAAACCAACATTATTGAGACTGTCTAGATCGTTTGGTTTACTTTTGAGTATTATGTTGAATTGTTCTAAAGCTTCATCAAACTTTTTTTCAGTTTGTAAGAGAAGACCAAAATTGTTTCTAGCTTCTTCGTAATTGGGTTTTAATTGAATTGCTTCTTTAAAATAAATTTGCGCTTTTTTTTTATCTCCATTTTTTAAGGCAATTACGGCTAGATTATTATGGGCCATCCATGAAGTTGGGTTTTTAGCGATTGTGTCCTTCCAAAGAGTTTCCTCATTCTTATAAACGTGAGATTGGTTCCAGGTGAGAGTTCCACATGTTATTAAAATAAAAAACGCAAATAATCTGAAAAGCGAAATATTTTTAATCCCTTGAGTTATCCCTGAAGCAAATAATCCAAGTATTCCTATGCTTGCCAAATATTGAAAGTGGTCTGCAACAAAAGAATAACGCATAGGATAAACATTTATGAAACCAAGAGCGGGAACTAACGTGCCAGCAAAAAACAATACGCCCGTTAACGGGCCACGACCAATGCGAAGACGCGCTTTCCAAAGCCCGATTAGCAAAAGAAGAAAACTTAGAGGAAAAAAAAACTGGCTTAATTCGTTTGTGTCTATTGTCCAACGTGGATAAGTAAATATTAAAGGTTCAGGCCATAAAAGTTTTCCAATGTAAAACCACAAAATGTGTCCCGCTATTAATAGACGCTCTACTATTGTGAATTTCCATTCATCGCCAGCTGCTCCCACATGAGTTTGTTCCAACCAAGAAGTCAACAGAGCAGTTGTGAATGCCGCTATAAAAAAAGGAAAAAGCGGCCAAACATCCTTTTTTACGATTTGCCTGCGTTTCCACCAAATCACTAGTAAGATGGTTGCAGGGAGGGTGCATGTGACGGTTTTACTTCCTAATGCGCAAAAAAATAAGAGTAAGGAAATGATGTATTGTTGAACTTTAAAAGATAAATTTTTTGATTTTTGAGTTTCTACTGAACCGATAGCGTTAAAATTAAAATAAGCTTTTAGGGACAGCAAATAAAAGAACACGGATAGAACATTTTTGCGTTCTGTGATCCAAGCAACTGACTCTACATGGACTGGATGTAGGGCAAATAGAGTTGCTGTTAGCCAAGCTCCTGGAACTGAAAGTCTTTCCAATAAGCATCCAATCAGCAAAGCATTTAAAATATGAAAGAAAACATTCACTAAATGGTAGCCAAGTGGTTGATTTCCCCATAACTGATGCTCTAACCAGAATGTTGTGAATGTAATGGGATAATATTGGGGAGTAGCTTCCAACTCCAACCAGATTTTTTTTAGTCCTTGCAGGTCCAATAGTGCGGTATTTTTTGTTACATATGAATCATCGTCCCAGATATATCCTCCGGTAATAGCGGGAAAGTAACAAAGGACTGTTACTAAAAAAATAAAAAGAAGGTTAAGCTTTTTCCAATTAAACTCGGGTAAGTTTTTATGGCGTTCAAGCATTTATCAAAATAGGAAGTTGGTATGTGGGAGGGTATGAATCGCAATGAGTCGAATTAATCTTTTAGTCTTTATAATAGCAGGAAGACTCTTGGATACGAATTGCGAGACTTGCGAATCATAAGCAAACTTTAGCATAAGAGAATTTAATATTCCACTTTGACCGTATCTTTATCAAATACACTTTTTAAAAGTTTTTTATTTATATTAAGACTGAATTTTTCCAAGGCTTTTATGAATTAGAATCACTTTTTAAAATAATAAATGGTATCCATATTGGAATAGAAAGAAAAAAGGCAATCCTATAATGGTTTCATAATTAGAGTTAAGACCGCCCATTTTGAAACAAAAGTCATTTTTAATAAGGGATGTAATTTATTTTTATCATTTGAGTAATAGGGGGTATTTTGCTAAAATTTCGAGATTAAAAGATGAGTTACTTTAAAATCTATATAGTTTTACCTTTCGAGCCAAGTTCTTCATAGCCACTCCAGATTAATCTTTAATAAAGCTTTTTAGATTTAATATTCCTCCCAGGTTTTTAGATTAATGCCCTCATGTACAATAGATAAACCTTGTATTTTTGTCACATCGGCGGGCAGGACGGCAACTCGCTTTATTTCGGAATTGATTGAACTCGCTATACCAGATTGTTATTCGGATCAGGAACCAGACGTTTGGCGCCTTGATTCAGTCATAATTGATTTTAAGAAAAATTACCCTGAGTTTGCGCGTAAAATAAGAGATTTTGGTTTGTTCAATATGACTTTGGGGAAACTAACGCCTTTAGGAAACCCCAGAGGATTATCTGCGGCCAGGCAAATGGGAAAAATTTCGGAAGAAAAAGCTTCGAAAGTTCTATTCAATTTTAGAGACAGGTTTTTATCCGGACTTAAAAATTCTGTTTATGCAGAATGTAATCTTCAAGTTGTCGGATTAATAGATATTATTCCTAAAGTATTTCCAAATTCTAAAACAGTTTTTATTATTAGGGATGGGAGGGATTGGGTGCGGTCTTCTTGCAACGGGTACTTTGCGCCCTACTCTATTGGAGATCCGGTTCGCTTTTTTCCTGGTAGTAGGCCTTCTTCTAAAAGATGTTTAGGCGACCCATTTAGGGATCGTTGGGATTTTTTTTCCAGGTTCCAAAAGCTTTGTTGGTATTGGCGTAAACATGCACTTTACGCCTTGGAAACTTTACCAAAAAACTCATATTCTAAAATGATTAAATATGAAAAGCTTTTCGATAACTCAAGACATGTCGAAGAAATGACGGAATTATTGGAATATTTAACATGCTTTCCTAATGGAACTAAATTGAGTTTTAAGTATAACGGTGAATTAAAAACTGTAAAATTTCATGAATCGCGTAAAAACACATTCCCAAAATGGAAAGACTGGTCTCAACAACAAGTCGTTCAATTTCAAGAAATTTGTGGCGATGTAATGAAAAAATTAGAATATGGTCAAGAATCTGAATGGCAGGAAAAACTTAAAAGATAAGTTAAAGCTTAAACTATGAACTTTCCATTAGTGTTATGGTTTACGGGAATGTCGGGCGCCGGTAAAACAACGATCGCCGAAAATATTTCAGCGCAGTTACGTGAAAATAATTTGAATCCCTTAATCTTAGACGGCGACGCTATTCGTGGAAGTTTACATAAGCATCTTTCTTTTTCAAAGGAAGACATTATGGAGAACAATCGGTTGATTTCGGAATTATGCGTTGAAAAAATGTCTGATTACGATGTCATCATTGTTCCCATTATTTCTCCCTATAAAATTTCAAGAAAAAAAGCTCGAGAGACTATTGGTTCTAATTTTTTTGAGATTTATATTGAAACACCGTTAGATATATTAATAAAAAGGGATAGCAAAGGGTTGTATCAAAAAAGTCTGGAAGGTAAGATAGATAATTTGATTGGATTTTCTAAAAAAAATGTTTATGAAAAACCCGAAAACCCCGACCTTATTATTAATACGCACGACGAAACTGTTGAAGATAGCGTTCGCAAATTAATGAATCATATTAAGCAATGGGCAAACTGAATCGATAAGTTCTCTTTATCAACTTATTTATTGAACCTTGTTATTAACTCGACATTTAATACACGTCGACAATCTAGAAAATCTATATTGAAACAAGCCTAGAGTCGAGGGGCTTTGAGAATCTTGTGGTATCTGGTTAGCTATCCTCGTAATAATTCCTTCCCTTTTTGAAAAGTTCTTTAATTTATGAGTTTGGAAATACTTTGTACTCTTGGACCGGCTTCTCTAAAGAAGACCGTATTAGAACGTTTAAACGACCTTCCGGTTAATGTGTTGAGAATTAATTTGTCTCATACAGCGATCAACCAATTATCTGAACTTATCACTCTGATTCAAAGCGCTACTCCAAAGCCTATTTGTATTGATACTGAAGGCGCTCAAGTGAGGACCGGTAAAGTAATTGGAGGACAAGTATTTCTTTCAGAAGGAAGTTATTTAGATATCTACGATAAGAAGATTCCTGGAAACGCTCAACAAGTCACTTTTTTCCCTTCTGTCGCAGTCAATCAAATCGAAATATCCGACTTAATATCTATAGATTTTAATAGTGTTTTGGCTCAAGTGATAGATAAACAGCCGGGTCGTTTAAGGGCAAAGATAGTTACAGAAGGAATAATGGGAAGTAATAAAGCTGTATCTGTTAATATGCCTATCCTAATGGATCCTCTTTCTCACAAGGATAGAGAAGCGATCAAGATTGCTAAGGAGTTTGGGATTAAACATTTTGCGCTTTCTTTTGCGTCCAGAGTGGAAGATGTTCGTCTTATTAGAGAGTTGACCAGCGAAGATAGTTTTATTATTTCCAAAATAGAGAATTCATCTGGTGTTTCGAATGTCGACGCTATTGCAAATGAATCAAATGCGGTTTTAATTGATCGAGGCGATTTGTCGAGAGAAAAACCGATTGAGACGATTCCTTTATTGCAAAAATACATTATAGAAACCGCAAAAAAACGTAACGCGAAAGTCTATGTTGCCACCAATCTTCTTGAAACTATGGTGACGCAGGCAAAGCCAACAAGAGCCGAGGTCAACGATGTTTTTAATACTTTGTTGGATGGCGCCGACGGTCTTGTATTAGCCGCTGAAACAGCTATAGGAGCTAATCCGATTGGCTGTATTAATATGATTTCCAGATTAATTGGACAATATGAAAATTATTCCCGTTTTGGAATGGATATAAAACGTATTGATCAACAATCACTATTAATTGAACCTCATGGCGGAGTGTTAATAAATAGAGTTTCGGAAATTAGCGATTTAAAAGAAGTTGATAAGCTACCTGAGTTAAAAGTTGGAGAAAGAGTTTTACTTGATTGCGAACAGATAGCCGACGGAGTCTATTCTCCTCTTCAAGGTTTTATGACTCGAGATGAAATAGAATCGGTTTTAGAAAAGTATCAATTACCTAGCGGAGATGTCTGGACACTTCCAATTTATCTTCAAGTTTTAAAATCCGAAGCAAAGCGGTTCCAAAAAGGAGATGTGATAGCGCTTGGTGACAAAGTATCTGGTAAGCGATTCGCTACCTTAAACTTAGAAGATGTGTTTACTTTTGATCTAGAGCAATTGGCTCAAAAAATGTTTGGGACAACTTCAAGAGACCACCCAGGAGTTTCGGAATTGGTTGCCGCTGGTAATACTTTTTTAGGAGGTAAAATTAAATTAATCGAAAGGCTTTCTAAAGCTGGGGCTATTAAATCTTATATTTTAAAACCAAAAGACACTCGAGTTATTTTCGAACATAAAAACTGGTTTCGCATAGTGGGTTTTCATACTCGTAATGTTATTCATAAAGGACATGAATTTATCCAATTAAAAGCGCTGGAAGATTATCATTGCGACGGCTTGTTTGTAAGTCCCGCAATTGGTCCAAAAAAGAAAAACGATTTTCTTGGAGAAATTGTTTTACGCGCCTATCAAGCAATGGTGGACTATAACTTATATCCTAAGAACAAAGTTTTAATAGGAGCTTTTTCGTCTTATTCCAGATATGCTGGGCCAAGAGAAGCTGTTTTTACCGCTCTTTGCAGAAAAAACTTTGGTTGCTCACATTTTGTCTTAGGAAGAGATCATACCGGTGTTAAGGATTTTTACCCGCCTGAAGCTGTCGCCAAATTATTTGACGCTATTGGAGATATAGGAATCGTTCCAGTCTTTTATGGAGAAGTAGCCTATTCTCCTAAAACCAAAAAACACTTTTTTGTAGATAACGAACCGCCTTCTGATATTTTTAAAATAAGCGGTTCAAAAGTTAGAGATTTATTACAAAAAGGAGAAGGGCTTCCAACTTGGTTATTGCGCGAAGATGTTTCTGAAACTCTTATGGAAGCCGTAAAAAATGGAGAAAAAATCTTTGTCGATTGATTCGCAGGATGATTTTAATTAGTTTATGTTTTACTCTGATTTCTGGTTACCTGCTATCTGGACTTTTTAGCAGAGACTTACCTGCGACAGAACGCTTATCTTTAGCTTTCCCGATGGGGATTGCTCTTACCTCTTTGTCTATTTGGATTGCGCTTTGCTTAAAAATTAGCGTTAACCCAATTTTATTTTTAGTTTTTCAAGCTCTCCTTATAGTCGTTCTATTTATTTTAAATTTTAAAGGCGATTTTTTAGTATGGCCTCAGCCTAAATTGATTTTTAACGGTTACATATTAATCATTGCCTTGTTGATAATACCTTCAATAATTTTTAATATTTTTTATCCTGTAATGACTCCTGATGGAATTTATTACAAAGCATTGGGACAGGTTACGCTTCAAGAGTCCGATATTATGGCATTTAGAGATAGAACCTTTGTAATAGATCAAAACCGGACTCTAGGGTTTCATATGATTTCCGCTTATTGGAGCCTATTCAATAGTTCATTGCACAAGCTTACCCAAACCTTTCTTTACGTCAGTTTTCTTAGTTTGTTTTATTCGTTAATTAAGAGGTTTATAAAACCAAAGTACGCATCCATGATGCTCTTACTTTTAGCGACTTCTCCAATGGTTTGGTGGCATTCCTTTTTATACTTAAACAATTTACAAGCAGGTCTTTACTTTTTTGCGGCAAATACATATTGGTTTATTGCATATAGAGAAAAACAACGAGATATGCTTTTTTTAGCGTCTTTTCTATTTATGTGCGCCCAATGGACTCGTTATGAACTCACCGTTTTATTTTTTGTTCCTTTAGTTATTTCAATCTATTTTTCTATTAGAGAAAACGATCCCAAATGGGTTTGGAATCTATTGCCCTTTCCATTGCTTTTTTCCGGAGTCTGGGCAGGGTATAGTCTTACCTATTATCCAGATCAAAGGCATACCATAAAATTTGTTTTATTGTTCGCAATATTTATTGGATTCGCTTTTGTTCCAAAAATAGCCATTCGATTTAAGTCGCTATTATTTCGTTCTTGGCCGGCATTATTGGCTCTGGTGCCTATCGCATATTTTGTAGGGATTTTTATTATTTTTGGCCCTGAAAAAGCGATTCTAAAATCTGAGATCACTTGGGCTAAAGCGGTAAATAATACACTGTGCCAATCAGTTTGGGGGCTGGGTATTTTATTAACGCTGGTTATTCCGTTTTATTATTCGAAATTTGACGACTTAGAAAAAGCTATCTTCTTTAACCTTTTAGGAATTTTTGTGGGATTTACTTTATTGTTTTCGGTTTTTTCGAAGGGGCATCCCATGATAGATCAGTCCACTTGGCAACGTATTTTATTTTTTATTCAAAACCCCGGACAGATTGCCGTAAGGACTTCTAGCCGAGAATTTTTTATTTTTTTCCCAACCCTTCTTCTTTTTTTAGGCTCCATCATATTTGGAGAAAGAAAGCGTGATGGAAAGCAATTACTGATCGCTAATAAATTAAGCTCCTCCTCCATTGCAAATCCTTTAAAGTTATTTGTCTTGGGAAATTTGGTTGTCATTTTTATATTTTTTCTAAAACCAAGAATTGATTTTTTGGAAAAATATTGGGATCGCCCATCCGATGATATCTTAATTTCAACAGGTCCAAAAGACATTCATAATTTATATGTAGACACCTATCTCATTGCACGCGCCGTCTCAAAGGAGACTCCCTCAAACGCTGTTATTTACCTCCCCAATCCATTTTCAGTGTTAACGTTTAAGAAAAAGCCATATGATTCTATTGGTGTTTTTATGGCAATGGACGCCCTCTACCCAAGATTACTTTTTTGGCAGGACACGGAGCAAAAAAATCCAGAAGATTTAGATCAACGTCCTAAATTTCAAGTTGCGTTTGAAGGCTGGAAATATGATAAGTGCAAAGAAAATAGCTCTAAGAAGCCTTTAGGGTATCGTAACTGGCAGATCTGCAAACTGAATTAGTAAATATGGAAGAATCCAAAAGTAACAAGAAAAATTCGATAATTTCGCAAGTTGCCCTGGTTTTAGGACTTGCCGTTGCTTTTGGTTTTATTGGAAATGCAATTCATAAAAACTGGCAAAACCTATTAAAAGTTGAGTTAAATTTTGATTTGCCTTATGTAGCCGGGACTCTTTTGTTTTTTTCTGCCGCTTATTACATGGCATTTTTTGCATGGAATTCGATTTTACAAACAATAGGTCTTAAAACCACAGTTCGGGTGGCGCAATATAATTGGTTTGTTTCAAATTTATGGAAATACGTGCCTGGAAAGGTATGGACGATCTCAAGTCGAGCTTTTTTACACAAAAAACAAAATCATTCTGTAGAGATGGTGGTTTCAGCTACTTTTTTAGAAGCTTTATTTTCATATTCAATTTCGGTTTTAGTCGTTATTGGTTTAATGATTTACCTAAATGATATGGGAACCTATTTTTTACCCCTTATTGGCGTTTTGGCCATTTTTTGTTTAGCGCTATCACCCAAGGTTTTTAGCAGGATTGTAAACTTTGGTTTAAAAATTATCAAAAGAGATCCAATTAATATTGAGTTGTCTCCCGGCTCAAGAATAAAAATATCTTTTTTATATTTGGTATTTATTGGAATTCAGGGGATTGGTTTTTGGCTTTATATAAAATCATTATTCCCAGAATTATCTCCTAACTATTTTTCTACTTTATTTGCTCTTACTTTTTCTAATTTAATCGGGATGCTAGCTTTTTTTGTTCCAAAAGGAGTTGGAGTTAGAGAAAGTTTTATAGTGCTACTGCTTTCTCCCATCATTTCTGAACCCAAAGCGATCATAGTATCGCTTTCTCTTCGAATTTGGTTAATTGGTATCGAATTAGGCGTGGCGAGTTTTCATTATTTTGTTTTAAAGCCAAAGCTTGAAAAGAAATAAATAAGAGAGCTTACTCCCAATGGAAGGATTTGTCTGCTTTCCACGGTTAGAAAGAAAGTCAGATATGCGCATTATTATGGAAGGTGTGAAGCTAAAGTTACCGAACTAATAAAGCTTATAATTTTAATAGATTTCGAATTATATACTTTTAATTTTGGTTAAGACCTTTTTGGAAAAGTTCAATAAGTCATGTTCAATCAAAAAATTTGAATAACCATTTTTCAATCGGAATTTAGCTATAGGTTTATAAACAAAATTAGCCGTTTTGAATAAAGCGGTTAGCCAAAATGGATGGCCTTTCAAATAAGCAGGCCAGTTACTAATACCGTAAGAAGCCACTTGCAACATTTGAATAAATTGATTGCTTTCCTTCGTATACCAAGGCTGAAAAGCATCTCCTTCTTTATCAAGCTTTCCCCAGCTTTCTGGAGACGTTGCCGGTTTATAACCATGCTCTATAGCTAATTCATAGGCGTGGCCACCTGGGTAAGGCACTAGTTTATTAGGTTCGAAGATAATGCAATTTGGGTTATCCTTTGAAATCTGAAGCATGAACCGACCAGTTTCCTTCAAATCGTCCAATGTTTCCGTAGGAATCCCACAAAGCATATTGTACATAGGAGTTATATCGTCCAATTGAGCTATTTTTTTATTGGCTTGTAATGATTGTTCAACGGTTATACCTTTTTCTACTATATCCAGCATTTTTTGAGAGCCGCTTTCAATGCCTATATGAAGGTATTCAATTCCGACAGCTCGCATCAGATCGATATCTTTTTGACTCATTCTTTCTACTTCATTAGATCGAATACCGCGAACTCCAATTTTTATCTTTAGGTTCCTATCGAGAATTTCTTCCGCGATTCCTGAAAAATGACGAGGACTTACAAACGTGTCGTCGTCCCAAAAATAAATAAAATTAATTCCGTAACGGTTCATCAAAAATTCAATATGATCGACAACCTCCTTGGCAGGTAGGGGGTCCCATTTCTTGTTAGTGTCTTCAAACCATATTGGAGATATGCAGAAATTACATTTATATGGGCAGCCAAATGCAGTGTAAATTGGGAACTCGCGAACGTTTCTACCTTCGAAATACTTCTCAATAAAAGAGTCTAAAAGATGATAAGGAAGCTCTTTATAATTAATACGTTCATAAGCGTCGTTAATTTCCCCGATTACATTTTTCCCATTATCCTTGTAACAGAGATTAGGAATTGTTTCATAATCCGTCGAATTGTTTAAAAACTTTTTAACTAGCTCGGTAAATGCGTCTGTTCCAAAACCGCGAATACATAAATCAACGCCGTCATAATTTAAAACGTCGTCCGGTAAAATAGTAGGATGAGGTCCTCCCCATACAATCGGCAAGTCTGGTTTTTGATTCTTGATGAACTTGGTTACCTCGTGTGCAGTTGTTACCTGTACGCCGCTCATCACAAAAAAACCAGCTAAGATTATATTTTCATTTAAAACTTTTTCTTGAAGTTTCTTTTGCCAATCCTTTTCAATACGGCAATCAAAAAGTTCAATTTCAAGATCGGGTAATTTAGCTAAATGCGTTGACACATAAACTAAACTAATTGGGGCTTGGATTAGATAGGAACCTTGCCATCCTAATTCGGTATATAATAGTAGAATTTTCTGTTTCATTAATTAAACTCGGAGGTTTGTGGACTGGAAAAAATTATGTGAAGTTTTAATGGAGATGGTCAAAAAAATAATAAAATGAAATATGTTTTAACCCTATTTCATTTTGTTATTATCAGTTTCATTTCTTTCTCTGTCAATCAGATAAGAAGAAATATTAACAATCAGTTAAAATCATGACTTGCTAATTTTAAATACTTTTTTGTTGCTAAATTCCTTGACGGCTTTCTCTAAAAAGAAATTAAGTGAAACTTTTTAATTAATTGAATTTTGAAATAACATCAATTTCTTCTTATGGGAGGATACAATTCAGCTATTCCATTCAAATCCAATGAATTAAATGTGACGGATAATTTGTTGTTCTTACTGGTAAACGTATTCAAGTTTTCAACTATAGTTCTTTTTCCAATTTGGGACCCTTTTTTATTCAATTCCTTTATTTTGTCTAAATATTTTTGTTCGTTTGTTTTTAGATATAAAGCCCGTAAATAGACTAATGCATATTCATAAAACTTTGCATAAAAATAGGGTCGTGCTTTGATTAAATCCTCCACAAGCCATTTTTTATATTTTATTCCATTTTTTTCTATATAAATTTGCCTTAACCTAGGCAATTTATTATTCAAATCAGGCAAACCCTTTTCATTATTTCCATAAGTTTCCCAACTTTGAACTTTGTCGTTTTCATCTATTGAGGTTGGGGTTTCTATTATTTTTATAGCCTTTTCTATATATTCAAAGGCGAGATCCATATTTTTTAATTCAAGGATAGACAAATTATTATAAACTCGTTCCAGGTTAAGACCATATTTGAGCGCGACTTTATAATAAGACTTTGCTTCATCAAACCTAAAATCATTTTGGAGAATCAATCCTTTCATAAAAGACCAGAAAGGCGTAGTAAATTGAAAGTCGTCAATTGCATTTGTTGTTTCCGGTATATTTATTTCCCCATAATAAATAAAGGCTCTATTTCCTTTGTCTATTAATTTTGGGGAATAGGTCCTTGGAAAGTAAAATGGTACACGGTCTTTATTTGTTAAAGGATCTATTAAAAATAGCCAAATTCCTACCCTACCCGTCTTTAGAGGCAAGAGTTCCATGCGATGTTTTTCTTGGAATTCCTTCAAATAAAAATCATAGGTTAATAAATTATGAGCGTCTCCAATTTCGGTTCGTAACTCAGTGGTGCTGGCAACGTTTAAAATAACGTCATTTTCTTTGATATGGCTTCTTAAATAATCGCGAAACTCTCGAATCCCTTTGGTTTTGAAGAGCTCGTCATAAATGGGGGTTGCCCATAGAGGTTTTGGGTGAGTTCCCCACGTAAATAATAAAAAAGCTAAGGTAAGAATGATTCCTTCTCTTACGGATTGTGTTGAAATGAAGTTTTTTAACCAATGAAAGCAATAAGTGAAACCGATAGCGACTAAGATTAGATGAAATGGGTGTATGAACGCAAGAAAACGAGCTTCCGATATCCTTAATACTATTCCACTGATTAATATAGGAACTATAAATATCGTTAGAAATTGCCAAAATAATTCTCGGTGCGATATATATAAACGCCAAAAACCTAATAAAAATAGAGCAAAATAAATCCAAGGGCCTTCGGGTATTCCCAAGATTGCATTACTTCCATCCCCATGTTCAAAATTAAACGTTACGAAAACTGTATAAAATAGTCTGATCAACCCTGAATGAAAAGATTTTTCCATTACGAGATTGTCTGCATTAACTTTAGGATCAACCTCATGCGTTACGGCAATATCCCAAAAAGCTCCCAGTAAGTTTAATCCTCTTAAATAGTACCACCATAAACTGGCTAATGTTGATAAGCTGAAAAACACCAAAAACCAAAAAAATCTAGACTTTAACTCGGAGATGGAAAATAAATTAAATTTCCGATTTCTTAAGAAAAAAATTATCGTTAATACAAAAAATATTGGTAGGGTTAGCCCTGCTAGTAAAACATTCGTGATATTAAGAAAACTAAATATTCCGAAAAACCACCAATCTATCTGCCTGTTGCTATTTAATCCCTTGAACAAATAATAAAAACTGACAAAGCTTCCAAATATATAAAAAGAACCGTAATACGGATTACTAATAGTCAAAAAACTATAATAAGAAACTCCAAACAGTAACACCGCAATTGTGGCTTCTACACAGCCTATCGTTTTCTGAGTAAATAAAAAAATAAAAACAAGAGTTAATAGAGAAGCAATTGTAGAAAACGCTCGAAAAGTAATCTCGTTGACTCCAAATTTCTGGTACAAAATATTTGAGAACGCGTTTTTATAAATTTGAATTTGACGGTGGTGTTTTGAAAGAAGAATTTCCGATGGAGACGATTTAAGGTGAGGTGCAATATATATATTATATTTCTCTTGCACGATCGGCGATTGAATGATGTTCCAACGCGCAAAAATAGAAACGCCAAAAAATAAAAAAAGAAATACAAAAAAAACAAGATTCAATCTTGTTTTGTGATGAGTTTCCAAAAGAAACTACCCTTTCTGATATGTTTCTAAAATAATTGTTAGATGTAAATCGTTAACTTATAGGATTTAAGAAATTTTTGTTTGGGTTGGTTTAATTTCAATTAATGCGCTTATTTGAAAAGGTATGAGTAAGCTTTGCCTATTGAGCCGGCTGTACGTCCAATAAGGAAAAGTAGCATTCCTATAGGCGTAAAAATCCTTTTGCGATCAAAATGAACCATGATTTTTATTATTAAGTTTATAAAGTTCAATGTGTCATAAATCGGGCTGATTTTTGATTGTCCTTTTCGCTTATAGTAGTCGATATTTATGAATTTTATTTGATCTCCATTGACTGTAGTAGCCAAAGTAATGGTGGACGTAAACGAAAAGCCATCAGGCAAAATGGAGAGATAGCGTTCAACGGTTTCTCGACGAATGATACGTAAGCCAGAATTCATATCGGGAATATGGCATCTAGCAATGTAATCGGCTAGACGGCTTAAGCACCACTTTGGGAAACGTCGCACCCAAGGTATATAAACATTTTCCCCTTTTCGAGCTCCGATAACCATATCGAGATTATTTTCTCTCGCTATATTTTCAAACTCTGGAATTCGTTCGTTGGGATAAGTTCCATCCGCATCTGTTATTGCAATGTAATCGTAACACGCTTTAGTTAATCCTGTTTTTAATGAAGCGCCGTACCCTTTATTCTTTGGATGATTAACGACAGTTAATCCATCGATTTTTATTTCTTCTAAAATCGCCAAAGTTTTTGGGTCGGAGGAGCCATCGTTAACGATTAAAACTTCTACATTTTTTCTTTCTAAAAGCGAATCCATTTGGCGCAGTGTTTGTCGGAGTCCCTGGTCTTCATTATAGACGGGTATAATGATGGATAAGCCTATTTCCTGCATGTTTGTAAGAAAGTGGAATTTGTTGAGGGTGAAGCGCCAGAGAACCAAATATATCTACCTATAGAGGTAAAAACTGGGTCGGAGGAGCCAATATAGGAAAGCAATTTTTAATTACTTTTTACTTAACCAATTCTAGGGCAGAAATGTAACTTTTTTTCTATAGGAATACAATAGTTTAAATCTAACCAATCCTTTAAATATACAACTTATTGCATTTGAGTGGGTTCTTTCATCGGCATAAGGCGAATACGGCCCTTACCGTTTACGATAAGTCCTTTCTTTCCATTCAATATTTCTAAAAATGTTTTGCCAATTAGGTCGTGGCGCCATCCTAAAAATATGCTATTACCATCGAGAGGTTCGTTTTGTTCAAATCTCAAAACAGTGTCATGGATTAATTTTCTATCCGCTAATACGGTGGCTTCAATTTTTAGCTCAACCGCTCTCATTTGAACATAAGCAGCTAGTAATTCTTCTACACCTGGTTGGGTTGAATAGTTTCTAACTTCTGGAGATTTAGGTATTTCTTCTTCTGGAATGGCTTTTCCTCTTTTGATTGCTTCTAAAATCATCTCTCCGCTTTTGTTAACTTCCTTTTGATGCAATCCTCGAATTGATTCCATAGCGGAACAATCTTTGGGCAAAATTCTAGCTATTTCCAATAAGGGCTCGTCTCTCATGATACTTCGAGGATGACAATCGCGTTTGCGCGCTTCTAATTCTCTCCAAGAGGATAACTCCATTAATACAGCTAAATTCCTAGGTCTTAGGTTACGAAAGTTTTTGATCCGCATGTATTGTTTCTGTGGATCAGGGAGTTCGTAGTTTTTACTGTCTTCTAATGGAAGAAATTCATCTTTAAGCCAGTCTAATCGATTTGCTTTTTTGAGATGTTCTAGTAACTTTTCATAAACTGGAGCAAGATAGCGAACGTCGTCTAATGCGTACTCTATTTGATTTGGGCTTAAAGGACGTCGACACCAGTCGGTATATGTTTCGGTTTTATAAATTTTTTTACCGATTGTTTTTTGAACGACTTTGGCAAAAGATATTTGAGATCCCCAACCCAGAAGAGATGCTGCAACTTGTGTATCAAAAACAGGTGAAATTGCCATTCCGCAAAGACGGTTTAATATTTCTAGATCTTGTTTGCCTGCATGAAAGACTTTGAGCATGGATTTCTTTTTAAAGACTTCCATCAAACAATCAAGGTTTTTAACCGCTATAGGATCGATAGCTGCACAGATACCATTACCCGAAACTTGAATTAGGCCTAAATGATGATAATAAGATTTCTCTCTCACAAATTCCGTATCAATGGCTAACCATTGACAGTTTTCGATTTGATTACAATATGAGGCTAATTGCTCTTGAGTGGTGATATACATTAGATTCTCTTAAATCGCTTGGGGATCAAATTGAGGTGTTTTAGGGAAGAGAAAATAAAGCAGTCCTTATCGGAAGGAAGGTTTTATTTAAGGGAAGTTTCAACTTACTCATCAATCTTTGCACACAATATAACTTAACTTATTATTTGTCAAGTATTTACAAAAAATCGGTTTAATAGAATAATTATAAATAACTTAAAAATAAAAGGTTTTAAACGGGTTTCTCTTGTGTATAACCGCCCAAAAACGAGGTGTTTTTAATTGACATTTAATCCTGAAATTACTATTGTACAGAAAAGCAGTTATTTAACTGGAAATACACTCAAAATTTCCAACTTTGGTATTTTATTGATGAGAATATTGGTAATTGACTCATCGATTCCGAAAGGGAGCGTTGCTCTTCTTAACCAAAGCGGTATAGTTTATCAAGAGAACATCGCGCCCGAATCCTCATTTTCAAAAAATATTCTTCCTAAAATTCGAGAGATTTTGGTTAATTTTGGTCATGATTTGGACCAAATGGACGGGTTTGCGTTAACTTCTGGGCCAGGCTCTTTTACGGGCTTAAGAGTTGGAATGAGTTTAGTCAAAGGCATTGCTTTAGGGGCCAATAAGCCAGTTGTCGCGATAGAAACATTATTGGCAATAGCCTTACAAGCGGAGTCGATTGAGTTTCCTATATGTTCTATTTTAGATGCAAAAAAAAAACAAGTTTATGCGTCTATTTTTAAGTCTGAAAATGGGAATTTAGTGAGGACAATGCCAGATTCAGCATTGTCGCCACAAGATTTAATTAAACATATTACTGAACCTACTATTTTTATCGGGCAAGGTTTAGATGTTTATGAAAACTATTTGGTTGATAACTTAAAATCGCTTTTCGTTAAAAATTATAAGAAAAATACAAATTCTGTTGCAGGAAACGCCGGAATTTTCGCTTTAAAAAATTTTGAAGCATTAAAGGAAACAAATTTAGATCGTCTATCTATTAAATATGCACGCAAATCAGAAGCAGAAATTAATTTAGAACGGTTAGCCGCTGGTTAATTAAGAAAGAGAATGAAAAAGGAGATAATATGGATATTGAATCAAATCTGTTAAACAAATTAGTGTCCGAAAATAACGAGTTTAAAAGTTTATATGACGAACATAATGATTTGAAAGCCCAAGTTGAAGAATTGAATGGTCGAAAATTTTTGACGCCAGAACAAGAAATTGAAAAGAAAAATTTACAAAAGAAAAAACTCAGCACAAAAGACCGGTTAATGGAAATTGTTGGTGAAAATCAACCTTCAACAACCTAATTTTTTAAGGGAGCGGTACTCCGCTCCCATTTTTTACTCCCTCCCCTTTTCTGACCTTAATTTTTTCTCCCCAAAAAACAATACATATCGTCTTTTTCAGCTTTAAAAATTTCCAAAATAATATTTTCTTGTTAAAATAACTACATTATTTTCAAAGAATAACTTAAGGGGACCTCTAAAAATTGTTTTTGGCCACGAGCAGATCTTATAAAATGAGGGACTGCGAGTTGCCTAAAGTAAAGATATCGAACTATTAAAGATACCCTTAATTTTTCTATATAACGTTTCAAAACCAATTAAATTAAATTGAAACTTCCATCTTACTACGCCTTATTTTTCCTTATTTTAATTTTTGTTTGTACCGTTCAACCTGCATTTGGGAATCAAACAATTTCGGGGACAGTATCGGTTCAAGGGAATAAGCCCCTTTCGAACATAATTGTTTATTTAGAAAGTAAAAAAAATAACAATTCCGCCGGTTCCACAACTCATGAAGTAGTTCAAAAAAGGCTTCGTTTCAGACCTGGGTTAAACATAGTTGTTCAAGGCGATTTAGTTAAATTTCTAAATGCAGAAAATCGAGAGATCGACCATAACGTTTATTCTTTAAGCGGAGTTAAAACCTTTGATTTAGGATTGGCTGAAAGAGGTTCTAAATTAGAGATTACTTTTGATAAACCGGGAGTGCTAAATTATTACTGCTCGGTGCATAAGCTTATGGAAGGAAGAATGGTTGTGTTGCCAACTCGGTATTACGTTAAGCTTGATAAGCCCGGGGCTTTTGAAATAACTGGGGTACCACCTGGAGACTGGATACTCAAGGCAATTGTTTTTCATCGTAGATATAAAGCTAAACCTTTTGACGTTTCAATTACAGATAAAGGTGTGACCAACTTAAACCTTTCTATAGTAAAAAAATAAGGAACCTTAACAAATGAATAAATTTGTTCCTGTTTTTTTGATTTTTCTTTTTTCTGCCTGCGCCTCAATACCGGTTCCTCCTATCGTTCCTGGTAAAGGTTCTGTATATGGGACATTGACCGCCCAGAGTCACTCCAAAATAATTGAAAAAGCCAAAGGAGGAGCTGGGCACGATTATTTGGGTCCTGATGGAATCGTATTTAATAAAGACATGGTCAACTATCGAAATTTGAAAGAACTTTATGCATGTTTAATTGATCCGACTTATAAAGGCGGAAAAAGATTTGATATTTCCGCAACTGTGGATGGAATTTTTCCACGTTCTCTTGCTTTAAGTCCTGGAGATATTATTTCAATAAAAAACACGACGAACCGTCCATTAAATTTTTTTCTTGCCGATATAGGAGACGCTTTTCAGGACCTAGGTAAAGTTAATTCCGGCGAAACTAAGTCGTTTCCAGTTAAAATCCAAGGTAGTTTGGAACTGGATACCGATGAGGATGAACGTTTAAAGGCTATTGTGTTTTCTAAAGCTGGATTAAGAAGCCGAAGAGTGACCAGCGGTCAGTCCTATTCTTTTGAAAAGTTGGAACCAGGAAATTACGATATGTTTTTCTGGTTTTGGAGATTGGGTAAAATTCATCGTCAAGTTCAAATAGATACCGGACAAAATATTCTTGTTAACGAAACTCTTTCCGTTAACACCGTTATGCGGTAACCAGCCTTATGAGCTTAAAAGGAAAAATCTTCCTTTCTTTCTCTGCCGTAATTCTCCTTTTACTATTAAAAATTCTTTACCAAATTGATAGCCAGACTGAGAATTTGGAAATGGCTCGAATCACTAACGAACTAAACTCCGCTCAGATCCAATTTCTTGTTAGGCTTGAAGAACAGCAAAATAATATCTAGAAACTTGTTCAAACCATTACTTTAGATCAAAAGTTTCGTTCATTTTTATCGATGATGAAGGAAAACTTCTATTCCTTTACGGAAGAAATTGCCAATGACTCCCAAGGCGATATTGTTTTTATGGTCGACGACAATCCTAAATTGAGAGGAGTTTTTCCGCAAGATAAAGAAACAGAAAAGTGGTTAGCAAGTAACTTAGATAAGTTTGCGTTAGAGAAGATTCTTGATGGCGGAGCCCCATATTATGAAGTCTTAGCAATTGGAGGCGTGTTATTCAGCGTTATATATTCTACATTAAAGGAGTCCTTGAACGACGACTATGCGGCTGGGGTAATTGCTGTTTGCAAGAGAATCGATAACGCTTGGGTGGAATGGTTATTGGGTCCTAATGGAAGTTCATTTAAGTTTCAGATTGTGTTTTTTGTCAAAAACATGTTGATAGCCGGCAACGTTCCATTGGAAAAAGGTTCGGCTCTTTTAAGCGAAGCCATTCAAAATTTAGGACAAAGCGAATCCTTTGAAGTTAGTGGGCAAAGGTTTTTAGCCAAATATCATTTGTTTTCTACCGCCGGAACTCGTTCTGGTTTCGTTATTGGATCCAACCTTGATCAAGCTCTTGAACCCTTCAAATCTTTGCAAAAACGCATCATCATAGTTGGGCTATTGGTATTTGTGATAGGAATTTTGTTCACCCTATTTTTTTCTAATCGAGTTGTTAGACCGCTTCGTTTGTTAGTTGCAGGTGTTGGAGAAGTCGAAAAAGGCAATTATGACTTTAGAGTTTCTTTTAAATCAAAAGATGAAGTTGGCCAGTTGTCGGGAGCCTTTAACCGTATGGCTCAAGGTTTAAAAGAAAAAGAACAAATGCGTAATACCTTCGATAAATATGTTCATCCTTCGATTGTTACCGATATATTAAACAACCCAGAGAAACTCAAACTCGGCGGTAGTCGGGAAATCCAAACCGTCCTTTTTAGCGATGTTGCTAACTTTACAACTTTTAGCGAAGGGATGCCTCCTGAAGATTTAATTCTGCTTTTGAACGATTATTTAGGAGCAATGACTGATGAAATTATTCAACATCAAGGAATATTGGATAAATACATAGGAGACGCAATAATGGCGTTTTGGGGGGCTCCCTTTTGCAAAGGAAACCATGCTCTTCTTGCTTGTCAAACAGCGATTGAAATGCAAAACAAACTTACTGAACTTCGTCCTATTTGGAAATCGCAAAATAAACCAGAAATTAAAGCACGTATCGGCGTTTCAACCGGCGACATGATCGTTGGAAACCTTGGATCTGAACATGCGCGGGATTATACCTGCATAGGCGATACGGTAAATTACGGCGCTCGCTTAGAGGG
>JAYOZP010000048.1:0-7759 GCA_038154245.1 Nitrospinales bacterium | reverse complement strand
TAAATGAGCTCAACAAAATAAATTACAGCACTAATATTACGGTACAAATATAATCGTGGATAATTACACAAGAATTCAAGCCGCAGGAGGTATTGAAGTCAGAGAACTCGATACAGTGGTTGTGAAAGGTAGAAGTAAAGGATCGCCCATTTTTGAATTAATTGGAAAGCAAGGCGACATCACCGAAGAAAGACGTAAAATGAATGTTTTATACGAAGAAGCGTTGAGAAAATATCGCGCTGGGGAATTTAGCGATGCGGATAAAAAGTTCAGTGGACTGTTAGAAGAGTTTCCAGACGATACCCCTTCGAAATTATTACAAGAAAGATGCGTTTACTATATTGTGCATCCTCCTGAAGCTTGGACTGGCGTCCATGAAATGGATCAAAAATAGTTAATTTAAATAGATTAAAATACCCTCTTCTTAGTCGTTGGCGACTTTGTCGTTAAGGGCTTTTTTTTTAACAAAGTCTCAACTAAACATTCAACGCTTCGCGTATTTTAGCCTCGGATAATTTGTTTTGAGGAGATAAAAAACCGCGAAGAAATTTTATTAGAAATCTAAAAGACACTATATTTTTAGCGGGGTAATAATCTCCTATAACGCCAACTATTTCTTCGGCCAGAATTGGGTTTTTTGAAAGATTTTTTACAACTAAGTCGCATAGTCTGCGGTTATAAATAGCTTTTTGAAGGATGCGACTTAATATAAATTTTGAATTGAATTCCTGCGCCCTTGCCTTGCCATATTCCGCTAATTTATTTCGTGAGAAGTTTGATTTTTTAAAAGCAGAATCTAGCGTTACCGCAGCCAATTGAGCGCTTCTTAGAGATAGGTAGATCCCCTCCCCTGTAAACGGATCAATAAAACCGGCTGCGTCGCCGACTAAAACCAAACCTCCACATTTTGGCTCTTTAACGGAAAAAGCAAGCGACTCGACTGTACGCGGTTCTTCGGCCAGTTTGGCTCCATCCATTAATTCTCTACGTTTTTTGTTTTTATAAATTCCATCCTTATAAAATTCCGTTATGTTTTTCCCTTTTACTTTTGATGTACTGGCAATCATAACGGCATTGACTGAATCTCTTCCAACCTGCGCTATTCCTGTGTAACCGGGATTTCCAACATGCATATAGCAATATGCTTGCGGTAGCCTAATATTTTCCCAATGGGCTGCAATAGCTACTTTACCTTCGTCTTTAGTATTATTTTTTAAGTTTAATCGCCTTAATGAAATAGCGTTGCGACCCCCAGCGTCAATAACAACCTTTGCTGAAATTTTAAAACTTTTATTGTCGGGATCTCTTACTGTGACGCCTGCGACGTTGCCGGAGTTGAAAATAAAATCGTCAACACTGTGTTTTTCAAGGACCTCTATTTTTTCTCTTTTTAGGCGTTTGATTAATAAATTGTCGAGTAAAAAACGCGGCATAGACAAGCTGGTTGGGCTCTCTTGACCTTCTTTTAAAGCTGGATAGTCGATGCCTAGTTCTAATCCTTCATATGAGGAAATAAATACTCCACGGACTCGTTCTGGATTTTCTTCCTCAATTGAGCTTAAGACTCCAAGTTTTTCTAAAATCGAATCGGCTGCAGGACTAATAAATTCGCCACAAACCTTGTCTCTTGGAAATATAGCCCTGTCCAAAACGATTACTTGATTTCCAGCGCGATGCAAAAATAAAGCGGAAGCGCAACCTGCCGGTCCCGCTCCAATGATTATTGCATCGTAAGATTTCATGATAATTTAGGAAATTGAATTTCGAACAAGAGCAATTCTATAAGGGAAATGTCGATGAATTTGAAATTTTTCGACCCCCGCGTCATTAGCCAATTTTTTCATCTCTGTTGGCGTAAAAGCGTTCATTACTGAAACTGGAGCGTCGTATCGGGTTAATCTGTTTTTCGTCAATATCCGAGTCAGAATATATATAGAACAAAAAGCAACCCGGCTCCTATGCAGATCATTTACGATAAAACCAAGTTTTCCCAATTTATCCAAAGCTTTGATAATGGATATCGCATTATCTTCGGAAAAATGATGAAGGGATAACGAATTAATCGCCAAGTCGAAGCAATTGTCTTCGAAGGGAAGATTAAGAATGTCGCATTGGACAAATGATATTTCGGGGAATTGATTTGATTCTTCACGAGCATAATCGAGCATTTTTCGATTGATATCGACTCCGATGACTCGTATTGGAACGTTCAATCGTCTAGCTAATAGAACCAGTTCCGTTGGTTGATCCGCCGAACCAGTTGCCAAATCAATAACGGTGAATGGGCGTTTTCCAGAATGTTTTCTGAGAAATGGTTCTGCATGTTGCAATAAAACGCGGTATCCGCTTAGATATCGATTGACTCGTCGTACATCGGATAGGCTATTTTTAACTTCTTCAAAAGGCGCTTCGTCAAGGTCTAGCAACTCATCTCTCAAGTTTCTTGGAGGCGCAGAAAACAGACTCATAATTGAGGATTCTTTTTAGGAATCAATCTTTAAAAAAGAAGTGCATTTCGCCGGCGGCAATCTTTTTATTTACTAATGACAGCGTATATTCTTTAAAAAATTCGCGAGTAGCGGGAATCATTATAAATAAACCTATTATGTCTGAAATAGGTCCAGGCGTAATGAGCATATAGCTTGCCAAAACCATGACAGCTCCGTTCACAACTTCTTCCGATGGTTTTGAACGGGACTTTAGATGCCATTGAAGTTTATCCAGAAATTCTTTGGAATAGGAACGCGTTATTACAATACCCACTAAAAAGGAAAGCATAATCAGAGATACCGTATTTAAGGTACTGATGGCTGAACTCATTTGTAAGAGACCAAATAGCTCAATGGCGGAACCAACTAAAAAAATTGCAATCGTAACAAAAATCATAAATCGCTCAGAAGAAGTTATTAAAAATTAGATTCAAAATTATGACGCGTTACGAGGTTGAAATCAAAAGTTTTTATCAAATTAATTAATATGCCGCGAAATGAAAGAGATTTCTAATGAGGAGATTATCGATCATCGTTTACCGAAATTTTAATATCAGACGAGGTATTATTCGGAGGGGGATTAACTCTAGGTTTTAACTTCTTCGTTTTTGAGGTTTGGATTGGCAATGTATCGTTTATGGCAACTCTAACGTCAATAGATCTCTCATTTGGAACTTCTGCTAATATTTGTTTGTCAGATTTCGCATGATTTTCTTGAACTTGGTTGATTACAACGCTTTCCAAAGATTTAGGATTCGTTTTCGTTGGTGTTTCTTGGAAAACCGGCGCTTTTTTGATTAAAGTAATTTGATTACCACTTTTTTTCTTTAAAGATGTGGGTTGAGTTTTTGCGTTTTTGACGCCCCAAGTTTCAGCTTCATCTTTAAAATCTTCCTGATTTTTTGGTTGGCCTAGCTTAGTATCATTTCCTTTTAAAATAATTACCCCACGGTTCTTGTATGCTGTTTTGGCTTCATTCATTGTGGATAAATTAATGGTTTTATCCAAGGTTTTATCTTTTGCGGTTTTTTTTATATGTATAGTTTTATTTTGAATTGATTTAGTTTTTGAAGGGATTTTAGCTTTAAATGAAGGGGCGCTTTTTTGTTTTTCAGAAGTTAAAGTAAAGTCTGAGGACTGACCATTAACTATAGTCGAATAGACAAATAAAAAGAATAAGACGCCAAAAATTCTAATGAAAAAAATGGAGCTTTTGATTTTCCGTTTCATTTCTTTTCAAAAATACAGGATTAAGAAGCAAATAATATAATCGCAAATATTTATAACAGATTAAGAAATGATAACCTAAAAAGGGACTTTATCAAATATAACTATTTTTTTTAGCTATTAAGAAAGGAGGTTTGTAGAGGGTTTGATGCGGTTTTTAGAGTTAGTTTTCAGAAATCTCTTCCAAGTTTTCCAAGAAAGTTCTGTTTTTTCCAACTACGCGATCGTAGAGGGATCTCATTCTTTGTTCCAGGGTTTGTTCGGAAGCGCTATTTTGTAATGAGTTGGCGTTGGAGTTTGAATTGGTTTGATTGGTATTTCCTCCGACTAAACGTCTTCGGATAGTTGCCATTCGATCGTCCAGGTTTTGATTGTTCCCGCTATTTACAGAGTTATTACGCGTTTGCCCTGGAGTTGAGTTTCCGGATATTCTCGCGTCTAAAGACCTTTGTTCTGCGTTTGCGTTGCCTTGAAATTGATCCGGATTGTTTAAGTTTCTATCGTTTGTTCGCGACCCTAAACTCAGATCATTGGAATTTGGAGTGTCTCCAAATAAATTGGTTTCGATAGTTAGAATATCATCGTCGGGAATACCCGCTCTAACAGAAGTTTCACTACCCGAGATGTTTGCATTGATATTTGGGGTTTCACCGCCAGATATTCGAGCTCCTATTGAAGTTTCGCCTCCAGAGATTCTGGCTCCTACTGATGTTTCATTACCTGAAATATTGGCGTTGATACTTGGCGTTTCTTCTCTAGGTACACTTCCACCAGAGTTAGGGCCTACAGGCCTTCCAATAGGGATCGAAGTTCCACTACCAGAAATGTTTGCATTAACGTTAGAAGATTCTTCTCTAGAAATACCTTGTCCGGTCGAAGGCGCTGGACTAGATACACTTCCACTAGAAGTGGGGCCTACTGGTCTTCCAATAGGGATCGAAGTCCCGTTACCAGAAATGTTTGCATTAACGTTAGAAGACTCGTCTCTAGAAATACCTTGTCCGGTCGATGGCGCTGGACTAGATACATTACCACCAGGCGTTGAACCTCCCGACCTTACAGGAGTATTAGTTGAGAAACCGGTATTTCGACTCGATGGAGTAAAATCCAATCCAACATTGTCAAAGTTATTTTGATTATTAATTTCTCCATTGGAATCAGCCAAAATGTTAACCGCTCGAACGCTTCCACTAGGGCTGAGAAGACAAGTTGCAATTCCACCGCCAATCGTTCTAACTGTTCCTAATGATCGCGTGCCTATTGGGATTTGCCCTCCAAAAGAAGAGCTTGAACCAAAAGATTGAAAGCTAGTTGTAGATGAACTAAAGGATTGAGAAACGGATATCGTTTGAGAGAGCGATTGAAGGCCAAAATTTAAAGAATCGACAAAACTATTTCTAATAGGCCTAGCATCAAAAAGACCGCGTCCTAGACTAGAGTTATTTAGACTGGCTAAAACTAATCCATCTCCAAAAGAGCCAGATTTTAAAGTTGTAAATGTACTCGTGGTGGTTGTTGTAGTGGTTTCTATTAAAGAAAAACTTCGAGAAAATACATTGGTAAACAATGGTCTCACCGCTGGGGTATAACCACCAATGGCCTGAATTGGATTATTTCCTATATTAAAAATAGGAAAAGAGGTTATCAAAGTCGTGGTTTCACTTGTGGAGCGAAAGGTACGAGTTGTGGTTACTGTTTGCAGACTTTGCCCAAAAGTTGTAGAAAAATTTTGATTTGCAAGCGCAGTATTCGAACTAAAATCTTGAGATGAAGGGATATCTAACGATCCAACATTAAATTCAATGGGGTTTTCAAAGGTTCCAAATCCTCCCGAAGCGCTTACTACTAAACCGCTATTAGGAGAAGAAATATCTAAAGATCCATCGGTGTCCGCGTCTCGGATTCCACTCGAACCTGTAGTTAAAGAAATTGCGTCACTTTTAGAGCTAGTTGTACTTAATAACCCCAGTGTCATTCCTTCTGAAAAGTTTAAATTCATTGACCCTGGTCCACTTTCAATTGTGGAACTGGAACTCATACTTAATGTTGTTCCAGTAATACTTAATGAATCTCCAGTTCCTCCACCACTACCAACTGAGGAAGTTGTTAGGTTACTATTATCAAGAAAACTTAAATTTGTGATTTGATCACCAACTACAAGTCCCGTTGCAGAAACATTTGTTTGAAAGCTTACATTTTCACCTCGAAATACTAATTGATTAAATGCTGAAGTCCCGTTTACAAAATTAATATTAGTTGCTCTAAAATCAACGCTATTACTCAATTTTTGAGCATTATCGATATTAATGGTTCCACCATTTGTTCTAAATAAAGCGCTAGTGTCGGTTAATTGAAAACTACGAAGTCTACCTAATTCATTATTATCTATTTGTGCATTGCCGGTTGCGTCTCCAATCCCAAATGTACTGCCTAAAGAAATCCAAAATAAATCTAAAGTATTACCGCTATGAGTCCCTTGAAAATCAAAGTCACCTGCAATAATGGATAAAATGCTGGAGTTTGCTAGTTCGCCGCTACTTCCTAAGGAAAATATACCTGATCCATCGGCATCTGAATCGGCATTAAGCGATCCAGTATTAGTTGAAGAGGTTGTCAATTTTCCGTTAATATTCATCCCACTGCTGGCGTTTACGGAAGTGTTTCCAGAAATTGTGGAATCGGCCTCAAAAGTTGTTATGCTTGATGAACCAATCGTAAGATCTGACAATCCAGTGGTTCCCCCAATTACTCCATTAAAATTAATTCGTCCTGTACTTGCAGTTAAGGAGAGGTCTTGAGCTCCATCTAAGGTTCCATTAAAGTTAATATCCCCACCACTTGTGGTTACGCCAACTGAGCTGGTAGATAAAGTTACGCCGTCTTCAAAATTAGCGCTTCCTCCGGATGTTGTGATAGACGTTCCTGTCAACGTAATGCCAGTTCCGTGGCCAGCTGACGTGTTTGTCGTGTTTTGGTTTCCGCTTAAGTGAACCAAACCGCTAGGAACGCCGGAAACATGCACCTCCGCAGGTAGGGTGGCTCCACACAAATGACTTTTTTGAAAAATATTTTGTCGACCGGGGTTTTCGAAATTAGTGCGACTGAACGTTTCGTTTGAGTTAAGGGTTACCGTGCCTCCGTTCAAAGTTAAAGCTTCATTTATAACGACGCCGGTTGCCGCCAATAGATCTAAAGTTAGCGCGCCCACTGTAGAGGTAATGGTGTTGTTGATGGTGATACCGCCTGCGGCGTCTAAGGTTAAGGTTGCATTGCCACCTGAGGTTTTACTGATGGCAGAGGATAGAAGAATATTGCCTTCCCCTGCCCCGTTATTGTTGGATTGGATTTTAACGCTGGTGCCATTATTGAGCGCGGCGTTAATTAGAGCCACGTCCACTTTATTGCCGCCCGTTAATGCTGCGTTGCTGAGACTATCGACAATTTCGATATCAAATGGATCTAATAACCATTCGCCCGGTTTTCCAAAGGGAGCCGAAACGTCTGCAGCTTGAGTGACGGCTAATATTTGCTTTCCGGATGTTTCAACAAAACCGCCATCGCCGCCAAATGTTCCACCTCTTGCATAAATTTTTCCAAAGGAATCTGTTCTTTCATCGGCCCATAAAATAATTTTGCCGCCATTACCGTTGTTAGTAGCGTCTGCGTATATATAAGAGTCAACATCGAAATACGTATTCCTGGCGTTTAAAACGGACCCTTTACCTTGATAATCGCCGCCGACTAAGACCGTTCCACCGCCATTAAAGCCGGAAGCAAAAATTTTAGCTTTTTCTAAAATAACTTCGTCACCTAAAACACGAACCCTACCGCCAGTTTGACCTGAGCCTAGACCGGAAGCGTCTAATACTCCGGAGACTTTTACTCTGCCTTCATTCCTGCCATTTAAAATGATATCTCCCCGCTGTTTTTCAGCAGTCTTTGCTTCGATGATTCCAGATACGTTAATGGCGTGATCGACAATATCTCTAGCCGCATTGGTTTGAAGATAGACTCGGCCTCCATCGGCATTGATGGTTCCCGAT
>JAYOZP010000047.1:0-33837 GCA_038154245.1 Nitrospinales bacterium | reverse complement strand
GTCTTAGGGCGTCCGATGATGTATAAAACGACTCAGAAATTTCTTGAATATTTTGGTTTAAAAGATTTGGGAGATTTACCTACTTTGGACGATTTGAAAGAAACGGAGTTGGTAGGAGACCAGAGCGATGGACCTGATCAACAAACTCGTATGATTTTTGAAGATCCTGTTCTCGATGAACCGAGCGAATTATCGCTGGAGGATTCTGGAAATTTGGCAAGCGCTGAAGTTTCAGAACAAGAAATGGAAGAGGAAACTAGTGAAATCCTTGGAGAGGAACAAGTTGATTCTAATTCAGAAGAGATCCCTGTTTCTGAAGATAACGCCCAGGATAATTCAGAATCTAAATAAGAATTTTAAAAGAACCATTTCGCAAATTAAGTATCGATTGCGCGTTTAAGGAAATATGAAAACCCGACTACAAAAATTAATTGCCGGCGCAGGTTTGGCTTCTAGAAGGGAAGCTGAAAAGTGGATATCAGAAGGTAAGGTTATGGTAAATGGAAGAACTATAACTCAGCTAGGAGCGTCGGCAGACCCGTTAGTGGATTGCGTCAAAGTTCGCGGAAGAGTTCTTCCTCCGCAATCGGATAAAATGTATTTGGCCTTTTTTAAACCAACTAACTGTTTGACAACCCTAAAGGATGATGGGGAAAGACCTACCGTCATGGATTATTTTAAAAAGGTTAAGGAGAAAATATATCCGATAGGGCGGTTGGATTTTAATACTCAAGGTATATTGCTTTTGACAAATGATGGGGCATTATCAAAGGATTTATTAGACCCCAAAAACCGGGTTCCCAGAACTTATCGAGCAAAAGTTCGCGGTGTGCCTGAACCAAAGACAATTGAAAAGCTGAAAAGCGGTCTTCGGCTAGATGGAGACTCCACGTTGCCTTTAGACGCAGAAATTTGGCGAGTGAGCGGGAAAAACTGTTTTTTAAACCTAACTCTTTACGAAGGCAAAAACCGGCACATCAAGCGAATTTGCGAAGTTGTTAGACATCCTGTAATTAAACTTAAGAGAACGCATTTTGCGTATATTAATCTGCACGGTTTATCTCCTGGCGAATATCGACATTTAACGCGAAAAGAAGTTGAAAACTTACGACGTCTTATCGCAAAAGCCCGCAATAGCGATTGTTCCGATTCAACCAAATAATTTAGTGGATCGAGTGAGGCTCTTTAAGATTTTTTCTTTCATTAAAACCCCTTCAAAATATTACTCCTCCTTAGTTCATAGACATGGACCGGGATTTTTTCTTGCGTTAATTTTTTTAAGTCCATCTTTTGCAATTGCGCAATCGTCGATCTCTTCTTATGAGAATAGGACGGTTTCTCGCTTACCTCTTTTCTACGAAGTTACCGCCGAAACGGAAGCAGTCGCTAATAACTTTGTTTCTGCAAGAAAAAAAGCCGTGAAATTGGCAATGAAACTGGCAGTTCAAGAAGCGATCGAAAATATTCTTGGAGAAGAGTCGGATTTATCAAACCAAAAAAGCTTAAGGCGTATTTTGTCGCGTCCTGATCGATACGTAAAAAGCTATCGTTTCTTAAGCTCTTTTGATAATACGACGTTGATGTTAGCCGAAGTCCGTTTGGAAGTAGAAATTTATGTCCAAGAATTAAAACAAAACTTACGATCTATAGGCGTATTACAAACTCCGGCGGAAGATAGAGTGGTCGCTGTTCTTATAATGGAAACGGGAATTTCCTCTTCAGGGAAATCTTTCTGGGAAGCCATTCCTATGTCCGAAGTAGCGTTAGTCCAAAGTTTTCAAGAGGCGGGTATTCAGGCTATCAATCGTAATTCAATAATAGATGTGATTTCTGAAGAGACTGCAATGAAAGCGGCAGAAGGAGATATAGCCTCTGCTGTAGATGTTGGATATCGCACTGGAGCGGATGTCGTTATTGTTGGTAAGGCGATATCCTCAAAAGCCGATGGGGATGAGAAGATCCAAGCTAGTATTACTTTAAAAGCTATTTCGGCTTCTAGGGGAACGTTAATCGCAGCCAAAAGCGAATTCGCCTCGGCTTTGGAGGAAGATCCAATGTCTGGCGAGTTGTCTGATATGGGGGAAGATTCCATGCGTGGCGAATTATCGGCCTTCCATCAAGCGACATCAAAAATTAGTAAATTTTTAATAAGATCTGTTCGTCAATTTTGGGAGCCGAAATCAAAAAAGTCTCCAGTAGAAAGCGGTTCGTCGGATAAACCATCCGTATTGAATTCTACTTCAAAACCAACTTCGCCGGCTCCGGCCTCGGATGTACCTTCAATGTTTGGAGATCTTTAGATATGGATAACAAACAAAAGCAAACGGGAATTTGGGTTTTAGTCGGGGTATTATTTTTAGTCGCTATTTTGCTTTATCTAACCAGACGCGTTGTTACGCCATTCTTTGTAGCGTTTGGATTAGCGTATTTGCTGGATCCTTTAGTGGATAAGTTGCAGGAACGAAAATTGGGCCGAACTACCGCGACTGTTTTTTTACTAATGAGTTTTTTTGGGGCTTTGTTATTAAGTTGCGCATTGCTTATGCCTCTAATGCAAATTCAGGTGGAAAAGCTTACGCATAATTTACCCGATTATATTGGAGCGATTCAAAGTTGGGTTAATCCAATAGTAGAAAAAGTTTCTTCCATTGATTCAGATAGGGCAAGAGAAATAATTCAAGATGGTTTGAAGAAGCTTGGAAATATTCCGATGAAAGTGTTTTCTTCCGCAACATCCATTTTATGGGAATCGTTTTCAGGTTTTTTAAATATTCTAATAATGGCTGTTAACCTAATTATTGTGCCTGTAGCGATGTTTTACTTATTGCGAGATTTTGATTTGATTGTCGCCAAGATTTTTGAATTGGTTCCTCCAAAAAATCAGGATTTGGTTAAGGAAATAGCTCTTGAAATTAATGAAGTATTATCTAAGTTTGTTCGCGGTCAGTTGATGGTGGCAAGCTTGATGGCTGGGCTTTATAGTTTAGGTTTATTCATAATAGGCACTCCGCTAAGCTTATTTATAGGAATCTTAGCTGGCTACGCAAATTTAATTCCCTACGCAGGCGCGATATTTGGCTTTGTTCCCGCCTTTATTTTAACTTTATTGCACCATCAAGAATTGGCGCCGCTTTTGGGCGTTGCTTTTGTTTTTGGAGCCGTTCAAGCGCTAGAAGGTATGATTATCACACCACGCGTTGTAGGAGAGCAAATAGGGTTACACCCTGTTGTGATAATGATCGCAGTTTTGATCGGGGTGGAATTTTTTGGATTGTTAGGGGCTATACTTGGAGTTCCAGTTGCCGCCGTTGCGCAAGTCTTATTAAAGCGTGGGATTATAAGATACCGTGAATCTTCATTTTATTCCTGAAACAATTTTATCCTCTGATATCGTCTAAAAATCCGGTAAACATTTCTTTGTTCGCTTTAATATTTTGGGAGGCGATTAAGATTTTATCAATTTCGTCTTTAACTTTATTAAAAGAGTCTTTTTGATCCTGAAAATCTCTTTTTATCCTACCAAGAGCCGCGTTCATTTCATTTAATCTACGGATTAACAACTTAAGAAGATGGTCTTTAAACTTATTAAGAATTGCAGGGTCTAATTCGTGAAATAATTGACCGTCAAGCTTAAGAGCGAAGACATAAGTCTTTGCCACAGCGTTAGTGGACCTTGGGGCTCCTGTAATTAATGGAACTTCTCCAAATACCGATCCTGGCTCTAAGCAATTGAGCTCCGAGTTTGGAGCGTCGTTTTTGTTAATAGATACCTTGCCTTTTATTAAAACAAAAATCGTTTGATCCAAATCGCCTTGTCGAATAATAAAATCGCCTGGATTGTATTCCACCATCCCTTCTTCTAAAGCCGCTAATTTTTCTTTGTCCTGCTGTCTAAAATCGTCAAAAAAAGTAATTTGATCCATTAAATCTATGATTTCCGATTTGTCCATTTTTTAACCTATGTGAATTGGAATTAGCGCGATTGAAGGAAAAGGTATTTGATTAATCTAATGATACAAAAAAGGAAGCCATTATTCTACTTTTAGGTATATTAATTTTTTAAAACATAAACTCTACCCAATACGTTTTCCTTATATTCTTTACGTAGAGTTGTGGACTGATTTAGTAAGATTGTAAATTTATGCTTTTTTGCCAAACTTTTAATGTAGCTGTCTGAGTGGGAAAACCTTCCATTAAGCCTTAATACAAAGTCTTCCTCGTTGGAAGTTTCTATTGAGAAAATAAAGTAGGCTCCCGTCTGCGAACGAGATTTTACTCCTTCAAAGATTCGTTCCAAATTACCAAAATAAATTAGGGTGTCGGCGGCTGAGAAGCCGTCGTATTTTTCTTTGTCTGTGATTAAGAATTCAACGATTTCGGATTTTTCTAATCTAGAATAGATCGACTTTTCTTTAGCTTTTTCTAACATTGCAGAAGAAAGGTCGATCCCCGTCATTTTCTCGCAAATATCATAGAATTCCATTCCCGACAAACCGGTTCCGCAACCTAGATCAAGTAGATGTTTGAAGGCGGGTTTTTTTAATGAGTTCCATTGCTCGCGAAGCTTTTTGGGAGTTTTGTATTCTAATTTGTTGACAAGGTGATTCTCAAACCGATCGGCATATTTATCAAAAAGCTCTTCGACAAACTCGGGGGGAGCGGAGTCTGGTTTACGCTTTTCTAATGCGGATAACATATGAAGGGCGGTTGGGTTATTAGGAGATAATTCAATTATTCTTTTGCAAGCGGCAAGAGCTTCGGCCTTTTTCCCCATTCGACTAAAAATGGTACCTAAGTTTGAAAAAGCGTCAATATGATTAGAATCAATGTTTGTAGCTTTTTGAAATGCATCAATGGCTTTTTCTTGTTGGTGATCGTCGATTAAAGCGACGCCGAGATTATAGAACCCATCCGCATATTTCGGATTAATTTTTAAAGCTTTGTCATAAGTTTCTAACGCTTCTTTTAAATTTCCACGATCCCTTAATACGTTGCCAAGGTTATTTAAAATTAAAAAGTTTTTGGGATCTATTTTCAGCGCCTTTTTGTAGTTCTCCATTGCTTTTTCTATTTTTCCCGATTTTTTATACAAAACAGCTAAATCGTTAAGAGCCAGAGCAAAATCTGGTTTTGTTTGTATAGATAGTTTATAAGCTTCTATGGCTTCTTTTTCACGGTCGTTATTTTCAAGAGTTTTTGCGAGATTGTAATAAGCTTCCGGAAACTTTGGTTCTAATGCGATTGCTTTTTGATAATGTTGAATTGCTTCTTTTGCTCGATCAATTTTTTCAAAAGAATTTCCAAGATTGAAATGACCTTCGGAAAAGGATGGATTGATTTCGATTGTCTTGGAAAATGAAGCGATTGCCGCTGAGGTATCCCCCATTTCAGACCAAATGATTCCTAGATTATTGTGCGCTTCGTAATAGTTTGGGTTAGCGGCGACAGCTTTTTTAAAAGACTCTATAGCGTTATGATTTTCTCCTAGTTCTTTGTAGGCATTTCCTAAATTAAAATGCGCTTCATAAAAACTCGGATTAATAAGGATAGCTTTTTTTATCCAAGAGGCGCCTTCTTCAAAGATTCCCTTTTGGCAATATAAAACACCAAGGAGATGAAGGCATTCAGAGTTCTTGGGGTTGGTTTCCAAAAAAGCTTGGTAATGAATTTCGGCTTGGTCTAAATTGCCTTCCATGTGCGATGAAATGGCTTGATTGCGAAGGGATTCTGCGTTGGGTTGGCTAGATGTCATTTTTTGAGAATAATTAATGCGTGTTTAGATATCTCCGATCCACGTCTTCCAATCGTCTTTAATCATTTTTTTATTCTTATATCGAAGCATCGAGTTTTTACAATTACAATTTCTTGGCATAGTCGTTAAATTATTTAAAGCCTGCTTTAAAATTTTGGGGAAAAGTTCGACGGCGCTTTCAACGCCTTTTTTTTCAGAGTCGGCGAGCATCCCTTCAAAAAGTTGGCCTTCACGGTATTCTCTTTTCACAGTTCCTTCTGCGAAGTTGGTCAAATAACAAATTGGCGCGTAACAAATTTCTAATTCTCTCGCTAAAAATGTTTCTGGAATAAGAGTCATTCCCACTAAGTCTGCTCCAATTATTCGAAACTTTCTGATTTCGGCGGGAGTTTCTAAGCGTGGACCTTCTGTGCAAACATATACGGCTTGGTCGTGATGCGGGATACCCATGTTATGAAAATTCTGATGCAACGTTTCTCGAATTTCAGGGCAGAACGGATCGCTTTGTCGAATAAAACCATATCCGCGATTTTTAAAAAAAGTCGATTCGCGATTTTTAGTTTCGTCAATTATGTCGTGTGGAAGGATAAACTCGCCCGGCCTAAAGGCTCGATTTATAATTCCTGGTCCAGACCATGAAACGATACTTTCAACGCCGCATTTTTTTAACGCATAGATATTTGCTCTATAATTGACAAAAGACGCTGTAAGGGAATAATCATCTTCGCCGTGACGGGATAAAAAGAGAAAAGTTTTGTCCTCTACGCAAAATTGATGGATTGGCGCGCTCGAACCGAATGGAGTTGAGATTGTGTCGCAACTAATTTCTTTTCCGAAGGCTTTTGCTTGTAACAGATTGTAAGCGCCGCTACCCCCTATAACGGCGAGCTTTTCGGGACCCACTACTTTTGCCTCGTTATAGAATAGTTTTTGACGTCTTCAAGATAGTGATCTGCGGATTCTTTAATCCCTCGGACTTCGTCGTCGGTTAATTCTCTTTTAACTTTTGCGGGCGAACCCAAAACCAAACTACGAGGAGGAATTATGGTTTTCGCAGTTACGAGCGCTCCGGCTCCGATTATAGAATCTTCGCCGACCTCTGTCCCGTCCATGACAATCGCTCCCATACCAATAAGGCAGCGAGACCCGATATTGCATGCGTGAAGAGTGACATTGTGTCCAACCGTTACGTCGTCGCCAACAATGAGTGGATATTTTTTTCGTGAGACATGTAAGACGCAGCTGTCTTGAACATTTGTTCTAGCCCCAATGCGAATATAATTGACGTCGCCCCTTACCACCGCGTTAAACCAGATACTGCTTTGTTCGTTGATTTTGACGTCGCCTATAATTTGCGAACCTTCCGCAAGAAAAACTGAAGGGTGTATGACGGGAGTTTTTTCAAGATAAGGATGAATCACAATTTCTCCGTAGAAAATGATTTTAAGAAGATCTCTAAAAATTGAATTTGGCCACGAGCTGCCTTTGCAAACAAAAGGCAAGCGAGTTGCCTCAAGCTAAAATCTCGAATTATTAGAGACTCCCTTAATTTATTTAAAAATTATAAACCAACATTTTCTCGATAACTTAAAGGAATTTTTAAAAATTCAAAATTGCAAAGAGCCTAACCCCTAAAGTTAGGGGCTAGGCGATAGCAAACTAGTATAAATGTTAATTATTAGAGGTCTCCTCAATTATTAATGTTTTTGTTGATTATTTCGTTATAGGACTTTTGAATAAGTTCATGGCTTTTTATTGATAGATTTTTTCGATCAGAAGACGATGGAATGAGCGGGAAAACGGTGATAGTTGCTTTTAGCTCCGAATTTTTTAATAAAGCTATTATGTGAGATATAAAATTTTGATTGCCCCATTGCGCGATTTTTGGATTTTCAGAGTTTTCATAATGAATCATTACAGGCAACACTGGTTTGCCCGATAATATTGCCGCCTCAAAATGAGCAGACTTAAATGGGTAGACGTCGTTTCCATCAGTTACTCGAGCTTCAGGAAATAGTAAAACGGAAAACCCTGAGTCAAGCCGGTTTTTGATCGATGAAATTGTTTCGCGAACTTGCTGTTTTTTTGAGCGATTGACAAAAATAGTGTGTCCTAAGTTTGCCAGAAACCCTATTAAGGGCCAATCTCTAACTTCTTCTTTAGAAACGAAAACAACCTGGAAGCAAGAGCCTAGAACAAATATATCGGGACTCCCAACATGGTTGGCTACAATTAGAGCGTTGCTAAACTCGGGCGTTTCTCCTTGAACGGTAATTTCGATATTTAATGATGCGCATACGCGTCGAGCCCATTTTTTTGAAAATTTGGCTATATACCGTTGAAGTTTCTTTGGATCGTTTTTAAAAAAAAGATTCAACGCGGATCCGATTAGGGAAAACGTAAAGTTTGTCGCTAATAAATGAGTTAGCCGATATATTATTCTAATCGTTTTCAAGTTTGAGCAATCCAAACTGAGTTTAATTGAATGGAAAATTACGAGCGCTGGATAAGTGGGTATTGTTATAAGGCATTTGGGTAATTTGCCATAGTAACTAAATATTCAAGGCGCTTGTTATTCTATTAGAAAAACGTTATTAGGGAAATAGATTAAAGTTGTGTGTTTGACTAATTAAAAATTTGGCCGATCTTCTGAGGGTAAGGGGATTATGTCGCCGAAAACAAGGGTTTTCCAGTAGTCAATATAAGATCTAAACATCAATGCGCGGTTCATGGTTTTTTTTGGTTTTATGGATAACTCTTGAGTAATTTGGTCGACGACCTGAGTCCATGCGCTATGCATTTTTGAAATATCGTAATGAGCTCTGTCCCAACCAATGAAATCATCCATAGTTTTTAATAAAGTGAAATTAGGAGCGTTTATTTCCGATAAAGATTTATTGACTGCTTGAACGGAAGCGATTATTTTTTCTGGGCCTATTTCGGACTTTGGAAATAGGATTTTTTTTATAATGTTAATTTGCCAATGATCTAGTTCTTGAATTTTTTTAATTGGAATCGGGACTGCAAAGACATGAGAACAAAAACCAGATAAGTCGCAGATTGATTTTTCAAGATCTTGAATTAGCTTTTGAACTGGAACCCCATACATGATGTCGTTTCCAATGTCGCAAATTAGCGCGACGGTTTGACGATAGTTGGAAATTTCTTCCTGGACGAAAGTCAAAATAGGGCTGGATTTTAGAGGCGGATAATTTACTCCAAAAATACCTCCAGAAACGCAATAAGCTCTACCCGGACCAGAAGCAATGGAAGCTGAAATCAAATTAGGAAATGATTTTTCAAAATAACGGTTAAGTCCAAATCTTGCTCTTGCAAGATTACTTGCGCCCAAGAAAATAAAATGAATTTTAGATTTAGAAGGATTATTAGCGCTCATTTTTAAGGTCTTAGTCTAAAGGGACGCTAAATTTTTGCGCTGAAGATCGAATGCGATTAAGAAGTTGGCCGTAGTGTTCTGAGGTTTTTTCTACGTTGTAAGTTTTTTCATGGTTTTCTGTAGCAAGTTTCTCTGAAAGACGCTTAAAGTAAATTTCATTGGATCGGAAATGTTTCATCTTTTTTATCCACCAATTTACAGGACGTCCTCCATACAAGATTTCATTTTTCTCAATATTAGACCTTAGTATTAACTGAGATTTCTTTCGATCCAAAGTCATTTTGAATTGTTCGAAGAAGGCCATTCCCAGCAGGCCGTCCACTTTGTTTAATTTGGAATCGATGACTGCTTCTACTGCAAATGCTTTTGCCCCAGCCGCTTCGACGGTTTCCAAAAAAATTAAAGGAGTCCAAATTTTTCCGCCAGCTGTATCCGCCTGAATTTGAGGCATATTATCTAACCGACTAAAACCCAAGCTTTTTGCGATTTCATCCGAAATTACCAGGACAGAGGCGCCGGTATCTAGAAGAAGATTAACTTCTAAATGGCCATTTAAAATAGTTTTGACAAAAAACTGGTTACCTTGTTGTCTCATTGGAACAATTATGTCTAAGGTTGGGGCGGAAGGAGGTTCAGGCGCTGTTAAGGGTGGGGGAGAAAACTTTGGAGCGGGACCTGGGTTTAACTCTTTGCTTTGATTTCTAAATTCTTTTGGAATTGTGTCTGGATCGCTGGTGAAGTGGATACTACCTTGGTTATCTTTCCATTTATATAGAGTAGCCTGACTTGTTTCACAATGAATGAAGGGAAATAAAAATAAAATAAAAATGCAGACTACAGGTTTTAATAAGATTCTATTAAGCAGGAATTTCTTTAATAAGAACTGCACGTGGTTTGATACCGTCTGAACGACCGACGACCCCTTCCTTTTCCATAACTTCAATCATTCTAGCGGCTCGATTATACCCCACTCTCAATTTTCTTTGTACCATGGAAATAGAGGCTTGTTGCTCGCGGGCGACTAAAGCAACGGCTTCGTCGTATTTTTCGTCGAATTCTTCTTCCTCTTCATCAGCGGTAGACTCCGCAATTTTTGCGACGGTGAAAATATCTTCTTGATAGTCAGGGCGTTTTTGCTCTTTTATGAATTTTATGATTCGATTTATTTCAATATCTTTTACCATTACGCCATGGATTCTGACGATTCTAGAAGAGCTAGGAGGTAGAAAAAGCATATCGCCTTTACCGAGAAGTTTTTCGGCTCCAATACTATCTAGAATGGTTCTAGAATCGACTCTAGAAGTTACTTGAAAAGAAATTCTAGCCGGGAAGTTTGCTTTAATAACTCCAGTGAGTACGTCCACCGATGGGCGTTGTGTCGCTATTATTAAATGGATTCCAGCGGCCCTTGCCATTTGCGCTAATCGCATAAGAGCTTCTTCAACTCCTTTGGAAGCCACCATCATCAAGTCGGCCAATTCGTCAATTACTATGACGACATAAGAGAATTTTTGTTGCGGCTTAACATCGTCTTCATCCGATTCGTCGTCGGTTTTTTTCTTAGAGTCTTTTTGTTTTTGTAATTCTGCATTTTCGCGTTCAATTAAATCGTTATAGCCGGTAATATTACGCACTCCTTTTTCCGACATTAATTTATAGCGGCGTTCCATTTCCGTAACCGCCCATTGCAGAGCCGCAGTCGCTTTTTTAGGATTTGTAACAACTGGAGCGATAAGATGCGGGATGCCGTCATACATTGAAAATTCCAGCATCTTAGGATCAATCATTATCATTTGAACTTCGTCTGGGCTTGCATTAAGTAAGATACTGCAAACTAACGCGTTAATACCGACACTTTTCCCGGAACCCGTTGCGCCTGCAATCAATAAGTGTGGTACCTGAGCCAAATCAACTGCCACAGGATTTCCTACATTATCTTTCCCAAGGGCCATAGTCAGTTTTGAAGGGCTCGTGGTAAAAACATCTGAAGCGACGATTTCTTTAAAATATACAATTTCACGGCTAGGATTGGGTATTTCAATACCAACAACCGGTTTACCTGGAACCGGGGCAAGGATGCGAACGCTTGGAGCTCGCATGGCAAGCGCAAGGTCGTCCGTTAGAGAAACTATTCGGCTAACTTTGATCCCAGGAGCAGGCTCATATTCATAAAGAGTGATAACTGGACCAGGTAACACTTGAACAACTCGACCTTCAATTCCAAAATCGGCTAATTTTTTTTCAAGGGTTTTAGAACGCGCTAAGATTTCTTCCCGAGAGCTTTCTAGATCTTTTGGAGGAGGAATTTCGTCCAAGATATCTAATGATGGAACCACATAGTTTTCGTCCCCATTAGTCGCGTTTGGGGTTTTTGCCGAAAACAGCGTCTTAGTTTCTTTTGATTTTTTAGAAGCTGGTTCTGGAGCAACCTCTGGAGCTAGTGAAACAATAATGGGTTCTTTTTCGTTTTTCTTTTCTTTTTCTTTAGATTTTGGATCGGGTTTTTCTGTCGCCGCTGAGGCGGTTTCATTTTTGCTATTGGCTTCGTTAGATTCTGGGTTATCGCTATTAAAGCATGCTTTATAAGTTAATTTGCAAATAGCTATAAAAAAGGATGAAGCGTCTTTAATGATTTTAAGAAGCCATTCCACGACGCTATTAGCGGAAATACCTGTAAGAGCTAACAAAGAAATAACGCTAAACGTGATAACAGTTAAATAAGCTCCAGACGTATTGAGCCATGTCTTAAAAATTTCTCCTAAAAACGATCCAACAAGACCTCCAGAGTTCACTCCTTTTCCAAAATAAGGGTCGTACGCAAAATGTATATGGAAGAACGCGCAAAGATTGATTAAAAAGAAAGAACCAGCGCAAACTATAATTGGTAATCGAGAGAAAGAATTGCCTCGAATCAAAGTCCATGCCGCGTAAAATGTAAGTAAAGGAAAGAAAAACGATCCTCCGCCGAACAACTGGACTAAAAAGTCAGAAAGATAAGCGCCGACAATTCCCCCTTTATTAATAGTTTGGGTCGCTACGGAAGAGCCGAAACTATTGTACGAAGGGTCTTGTGAATGATGAGATGCAAGAGCGGCTACGGAAAATAACGCTAATCCTAAAACGACTATGCCGCAAAAATCGCGCGTTAAATTAAAAATAGATTTTTCATTCATTGGTTTGCGGTTCCATATTCAAGCGGTTAATTAAGCCTGGGGAGGTTTCTTGGAGTACGGTTTCCCGTTTCCAATTTTTATCGTCTGTATTTGGGTAATCGATCGTGTAATGAAGTCCTCGGCTTTCTTTTCTTTGCATGGCTCCTTGCACAATCAATTGCGCCGTAATGGCAATGTTTCTTAGTTCTAGTAAATCTTTGGTGATGTGAAAATCCCAATAATATTCGTGAATTTCTTCTAATAGATGATCGATTCTTCTCTTGGCTCTTAAAAGACGTTTGTCAGATCGAACGATTCCGACATAATTCCACATTAATCGACGCAGTTCGTCCCAATTGTGTGAAACGACTACAGATTCGTCGCTGTCTACCGCGTCTCCACTATCCCAATGGGGAATGTTAGAGGAGGCTAGAGGTAGCTCTTCTTTTTTCTTTAATAAGTCGATAGCTTTACTGGCGGCTCTATGAGAGAGAACTAAGCCTTCTAGCAAAGAGTTGCTTGCAAGTCGATTAGCTCCATGCAAACCTGAATAGCACGCTTCGCCAGAAGCAAAGAGACGTTTAATATTTGTTTGTCCGTTGGAGTCGACCATTATCCCTCCGCACATGTAGTGTGCCGCTGGAACTACTGGGATAGATTCTTTGGTCATGTCGAAACCAAAATTTAAGCACTGCTTATAAATATTAGGGAATCGTTCGCGAATTCTGTAACCTTCTAAATGGGAAATATCGAGATAAACATAATCATCCCCTGACTTTTTCATTTCAAAATCAATGGCTCTAGCGACAACATCACGTGGCGCCAAGCAGCCGAGCTTATGATAGTTTTCCATGAACGGTTCTCCGTTCTTTTTTCTTAGAATTCCGCCTTCGCCGCGAACCGTTTCCGAAATTAAAAACGATTTTGCTTCAGGGTGGTAAAGGCAGGTTGGATGAAATTGGAAGAACTCCATGTTGGCCACTTTTGCGCCCGCTCGATAAGCCATAGCGATACCGTCGCCCGTGGCAGTGTCTGGATTTGAAGTGTAGAGGTAAACTTTTCCCGCTCCACCGGAAGCTAAAAGTATTACTTTGCCGACAAACGTTTTAATTTGATTTTGTTCCGAATCGAGAACGTAAATGCCCAAGGCTTCGTCTTGAGGACTGGCTGGCTCGATGGACGGATTTAATCGAGCGTGCGTGATTAAATCGATGACCATATGGTATTGGTAGATTTCAATATTCGGATGTTGTATAGCGGCTTGCGCAAGCGTTCGTTCTATTTCTCTACCTGTGAAATCGTCGGCGTGTAAAATTCGCCTCTTAGAGTGTCCTCCTTCACGGCTTAGGTCGTATTCTTTTCCTGTATTCTGGGTGAATTTTGCTCCCAGGGAGATAAGTTCCCGAACTTGGGAAGGACCTTGCCGAACGATTGCTCGAACGACATCCTCCTGGCAGAGTCCTCGACCGGCTTCAATAGTGTCCTTTACATGCAAGTCGTAGGAATCGTCTTCAGCCATGACAGAAGCGATGCCGCCTTGAGCATAGCGCGTTGCCGACTCTTCTAAGGCGTCTTTAGTGACGATGCCGACAGTACCGTATTCCGCCATTTTAAGAGCAAAAGTGAGCCCAGCTATGCCGCTACCGACTATTATGATGTCTTTTTCTATTTTCATACGTTTATATTCTATTCTCTTAAGCCTTTAAAATCAATGGGTTATTGGGTTTAAAGGAGCGTTATGCCGGGAGTTCTTATAATCCGAATTTAAGGGGGTGGTGAGAGCATGGTTAGGTCAATAGAATGGGGTCAGAAAAAGGGGGGTAAAATTAGGGAAAAATCGAAAAATTATGGTTTTAAAAGGTGTTTTATCATTTGAAAATCATATCGATTCCCAAAATAAGGTTTTAGTATGTAAAATGTGTCGTTTAAAATAAAGCCTCAATTGAGAGTATCGCAGAGTGGCAAATGGATATGACTAGTAGGTTGGACCCAAAAAACGATGAAGGCATCATAAGGCAAAGACGAAATTTGATAATAATTAGCCTGATTGTCTCTTTTTTAATCGCGGGAGATGTTACGTTTAAAGAAATAAATATATTAGGAAGTAAAGCTCTAGTCGGGCAACCAAACACTGTTTATTATTTCTTGGGAGTTGGTTGGTTTTATCTATTGTTTAGGTATTATCAATACTTTCTAGGATTCAAAAAAGAAGCATTTGAACCTTTTGTGGATATATTAAAAGAAAATTCAAAAAATTTTATTTCGGAAAAAATAAATCAAGAGCCAAATAAATATTTGAATGATGTTTTTGCATATAGAAACACTTTAGAGAAGGGTTTTAATAATCGTATAGTTCTTGAAGCGAATTGCAAGAGGGTATCAATTGCATCTCAACTTATTGAATTTAGCAATTGGGATGGATTGATAAGATTTTATAAAAAAGATGGAACTTCAAAAGAACATAATATTAAGGATTTTAAAATTAACTTAGAGTTAAACGAATTCAAACTAAATCTAATTAAAGCTTTTTCCCATTTCGTAATTCAAAAAAAGGCGTTCACTGATTATATCTTCCCTTATTTTATAGCCCTTACGCCGATACTTTGCTTTTTATTAAAGCTACAAAGCCCCTTACGTGAGGTTTTAATAGTTTTGTTGCTGATTTTAATAGTCTTAGTATTAAGGAAATTAGAGTTTGATTTTTTGAAGAACTATCCATAAAGCAACCAGTTTCCAGCTGGTTATGATTCCAAACTAAACAACCAAAATCTCATATTAAATCAAAAGAGAAATCTGTGGAAAACGAGTAAAAGTTTTAAGTGAAATGAAATTGGAAATAGGTGATAGAAGTGGCTTATTTTTCCCTTAAAACAACCTCATTATTTGAGATATAAAAATCGTTTGAACCCGCGCCCACTTCTCCGCGCTTATTTTTAGCTGTATACTTACATCGAACGAGCCAACCCTTATCCGTTTTTTTTGCATTTGTACAAGAGTTTATTTTTACGCTATCTGGATCGACGGCGACTTGCTGGAGGTATTCGGCAACTTCAAAGTAAGAGTTGTTGAACTCTTTCATCAAGGGCTCTGGGCCGTGTTTAGAAATATACGATTCCTCGGTTATTACGATTTCTTTTTTGGGTTTGCTCTGTCTATTTAGAAATGACAACATTCCAAAAAAGATGAACAAAATAAAAGCAATCGAATAATATTTAAATGTAAGTTTTAAAAAATCCATTTCATCCCACTTATTTTGTTACAGTTTAATTATATCCAGTATTCCGGAAACTCTTGGGAATTAAATCTTATCTAAAAATACAGGTTTCAAAATGTTGGAACAGATTTGGCGCTTATCATTAAACCATGGCAAGTGGTTAATTATTTACGCTGTGGTTCTAATTCTATTGGAAAAGTTTTTTTCCGCTCAAAAAACTCAAGATAAGTGGCGCGTTGATTCCAAATTAGATATTTTTTATTCTTTCTTGCTTCCGATAATTATTAGTCCTGTGTATGGATTGGCTATTTTAGGATTGTCTGGTTTTTTTTGGGAAGTAGACGAACGAGCGAAAAAAGTAGATATGCTTTTGGTGCAAGAGGCGCTTCATGGAAAAGTAACTGTTAATCCGCAAGGTAATATCGATTACATTCCCAACGTTAATTTTCAAGGTGAAGATTATTTCACGATTAAAAATAACGACGGAAGTTATTTTACCAATAGTCTAATTCGAGTTTCGGTAGGTCCCTCGCAATCCAATCAAGAAGCGAAGCGAGTCGTTAATTTTCAGGTAGAAAAAAAATATCGAGGCGGTGGGTCGATTTCGGATGGTTCTGGAGTATTTCTGAAACTACGTAATTTTATAAATAGCCAAAACCTAATTGTTCAAGTTTTAACAGCTCTTTTTATTCTAGATTTTTTTGGGTATTGGAGACATCGTTTGATGCATTCAAAGCATCTGTGGTCTTTTCATTCCATCCATCATTCTTCCAGGCAAGTGGATTGGCTTTCAACCTAACGGAACCATCCAATAAATTTTTTGATTATTGTGGCGGTTAATCTAGTTTCAATGGTAGCGGTGTTTGACTTTCTCTATGTTGCGACCTTGAGCGTTCTTATTAGACGCAGCTATGGCTTTTTTGTGCATAGTAACATTAAGGTATGTTATGGCCTCTTTGATTGTGTTTTTGTGAGTCCTTTATTTCATAGGTGGCATCATTCCGATGCGAAAGAGGGCGAGGGGAAAAACTTTGCGATCGTATTTTCATTTATCGATGTTTTATTTGGTTCCTACCGTCTTCCTAAAACAAAAGAAGATTCTAGTTCGTTTGGAATTTTTGAGGAAAAAATATCAAACAACTTTTGGGTTCAGTTTATCTATCCATTCAAAAAGCTTTTTCGAATGTAGTTGAAATTATTAGTAGGGATGATGCGGGAAAAACAGATAGGGGGAGTAATGTGGCGGTATCGAAGCGAACCGTAAGCCGGGTCCTGTTCTCCAAGTGAATTATGGAGCGGCGATCATTAGTCTAGGCCTGTTGTTGCCAACAGGCTCAAGCGATCAACCCGAAAGCATTGGGCGAGCAACCCGTAAACACTTTCCTATTTGATCTTGCTCCGGATAGGGCTTGCCTAGCTACCGTCGTTGCCGACGATACTGGTGAGCTCTTACCTCGCCTTTTCACCTTTGCCGCTGCAACGATAAGTTCCAGGTAGGCTGTGTATTTTCTGTGGCGCTTTCCTTGGGGTTACCCCCACTCCGCGTTACGGAGTATCCTGCTCTGTGGAGCCCGGACTTTCCTCCCTATTGGCCATAAAGCCAAAACGGCGATCGCCTGGTTTACTCCGATACCGCCGGTTCTGTTTCTTCTTCGGGAATAAAGTATAAAATACGGCTGCAATGTTGGCATTGATGAATTTTTTCGCCAATCTTAATCTCAATTGCGATTTGCAATAAAATTTGCTGGTTACATCCCTGGCAAACGTTATGATCTATAGATACAACTGCAAAGCCGTCTCTTGCGTCAAGAATCTTTTCGTAATGTTTTGACCACTTAGGATCGATTTCTTTAAATATATTATCGTGTTTGATTTTCAATTCAGCTATGTTTTTCTCGACTGTTGCAGCATGCTCTTCTTTTTGTTTCTTAAATTCTTGAAACTTTTTTTCCTCTTCGCTGAATTTACTTTTGAATTTAGGTAATTCGCTTTCTTTAGCTTCTAATGTTTCCATAGTTTCCAGCTCTAAATCTTCTATTTCTAAAACTTTTTTCTTGGCGCCTTCAATTTCCGCTAACAGAGCGGTGTATTCTTTATTGGTTTTTACCGCAGGTAATTTAACTTTTGTTTTAGACATTTTATCGTTTTCGCTGGCGGCGTCCTGTTCCAATTTTGATCTAGTTTTTTGAAGATCTTTAATCTCTTGCTGAACGTCTTCCAATTCTTTTTTTTCTTTATTTAAATGGGCTAAGGAAGTTTCAATTTGTTTCGGGATTTCTGTGAGTTGCTTTTGTAGAAATTGAATCTCAAAATTGACTTCTTGAAGAGATATCAGTTTTTGAAGTTGGGGGTTCATGGATAACTTAAAACTAAAGGTTTAGGAATTATGAATTTGATATGAAAGTTATCATGCAATTAGAGCAGTTTGCAAATATTAAAAGATGCGTTCAATTGCAAAAATTTCTTAAAAGAAGATTGCTATTTTGGGCTTGATAGCCAAATAAAGCTAAATAAAGGAAAACGGCGAGGAGAAAGAATGAATTTATTTAGTTTTTGAAGCCAACCGTTTTTCTTCCCATATGACTAGGAATACGCTGGCAATAAAAATAGAGGAATAAGTACCGACTACTATCCCAATTAAAAGCGCGAATGAAAAATCGTGAATTATCTCTCCGCCCAGAAAAAATAAACCCAATACTACTATTAAGGTTGTGCCAGAAGTAAGTAAAGTCCGGCTTAGAGTTTGATTGACGCTCATATTGATCAAACTTTCTAAGGTTTCCTTACTTTTTCGGCGCGTGTTTTCGCGAATTCGGTCAAAGACTACGATCGTATCGTTCAACGAATAACCAATAATGGTTAAAATAGAAGCTACAACAACTAAGGTGAATTCTTTGTCTAAAATTGAAAAAGCGCCAATTGTTAGAGTTACGTCGTGAAGAAGAGCTAAAATCGCCGCTAACGCGAATTTAAACTCAAATCGCCACGAAATATAAAGGACGATTCCGATGGTTGCATAAATTATAGAAAGAACCGCTTTTTCTCGTAAGTCTTGCCCAACTTTAGGTCCAACAACTTCTACCCTCTCTACAGTAACGCTTTCAGGGTTACTCATGCTTTTGCGAATTTTTTCGCCGATCGCTTCAAGCTTGCCTTCTGATTTTTTAAAGTTGACTAAAATGTCATTCTTGGATCCAAACTCTTGAATCGTGCTATCGGCAAGGCCAATTTCTTTTAGATTGGACCGGATTTCTTCGATGTTGGGAGCTGTTTTAAATTGAAGTTGAACTAATGTACCTCCGGCAAAATCAATCCCGTATCGAAGTCCGCCATGAAAAACAACGGAAGCGAAACTCACCAAGATCAAAATAGCAGAAAGCGACATTGTTAGCCGTCTTTTGCCTAAAAAATCAATTGCTAGATTGCTTTTAATAATTTCCATATTTTAAAAAGACCTTCGACTTAAAACGTCGAGATAAATCGGTTAAATGCTAAGGCTCTCCATTTTTTTGCGGTTCATAGAGCTATCGAAAATAGTCCGGCTTACAAAAACGGCGGTGAACATACTAGCCGCAATGCCAATACATAAAGTAATAGCAAATCCTTTAATAGGACCGGTGCCGAATTGAAATAAAACAATCGCGGCGATAAAGGTAGTTACGTTTGCGTCGACGATTGTGCGGAACGCTTTTTCGTAGCCTGAATCAATCGCTGCCCGAACGGTTTTTCCAAGTCTAAGCTCTTCGCGGATTCTTTCAAAAATCAAGACGTTCGCGTCTATGGCCATGCCGACGGTTAAAATAATTCCCGCAATACCGGGCAAGGTTAACGCTGCGTCAAAGTAAGCAAGAGAACCAAGCATCAAAACTAGGTTAAGCACCAAAGCGAAATTGGCTACCAAGCCTGATAGCTTGTAGTAAATTAAAATAAATAAAATTACGAAAACGCCGCCGATAATAATCGATTGAACTCCCTTATCAATAGAGTCTTGACCTAATGAAGGGCCTACGGTTCGATTTTCTAAAATCGTAACTGGAGCTGGCAAGGCGCCGGCTCTTAAAACCAGAGCCAAGTCTTTGGCTTCTTCGGTCGTAAAGCTCCCGGTTATTTGCGCTTGACCTCCGGGAATAGCGTCTTGGATAACAGGAGCCGAATGAACAATATCGTCCAAGACGATTGCCAAACGTTTTTTAACATTTTCTCTAGTAACTTGAAAGAAAACGAAAGCGCCGTAACTATTGAAATTTAGGGATACATAAGGTTCGTTATATTGGCTGCTATCGTATCTTACTTCTGCGCTAGTTAAAGTTTCGCCGGTTAAAACCGCTCGTTTTTTCAAAAGAAAAGGAGTTAAAGTAACTTTTCCCTCTTTATCTTCTTCGCGTTTGTTAAGAATTTCATCGTCGTCGGGCATGTTAGTACGGGCGAGTTCAACGCTTATGCTTTCGTCGACAAGTTTGAATTCAAGTCGAGCAGTTTTACCGATTAATTTAATGGCTCTTTCAGTATCTTTAATTCCAGGCAATTGGATTAAAATTCGTCGTTCGCCCTGTCGTTGGATCGTTGGTTCGGCTACTCCAAATTGGTCCACGCGGTTACGAATGGTTTCTAATCCTTGATTAACGGCGTTTTCTTTAATACGGTCGACCTCTGCCGAGGTAAAAGAGTAAAGTAAGTAGGCTCTTTCTTGGTTTGTCTCTTGTTTTTCCAAATGGCCGTAGTTCGCTAGAACTTTTTCAATATCGGGGATGTCTACGGCATCGACGAGCTGAATACCTATTTTATAGCCGTCGTAATTAGGGCTTATACGATCAATTTCCAGATCTTCTTTTTCGATGTTTCTCTTGATATCGTCGGCAACGCGATCCAGACTGGCCTCTACAGCTTTCTCTGTTTGAACTTCCAGAACTAAATGCATTCCACCTTGGAGATCGAGCCCAAGAGTAATTTTCTCTTTAAGAGGATAAGCTAGCCAGATAGAGCCGATTAATACGGCAAGAATCAAAGGAATTTTCCAGCGAAGATTTTTATACATTATGCGTTATTTTCCCTCTCGGGTTTTTCCTATATAAGAGCGCTCAATTTTTATACGAACGTTGTCGGCAATTTGAAGCGTAACGATGTCGTCTTTAACTTTTTTGATCGTTCCGTGGATACCGCTCATAGTGATTACGTTATCCCCTTCTTTTAATTCATTAATCATTTTGCGTTGTTCTTGTTGCTTTTTCTGTTGAGGCCGGATAACGATGAAATAGAAAATCAAAAACATCATGATCATTGGCGGTAACAGAGCCAACATGCTTCCCCCTCCTTCGGCTCCTTCAGGGGGCGGTGGCGCCATAGCAAACGCTAAATCCAACATAATTTCCTCAAATCGATAATAAACAAACGTTTCAGATTAATTTGGCGGGGCTTTCGTTAACCTGGAATCGGTAAAATGAACGACGTAAAAACGGAGATTTGTTTCCTGGGTCATCCATTAAATTATTGATAAAGAGTAGCTTCTATCAAATCCAGGTCGGTTTGTCAAACTTTTATAAAGCCTCGCCCACCGTTAAAGCAATACGATATTAATAAAATTCGGGCTTTACGTTCGCCTCTCCAGTGAGCTCTCGGTAAAGTTTGTGAAACTCCTCGGATTTCAAATTGGGGTTTCGTAGTTTTTCTAAATTTTCCGGCGATATTTTAGTTTCTGATTTTGCATCCCAGGCAGATGTGGCGATAGCGACATAATTTGGGGGGTTCAACCGTTGATGGATTAAACCGTCGATTTTGTCGTTTAACTTTATGGCCAAATCTATAGCATAGCGAGCGTCTTCGGCGCTGATGCCCCCTCCAATCGCAATATTAGTTGGAGGATGTCCTCCCTTGGGTTTCCAATATTGAATGGTTTTACGCAAGGTTTTAATAGATTTATCTTTTAATTCTTTACGAATCGCCTTGTTATTTTTCCTTTGTTTATGGGCTAACCAGATTTCGATGGTGCATATACTGGTTTTATCGCGCTGACAACTCCCGGTTTTTTTTATGGAGTAGGGGTATGGCGAGTCGGGTAATTGAATTGCGAAAGAAGTTCCTGCGAGGAAGAAATATCCCGCAAATATCATTATGGTAACTTTTAAATTGTTATTTTTTGTCATAACTGATTGATTTCTATGTCTTTTTGTGTTCTGGATGTGGTTCTGGTTAGTCGATTAATTTGGAAAATTATAAACCATTCTAACGTAAATTGTCTATAGATTGTCAAGTCTGTGGTTTTGCTGAATTGATATATTACATTCTTTGTTAAGTTGTTTGCAAAAGTGTGACGAAAATTAATGATTTTCTTCCTAAAGTTTCAGTAATTCGAAACGATAAGGGGCGTAAGGACCCTAAAACTATAGGAGGAATCTTCATGCAAGTGTCTAGTTCAAGCGCGAGTTCGGGAGTTGCACAACAAGCTTCCATTGCTGCCGCGAAAACGGCTAATAATGTCCAGAAACAGCAGGGTGAAAATATTGAAAAGTTGTTGGATACCGTTCCTCAACCTTCGTCTGGTTCTACTGGGCAAAATATTGATATTCAAGCCTGAAGTTGTCGTGTCCTTGACCATTCGTTAGATTTTTCAAAGATCCAACGGTTGGTAGTAGCTTCTATTATTTAAATCTTTAAGAGTTTTCTCGAGAAAAGCTTTAAAGATGTTTTAAAACGAATCTCCAAGGAGGAAGAAATGGCAGTTGGAAACGTTAGCGCTTCAGCAGGAGCGGCACAAGCAGCTTCTTTAACGTCGGCAAGGCCGACAACTAATACGGCTCAAAGTCAAGGAGGGCAGAGCGCCGCACAAACCTCTACGTCTGAATCGGCAGAAACTGTCGATCACAGCATTCCATCTAGTACGGGTAATAATGTGGACGTAACTGCTTAACCTTGTTCAAATTATATAGCCGACCGTTAAGCCGTTTTTTAGCGGCTCGACGGTCGGCGTTTTTTTTATTCCAAGTCCTTTAGTTTCCTTAAAGCCTCTATAGCGGATTCAATAAGCGCTGAATCGACTATTTCCGTTTCTCCTCTTTTTTTGAAGAAGCTCTGCAGATTTTTTAACTCAACGACATTTTCGCCAAGGTCGTCCGCCAAAGTTCCATTCGCAAAAACGACCAGAGGAACCAAACGAACTTCTTTTAAAATAGGTTCCAAACCGTTTAAAAGCAGACGGTTTCTCCAAAACGGATTGTAAATAGTTTCTTTTCCCGCTTGCCATTCTCTGGAATTAATATCGCCTCTTATTTTGCCTTTTACTTGTACAACGCTAATTACAAATACTTCGCAAGACGATACCGCCACAAAATCGATCCGGCCCATTCCGCCTTGGACTGGAACGGCAACGTTTTGAATGACTGTAAGATCGTTTTTTAACAGGTTAAATATTTCTTTTACGTCATTATTGCTTTCTAAAGCTCCATTTTTTGAGCGACGGAGAAACCAAAATACGAGAAAAGCTATCCAACCAATGCCTAAAATCCATTCCATATTGGCAAACCATTAAAATTAAAGATCACTTCGATTATATTTTATTCTTAATGAATGAGGGAGTTTTATTCTTGATAATGCCTTTTAGAGTCTTGATACCCAAAGCGCTGTGACGGCATAGAGATATCCTGATCGTTCCACCTTACCCTTGATTATATATGGACCACGGTCATGTAATATTTCCCCATATTTACGATAGATTTTAGGAAAGAAGGTGACTTCGAAAGAAGCCGTCGGATCTTCCAGAGTCATAAATTTCATGGTTTCATTTTTTGCGGTACGAGCTTGTTTGTGGTGGATTGCCCAGCCGACAAGGGTAACGACGCGATTTTCAAAACGTCTCAAATCTTTTGCTGGGATAGGGAGATTTCCTCTGCAAATTTTTTTGAGTTCATTTTTGTTTTCTTGTCTGAAGTCGATACCGTAAAGCAAAGTTGGATGGGACGAAACGGCTACATCAAGACACTCAAGTTCGGCCCATATTTTTTCGTTTAAATCGTATTGAGGAAATTGAGGAGTTTTGACAGCGCAAGGCGTTTCAAGTTTTGAAGGCAATAAAGGAAATAAAGGATGTTGTCGATTAGATCGAGAAGACGAAGAGTTTTGTCCTTTTTTAAAAAGTTCTAGTTTCCATAGTAACTCTGGTCGCGACGAGGCTAAAGAATCAAAAGCTCCACATCGAATGAGCGACTCTGCTTCCCCCGTCTCGGTTAAAGTTCTTTCTAGAAAATCTTCTAATGAATTATAGGCGGATGAAGAACGATTTTTTAATATACGATCAATAGTTTTCTGCGTTAAGTTTTTAATTTGCATAAAGCCAATTCGAATAGCTTCGTTGCGAGTCGGTTTTTTATTGGAATTCGGATTGCATGCCGTTGACTCAAACGAGCTTCGATTGATGTCGGGGGGTAGAATTTTGAGTCCCAGTCGACGAGCTTCTTCAATATACTCGGAGGCCCCGTAAAAGCCGCCTCGATTAGATAGAACAGCCGCCATAAACTCTGCTGGATAATGGGCTTTTAAATAGGCGGCGCGATAAGAAACTAAAGCAAACGACGCGCTGTGAGCTTTGCAAAAGGCGTAACCTGCGAAGCTTTCCATCTGACGCCAGATCTCTTTTGCCGTGGTTATATCGACATCTCGATCGACTGCGCCCGATATGAAACGTTCTCGATAAGTTTCAATTCTTTCCCAGTCCCGTTTTTTACTCATGCATTTACGCAAGCTATCCGCTTCGCCCAGCGTCATTCCGGCTATTGCATGCGCGACTTGGATTGCGTCTTCTTGATAAATCATGACGCCGTAAGTGCTTTTGAGGATTGATTCGAGTTTTGGATGCAGGTAGCGCGTGGGTTCTTTTCCTAGATAACGTCTAACGAACGCCCTCATCATGCCGCTGTTAGAGACGCCCGGGCGGATGATAGAACTCGCCGCCACCAAAGTTTCAAAATTGTCGGAGACAAGTGTTTGCAGAAGGTTTCTCATTCCAGGGGATTCGACATAAAAACATCCCATCGTTTTTCCGCTACGCATGAGAGCTTTTGTGTCGTTGTCGCGAGTAGGATCTATCCGAGTAAAATTAATTTTCGTGTTGTAGTTAGTTTGTACGGACCGAACAACGTCCTCCTGAACGGCCAATCCCTTTTGGCCTAAAATATCTATTTTTAATAACCCCATATCTTCTATTGGGTACATATCGTATTGAGTGACTACAAAACCTTTTGGAGTTTTTTGTAACGGGACAAAATCTGTTATCGGGCGAGGACTTACGACGATGCCGCCGCAATGGATCGAAATATGACGAGGGAAACCGTCGATACGGCGTCCTAAGGAAATCATAGAACGGTAAGGTTCGTCTTCCAATGGAAGATTGCGGCATTCGGGGACGCTTTTGCGAATTTTTTCTAGATCCGATAATTCTGAATGGTGAGGAAGTTTAGACGTAACAATTTCAATTTCTGATGTTGGAATCCCCAGGGCTTTACCCACTTCGCGTAATGCGGAACGCCCTCGAAACCGAATATGAGAGGATATGAGAGCGACGTTCTCACCTCCATAGCGTTCGAAAACGTAATTTAAAATTTCGTCGCGCCGGTTCCATGGAAAATCAATATCAATATCGGGATAATCGCTCCTCTCGGGATTTAAGAATCTTTCGAAATATAAGTTGTGAATGATGGGATCTACTTCGGTTATTCCCAGCGCCCTACAAACTATGCTGTTTGCGGCGGAGCCTCTTCCTACGGCAAGAATGCCGCGTTTCTGCGCTTCTTGGACAATGTCCCAAACAATAAGAAAATAAGGAGCGAAATGAAGACGTTTTATAATTTGTAGTTCGCGTTCGAAACGTTCTTGAACTTTGCTCGTCATAGGACGGTACAAATGGGTTATTTGTTGTCGCGCTAATTTTTCTAAGTAAGATTGGGCGCTTTCTCCATTAGGCGTTTTGAATGGAGGAAATTGAATTTCTCCAATGGGCAAATTTACTTCGCATTGTTCCGCCACAGCTAACGTGTTACGGATTGCCTGTGGGTATTCTTTGCATAATTGAGTTATTTTTTCCGCTGGTTTTAACCAGGCCTCGGGAGAGATTAAAGAATTTTTGGGTAATGAATGGATTGTGGCGTTAGCTTTTATTGCCGCTAATAATCGATGAATTTCCCAACCTTGTTTGTCGATGAAAAAAACGCGGTTAGAAGCGACACAGGGAATACCTGCGCTTCGAGAAAAATTCAACATATGGACGCTTTGGTACCTGTCAAAAGTAATTAACTCAGCGCAAATGTTTTTGCGATTACGAGCTGTTATCAAATTTTTTAACGTTTCTTGGTCAGAAATTAAAACGATAATATTTTCGCTGCATTCAGATATGCTTTTCGAAAGATCGAAATTATTTGATAGGTGGAGCTTGGAAATGATTCGGCAAATTTCTCCAAATCCCTTCATGTTCTTAGCTAATAGGACCGCTCTTTTTTGGTATTGGTCGTTAATCTCTACGCCTAAGATGGGTTGGATTCCCGCTTCTTTTGCAGCGCGATAAAATGGGATTGCTCCGTAAAGCGCGTTTGTGTCTGTCAGAGCAAGAGCGGGCATTTCCAGACGGCTAGCGGTTTTCACAAGTTCTTCGATTCCGTTAGCTCCAGCTAATAATGAATAATGACTGTGGCAATTGAGATGGATGAACATAGTATCTTGGCGAAAAAAAAGCGAAAATATTTGGCAAAAAATTTTTGGAACAAGTTTTTTAGATTTTTTTCAGGATAATTTGATTTCGTCTAATATGTCAACAAGAATGTGATTAATAAATAGTCAGTTTTATTCGGTTTAGGGATTCTGTTTCGCGGTTTCTAGTGCGTGAAAAGCTTTAGAAAATTTTGAATAAACTCTGATTTTTCAACTAAACTGCCTAGGGCAGCAAAGATTTACACTTGTTGCAAAACTGTGACTAGATTTTAGTTCGGTAAAAGATTAAAATATGTTCATAAAAACCGAAGGGCGTACTTTTATTATTAACAATAACTATTTATTTTATAGTATTACTAGGATTATTTTGCAGGTCTTTAAGGGAGAATATTATGAACGCTGTACATAAAAAACCGAGTCATAATCGTTCGGGGTTATTTGGCTTTTTTGGAAATGGTTCGTCTAATGGCGAATGTATTGATGAACTAAAAGCAAAGCTCAATGCTATTGGTAAGTCTATGGCTGTGATCGAATTTGAATTAGACGGAACCATTATTACGGCAAACGATAACTTTTTAAACGGTTTGGAATATCAGTTAGAGGAAATACAAGGTCAACACCATCGGATTTTTTGTGAAGGTTCTTATTCAAGTAGCCAGGAATATCAAGATTTTTGGAAAAAGCTTGGGCGAGGAGAGTTTGATTCTGGAGAATACAAGCGTATTACGAAAAGTGGGAAAGAAATTTGGATTCAAGCCAGTTACAACCCTATTTTTGATTCGGATGGTAAACCTTATATGGTCATAAAGTTTGCGTCGGACATTACCGCGCAGAAATTAAAAAACGCTGAATTCGAAGGGAAGATAGATGCGATAAGTAAGTCCCAGGCGGTGATCGAATTTGAATTAGACGGAACGGTTATTACGGCGAACGACAATTTTTTGAATGGCTTGGGGTATAGCCTTAATGAAATTCAAGGTCGGCATCACCGCATGTTTTGCGAAGGTGCTTATGCAAATAGCCAAGAATATCGAGATTTTTGGGATAAACTTGGGCGCGGGGAGTTTGATGCAGGCGAATACAAACGCATTAAAAAAGATGGAAGCGAGATCTGGATTCAAGCAAGCTACAACCCTATTTATGATATGAATGGCAACCCGTTTAAAGTCGTAAAATTTGCAACAGATATTACCGCTCAAAAGCTGTCTAGTGCCGACTTCCACGGGAAGATGGACGCCGTAGGGAAATCTAATGCGGTGATAGAGTTTAATCTAGACGGAACGGTTATTACGGCGAATGAAAACTTTTTGGCGACAGTGGGATATAGCATGGATGAAATCGAAGGTAAACATCACAGTATGTTTTGCGATCCAACTTATACCAAAAGTAACGAGTACGCTCAGTTTTGGGAACAACTACGAAGAGGTCAGTTTGATGCGGGCGAATATAAAAGAATCGATAAAGCTGGGAACGAGATTTGGATTCAAGCGAGTTATAACCCAATATTAGATTTGGATGGCAAACCTTGCAAGGTGGTTAAATTTGCAACAGATATTACTGATAGAGTTCAAAAAGTTGAACAGATTTTAAATGTGGTTAAAGCCGCGAGCGATAAAGATTTCACGCAAGACTTAACTGTTACTGGAGAAGACGACGCGGGTCAAATAGGATTGGGATTAGGAAAATTACTTGAGAGTTTACGAGGCGCAATGACAACTTTATCGGAGCAAGCCAATAGTTTGGGAGCTTCTTCGGAAGAGATGAACGCTAGTATTCGAGAAATATCAGTTAGTTCCACCGAAGCGACTAAGGTGTCCTCGGAGGCTGTCGCCGAAGCTCAAAAGACGAACGAAATTATTACTAAGTTAGGTTCTAGTAGCGCCGAGATTGGGGAAGTAATAAAAGTAATTAATTCGATTGCTGAACAAACCAATTTATTGGCCTTGAACGCTACGATTGAAGCCGCACGAGCGGGAGAAGCTGGCAAAGGTTTTGCGGTTGTTGCCAACGAGGTAAAAGAGTTGGCTAAAGAAACAGCCAAGGCGACAGAAGAAATCGGTAATAAAATTGTTGTGATTCAGCAAGACACAGAGAGCTCAGTAGAGGCAATCAACAAAATAACGGCTGTTATTAATAAGACAAACGATTATTCAAACACCATAGCCAGCGCTGTTGAGGAACAATCGGCAACGACAGCGGAAATGACTCGTATCATATCAGGCGGTATTCAACACGTTATAAATGAGTTTAAAATTTAAAAAAATAGAACCGTTAATATTATTTGTGAAGAGATTTGAGATTCGAATAACGAAAAGGCTGTTTTGGATAATTTTTAAAGAGAAACTCGCCTTTTAAATGATGGGGCTAGCGCTAACAAACGCGGAGTGACTAATAACTTCACTGAAGTTTTGTTAGGCTATTTTTGATTAGGGAATAAGAGAAAATTAAGCAGGTTGGAAGAAAAGTTGGAATGTTTCGTCAAATTTTTCTTTCACTTCATCGACGATTAACGAGCGAAAGGACTCGTCATGAATATTGGTCCTTTTGCTCGCCGCTTCGTCAAATTCTTGGATTACAGTTTCGCCACTGGTGCCTAGTTCCAAAGAATTAACCAATATATCGGCCACGTGGACTATAGAACATTCGATAGGAAACGACGACGCTTGGCTAGGATTGTGATGGCAATTCACAACATCTTCATGAAAATGCGGAAGGTTCCATTCCTGGATTAACCTGGCTCCTACATCGGTATGGTCAAAACCTAAGGCTTCGGTTTCTGCCAGATGCAAGGTTAGGTTTTGATTATTCATCAAGAAAAAGATTTTTAGAGTTTCCGTAGACGCTTTACTGCAAATAATCAACCTACCAATATCATGAAGTAATCCAGCGACAAATACTCTCTCTGGGTTGCGGATTTCGATTTTTTCCGCTAATAGCTTTGACGTTAAAGCGCATGCGACGCTATGTTTCCAGAAGGATTCCATATCAATTGTTTCCGAAGGAATATCTTTAAAGCAACCCATAACTACAGTTGAAAGCACTAAATCGTTTAGATGTTGAATTCCGATAATACTGATGGCGTGAGAAATAGTTTCAATTTCCGAAGGAAAGCCAAAAAAAGCGCTGTTAACAATTTTCAATAGTCGTGCGGTCAAACCTGTGTCGTGACTCACAATCTCTGCAACGTCGTCAAAAGATCTGTTAGGGTCTTCAACGGCTTCCTTAAATTCATAAAAGACATTTGGAAGAGTTGGTATTTGGTTCTCTTCTTTGAACAGTTCTTCAATATTCATACTAAATGATTTTATTTTGCTAAAAAATTAAAATGGTAATATTAATGACTAACCAGTTAGTTCGGCTGATTATGTCACAATAGCGATACAATTGTAATGCTATTTATTTTTGAAATCTAGATCTGATTTATCGCCTCTTAGACCTTATGTAATAGTAAGTTCCGAGAAGCAAAATTATTTGGAACGCTATAAAAAATTAAATTTCTATAGTTAATGTAAACTTAATGAGTCGAGAATTATAAAAGGGTTTTTACTTAATTAAAGGCATCAATACTTTTTTAGGAAATTTTTTGAAAAAAATAAAAAAAAATTTGACAAAAAAAGTTTTCGAGATTATCCTTTCCTTAGATTCCTAAGCTAGCATCAGAAGATCCCCTGTTTCTACCATAAATGTTAAGGCAGGACTAAGCTAAACCGATCGCCTTTTCAGAATCTCTTAAGGAACCCCTTAATAATATTACCTATCAAGTTGGCCTCTTAGCCTGAGCGTTTTAACTAAACACCAACCCAGCTCTCCACGCAACAAACGTTATTCCATATGAATATAGAAACTTTAAAAGCCAAAACAATATCCGAATTAACCAAGTTAGCTAAGGAATTAAAAATTCCTGGGCATAGCGGTCTCAGAAAACAAGATCTGATCTTTAAAATACTAGAAGCTCGAATTGAAAAAGACGGGCTTATGTTTGGTCAGGGGGTGTTAGAAATACTTCCTGACGGTTTTGGCTTTTTGAGAGCTCCTAGCTACAACTATTTACCCGGTCCTGACGATATTTATGTGTCGCCTTCGCAAATTCGCAAGTTTGATATGCATACTGGAGATACTATCTCTGGACAGATTCGCCCTCCAAAAGATGGCGAACGTTATTTTGCGTTACTGAAGGTTGAGGCGATCAATTTTGAAGATCCAGATAAAACTAAAGATAAAATACTTTTTGATAACCTGACTCCTCTTTACCCTGAGGAAAGATTGCGCTTGGAAACGGAGCAAGGTCTTGATTACAGCGCCCGGGTAATGGATTTGATGACTCCTATTGGAAAAGGTCAACGGGGGTTAATCGTCGCTCCGCCAAGAACCGGTAAGACTATGTTGTTGCAATCGATTGCTAACAGCATTAGTTCAAATTACCCGGAAGTTATTTTAATTGTTCTTCTAATAGATGAAAGACCGGAAGAAGTAACCGATATGCAGCGATCGGTAAAAGGAGAGGTTATTAGTTCTACTTTTGACGAACCGGCTCAACGGCATGTTCAAGTTGCCGAGATGGTTATCGAAAAAGCAAAAAGATTGGTAGAGCATAAAAAAGACGTTGTCATTTTGCTCGATAGTATTACTCGGTTGGCTAGGGCGTACAACTCTATAGTTCCTCCTAGCGGAAAAGTTCTTTCCGGGGGTGTAGACTCCAATGCATTGCAACGGCCAAAACGGTTTTTTGGAGCTGCAAGAAACTTGGAAGAAGGCGGTAGTTTAACAATTGTCGCCACTGCGTTGATTGATACTGGAAGTCGGATGGATGACGTTATTTTTGAAGAGTTCAAAGGAACTGGTAATTTGGAAATCGTGTTGGATCGCAGATTGTCAGAAAAACGAGTGTTTCCGTCAATTGACATTAATCGTTCCGGAACTCGAAAAGAAGAATTATTGTTAGGAAAAGACGAACTCCAGCGGGTTTGGTTGTTAAGAAAAGTGTTGCTCCCAATGGGAATCATTGATACGATGGAGCTTCTCCTTGAAAAACTGAAGGAAACCAAAGATAATGAGGATTTCCTACAATCAATGAACTCGTAAGTGGAGGAAGTATGAAGGCCGATATTCACCCTGAATATTATGAAACCGTAATTAAATGCGCTTGTGGTTCGGAAACGGCTACTCGTTCAACGGTTAAAGATATTCACGTAGAAATTTGTTCAAAGTGTCATCCCTTTTTTACTGGAAAGCAAAAATTGATTGATACTGCCGGTCGAATTGATAAATTTAACCGGAAATTTAAAAAAGCTTTGGATAAGAAAAAAAAACCAGAGGAAGAACCTGCCGCTACAACTTCCTAAAGTATTTCTGGGGATCGTTTGATACCCCAGAATTTTCCTTCCATTTGATCTCAACCAAGTTTGATTCTTATTCCAGCTATTTATGTTTGACAAATTGCAGAGCGTTGAGGAGCGGTACGAAGAACTCAATAAATTGTTGAGCGATCCTCAAGTAATCTCCAAACAATCCGAATTCCAGAAATATTCCCGCGAACATTCCGAAATTTCTCCTTTAGTCGATAGTTTTCGAGAATATAAAAAAGCTTCTAATCAGCTAAAAGATAATGAATCGCTTTTGAGCGACGAAACCGATCCTGAATTAATTGAACTCGCTAAAGAAGAAGTTAAAGAACTGCAACAATCTATCAAGGAAATTTCTGATAGATTGAAAGTTTTATTGCTACCTAAAGATCCAAGAGATGAACGTAATGTCATTATAGAAATTCGCGCCGGAACTGGAGGGGAAGAGGCGGGATTATTCTGCGCCGATTTATTTCGAATGTACACTCGCTACGCCGACGCCATGAAATGGAAGACAGAAATCTTAGCTAGTAATGAAACTGGAAAAGGCGGTTTTAAAGAGGTAATCGTAAGTATCCAAGGTAAAAGCGTTTATAGCAAATTAAAGTATGAAAGCGGAGCTCATCGAGTTCAAAGAGTTCCAGAAACCGAGACGCAAGGAAGGATTCATACCTCGGCGGTTACCGTTGCAATAATGCCGGAAGTTGAAGATGTAGATATTAAGATTAATCCTACCGATTTGAAAATAGATGTTTTCCGATCTTCGGGCCCTGGGGGCCAAAGCGTGAATACGACTGACTCTGCTGTTCGAATAACGCATATTCCAACAGGATTGGTTATTTCATGTCAGGACGAAAAGTCCCAACACAAAAATAGGGAGCGAGGCATGAAGGTTTTGCGCGCTCGATTATATGATTTAGAACAGCAAAAACAGCAAGACGAATTGGCGAAAGAACGGAAACAACAGGTGGGTAGCGGGGACCGAAGCGAACGAATTCGAACTTATAACTTTCCGCAAGAACGCGTTACCGATCATCGAATTGGATTAACTTTACACAAATTATCCCAGATATTAGAAGGAGCTCTTGACGAGTTGCTGGAAGCTCTAACTCTTCATTTTCAAACGGAAGCTTTAAAGGGAGAAGAGTCCTAGTTTATTGATTTCTAATACTATATAAATTTTATGAGAGTTTAGAAATTGTCTTGAAAAGAACGATATTTATTATTTAAGCTCTCTTATTTTAAATCGTTTTCGAAAAAAGATTGACCAGGCGAAAAATTTCGAGGAAAATCATTAGTAGATCTTTTTTTGTTTGTCTAAGGAAAAATTTAACCGGACCCCATTATGTCCAATTCCGAACAACCTTATAAGGTATTAAATACCCAGCCGACGCCAAACCCTGACGCTTTAAAGTTTATGATGAATAAACCCGTGGTTAAATCGGGCACTAAATCATTTGACTCTAAAGACGAGGCGGAGGGAGACTCTTTTGCGGAAACCTTATTTGGTTTACCGGGAGTTCGAAACATTTATTTAAACGAAGATTTTGTTTCCGTTACGAAATCTATGATGGAAGAATGGCATGATCTCGTAGAGCCGCTTCAAAGCGCTATAGAAAAAAACCTGAAGTTCTATGAGGAAGGAGACGATCCCTCCGAAAAAGGCGAAATTTCTATTACTCCCGAAGAATACTTTGAACGTACCGATGAAGAAAAAGCTATTGTGATTGATTCTCTGTTAGATCAGAAGGTACGACCAGCTTTAGCGGCAGATGGTGGAGGTTTGATAGTCCACTCTGTAGAAAATCACATTGTAAATATACATTATCAGGGCGCCTGCGGTAGTTGCCCTAGTTCTACTTCTGGAACGCTAAAGGCAATCGAAGGAATTTTGCAAAAATCTTTAGGTCCAGAAATTCAGGTTCATACCGCAGTAATTTAGTTTTTTAAAATCATTTCCCAATAGTTTCATTCCTGAATTATCCCCCTCTTTTTTCTTTCCCTTTAGTGTTTTTGGTTCGCTTCCAAAAGTTGTTCCCCTAATTATTTTTCAAATAATAAACTGTTTATTCTTCTCCTGTGGTGGGTTATGATTTTTTATCAGTAGGGATAGTTGGCGTTTAATAGCAATCCCGTAATATATTTAACACCGCCAAACGACTAAAAATATGGAGTTTATTGGAGGAGTTTTATGCCGAAATTATTATATTTAGAAGCGTCGCCTAGAAAAGAGCGATCGCATTCCATTGATATTGCCAATGAATTCATGGAGAGTTATAGAGAGCATCATC
>JAYOZP010000046.1:10185-34042 GCA_038154245.1 Nitrospinales bacterium | reverse complement strand
ACAAAACAAACTTTTAAAAATTTATTCCGATTTTTAGAGGTCCTCTAAAGATATTCCTGTGATTGCTATCAGCGCTAACGCGATGCAAAAACAAATTGAAAGGGCTAAGGAAGTGGGTTTTGCAGAATATGTTGTCAAACCAATAGATCCAAATGATTTTTCAGAGACTTTAGAAAGTTATTTTAAAGAGGAGTAAAACTAATTTAAGTTAAAACGTTACTTTTTGTTTTTCAGCTTTGTGTATTGCGCCATAATTTCTTTCCGCGTAACAAGATTTTTCACGCCTAACGCTTCGATGATTGCCTGAATCAATATATCTTGATCTTCGTCATATGTGGTAGGCGCCGCTGTACTCCAATCTTCCTGAATCCCCAAAGCTCTCGCGATAACGGATCGCAATTGATCAAAGTCAATTGGTTTTACAACGTGAGTGAAAGCGCCATTAGCTAAACATTCCCGAGTAGCGGCTAAGGTAGCGACTCCTGTTGTCATGATTACATGGACATCGGGATATTTATCTTTGATCATTTTTAAAACTTTAAGCCCGTTTATTTTTGGCATATTAATGTCTAGTAGAACAACAGCGGGTTTAAAGTCTACAAACATTGCCAACGCTTCTTTACCGTCGCTTGCGGTTTTAACATTGCAGTTTTCTTCTTCCAAATACTGAGCCAAAAAGTTTCTAGCTTGCGGGTCGTCGTCATCCACTAAAATTTTAACGTAGGCTAATCCCGACATATCTTTCCTTTGAATAAAAGGCTCTATTTTTGAGGTTTTTATAAAACTTATTGAGTATCGTATTCAACCTGCCTTGTTTTGTCAATAATTGTTAAACTTTCAATAGGTTATAAGAGAGCAAAATTGTTAAAAATTATAAGAAGTAATTTTCTAATTTAGGAGAATACAGACTTTGAAATCATTTTATATCAGGCGGCATATCCTATATTTTTTAGGTTTTTTGTATACGAAAAATTATCGAGCTGATAATATAATTAGGATTTCGATACATTTTAATGAAATACGCTTGTTTGATTTCTGATTTTTTATTTTTGGAAGGATTGTAAAAATGGCGACGAAAGATAAAAAAGTTAAGAAAGAAAAAAGTAAGAAAGTGAAGGAAAGTAAAAGTCCAAAACCATCGTCAAAACTTGTTAAAGCTTTGTCTATAAACGAAAAGCTAACCCTTCCCAAGGGTTTGAAATGGCCTCCTAAGCATAGCCATTCTAAAGCTTCTACTTCTACGCGAAATATTTGTTATCGCGGCAAAGAAATCTCTGTAAAAACAACTTATGAAATTCTCATTGATAAGAAACCATTGAAGATGCACATTGAAGTTATGGACGATGGAGCGATACATTGTCATGGTCTTCCTAATTATTCATTTCCATCGGCCATAGATATGGCAAAAGCCATCATTGATAACGCTCAAACAGACTTTCCTAAAGATGAGTTGGGTAAAGGGAAGCATTCACATGGAGGGCATTGATAAAATGGCTTCAATTCGTGAAAATATAAATTTTAGCGAGACCGCTCGGAACAAATTTGTTGAAGGCGTTCGTTTGTTAGACGAAGAAAGGCCAGGCTTGCAAGCGGGGACCTCTATGAGTTTCTTCAAAATAATAATATTCCTTTGGACTTTAGAGGTATAAACCAAGAAGTCTCCACGTATGATTTATTCGTTTTTTGGCATGTTGTCGCTATGGCTATTCCATTGCCGCCTGGTAATGCGGCGCACAGCGGTCCGATTTTCTTGCCATGGCATAGAATTTATTTATTGCGTTTGGAACAAAACTTACAACGCGTTCTTGACGATCCAGATTTTGGCTTGCCTTATTGGGATTGGGCGGATGATGGGGAATTAGATCCTAATGAGCAGTGGCGAACTGATTTATGGACTGCCGATTATATCGGAGAAGCAAGAGGAAGTGTTAGATCTGGAGAAATAGGAAAAATACGCGTTCGATTATTTCAAGATCCATTTACCGGTGGACTTTTGTCAATAGACCCGAGACCTGTACGGAGAACGTCGGGGCAGAACCCGTCTGTTTCGGATTTACCTAGAAAAGCACATGTGCGGCAGGCGATGGAGGAACCATTATACGATAGAGAACCTTGGAATTTCCGCGCTATTGGTCATAGGAACCGGTTAGAAGGTTGGCTCCGAGGTCCTCAATTGCACAACCGAGTTCATGTTTGGATTGGCGGAGATATGTCTCCGGGTACTTCTCCAAACGACCCTGCCTTTTTCCTCAATCATTGTAATGTGGATCGAATTTGGGAAGCGTGGATGGGCGACCACGGTCAAGTTTATGAACCGGGAGCGAGCGAAGGGCCGGCTGGACATCGTATCGACAGCGCTATGGTTGCGTTGTTAGGAGAATCAATGACTCCGCAACAAGTCATAAATCCATCTGAATGGTATTCGTACGACTCGTTACAGCCTTGAACGTAATATATGGCTTGAAACCTATTGCTAGTCCCTCAAAAGGGGACTAGCTCATATCTTGAATTAAGTTTTAAACTTCTTCTCTTAATATATCGTTTAAGGTTTGGCGTCGGCGGGAGAGGGTGATTTTATTTCCTTCCACGATGACTTCTGGCAATAAAGGTTGTGTGTTGTAATTTGACGACATAGCGTATCCGTAAGCGCCTGCCCCGCCGATAACGATGATATCGCCTGGCGAAGGTTTTGGTAATTTCCTCGCAACCGGTTCTTCATTTTCTTGAGTTAGAACGTCGCCAGACTCGCAAACAGGTCCAGCCACAATTAAATCTTGTTTTTGTCCTAGTTTTTTACCTTCAAACCAGATTGGGTGATAAGACCCATAGGCCATAGGCCTTAGTAGATGACAAAAACCTACGTTGGTTAGAACATAATCCAAACGTTTACCTTTTTTATCAAAAGTGTGATTGAGCGACCGAACTTCGCCTAGTAGATAACCGCAGCCAGCTACAAAACGTCGGCCTGGTTCTATTTCGCATTCGATTTTTCGACCGAAATGCTTTTCTAAAATTTGGATTCTCTTTTCCAAAATAGGTTTGTATTTGGATATATCTTCTTGCGGTTTTTCAACATTATATTGATAAGGTAACCCGCCGCCAAAATTGACGATCTCGACGTCTTTGAAGTCTTTTGCAAATTCTACAAGTTTTCCGGTAATTCTTTTGAGATGATTCAAGTCGCCGCCGGATCCAATATGAGTATGGACTCCATTAATTCGTAATCCATATTTATTTGCGATACTTTTAGCTTGGGATAAGTTCTGATGCCAAATGCCGTGTTTACTGTAGGGTCCGCCTGTGTTGGTTTTTTTTGAATGACCTGCGCCTTCGCCTGGGTTTATTCGAATAGATACGGGGTGGGATTTTTTGCCTGCTTTTTTACAAGCTTTACCGTATTCTTCCAACATTCCCAAGCTTCCGCAATTAACGTAGATGTTATTTTTTAAACAATACTCTGGTTCGTCGGCGTTAAAGAACACATCGCTCGTGAAACAAATATCTTTCGACTTAAATCCTGCTCGTTTGGCTCGTTGACATTCAAATACGCTCACGGCGTCAATTTTTATTCCATTACTCAACATTTCTTTTAAGACGGTAACGTTAGAGCAAGCTTTCATGGCATAACGAACAACAGGAGCCAGATCTTTTACCTCGTTGATGGATTCGCGTAATTTGTTCAAACTATATACATAAACCGGAGCTCCGTGTTTTTTCACGATGTCTCGGACATTCACTTTTTCAATTTTTTTCATTTTTATTTCCCACAAGCAATTGACGATTCAATCGAGTTATAAAATTTTTAAACCTCAGAACTCTAACATAAAATCAACCCGGAACGAATGGAATTTCAATAAAAACCGAGGTTTATTGACTTTTTAGAAATTGAAATAGTTTGACAAAATCAGCGATAATTATTCTAATGGAAACTCAACTACATATCGAATTTATATTTTTAGGAAATTTTTATAGATGAAAAATTGGACCATCGAGAATTCCTCGGAACTCTATAATATAGAGGGGTGGGGCGCCGGTTATTTTGGAATTAATCAAAAAGGTCATCTAATCGTTCGACCGCAATTGGACAATCAACATGCGATTGATTTAAACGACTTGGCTGAAGATATCAAACAAAAAGGATATGCACTTCCTGCTTTGATTAGATTTTCGGACATTTTGCATTCCAGTATCGCAAAACTAGCAAATGCTTTTAAAAAAGCATCTAAGGAATATGGATTTAAAGGTAAATACCACGGCGTTTATCCCATTAAAGTTAACCAGCAACGACAAGTTGTAGAAGAAGTCGTCAAATTTGGCCGAAATTACAATATCGGACTAGAAGCGGGATCTAAACCTGAATTACACGCTATTTTAGCCATTATGCATAATCCTGAGGCCTTGTTGATTTGTAACGGTTATAAAGATGAACAGTTTATTCGCTTGGCTTTGATGGGACAAAAGCTTGGCAAGAAAATGTTTATCGTTGTCGAAAAACTTTCAGAGCTAAAAATCATTATTAAGGTAGCTAAGGAATTAGGAATTCGACCTAATATTGGTTTACGCATTAAATTAGTTAGCGGCGGTTCTGGTCGTTGGGCAGGTTCTTCGGGAGAGCAGTCTAAGTTTGGACTCAACTCTATCGAGTTGATGGACGCTTTGACGATGGTTAAGGATGCGGATATTTTAAGTTGTATCAAATTAATCCACTTTCATTTGGGAAGTCAGATTACAAACATCCGACACATTAAGAGTAGTTTGAAAGAAGTTGGACGATATTATTCTGAGTTACTCAAGGAAGGTTGTGATATTGAATATATAGATGTTGGCGGTGGTTTGGGAGTCGACTATGACGGTTCTCGGTCTACATTTGCGTCGAGCGCTAATTACTCTGTTCAAGAGTACGCTAACGATGTTGTCTATCATATCCTTGAAATTTGTCAGGAAGAGGATTTACCGCACCCGAATATTATTTCCGAGTCGGGTCGAGCTATGACAGCCTACCACTCTATTTTGGTTTTCAATGTTTTGGACGTTACTTCTTTTCCCGATTGGAATAACGAAGGGGAGATAAACGAAGACGCTCCAGATGTGGTGAAGGAGATGTTCGACGTTCTATCTTTAACCTCGAATAAAAATATTATTGAGTCTTGGCACGACGCTTTACACTTAAAAGAAGAAGTTAACAATCAGTTCTTGCTTGGATTACTTTCATTGGAAGATCGGGCAAAAGCGGAAAATATTTATTGGGGAATTTGTCGTAAGATTCAAAACCTTGCGGGACGTTTAAAATACTTGCCGGATGAATTAAAAAATCTTAAAAAAGACTTAGCCGATAAATATTTTTGTAATTTCTCTGTTTTTCAATCGTTGCCTGACTCTTGGGCTATTGATCAAGTATTCCCCGTGGCTCCATTGCAGCGTTTGAATGAAGAGCCTACTAGGGACGCTACTATAGAGGACATAACTTGCGATTCCGACGGGAAAATTGATCTGTTTATAGGCGATAGAAACACTGAAAATACATTGCGTGTGCATGAGCTTAAACCGGGAGAAAATTATCGCCTGGGAATTTTTCTTACCGGAGCTTATCAAGAAATATTAGGCGATTTACATAATCTATTTGGAGATACGAATGCTTTTCATGTTTCGATAACGCCTGAAGGCGAATTGAAATACGAGGAGATAATAGAAGGTGAAAATGTTACAGACGTTTTGGATTATGTTCAGTTTCGCGCCGATGAGTTGGAAGGGCGTATGGCGGGTTTTTTGATCTCTAGCGTTCAAAATGGACAAATCTCACAAAAAGAGGCCGACGAATTTCTTAGTTTATATCGAGAGGGTTTGAATGGGTATACCTACTTAGTGCATCCCAACCCAGAGGATTGATGATTTTTTTTAAAAAAAATAACTTCATATCTGTCGCTAAATTAATAGGAACGCTAGCGGCGATTCTTTTTGGGTTATCAATCAATAGCCCTGTTGAAGCGATCAATGAAACTCCTCTACATAAAGCTGTGGAAGCTGGAGATTTTCAAAAAGTTAAGGCTCTGATTGAAAAGGGAGAAAATGTAAACGCACAAACAGGGCAAGGTATTACGCCGCTCTTTCTAGCTATATTGAGCGGTAAAAATGAGATAATGGAATTTCTGGTTGAAAAGGGAGCTGATATTCATCTAAAAGACGACGATGGGTTTGCCCCATTGCACATATCCGCAACTGAAGGCAATTTAAAGTTGACTAAATTGTTTTTGGCCAAAGGCGCCGATATAGCCGTTAAAGATGAAGACGGTTTAACGCCTCTTCATCTAGCGGTAAGATGGAATAATATAGATATTGTAAAGCTGTTTTTAGATTCCAAGGCCGATGTGAATTCTAAATCTAGCGAAGGAAACACGCCGTTACATTTTGCCGTTATGAACGAAAACGAAAACTTATTGCAGTTACTTTTTGATCGCGGAGCTACGATTGATTTAAAGAACTCTAAAGGTAGATCAGCTCTACATTGGGCGTCTAAAAGAGGTAACAGGCTTGCCTTACGTTTTTTACTAAAAAAGGGCGCCGATATAAATCTTCCGGATAAAAACGGAAGCACGCCGCTCCATCTCGCCGGTTATTGGGAGCAGGTTGATACTATCCGGGAACTTATTAAGAATGGCGCAAATCGACAAGCGAAGGATAACAACGGTTATACTCCCTTTGAGTATGCTCTCATTAATCCTCCAAATTTGGCTCTGGGAGTACTGAAGGAAAAATGGCCCGTCAATTAAGAGTTTAAGATAGAGCTTCGGCGGGTTTGCCTTTTTTGAGGATGTCTAACATTTTGTCGTGAACGAGGCCATTTGTGGCGAGGATTTGTCTTTTATAGATATCAAAGGCGTCGCCATTTAAAAGTGAAAGCTTCCCTCCGGCTTCTTCTAGTAGTAATTTACCCGCCGCCATATCCCAAGGGTGAAGTTTTATTTCCCAAAACCCTTCAAACCGTCCCATGGCCGTGTAGCACAAGTCTAACGCCGCCGAACCCGGTCGTCTAACGGCCTGACAACTCTTAATAAAGTTTTCGAAGTGGTCTAAATTATTGTTGTCGGCATGTCCCACATCATAAGCGAAACCAGTGACAAGCATGCTTCTTTTAAAATCGGAGATCTCTGAAACCTTAATAGGTTTGGAATTTAAAAAAGCGCCTTTTCCTTTTTCTGTTGTGAAAAGCTCGTCTAAAGAAGGGTTGTAAACTACGCCGACTACTATCTCGCCATCGCTCTCCAAACCAATAGACGTGCAATAGCAAGGATACCCGTGCGCGAAGTTAACCGTTCCATCTAGTGGGTCGACGATCCATTTATGAGACGAGGAGAGATTTCTACTCCTATGAGATTCTTCCGCGAGAAAACCGTGATCGGGAAAACGAGAAGAAATAATGTCGATGATTGTTTTTTCACACTGAAGATCGACTTCCGTTACCGGATCAATTTCGCTTTTGTATTTAATGGGACCAAAGTTATCCCGGCGTTCTTTGAGAATTTTTCCTGCAGCTAATGCAGCCTCAATGGCAGTTTGTAAAGCTTCCGTCATTCAATCCAGCCTCCGCCAATAACGCAGTCGTCTCTATAGAAAACAGCTGCTTGACCGGGCGCGACCGAGTTTTGCGGTTCGTCGAATTCAACATGAACGCGGTTATCAGGCAGGAGAGTAACCTTGGCGCGCGCTCCAGAATGTCGATAACGGATTTGAACTTTCAAATGCTCGGCAGTTTCTGGCGGAGAGTACCAATTGACTCGGTCCGCATAAAACTCGGCTCCTAATACTTCATGTTTAGGACCAACAGTGACTTCGTTGTTAACGGGATCTATTTTGGTAACATAATAAGGTTCCGTCAAACCGCCTAAATTAAGTCCTTTCCGTTGTCCAACTGTGTAAGCGGGATAACCTTGATGTTTTCCTAAAACGGTTCCGGCAGAGTTGACGATATTTCCTTCTTGAAAAGATTCCGGACCAATTTGACTGGCGATAAAGTCTTTATAATTATTGTTTGGCACAAAACAGATCTCTTGCGATTCTGACTTTTCGGAAACCATATTTAGGCCTAACGATCTCGCGATGTCGCGAACTTCTTCTTTGGTCATACCTCCTAATGGAAACATAACGCGTGAAATTTGTTCTTGCGATAGATTAAATAAAAAGTAGCTTTGATCTTTGACGCGATTATCGCCGCGTTTGATCATGAGTCTGCCATAGTCGTCTTTAACGACAGAAGCGTAATGACCCGTCGCCACATATTCTCGACCTAAAGTTTTAGCTTTCACCATGAGTTCGTCAAACTTTACTTTTGAGTTGCATAGTGTGCAGGGGATCGGGGTCCTGGCTTGCATATATTCAGAAACAAAGTAATCGACAACGTCTTTCCGAAATTCCTTTTCCATATTTAATATATAAAAAGGAATTTTTATTTTATCGGCGACTCGTCGCGCATCGGCCAGGTCGTCTAAAGAGCAGCACGTGCCAAAACGATTATCCGTGTCGGAACTGTAGTTCCAAAGTTGCAGGGAAATTCCAACCACGTCGTAGCCTTGGTCTTTCAATAAGGCGGCGGCAACGGAGCTGTCTACTCCTCCGCTCATTGCAATGACTATTTTAGGTTTCATCTTTTAGGTTTAGACTGGTTTTTCAGTAAATTGATAAATGACTGGATCTCACCGTACCCACGACTTGTCATCCAGAGGCGAACCTTTATGTTCGGCGAAGGATCTCGCCCCGATTCAATAAATTACTTCTTTTTATCTGTTTTGTTTTTGAGGAGGTTGAGCCTTTTGAAGTGCAATTCCTCTTTTTAGTTCTTTAGAAAATATTACTGTTTATTACGTTTGATCAATTGTATAAAAGGAGAGGCAAGAGTCCCCGATCTTTTTTTCGCGATAGCGGTTTAACAAACCATAATTATCCGCAAGCGTTTCCTTAAAAAAATGTTCCACAATGATTGACGCATCCTCCTCCAATATAGTGGAGTTAGAAAGTTCCAATAAACAACTATCGTAAAGATTAGCGTCAAATGGCGGATCTAAATAGATCCAATCAAATTTTTTTCCTTGAGCGTTGAGAGCCGATATCGATTTAAGCGCGTCCATTTTTAGTAACTCCCAATTTTGAGAGTTTTCAAAGCCGCACTTTTTTAAGTTCTTGAGAATCAACTGTTGGGAGTCGGAGGCGATATCAACTAAAACAGCCTTCTTAGCCCCTCTGCTCAGCGCTTCTATAGCTATATTCCCAGTGCCTGCAAATAAATCCAGGAACCGATAGTCTAACGTATTGTTTCCTAAAATGTTAAAAAGAGTTTCTTTAACCCGATCCAGAGTAGGACGGATTCGATCCCCTTTAAAGCTTGATAATTTATTACCCTTAGCCGAACCGGCGATTATCCGCATAATTCGATGTTTTTCAATGTTAAACCGGGTCGAATTGCAACCGGAAATAAGCCAAAGCTTTAACCAATTTATCTTGACAGGGTAAAAAGATCAAACTAATATTTCAAAAAGAGAAAATTTGACGCTCGGGAAACGTTTAATAGTCGAACCTCTGATTTTTATGAGGTTTACGATAAACGCCCGGGCCGTTTTTTTTAGGAATAAAAAATGACCGTAGACAAAAATACAAATCCATTTCTTACCGCGTTGATTGCTCCTCTTTATATGATAATGGGCACTATGGCAGTGATCAATGGCGATTTACTGATTATTTTTCTGTTTTTTGCGTTTAATTTTGCATTGATAGGATCTTATGTAACCGAGTTCAAGTTATTTCCGGGACTTTATTTTAACGAACTATCCCACAAAACTTCGCTTTCTGCTTTGATGTCGATGGGCATAGCTTTTATGGGTTTTTTGGCTTCGAAAATCATAAAGGGTGGGGCGGAAACGTCGGATCCCAGCGCGTTTGCCGCCAGCAATTTTATGTTGGTTTGGGTTTCCTTATCGATACCGTCATATTTGATGATGGTTTGGTTGGTGAAAGGCATTAATAAACGCGATTTAGAAGCGGAAGAAGCGGTGCGACAAGAAAAACGCAAAAACCGAAAATCCGGCGGCCCGCCAATTATGAACCGCGACGGATTTTAAGATTAAGAATAAAAAGCTCTCTCCAAATTTAATATAACAGCCCGGCCCCATCGTCTAGCGGTTAGGACGCCGGCCTCTCACGCCGGAAACAGGGGTTCGATTCCCCTTGGGGCTATTCTTTTAGTAGCTTATCGTATTCGGCGTGAGTTCCAATCCAAAACCATAAGAGTCCGTCTTTAACTTCAACGGCCAAAGAACGGTACTTTGTTCCAACTCTTACTGATCTGTATTTGGCAACCGTCTTAAAATGCAATGATGGATGGTTTGGGTTTGCTTTAAGAAGATCAAAGTTTTTGTTCGCTAAACTTTGAATATATTTCGGAAGCTTTTCATAAAGCTCCCAAAAGGAAGGACTCGCATAATACTTCATAATTCCTTGAAACGGCCTTCTTTGAAATCGGAAATGGCTTTTTTTGCAAGAGCGTCTAGTTTTCCGGTTTTCGCATCCTCTTCAAATTGTTTGTCCCATAGAGCCGCATCAAAACCCTCAAACCATATCCTGAACTGAGCCAGGTCCTTCGGAGGCAAACTCGATATTGCTTGTTCGATTTCGCGAAGTTTTGTCATAGCCTTACCTTATTGTTCATGTTTAAAGAATTTAAAGTCTTATTGAAACCTGAGTCACTTTTTCTATTTTAGCAGATACCATAAGTAGGGCAAGCTTTTGGTAATTAGTTGCCTGTTGTCAAAACAAATGGTCCACTTTTGGTCCACAGTACGCGGATATTTTGATTTTAGAAAGAATCGGAGAGGCGAGTGTAACCCACTAAATTCATAAGAGTTACAAAAGCGATAGGGAAGTCGTTTGTGCTTAGGTTAACCTTGTTCTCTCGCTCTCACGCCGGAAACAGGGGTTCGATTCCCCTTGGGGCTACCATAACTCATTTAAAAACATATATTTAAATCTTGCCATTTTTTCTTCAATATCGACTGTAGCCATTTTGTAGCCAATTTTTCCTCCAATAGTTCATATTTGACGATTATCAAAATTCTTAAAATTCTTCTAACCTATTGAACTGAAAAAAGTTACGGTCTCTTTTTTGAATCGAAATGCCGATATTTTTGGGCAATCGGCCTGCAGGCCGGAAACAGTTTTATTTCTTATCTTTTACTGCAACTAGGTTTGTTAGTTTTTTTAAATAACTATTATTTTATTTCTATATGATAAATCCTTAAATTATTTTGGGATATAATTAAAAATCCTTTAGATACATGAGCATATAAGATTTTAACTTGGTGTAAAAATTGCTCCTTTTTTTATGTAATTTTTTATTATCTGCTGTTAAATTTAGTATATATCTATCAATTATCTAAGTCTTTTCCAAAAAGGGAAATCCATGTTCGATTTGAACAACCTCAGCCTGGCCGAAATTTCTCAAATGGGTCGGCGGATTCGGAAAATTGGTGAGAGCGGAATGTGTTTGGAGGAAGTCTCCCAAAACATAACTGATTTCATTTTTAACCAATTGGTTGATGGCGAATCCCCAAATAAAGCCACTGCATTGGTTCGATTTTTTAAGACTCATGACTTTAACAGCCTGGAGGAAGCCCAAAAGGAATTTGCGGCAAAACTTATAGAGAATGATCAGCTTACATCCAATTTAAAATGTTTGACTCTTATGGGTTCGACGGGGGAACATTCCAATTGGAACTCCAGGAAAAAATCCGTGGGCCACCAGGCTATTCCTTTACCAAATTCGGATGTCGTCGAACGATTTCCTATGATCGTTAACTTGATCCGGCAATTGGGTTTGGAAACCCCCAAGGTAGTCACCCCTTCCCCTGAAATTTTATTGGACGACCTTGAAAAAACTTATGGCGTATTCTATGTACCTCAAGCCTTGGGAAGTCCCATGATACCCGCGCAGGATGAATTTGTGATTCGCCATAACATCGAATCCGTTATTGGGTTTGGTGGCTTGTTTCCCTCCGGGGATATATTCGCCATGATTTTATTCTCTAAAACTCATATCCCTGAAAAAGTCGCCGAATTATTCAAGCTTCTAGCTCTCCATGTAAAAATCGCGGTTTTCCCATACGACAGAATCGTATTTCATTCCGACACAAAAAGGGCCAAAGAAAAAATCTCCGAGAGGGCTTCTATAGAGGAGAGTCTTATTCTCAAGCATAAGGCGAAAACGCTGGAAACGTTGATTGAGGTTCAAGAACAATTGACCGAAGAAGCGACCAACAAATTAAAGGATGATGCAAATAAGAGAATTAAAAATGAACAAGAAAAACAGCGAACCCTTTTGCAACTGCAGCGAATCAATGAGATTCAACTCAATTTTTTCCAATCCGGATCTAAAAATAAGGCGTTCGACAAATTGCTCCAAACCTTTCTTGAAAGCACGGAGAGTGAATATGGTTTTATTGGAGAGATCTTGCATACCCAAGAAGACCAGCCCTATCTCAAAACTCACGCGATCACGAATATTGCCTGGAACGAAGAAACCCAATTGCTTTATGACCAAAATTTCGAATTGGGCCTTGAATTTTATAATCTTGAGACCTTGTTTGGACAAGTCATCTCTACCGGAGAACGGGTATTGACCAATAACCCTTCGGAACATCCTGCGGCAGGAGGAATACCTCCTGGCCACCCGCCTCTCAAAGCGTTTCTTGGAATTCCTCTCAAGGTGGGTTTGCAACTCGTGGGTATGGTGGGAATTGCCAATCGCCCTCAAGGTTACGATGAGGATATATGCCAATTTATACAACCTATGATCATTTCAGCTGCAAACCTGATCCAAGTTTTGAGAAACGAAAACCGTAGGTCCCAATTTGAAACGCAACTGTTGGATCAGAAGGCCCAGACGGAAGCAGTTTTGAACAACGTAGTGGACGGTATCATCACCATTGACGAGAATGGAATCATTCAAACCTTTAATCCGGCGGCAGAGAAAATTTTCCAATATACTCGGGATCAAGTTATTGGGAAAAACGTGAAGATGCTGATGCCTGAGCCCTATCATACAGAGCATGATCAATACATTCAGAATTATCTTAATACCGGTAATGCCAAAATCATCGGTTTGGGTCGGGAGGTGATTGGCTTACGCGCAGACGGGACGACGTTTCCCTTGGAATTGGCCATCAGCGAGGTTTTTGTGGGAGAGCAACGGTTGTTCAGCGGCATCGTCCGGGATATCACCGAACGCAAGCAGGCGGAAGAAAATATTTTAAAGGCGCGGGAGGAAGCAGAATCAGCGAACCGCGCCAAATCTATTTTTTTGGCGAATATGAGTCATGAAATCCGAACTCCAATGAACGCGATTCTGGGATATTCCCAGATTCTTTTGCGGAAAAAAGATTTAGACGCAGATACCCAAAATGCTATTAAGACAATAGATAACGGGGGTAAAAATCTCCTGTCGCTGATCAATGAAATCCTTGATATATCCAAAATTGAAGCGGGAAAAATGGAGCTAAACCTTGCCAGTTTTAATCTTGCAGACTTAATCGCCGATTTGAAAGTATTATTTCAACTCCGTTGCCAGGAAAAAGGATTGAAATGGGTTTCTAATGAATTTTCTGAACCTGTTTGGGTATCCGGGGATGAAAATAAGTTACGGCAAATTCTGATCAATCTTTTGGGCAACGCCATTAAATTCACGGAATCCGGCGAGGTGTCGCTTTTGGTAAACGCCCTAGATAATAATGGGTACCAGTTTAGCGTTAGGGATACCGGTCCTGGAATTGCATGGGAGTACCAGGACAAGATTTTTGAGGCTTTCGGCCAGGAAGAAGGCGGGGCCAAAAAAGGAGGCACCGGATTGGGTTTAGCTATCAGTTCAAAGACGCTCGAGCTAATGGGCTCAGAACTCAAATTGGAATCGAAAATGGGAGAAGGCAGTCATTTTTACTTTACATTGGAACTGCCGGAGGCCAGAAAGCAAAAAAGCCTTTCCCATTTAAAAGCCTCTAAAGTACTCCATTTAGCCTCTGGACATGAAGTGAAAGCTTTGATAGTAGACGACATTAAAGAAAATCGCGAAGTAGTTTCAAAACTTTTAGAGGATATCGGGGTAGAAATTTATGAAGCGGAGAACGGTAAGGAAGCGGTGGAACAAGCGCGAAAGCTTAACCCGAATATCATTTTTATGGATATGCGCATGCCTGTTATGAAAGGCGAAGAAGCCACCAAAATTCTTCAGGAGGAGTTTGGCAAAGACCGGTTCAAAATAGTAGCGATCACCGCTTCCGCATTAGACCGCAGGCTGGATCATTATTTAAATTTGGGTTTCCATGAATATATATCCAAACCCTTCAACCAAGAGGAAATATTCGATTGCCTGTCTAACCTTCTGGGAGTTGAATTTGTTTATGAGGAAGGGGAGGTCACAGCTGAAGAATCGCTTCAAATATTGGATCTGGATTTTGCTCAGTTTTCGTTGCCAGAAGCAATTCATCAGAAGTTGAGTGACGCGGCAGAGATTTACCATTTATCGCACATTGAGAGAGTTCTTGATGAAATAGACAGATCCAATATAGATTTCAAGAAACTTTCAGAGTGTCTCAGGCAAATGCTGAAAAATTTCGATATGGAAGGAATTTCCAAAGCGCTAGAACGAGTGAATATTATAAGGGAACGAAGAATCTCCGGCGACTAATTTTAAATTTTTGGCTGCCATATTTATGAAACTAATGAGAGAGATTTTGCCTTGAAAAACTTCTTAGAGGCAAAACCCCATTTACGTTATAGATTTCTTATAAGTCTTGTGAAATATAAAAAGATTGGATCATCAAAATGGCCGATCAAAACCTCAACCAAGCCAAGGCTACTGGAAGAAACAAAGTGGTTGTCTAGGAAATTTATTTGTTCCCCGTTAGTTAAAAGTGGTCCGTTTAGTTTAAAAAGTAAGGACAAATATTCTGTTAAAATTCGGAAATCCAATTATGACTTTAATTAAACCATTATAGAAATCTCCTCCTTACTTATCGTTCTTTTTTTTCTCTGGATAAAAAAGGAAAAGCTGGGCAAATATAGGTCATTTCCTTAAGTCTAGGGATATTCTGAATATAGTTTATCTGTAGAATTTTCTGAAACCGACAGGCAAATTCAAATCTTTTGCCAACCTATTAAGAATCAGTTGGTCGGGTAGGAAGGGTGATATATCGATTATCGGAATTGTGACCATATTGTAGCCAACAGGACCTTAATCCTCGTAAACAACCGGACTCCTCGTAATACTCAGAATTGTCGATATCCCTTGATTTTAAAGAAGAAGCGAAGCAACAGGCATAAAGTCAAGCGGTTATTAAATTGTATTCCTTCGAACTCTCACGCCGGAAACCACACGTGTGTGACTGGGTTCGATTCCCCTTGGGGCTACTCATTTAAACAATTTACACTTCATTAGATAACCATTGTTTTGCCCTAGAACAAGGAAAGGGCAACGGATTCACGTCTCTTAAAGTGACCAGTATCCTTTGTTTGTTAGGTTCGGCGCTTTGAGCAATTTTATAATAAGTTGAACTTTAGAAAAAATTGGCAACAAGGTTCCAATTTATCGATTTTCTAAAAATGTTTCAATATCGCGTGATCCATGAATGATATTTACGACTTCAACCATTTCATCCAAAATGCGATACAAAATCAAATAACGCTGAACGGGGAAACTCCTAAGATCATGGCGAATTTCTGGCCTTGCGCGGCCAGTAAAAGGGTTGTCAGCCAGAAAAAGGCATTTTTTACGGAGGAAGGCAATAAAGTCTTTAGCTTTATTCAGATTGTCTTCAGCAATATAATCGTGAATCTCTTCAAGGTCGGTAACCGCCTCAGGCCGGAACAACAGCCTCACTAATTACGTTCCTGATTGAGAATGGCGTTTTTTAAGACGTTCAAAAACTTCTTCTGCATTTAATGATGGACCATTGCTGTTAATCGATTGATTCACTTTTGTTTTAAGCGCAGCGAGTTTTCCAGCCTGAACAGTTTCCTGTGTTTGGAGCAACCAAAGGGCTTCGCGAATTACTTCGCTTTTGCATGAATAATCCCCAGACCCTACTTTATCCTGAATCATTTGGATCATTTCATGAGGAAGGGTAATGTTAAGTTTCTCTGTAGGATGGATGTGTTTTTCGGTAGCCATGATTAAATATATCATGAAGGTATTTATGAGGCAACGTATGAAAAGGTTACTTTCTGTGTGATATCTTCTGAAACTAACCTGAATTGGAAACGTTCAGTTTTTAGGTTAGATAGATTAATAATTGCGATTTAGAAGCGGAAGAAGCGATACGACAAGAAAAACGCAAAAACCGAAAATCCGGCGGCCTGCCAATTATGAACCGCGACGGATTTTAAGATAAGTTAGATTCTCACCAATTGCATGGCCCCATCGTCTAGCGGTTAGGACGCCGGCCTCTCACGCCGGAAACCACACGTGTGTGACTGGGGTCGATTCCCCTTGGGGCTATTTGGTCTGACTACTTATTATTTATTTGTGAGATTCCATCCATTCTATAGCTAATTTCTGGGCTTCCTTTATTTGCTTGGGAGTCATTTGCTTTTCAATTTCATCCCTTTGGTTTCTACTTCCACTATCTCCGTTTGCAGCGGCAATGTTGAACCATTTCTGTGCTTATTATAATCTTGAATTATACCTTTTCCTTCTTTACACATCCATCCAAGGCTTGATTGCGCTTCTATTTAACCCTGGTTTGCAGCAAGTGAATACCACCTAACTGCTTTCTTATAGTCTTGTATTACTCCTTGTCCCTCATAGTGCATAATTCCAAGGTTTGTTTGTGCTTTTGCATTACCTTTTTCCACTAGTGGTTTAAAAAATTTTAATGCTGTTTTGTAATTGCCGTTTTTATAGGCGGCAATTCCATCTTGTAAATTGTCAGCATAGGCAAGTGTGGAAAATATGGTTAATGAAAGGAGAAAAATTAATGCTATTTGAAAAGGTTTATTTATCTTTATTTTTGATTAGGAAAAAGTCTGGTTTTCTTGAATATTTATTATAGATATATTAATTTCAAAAAAACATGAAGATAATTAGCTTAATTACAAATGCAAATGCTAAGAAAAAATAAAATTGGTTATTTTCTTTAGATTGATTAAAGAAGCGATAAAAAGTATTTATTTTTATCGTGGAATATTAGCAAAGGCTTTATTAATTCCTTTTATAGTCAGTTGTGTATTATCTTTGGCTTCAAATTTTCTACCTAATGTCTGGTTTTTATCTCTTTCAGTGTGTTTGTCTTTTGGGGTGCAAGTAATTTTTGCTATCACTATCCATAGAGTTTTGTTGCTGGGTCCCGACTCAGTACCTGAATGGGGGGCGTTAAAATGGAATAAAAGAGAAACTTGGTTTTTATTACATGTAATTGCTTTGATTGCGATCCCTGCTTTATTTATTTTTTTGGGAATATACTCATTCCTTATTTTTACTGGGAAAGGCGAAGGCTATATTTTTGGGGTTATTTCTGCAATCGTCTTGTGGGTGGTAGGTATTTATTTAAATATTAGATTACCCTTAGTATTTCCTGCCATTGCAATTGATCGGAGGATAGGCCTTAAAGAATCATGGAAGCTAACAGATAAGCATGAAGGATTAATGATACTCATTGGGATTATGGTTCCCATATTATTTTCCATTCCCATGGTGTTAGCTATGTTGTTTTCATTTTTAATGGCTGGTGCATTCGTTCAGGATTCCTTAATATTTAACCTTATCGTTGTCATTTTACAGTCACTACTTACAGTGTTTATTATTGGCGCGCTATCAGTTACTTACAGATTTATTATGGAAAAGGATAAATCAAATTAAATAATCTATTTTTAACCCACAGTATTAAGATATTTAATTCTGTGAGTAAATTATATAGGCGTTTGTGACTTACTTAAATCAAATGAGTTACAAAATTGTTAGGGTGATCGTTTGCGCTTAGGTTAACCCTGTTCCCTCGCTCTCACGCCGGAAACCACACCAGTGCGACGGTGTTTGATTCCCCTTGAGGCTATTTCATTTAAATTCAATTAGTTATTCTCCAAGAATTTCTTCCTTAGCTTTTTCTTTTCAAATCATTCTGATTAATTAAAGCTCTATAACTCCTTGTTAAATAATTTGATAAGTGGTAATGTTAACCCTCAAAGTTAATCTAATCTCCGGTTTGGGAGTCTTGTATGTCTGTTGAAGGAAACAAAACCTCGTATTTTGATTCCAGCGCTCGTTTTATTTGCCGTTATCCGAAAATAATATTGGGAATTATTTTTCTTTTTACGGTAGCTCTTCTCTCGCAAACGCCTAATTTGAAAATGCAGACTGCTACCGAAGCGTTATTTTATGAGGATGATCCTGTTCTTTTGAAATATAGAGAATTTCAGGAGCAGTTTGGACGAGATGACTTAATTGTCATAGCCATAAATCCTCCTGAGGTTTTTGATCTAAAATTTCTGAACCGGTTGAGGGATTTTCATAAAGAGTTAGAAAAAGAAGTTCCGCATGTAAAAGAAGTGACTAGCCTTATCAACGCGCGCTCCACAGAAGGTAAAGAGGATGAACTAGTCGTTGAGGATCTCATGGAAGATTGGCCCGAAGACGCTAATGCTTTGGCGGATTTAAAACGAAGGGCTTTGGCCAATCCTCTTTATGAAAATTCATTGCTCTCCAAAGACGCTCGTTTCACCACAGTGGTTATTGAACCTTTAAATTTTTCGTCGCCAGTGGGTGTTTCTCAAAGCCTTACGAGTGAGGAGGAAGTTGATTTGCTTTCTGGCTTCGACGAAGGAGACGATTTTTCAGAGTCAGAATTGGAAGAGAAGTCTGAACCGCCTGTCGAACGCCATCAACTCTCTGAGGCTGAGATCAACGAAATTGTGGAGACTGTAGAAAAAGTTATTAAGGATTATCAAGGGCCAGAATTCCCGCTTTATATGGGAGGGACGCCGATCATCGATTACGTGGTAAAAGCCAATATGCAAAAAGATATGGGGCTTTTTATGAACTTATCATTAGTAATCATCGGGGTATTCCTTTTTATTCTTTTTCGCAGGTGGAGTGGGGTTATTCTTCCTTTGCTAGTGGTTATTTGCTCACTAGTTTGTACCTTCGGTCTTATGGCTATTGCTGGAGTGCCCGTTAAAGTACCGACCCAGATTCTACCCTCTTTTTTGTTGGCTGTTGGTGTGGGGGATTCTGTGCATGTGCTTACAATTTTCTATCGCCATTTCAGGCTTGGATATTCCAAAAATGATTCTATCCTTTATGCGATGTCTCACTCAGGTGGGGCCATTGTCATGACTAGCGTCACTACTGCGGGAGGCTTGGCTTCTTTTATTTCTTCCGATATCGCCCCGATTGCCGATCTTGGAATTTTTGCGCCGATAGGCGTTATGCTGGCTATGCTTTTTAGCGTTGTCATGCTTCCGGCATTGCTGACCGTACTTCCGCTTCGTCAGGAGAAAAGTACTAAAGAAAGTGATGAGGAAATAAATAAAAAGAAGGGGGAAAAATTAGACAAAATTATTACCCGGATTGCAGATTTTTCTATAAGTAATCCAAAGGGGATAATGGTTGCCTGTTTTATCCTGTTTATTTTCTCCATTGCGGGAGCGTTCAAGCTAGGTTTTTCCTATGCGCCTCTCACTTGGTTCCCTGATGAACAGAAAGTCAGAGGAGATACAAAAGTCATCGATGAGAATCTCAGAGGAAGTAACTCACTGGAAGTTCTGGTGGACACGGAAAAGGAAAACGGATGGTACGAACCTGAGCTTTTAACTAAGCTGGATGAGCTTGCCCAGTACATGGAAAATTATCAGTCGGGAAAAGTATTCGTTGGGCATGCCTCGTCAGTGTCTGATCAATTAAAGGAGATTCATCAGGCGTTGAACGAAAACAGAATAGAATTTCGCGTTATCACAGATAACAAAAATTTGGTGGCGCAGGAATTTTTAATGTTTGAAAACAGCGGAACGGACGATCTGGAAGATGTGGTGGATAAACAATTTTCCCTGGCCCGATTTACCATGAAGCTCCCAGTTCTTGATGCCGTTGAGTACACGGAACTCATTGAACATGTCGAAGAAAAATTTAATGAAACATTCGGGAGTGCCGCCAAGATAACGGTAACGGGTATTGTGGCCATCCTTATGAGGACTATTACCGCCATGTCCTCTAGCATGGTGAAAAGCTATTTGATCGCCTTCGTTGTCATTGCTGTTTTAATGATTTTTGTGATGAAAAATGTTCGACTTGGAATATTTAGTATGATTCCTAACCTGCTCCCTATAATTATTACACTTGGGATGATGGGATGGTGCGGCCTTTCTTTGGATGCGTTCACGCTTCTTATTGGAAGTATAGCGATTGGATTGGTCGTGGATGACACCATTCATTTCATGCACAACTTCACAAAATATTATGAGAGATCGGGGGACCCGCGTGAAGCGGTCCATCAAACTCTGCAGACTACAGGGCGCGCGGTTCTATTTACTAGTTTGATTCTTTCCTCCGGATTTTTTATTTTCATGTTTGCTTCCATGAGTAATCTTTTTAACTTTGGCTTTCTAACCGGATTCACTATCCTCACTGCATTGCTAGCTGAATTTACTTTGACTCCGGCGCTTATGGTTTTGATTGTAAAAAAAGAAAGACCGCAGAGTATAGAGGAAAAATAATTTATCAGTTGAGATTATTTCATTGAAAATTTATTCAGATTTTAATTAGAGGATTGTCATGAAAGATAATGAAGCAAGTTCAACCGCGTTCACCGTATTGCATGGCCTTTTGTATATTTCCAAGCATCCTCGTCATAATTATCTAGTTGATGAGAAAGTTGTTGAAGTGGGTCAAAAAATACTTTCTGCTTCTGAAAAAGGGAAAAAAATGTTACGCCAATTGGACAACCCTTTGACAAAAATAATAGTCCCGATAGCGGAAAAGATGTTGCTGCCTGGGATAACGCTTCATTATATTTTACGTAAACGGTTCATTGAAGACGCAACCCGTGAGTCTATCGCAAATGGTAAAACGCAAGTTATCAGTCTAGGCGCCGGGTTCGATACTCTGGCATACCGCCTGCACCAAGAATTCCCCGATGTAAATTTTATCGAAATTGACCATCCTGCTACCAATGCTATGAAGTCTCAAGCTTTGTTTGGAGATGGGCAGATACCCGAAAATTTGAACTTGCTCGCCGTCGATTTCAGCAAACAGAATCTTCTGGATGCATTGAGCGAATTTCCAGCGTTCGATTCGTCGCGTCCTACTCATTTCATTTGCGAAGGCGTTCTCATGTATTTGCTAGTTAAGGACGTGACCATACTTTTGGAATCGCTCAAAAAACTAACGGGAAGCGGTACTCGTTTCGTATTCACTGCCCTTTCGCCCAAGGACAGCCCTGCGAACAACACGGGTCCGCTTTTAAATGTTTATCTATGGTTCAAAAAGGAGCCTTTAAAATGGGTGATTGAGAGAGAAGATGTTTCGGAGTTTCTAACCAGACATGATTTTAAAACTTTGGAGGCAGCTTCGACTGATACTTTCAGATCCCGGTATCTTGCAAAGGAACACAAAGACGAGCTTCATCAGGGTGAATATATTGTATTGTCAGAAATTCTCTAAATAGAGCAATGTCCTCTCTTTTTCCTCTCACTTCCAACCAAAGAGACATCTGGCTAGACCAGATTATGCATCCAGGTGTGTCTCTTTACAATATTGGCGGTTATCTGAAAGTTGATGGTGAAATCAACCGAAGTATTTTTGAAAAAGCCATGCAAAGGGTTGTGCAGGAAAACGATGCCTTGAGGATCGTATTACATAAAGGCGATTCTCTTCCAATGCAGGAAATCAGGGGAAATGCCGAATTCGACCTCCCGTTTATAGATTATTCTGTAGAAGAAAATCCCATGCAGAAAGCTGAAGCTTGGATGCGGAAGGAGTTTGTCAAACCGTTTGAATTGTATGGTCAATTTCTTGTCCGTTACGCACTGATCAAATTATCGGATCAGTCTTACTGCTGTTTTACCAATCAACATCATCTGATTGCCGATGGTCTGTCTACTCTTATAATGAGTCATCGATTTGCCGATGCTTACAACGATATACTTAAAAAGAGTAACGGGAGTTCTACCTTCACTTCATACCAGAAGTTCATACATGCCGATCAGGAGTTTGTTCAATCGAAAAAATTTGAGAAGTGTAAAACTTTTTGGAAGGAAATCTATAGCGATCTACCTGAGCCTTTGATAGCTACTAGTCATGTAGAAGCTGAGGGTTCTGCCTCAATTGAAGGAGGTTTTTCATCTCTTTGGATTAAACGCACACTGTATCAGTCTCTAGAGAATTTTTGTGAGAATCAGGGAGTTACGCCTTATCATTTACTCCTTGCAGCCTTGTATACCTGTTTCCTCCGGGTTGGAAGAGGAGAAGACTTTGTTTATGGAGCTCCGGTTTCGAACCGTACCACCGCAGAGTCTAAAAAAATCATTGGACTCTTTACCAGCGTTAGCCCGATACGCTTCCGTTTCGGACTTGATTTGGACACGTCTGAACTTTTACAGCTAATCAGCAAGGAGCTAAAGCGCACGTATCGTTACCAGCGCCTGCCACTCAGTGAAATTAATAAGCTTTGCGGGATATATAAGGAGAATGGTCGGCAATTATTTGACTTAACGGTATCCTATGAAAAGAATGATTACGATATGCATTTCAATGGAGCTACTGCGAAGGCTGTTACCTATTCAAATGGGTTTCAGAAAAACGCGCTATCAATAGCTCTCAAAGAATACCGGAAAGATGAAGATATCCGACTAGACTTTTCCTATAACCTCCGAGCATTTGACAAAGAAGAGATTGAATATCTAAAAGAACGTGTCCTGCTCATTATGGAAGAGATGTCGCTCCATCCAAATGTTCCAGTTAGAAAACTCGAACTCCTTCCCGAAAAAGAAAAACGAGACATCCTTGAAATATGGAACTCAACGAAAACGGAAACTCCTTCCGGGCTTGCCCATCATCTTTTTGAAGAGCATGCAAAAAAAACTCCTGAAAAAACGGCGGCTGTATATGGAGATCAGCAGATTACTTACCGGCAGTTGAACGATAAGGCTAATCAGCTATCGCGTTATTTATCATCGCGCGGGGTAGGCTCAGAAACCCTTGTCGGTATTTTCGTCGACCGTTCTATCGACATGCTAATTGGAATTTTGGCTGTTATCAAGGCGGGAGGAGCCTACGTTCCTCTTGACCCGTCTTACCCAGAAGAGCGCATTACTTTTATGCTTGAAGATTCGGAGGCGAAAGTAGTCTTGACCGAGGAAAAACTCTTATCTGTTTTGCCCAAGGTTTGTGGAGAATCTATTTGTCTCGATAGAGATCAACATGTATGGAGTGATTTAAGTACCAGTAATCCCTTATCGGAAGTAGGTCCAGATAGCCTTGCTTATGTCATATACACTTCAGGGTCCACCGGAAAACCCAAAGGAGTGATGATCGCCCATAGGGGACTTTGTAATTTGATAAAAACCCAGGCGCGTATTCTTTTTGTTAAGCCTGAAAGTAAGATGCTGCAATTTTCCTCTTTCAGTTTTGACGCTTCCGTTTGGGAAATTTTTATAACGCTTGGTTCAGGCGCCACGCTCATCATTGCGCCTAAAGATGAGATCATGCCTGGTCCGGATCTAATCCAAACTCTAAATAAATATGGTATTACCCACCTTACTTTGCCGCCATCATCGTTGGGCGTTCTTCCTGAAAATCCTCTGCCTTCACTTAAAACTTTAGTAACGGCAGGGGAGG
>JAYOZP010000046.1:0-10175 GCA_038154245.1 Nitrospinales bacterium | reverse complement strand
TGTCCTGCTGAATTGGCTAAAAAATGGGGAAAAGGAAGGCGATTTATTAATGCCTACGGTCCAACTGAATCCACCGTTTGTGCGTGTACTTGGGAGTATGATGGGAGGACCGGAAAACCGCCTATAGGACGTCCCTTCGACAATGTTCAACTCTATATACTAGATGACGATCTTCTACCCCTCCCAGTAGGTGGGATTGGTGAATTATGTGTCGGAGGTGTGGGGCTTGCCAGGGGTTATTTAAACCGGCCTGATTTAACGCGACAAAAGTTTATTTCTAATCCATTTAGCAAAGAGGACGATCGTTTATACAAAACAGGGGATTTCGCCCGCTGGGGAGCTGATGGAAATATAGAGTTTCTCGGTAGAATGGACCAACAGGTCAAACTCAGAGGATTCCGCATCGAGCTTGAGGAAATAGAAGCTGTACTCAGAGAACATTCTTTGGTGCAAGAAGCTGTTGTGGTCATGACAGGCAATGGGCTTCATGGAAAACAATTGGCGGCTTATTTCACAAAATCAGCAGAAAACAAGAATGCGGATAAATCAGCAGACTTGCAGGTTTTTCTAAAAGAGAAACTTCCGGTTCACATGGTTCCCCATTTTGTAATACCTGTTGAAAAATTTCCATATACCCCAGGGGGAAAACTCGACCGAAAGGCTTTACCAAAACCAGATAATACTCTTAAAAGTGAAATAGGTTCGAGCAAACCCGTAAACGATATAGAAATGTCTCTTGTGAAAATCTGGAAACAATTGATGGGTGGGAAAGAAATAAGCGTCGATGACAATTTTTTCGAAAGAAGTTTAGATTCTTTGCAGGCAATCGAGTTTATCTGTCTTTTGGAAAAAGAGTTTAATGTCCAAATTCAACCAGGAACTCTCTTTCAGAAGGGGACCCTTAAAAGGTTGGGAAGATATATCGAGTCTAAAAAACTTTTAGGTAAAGTGACTTCTAAAACTCTTGTTGAGATTCAGATAAAAAATGGCCTTCCACCCTTTTTTTGCGTGACGGCAGGTTATGGCGATGTACTCGCGTTTAGGGAACTTGCCGAAAAAATGAAGCGATCCTTTTATGCCCTACAGCCGCCCCTAAGAGATGAAACTGTTAGCGCTTTTGATATTAAAAGTCTTGCGGCATTGTATGTCGCGAATTTGCGAACAGTGCAGGACGTAGGTCCTTACTGTCTTGGCGGTTATAGCGCAGGAGGGATATTGGCATTTGAAATGGCTCAACAATTGAAAGCGGCTGGCGAAGAAATTCAGGCGCTTGTGATTTTAGGAACGCCAGCCACTCATGGGGCATTCGGTCAGTGGATATATCGCTTTCTTGTGAAAATTGCTCCTCTATTTCTTCCAGAACAAAAACAGAATCAATCCAGTATGATAAGAATTCTAAGAGCGCTTTTCATGGATGAAGGATTGAAGATTCACTTGGAAAGTTTGGCCGGTTATAAGCCTGTCTCTTATCCTGGAAAAGTTACTATTATTGAGGGAAATAAAGCGTCATCGCGATTTTATCCATGGCAAAGAAAGTGGAATAAAATAGCAGAAGTTCTTGAAATTATGTTAATTCCAGGTAACCATGATAGTTTCATTAGATCGCCGAATAATAAAGAACTTGCTTACACTTTAGAGTCGTGCCTGAGCAAAGGCACGACTCGTCCAGATAATGTTTTTTTTAACTCTTGATCTGTAATTATGAAAATTACCATTGCGACACTTGGAACACGAGGCGACGTTCAACCTTGCATTGCCGTGGGGCTTGGTCTTCAGGCTTCTGGACATGATGTAAAGATAGCTGCGCCGGTTGATTATAAGGATTTGATTATTGAAAAGGGGTTGGGATTCTTTCCTATTCGAAATAGTTTTCGACAAATTTTTGAAATGGAGCCTGGCGGAAGTCGGTTGAAAGAAGAGTTAAGTCCCATACGTATGCTTTGCCAACGAAGAAGCGTGGTTGAGCCTGTAGTTGACCGGATTTTTTCTGATTTGTGGTCCGCCTGTCAGGGAGCGGATGTGGTTTTGTATTCGATCTTGGCTTTGCCTGCTTATTATTTCGCAAAAGACTTAGATATTCCCGCTTTCCCTATTTGTATGCAGCCACTTAGTCGAACCCGAACTTTTCCAAGTGTTTTGTTTTCGCCGAACTCTTTGAATATGGAGTTTATTAACAAGGCAAGTTATATATTGGCGGAGCAGTCTTTGTGGGGATTCATCAGGCCTTACTTTGTCCGCTGGCGAAAAAAATTAGGGTTGTCTTCTGTTCCATTCTGGGGACATTTCAAGCAATTCAATGGGGAAAATAATCCTATATTCAACGGATACAGTCCACTTGTTGTTCCGAAACCATCCGATTGGGGAAATCGAATGTATGTGACGGGATACTGGTTTTTGGACGATTCTTCTACAGATTGGCGTCCTTCTTCAGATCTTCTAGATTTTCTTGAAAGCGGGCCTCCTCCCGTGTGTTTTGGTTTTGGTAGTATGAACGATAATCGTGTTGAAAATACGATACGACTTTCTATTGAGGCTTTAAAGAAAACGAAGACACGTGGGATTTTTCTCACTGGTAGGAGCGATCTTAATAAAGAGGAATTGTCCTTAAACGATGAAATATTCGTGTCTAGTGAAATTCCTCACGCTTGGTTATTCCCCAGGGTTTCTGCCATCATTCATCATGGCGGTGCCGGTACCACTGCGGCTGCAATAAGAGCGGGTATTCCATCGATTATAATCCCGTTTTTTTTCGATCAATTATTCTGGGGAAAGCAACTTAAAGCATTAGGAGTAGGGACGAAACCTTTATCTATGAAAAGTCTCTCGGTGGAAACCTTGTCTTTAGCTTTGCGGGAAACCCTTGGCAATTATGGGTTTCAAAGTAGACTAAAAACTTTAAGCAGTCAGGTAAAAGCGGAAAATGGAGTGAAAGTAGCGGTCGATAGCTTTCACCATGAACTAGCGCGGATTTAAAAAGACAGGAATGAGTATTGGTTGAAAACCTTAATTATAAACTAACCATGGTCTGAGATTTAAATTTTACACGAACATATTGTTGAAAAGAGCTCGCATTATTAAAACACAATGAACCAACACCACACCACTTCATCAATTAACGAAATATTGAAGCATTTAAAATCCACTAAGCTTTTTAAGGATTTAAATGAAAAGGTTTTGCAAAAATTAGCGACAGAGGCGGAATGGGTCTCTCTTAAAAAAGACGAAGTCCTTTTTCATCAAGGCGATCCGTCCGACGCTATGTATATTGCTGCTGAAGAAGGTCTTGCGGTTGTGATACCTGGGGGGAATAGAACGCGGTCTGTTAACGGAAAATTTGAACTTGGGAATGGCGAGGTTATGGTCAGAGGCGATGATGGCTCTCAAATTGTGGCCGTGAAAATCAATCCTGGCGAAGCAATAGGCGAAATGCAGTTTTTGACTGGCGGTAAACGTACCGCGGGGATTAGCGCTTCCAAAGATATAAAAATTATTAAACTGGCTTATCAAGCGTTTCAAAATCTTGGAGATCAGGAACGCAAATTCTTGGAACACTTGGACGATATTGTCCGTAAGCGACTGCAATTTAATCAGCTTGCGGTTATTCTTCCTAAACTCTTCGGGGAATTGACCAAAAATGAAGTCGAGGCCATTATCGAACGGGCAAAATTGATTCAGATAAAACGAAGAGGTATTTTGTTCAGACAGGGAGATCCGGGGACGGGTTTTTATATTCTTATAAGGGGGCGGTTGGAAGTAGAGATAAAAGGTAAAAATGGCGAGAGCTCCTGTGTGGGAGAGATAAAACATGGCGAAATCTTGGGAGAAATGTCTCTCCTTACTAACGAAAATCGCTCGGCAACTGTTTACGCAACTCGTGATTCGGAGTTGTGTGAGTTTTCTAAAGAAGAATTCAATCAACTTCTTGAGAAATACCCGAAACTTTTAATGCAGATCAGCCAGGTTCTTATAGAAAGACTTCGCATTTCCAGCGGCTCAAACCAGGAGATCGAACACTGTTCCATAATTACCATTTTGCCCTCAAACTCTAAGACTCCCATAGAAGATTTTACTAAACGTTTGACACAAGAATTGTCGGAAATTTATCCAACGCTTCAGATTGACAGTCAAGAAATGGATCATCTTATGGAGGCTCCGGGAATCGCGCAAGCGTCCAAAGACGATCCTAGCGTTATAAGAACTTTGGCATGGATCAATTCTCAAGAACAAAAATATAACTTCATTCTTCTGCAAGCGGACCGAACTCCATCGAATTGGACAGACTGGTGTATTCGTCAATCGGACCATATTCTTTTTATTGGAGAAGGAAACGCTGACCCAGCGTTGGGAGAGATTGAAAAAATTTTAATGCTTCAAGAGGATTCATTAAGCGCTGATAACTGCTCTCTAATTCTCTTGCATCCCAATGGTAATAATCCACCGAAAGGCACGAAGAAATGGCTTGAAAAAAGAGATGTGGCGATGACGTTCCATGTACGCTGTGATTCAGATAAAGATTTTAAGCGTTTAGCGAGATTTCTTACAGGCACCTCTACAGGAGTGGCCTTGAGTGGCGGTGGAGCTAGAGGATTCGCTCATATTGGCGCGCTAAAAGCTTTGGAAGAAGAAGATATTCTTGTTGATATGATTGGCGGGACCAGTATGGGAGCGGTGGTAGCGGTCCAATATGCTATGGGATGGAGCTGCGAAAAAATTTCAGAAGAACTTGGCGATAACATTAAGGATATGGCATTTGATCTGACCCTTCCAATGACATCCTTATTCGAAGGAGCAAAAATGTCTAAAGGGTTAAAGAAGAGTTTAGGGGATACGCAATTTGAAGATCTCTGGATTCCTTTTTTCTGCGTTTCGAGCAACCTGACTAGAGCTGAAAAAAAAGTTCACCGGTCAGGGCCTTTATGGGAAGGTATACTTGCAAGCAATGCGGCTCCCGGAATTTTCCCTCCCGTTGTTATTGATGGCGATTTGCATGTTGATGGGGCTTTACTCAGTAATTTACCGACCGATACCATGAGCGAAATTTGTAAAGGACCCGTAATCTCTGTGGATGTTTGCCCGGCGGTAGATATGGCTGAGAATGCTTATTACACTGAAGGCTTATCGGGGTGGAAAATTCTCTGGAACAAAATCAATCCTTTTTCTTCCAAAATCTCCACCCCTGGTATCCTTTCAATTTTGCACCGCGCAGGCGAGCTGGCAAGTGTGGCAAACCAAAAAAAGATTGTGGAAAACATGTCTGATCTTTACCTGTGCATGCCTGTCGGAAAATATAAACTGCAGGAATATCATTTAGCGAAGCAAATCGTTGAGGATGGGTATCTATATGCTAAAGAAAAAATTAAAGAATGGATAAGAGAAAAATGAAGACCCTAAAATTTTGAAAATATGAACTATGTGGCAAGGGTTTATTGTATTACTTATTTTTGCGGTATGGGCTTACCTTAATTATGATTTTGCGCCGGTAGCATCGTCGTTGGTGGAAGCTGATTGGGCGTTGATCGGATTAGCGATGACGCTGAATGTCTTTCTCTTATATTTACGGGTTTTCAAGTGGAGATTTTTTTTAAGCTACTTTAAAGGCTTTTCTTTTTTTAATATGTCGTTGGCTGCCTTTGCGGCTTACACCTGCAATATGGTAATCCCCGCCAAGGTAGGCGGAGCTATTCAGGCCTGGCTACTGAGTAAAAAGGAACCGATAAGCGCAAGCAGCGCATTTGGAACTGTGGTCTTAACGCGTGTGATGGATGCTATAACCCTTTCGGCTGTTGGCCTACTGGTCTTTTCTACCATGGAGATCCCGTTGGATAAGAGCGACTACTGGGAATCCTACAGAAAGGTAGGAACTATTATCACTGCTTCTTTTCTTTCGATTATTGTTTTTTTATTCATATTCAGAAGGCATAAAAATTTTGAAAGCGGTATTAAACGTCTTGCGATTCGTTTAGTCCCAGCTCGAATGCAAACCTCCACTGAAAAAGTAATAACTTCGTTTTGGAGAGGATTTGAGGTTTTAAACCAGAAGCGAAATCTGGGAATTATTATTATCCTCAATTTCACGTTCTGGGTTTTAGTTGCAACCACAATATTTATTTATATAAAAGCATTCGGCATCAGTGATATTCCCATGACCGCGCCGCTCTTCATACTTCTGGCGCAAGCAATCGGATTCATGATCCCATCGCCTGGGAATATTGGTCCATTTCATGCGGCCACTGTCGTAGGACTTTCGTATTATGGCGTGGTTGGCGAACTCGCTCTTTCCATTGCGATTATTATGCATGCCGCAATGTTTGTGACGAATTCTCTGCCTGGTTTGATTTACCTATGGATAGGAAATTTGAAAATTTCAACTATTGTCAGGGAGGCAGAACTCAATTTGGCAAAGGCCAATGACAATCCCTAAGATTTTAAACCGCCCTTATAGATAAGGAGGAAGAGTTGAATATTTTGCGAAAGCTTTCAGTAACTTTGTTGCTCAGTTTATCTTTATTGCTGCCGCCTAACTTTGCTTCATCAGGTTTAGCGTTAACTGGATTGGAGATTATGGAAAAGGTGAACGCCAGGGATGACGGTGATAAACAGACGTCGGATACTGAAATGATTCTTATAGATAAAAATAAAAACAAAAGAGTAAGAAAGTTGCGCACTTTTAAAAAGGACTTTGGAAAGGATACTCATACGGTTATGTTCTTTCTTGAACCGGCGAACGTCAAAGATACGGGCTTTCTTACCTATGATTATGACAAACCGGGAAAGGATGACGATCAGTGGTTGTATTTGCCGGCTTTGCGCAAAACTAAGCGCATCGCAGGTAGCGATAAAAGCGGCAGCTTCATGGGGTCTGATTTTAATTTTTCCGATATGTCTAAGCGAGATCTAAGCGACTTCAAATTCAAGTTGATGAAAGAAGTCAAAATTAAAGGACAGAAGGTTTGGCAGATTGAATCCCTACCAAAGGATGATGATGTGGCTGACAAAACTGGTTATTCTAAATCGATTATTTTTGTTCGTCAGGATAACTATGTAGTTATTAGATCGATAAGCTGGGTTTATAAAAGTAATCGCTTGAAGTATAGAAAGGTCAACAAACTTGAAAAAATTGACGGTGTTTGGATCGTAACCGATGCTCAAATGACAACAAAAGAAGGAAAAACCCAACTCCATTCTACGATCCTCAGAAATAATAACGTGAAATTTAATCAAGACATTAAAGATAGTTTTTTTACAACACGTCAACTTGAGAAAGGGATGTGATAACTTTGCTCAACAAGAATTTTGATTCCTATGAAAGATTATCATTTTGAATAGTAAATTTAGCGCACGACTTTATTTGATCTTCGGTATCTATACATTATCTTTATTTAACCCATCTATATATTGTTTAGCTGATGAATTAGCTAATAAAAATGAGTTGGGAGTAGAAGAAGCTATTTCCGAATTCGAAGATCTAGAAGATGTTGAGGAAAAGCCTACCGAGAAAAATGAGTTGGAGGTGGGAGAGGCACTTTCTGGGTTTGATGATCTCGATGATATTGAGGAAAAGCCTGGCGAGAAAAATAAGTTGGAGGTGGGAGAGGCACTTTCTGGGTTTGATGATCTCGATGATATCGAGGAAAAACCTAGAGAGAAAAATGAGCTGGAAGTAGAAGATGCTCTTTCTGGATTCGAAGATCTTGAGGATACAGAAAAACCATTAGCAGAATCTATAACCGAAGAACCTTCATGGCTTCAATTAGATGGTTTTGTTCGTCTAAACGGAAATTTAAATCATGAGCATGACGCTCCCGAGCCTGGCGAACCAGATTATCGCGGTCTATCCCAACTTCGAACAACGGTTAAGCTTGAAGTTCCTGTGACACTCTCAGATGATTGGAAAGCTTTAATTAACACCCAGATTTTTTATGATTTTTCATATCTTGCAAAAGACCGGGAAAACTTTTCAGATGGAGTATTAGATTTATATGAGTCAGAGGCGGAACTACGTGAATTCTACATCAACGGCGCTCTCACGCCTGATTTAGATGTGAAGATAGGCCGACAAATTGCCGTATGGGGATTTGCCGACTTTATACGAATTACTGACGTTTTGAATCCATTGGATAATCGCGTACCGGGAGTGGTGAATGTTGAAGATATACGACTTCCTACAACAATGGCTCGGGCTGATTACTACTTTGGCGACTGGCGCTTAAGTGGGATATTCATTCCGGAAATCCTTTTCACAAAGGAACCTGTGTTTAATAGCGATTTTGCACCGCCTTTTGCGCCCACCAAACCGGAAATGGATCTTGAAGACTTTAAAGATTTTGAGTATGGATTGGAGTTGAAAAAAACATTTTCTGGCGGAGACATAGCTTTTTATTGGTCGGAGTTTTATGACGAACTCGCTGTTGATAGCGGGGGAGGGACCTTAAATCACAGCTCTATCGATATGGCTGGGTTGGCCATAAATTATGTTTATGGAGATTGGATATTTAAAGGAGAAGCGGCCTTCCTTGAGGGTTTTCAGTTCTCAAACCTGCCGGCTAGTCATACCCGGTCGCGGTTAGACACTATGCTGGGATTTGAATATTTTGGCTTCCAGGATACGACGATTACGCTGGAAATTGTCAACCGTCATATAAATAACTTTGAACCGACCTTAGAAAGGCCTAATGATTTTGCGTTGGAAAATCTCACTCAATACCTTTTCTACTACACAAGAGATCTTTTGAACGACAGATTGCACGCCGACGTTCTGGTTTCCCCGTTCAGTGGAGACGGCTCTTATCAGGGACTTATCCAGCGCTATTCAGTCGCTTATGATCTTTATGACGATATAACTGCACAGCTGGGTTGGATTGGCTATTCCAGCGGAAAAGATTATATCCTAACCGAGATATATCAAGATAATGACCGTTTTTATTTTGAAGCTAAATATAGTTTCTAACTGAAGCGTAAGGTTTTGGAATCCATTAACAATTACCAGTTAAAATTCAATCCAGGTAGCGCCATTGTTTTGACCGTAATTCATGGTATGGCCTTACTTGCTTTTTTCCCGTTTGCATTTTCGTGGAGCGCTGTAGGAGTCATGTTTTTCCTTTACTGGCTTACGGGGTCGTTAGGCATCTGTTTGACCTATCATCGTTATCTCACTCATCGCAGTTTTAAATTGCGTAAATGGCTTGCTTATACTCTAGCATTCATTGGTTGTCTTGCTTTTCAGAGCGGCCCAATTTATTGGGCCGGCCAACATCGCATGCATCATGCCGGTTCCGACACTTCGGAAGACCCGCATAGCGCCGCAAAAGGTTTCTGGTGGTCGCATATTCTGTGGACGTTCTTCCTCCATACTAAATTTAATGACGAAAAAGTCATTCGCGATTACACCAATGATTTTAATAAAGATAAATATTATCAATTTCTGGGCAAATATTTCATACCCATTCAATTTGTTTTCGCCCTGGTTCTCTATGCTATAGGGGGGATTCCTTGGGTGGTTTGGGGAGTTTTCGTACGTCTGTTTTTAGTACTTCATTTCACATGGCTTGTTAACAGCGCCGCCCATTGTTTTGGCTATATAAATTTTCCTTTGAAGGGCGATCTTTCGACCAATTGCTGGTGGGTAGGTCTTTTAGCCTGGGGAGAAGGCTGGCATAATAATCATCATGCATTTCCTAATTCAGCGCGTCACGGTTTGCGCGCCTGGGAAATCGATATGACATGGTGGATCATTTGTTTGCTTGAAAAGCTTGGGTTAGCTAAAGATATAAAAACCGTTAAGTTGACTTCTAATCCTAATTTTAGAAAGAATGAAGTGAGCAATGAGAACGCTTCTTTAATGGCCGAAAAAATCACGCGATCGGTTTCTCCGTCAGGGTATGAAAAAGCAAATTCTCTTTATTTCTAATATGGGGTTCAATCAGCTAAATAATTTGTCAGACTTGTAATGAAGAAATTAGAAATTCCAGAAGAATACAAGAGAGTTCATGCTTGGCGCTGGATTAGCAGTTGTCTTTTTGACTATGTTTGTATCTTTGGTTCAATGATCCTTGCCAAGCAAATAGACCACCCGATAGCCTACATCACTGCCGTTATAATAATCGGAGCTCGTCAGCATGCCTTAGGAGTTTTGGCGCATGATGGAGCCCATGGGTTGATTGCAAGAAACCGTGTAC
>JAYOZP010000045.1:14580-34478 GCA_038154245.1 Nitrospinales bacterium | reverse complement strand
AGTTGAAACCGAACACATTCAATACCAATTAACTTTTACCGGACAGTAGTGATTTTTGATATCGATTAAATCAAACACATAAAAGTTCTCGGAGCGAATCAGAGGAGGAATAGCGGATTCATCACAAGGCCCAACTTTTGCTATCAAAATAGTTTTTAATGCGTTTTTGCGATAGGCAGAATAAAGCCAAGTAGACTCTGTGATAATCCAAGGCCGGTCAATTGTATGTTCGGAAACAAAAATGATTGAGATTTCGGATTTATTGATTTCGTCCTCAATCACATCAGAAATCTTGCCGCCATACATATTTTCGGAGTACTCAAATAGAGGCAAACCATCGACTTTCAAGCGACCGCAAATTTGATCGACTATTTTTTTATCTTCCGAAGCGTAACTGATGAAAATTTGACTCATTGGCTATAGACCTGTTTTTGTTTAATCCAAATTCTATAGTAATTTCAGCAATTATGGTAAACATAAATATTTTTTTGAATATACAAATAAAAGATAATCATATCTTTTTACCATTTGTATTGATCAAGCGGTGTTAAGGTTTAATCTTTCAAATTTAAAACCAATTTTGCATTCCAGCAGATCAGGATTTATATTAACTCTAATCATTTCCTTTTCTGGAGAGGACATAGTATGAACAAATATCTTTTAGCGGCTATTCCACATGGCGCCAGATTAACAATAAACTTTATTTTATTCGCAATCCTTTTAATGGCGACGCCGATAAATGCGGCAGAAATCGTCGAGTTTGTCACGCCGACAAAAAACAGTTCGCCATCCGATTTAGCCTTTGATAAGCAAGGTAATCTATGGTTTACAGAAGTTCATGGCAACAAGATAGCCAAATTAACTCCTTCAAGAACAAAACCCGGAACTTCTAATGGCATTGTTGAATACGAACTGCCAACGCCTAATAGCAAACCCTGGTACTTATTAATTTCTAAGAGCGGAGATATATGGTTTTCAGCGTGGGGAGCGAATATCATTGGGAAAATTAACTCACAAACTGGAAAAATCACGGAGTTTCCTATTCCCACCCCTAAAAGCGAACCACATAAATTAGTCGAACATTCCGACGGATCGATATGGTTCACAGAATTTGAAACCAACAAAATTGGACAATTAAATCCAGCGACTGGAAAAATCCAAGAGTTTAAGATCAATCCGGGTCACCCTCATGGAATCGCTTTAAAAGACGGAAAAGTGTGGTACACCCAGGCGGGAAAGTTTTGGAAAAAAAAGTTTTTTAATAAGCTCGCTTCTCTTGACCCTCAAACTGGACAGATTAAAGAAATTGCAATTCAACCTAAAAACTCTGTACCGCATGCTATGCGGTTAAGCGCTGACGGCAATATATGGTTCGCGCAATTTTTTGGAAAAAAATTATCGCGATTGGATTTTTCATCGGGAAATTCTCCCGCAATTATAACTTATTCTTTAGGCAAAGACGGTGGAACTCCTCACGATTTTATGTTCGATGAATCTCATAATGCCATCTGGTACGCCGATAACCATGGAGACCGCATTGGTCGTTTGGATTTAACCAAAGCGCAACCAGGAACATCCAACGGTGTCGAAACCTTTAATATACCGACTCCAGGGGCTCAAGCGGGCGCAGTTGCCTTGGACGCAGAGGGTAACGTCTGGTTCGCGGAAATGGGTATGTACTTTCGTGGCAAGTACCAAAGCAAAATCGGCAAACTAACTCCTTAATACACTATTTTTTCAACTAAATAGATATTTTTTCGTCATAAAAAGATAAAAAGATCTTGACATCTTTATTTAAATCAGACAAACTGAACCCAAATAAAAGATAACCATATCTTTTTATCAATTAATATCAATAAAACGCTATGGAGGTGAGAAATGAATAATGTAAGTCTTACTTGCGAAAGCCAGCTTACTGATATCGAAACCCCTGAAAATATCCGTTTAATGGTAAACTCTTTTTACGAAAACGTGCTACAAGACGAGGTTCTGGAACCCATATTTTCTCAGGAAATAGACGACTGGGAGGCTCACCTACCAATTATGTATCGGTTTTGGGAGAAACTTCTTTTTGGAAAAGACGGCTATAGAAGAAACCCGTTTCAAAAACATGTAAACCTACCTGTCAGTAAAGAACACTTCGCGCGGTGGGTCAAATTGTTCACGCAAACAATTGATGAAAACTTTTACGGCCCCAAAGCCGATGAAGCCAAAAGACTAGCGACAAATATTGCGAATTCTTTTCAAACGCGAATGGGACTAAACCCACCAGGGGTTTGCTACACCCCTCACCCCTATTCTCGCAATTGATTAAAAGTTAAAGCCCGCTTAAAATACAGTTTCATATATTAATGAAAAGGTATTCTCGATCTAATGAATTTTTCTATACAAAATGATTATGCCGCTTTAAAAGCCCATTATCGTTTCACTAAAGAAGACGAGGCTTTACTTCGACAAATGCAACCAACCTTGGAAACATTTGCCGATGAATTTTTAGAGGGGTTCTACGAATTCATTTGGAACTTTGGTAAAACGGCGGATTTTCTCAAAGACGAAACCATAATCGCAAGGCATCGTGGGAAAATCCGCCAGTGGTATCTGGATCTTTTTAGCGGATCGTACGACATTAACTATTTCATGAAGCTTTTTAAAATTGGAGAACTTCACGTCAAGTTAGGGCTTCCCACTCACTATGTAAACGCAGCGTTTAACTATGTCCGCGTTTTTACGTTAGGTCGTATTTATAGAGAATGCGATGGAAACATGGATTTAACAGAAAGGCTCAAAGCGGTTGAAAAAATTCTCGATATAAATTTAGACGTATTAACCAGTTCCTATCGTGAAGAAGAAATGAGACGTTTTTTATCTCTCTCCAACATAGAAAAAACCTTATTGGGTTTTCTAAAAAAAGCTAGCGGCTTCTTTAACTATTTATTAGCAGGCGCCCTCGTGATGGTCGCGCTATTTGCAATTGGATTATTTGTATACGACGTCTATTTGCTATTTGCAGTTCACGAGTCCATAGAACAAGGGATTTTAACAACACTCGGTAGCCTATTAATTTTATGGGCGGCAATTGAATTGATACATGAAGAAATAAAACACCTGCGCGGTGGAAGCTTTGCATTAGAAGCATTTTTAACCTTAGCGATTGCGGCGTTGATACGAAAGATATTAATATTTTCTCTTTCGCCAGCAAAAACAATGGACGTTTTGATGTATGGCGTCTTGGTGCTTTGTTTAGGCGTCTCCTATTGGCTGATTGTTCACAAAGTAACCCCCAGCAAAAAATAAATTAATGTTGCCTCGCCTAGCTAGAACCAATCAAATAATAAGCTGCAATTATGTATCTACGTTTAAAAGAAAGTAAAGTTAATTCCTTTTGAAATTAGTTACCTCTTTATATAGACTGTACTGAGCTTGTCGAAGGAGCCTTCCAAGTTAAATAAAATCGATTCCTCATCCGATTTATTTTTTCACATACAAAAAACTTTGATAAAATAGCGGACGCCAAAACATCTTTTAATATTTTTAATTTTGATTAATCGACATGAAACAACTTATTTCTTTAGTTCTTGCAATTTCATTAATGATCTGTGTCCCAACAATCGTAATCGCCGATGACTTACAAGATGGTATAAAGGCCTTACAGCAAAAAGATTACAAAACAGCTTTGGAAAAGTTAACTCCACTCGCTAAGCGTGGAAACGCAAAGGCGCAACGGAGATTAGGCCTTATGTATTTCAATGGTAACGAGGTCAAACAAAATTATAAAATAGCTATTAAGTGGTTTTCTCTAGCCGCAGAACAGGGAGATCGGAATTCTCAGTTTTTTCTCGGAGCCGTATATTCTCTAGGAGAAATAGTACCAAAGGATTATAAAAAGGCATTCAAATGGGTCAAATTAGCTGCTAAACAAGGCGACATAAACGCTCAAGCTATTCTTGGCGAGATGTATAACCATGGAAAAGGAATCAATCAGAATTATAAATAAGCGAAAAAGTGGTACACGCTGGCTGCAAAACAAGGTAGCGCTGAAGCCCAAGGAGGCCTCGGTTACATGTATGAAAAGGGCAAGGGCGTTGATAAAGATTATAAAAAGGCATTTAAGTGGTACGAACTAGCCGCTAAACAAGGTCAACCCGTTGCCCAGTACAACCTAGGGAATATGTATGAAAGAGGAGAAGGGTTAGCCAAAGATGATATTCAAGCGTTTAAATATTTTAGCCTTGCTAGCTTAAATGGAAACCAAGAGGCAAAAGAAAGTAAGGATGCTCTAGAAAAAAAGATGACGCCAGCCCAGCTAGAAAAAGCAAAATATTATACGACCCAATGGCTTGCCCAACACAAAAGTTAAAACAATTGCTCTTGAAGTCCATCCATAAGATAGCTAGGATAAAGTTAACAGGCGTGCGCTCTTAGCGTAGAAAAATAAAAAGCCCTATGGGACTTCCCCATAGGGCTTTTTTTATTGGCAAAAACACAACTCCCAAAATAAAGTCATTCCGACCATAGTGGAGGAATCTCGATTGTTCATAGGACAATCGTTACTTTGCAAGAGGTTGCTTAAATTCAATATTTGAATTCTCTGACCAAGGTTTGTAAACCGCTGGCCATTTGAGCTAACTGCGTCGAAGCGTTTTGAGTATTCTCGGCGTCCGCAGTCGCGCTTTGCGCGGCGTTTGCTACGTTTACGATTCTTTCCGAAATTTCGTGGGTTCCCTGCACGGCTTCTGCAACGTTTTGACCAATTTCTTCAGCGGTAACGGATTGTTTTTCAACCGAACTAGCAATCGAGTTAGAAATTTCATTAACACTATTAATAATTTGAGTGATCTCGCTAATCGCTTCTACTGCGTTGTCTGTATCTGTTTGAATCGTTTCGATTCGGCGACTGATATCTTCTGTCGCTTTACTGGTCTCTTTCGCCAACTCTTTAACTTCGTTAGCGACAACGGCAAATCCTTTTCCAGCCTCCCCTGCCCTTGCGGCTTCGATAGTCGCGTTTAAAGCTAACAAATTCGTCTGTTCGGCGATGCCATTAATCGATTTAACAACCTGACCGATTTCAACGCTACTAGAACCAAGTTTTGTTACTGTGGCGTTTGTGGTTTCTGCAACTTTCACAGCGTTACCGGCAATTTTTGCGGCGTCCATCGCATTTTTTTCTATTTCTTTGATATTAGCGCTCATATTCTCAACACCATTGGCTACGGTCTGAACATTAGCGGCCACTTGTTGCGACGTGTTGGAAACCAAACTAGCCTGAGAAGAAGTTTCATTAGCGTTTGCGTTCATCTGTTCGCTAACCCCTTTCAGAGCTTCAGAAGAACTTCCAAGGGCGTTAGCGTTTTCGGCAATTTCAGAAACGTTATCGCGAAGATCGTTTAAAAACTTTCCTAAACCTTCTCCCATCTGGCCAATAGCGCTGTTTCCGTTCACCTCTACTTTTTTAGTCAGGTCGCCTTCGGCAGCCGCATTGACAACTCCCAACATGCTATCGACTTTATTTTTAAGATCGAGGGATTGCTTATGCTCTCTTTCACTCAATTCCTTTTTCTCTTTCGCTTGCGAAAGCATGATTTCGGAAGTTTGCTTAAAGTCGCCTTCCAATCCCAATTCGCCAAGCTCTGTATTGCCATTCAAAATTTCTTTGGCGTAATCCATAAATCTTAAAAGCTTATCGGCAAAAGAATTAACCACATTTGCCATACGGCCAATTTCGTCGTTTCGATTCATATAAAGACGTTCTTTTAAATTTCCTTTTTCCATATCTTCGATTAACTGAACAGCCTGATTTAAAGGCCTACTAATTCCAGAAGCTACCCGGAAACCAATTATTATGGACAAGATAACGATTCCAGCCGCCACATATCCAATTTTCAAATCAATTCTTCAAGAGCGGAAGTCATACGAATTTGCGACTCGTTGAAATCATCTTCGTAAAACTCTGCGGCAATAACCCAATCCCATGGTTCAAAATAAGAAATAGCGACTGTTTTGGCTCTCGCTTTATCTTCCCCTAAGTTTTTCCATGAATGCTTATCGAACGCGACCGGAATACTGCCTTCCGAACCTTGGCCAGAAAGTTCCATGGCTTTTGCGATAATGGATTGATTAAAAAGTTTACCGTTGGCGTCTTTCACTTCCCAAACATTCTCTTTATCTCTCTCTCCTTTTCTTGAAAGAATCAACTCTCCCTTCTGATTACCTTTGCCGCCCATAATGGAAACATGTCCAGTCTTACCAACCACAATATCCATAACGCCTTTACGTAAACTCTTAATACTCTCCTGCTTCACGCCAAAATAAAGTATGCCTTCAATTCTGTTGTGCCCCGCGTCCCAAATTGGTTCGTAAGCGGTGATGTACCAAGCGTTCATAACAAACGCCCTACCGTAATAAGTTTTTCCGCTCAACACCGTTTCTATAACCGGGTTTGGTTTTCCATTTGGATTAATTCTGGGAATAAACGTTCCAATGGCTCGATTGCCGTCCAACTTTTTAACGTTAGTCGCCACTCTCAACATATCGCCGCTATCATTCATTCGTTGAAAAATGGTGCAAGTGGCGCCCGCCAATCGTTTAACCTCGTCAACAACAGGGGTCGCTTCAGTCCAACCTTTATTCTTACCCAACCAAATATCGCCGACATTCATTTTAGGAAGCGACACCGGAGTAACGTTTTTAGTGTATTGATTAACCGCGTCCCAGAAAACCATTTCCTCGCTAAAGGAAACAGCCCCCGTCCTGCGAATTACGTCTTCGGCAATTTTGAGTCCATATGCGACCGACTGCACTACAGACTCCTGAGCCTCGCGGCACATGAGGTAAACGTCTTTAGCGATTTGCTTCGCTTCTCGAAGCGCATTTTTGCTAATTTCTTCGCCAATATTTTTATTTAAAATACTCTTTTGATAAACGGCGATTCCAAAAATGGAAGTCGCCGTGACAATCACCAGCGAAAGACACAAAAGACTGATTTTGTTTTTAATATCCATTAAGGCCCACCGTTTAATTTGAAGTGAAAGAATGGCTTACTTAATCAATCTGTCGCCCCAAAAACGTAGACCTTCCAGACAAATTTCAAAATTTAGTAGAATGATTGGTCTACTAAAAGTAGAACAGTCGGTCTACCTAAAATAAGAGCCAAATTTTACGGTTATCGCAACAAATTTGATGAGTTCTGTTACCGAAAAGACGCTAAGGATGCAGAAGAAAATTAATAGAATAAAGATTAAATGCGTTTGGCCAAAAACCACAGCGTGTCATCCTTGTATGATTAAAAGAAATGTAACGGTCATACTTTCCTTCGAGGGCCTCAGGACCAGCTACCCCCTAGGATGACAATTTATTTAGCTACTTCTTCAACTCTATAAACTTGCTCTCAAGTTCTTCATCTTTGCGGGTGTAGTGGATCATGCGTTGAGGGTTTTCGTCTTCGGAGATGAAACTATCTATCGGACCAAAGATGGTGTCCAATTCCCCTGGATTGCAGGTGGGTAAATAAGTTCTAAATACTCGGGGATCATAATATCGAAAATACATTTGTTTATTATTAGGGCCTTCGACCATTAAAAACCTGCGCAAATGTCTGCGCACGTCTCTTATCGACGAACTACTGATTAAAAATATTCCCCAACTATCACCCCAAGCTTCCTTTAAAAGCCATTGCGTAAATTGGTCTTTATGCAATTCCACGAGATATGGAGCGGCATATCGCAACACTTCTGGCAAACGTCCTTCGTATAAACAAGTATAAGCTTCGCGTGAATATTGCTTCAGACGCGAATAGATTTTCTTATTCCTGGCGCCGTCTAAAATCGCAAAAACATTTTTTTCAAACAAAGAAGGACTACCTTCTTTCGGTTGATTCAATGTCCAAAAATTTTTTATGATTTGATTGGTAGGTGTTTCCATAATTTATTCCTGTTGGGATTGTTTTCTAGCTTGTTCTTGTCTGGCTTTTTCGCATTTTTCACAAAATGGAGCGCCATTTTCCGATGCTTTTTCTAAAGTCGCCGCTTGGTTTGCGGCAACGTCCGGTTGCACGGCATAACCTTTGGCAGGCGAAGGATGCAATTCTTCTTTTGGCGCCGCTTTGGCCTCTTGCGCCTTTTTTGCTTCTTGCGCTTTCCTTGCTTTTTCACACTTTTCGCAAACGGGCGAACCTTTTTCCGCCGCCTTTTCCAAAGTTGCGGCTTGGTCTGCGGCCACTTCTGGATCTACGTCGTACTTTTCTTCTTCTTTTTTGGCTTCTTCCTTAGGGGTAGGCTTAACCTGATGCGCTTCTACTTGAGCGGGAGTTGGAGTAAAAGGTTTAGGAGGAGGAGCCACGATTTGATCGGGCATCATCGGTACGGTAACTTTAACGCTTCCGTTCATAATCAAAGCCGCTAATTCAAATATAACATCCTGATTATTCATGTCGTCTACACTTATATGTGGCGATGCTTCTCCAACGGCATTTCGCATCGACTGCATATTAGAAGGCGTGTTGGAAAGCCCAAACAAAAAATCAGCGGCCCTATCTGGGCGACCAAAATTAATATATGGCATAGCTCGGTCTAGCGCTTCGGGTCCGCTGACTAATAGAAACTCTTGGACTACTGATTGTATGGTCGCTCTCAATGGGTCCCTTCCTTTTTAGGAAATGGAACTAATGTTGAATTATTTACCTAGCTCCTTCACCCTTCCTTCGAAAGAGTTCTAGGATGACGGCGTTTTATACTTTTATCTTCTGACTATATTTTGCTTTTCGAATAAAAAAATTTTTAATTTCTTAATCGCTTCGCTCAATTGGTGGTCATACTTCGAGAACCTCAGCATGACAATTCTTTAATTCGAGGCGAGATCCTTCGCCGAACCTAAAGGTTCGCCTCAGGATGACACGCGACGACGATAGCTATAAAGCAACTCATTTTTAAATTAACGACTTGACATCTAAACTCACCGAACAATTTTCCATTTGCCATCAAGTTTGCTTATAGTCATGGAATATGTCCCTACACCGCCTTCTTTGTCGGGAGACTCCTGCAATATGGGTTTCCAGTCTTTCTTAATGATCTCGACCATCTTATCTTGCGCGCATAATCTAAGATCGTAATCGTCTGGGTTGATATTTTCCATGCCCCACCAATCTTGCTCGGCATCGTCTAACGTAACCTTTCTAATTAACTCTTCTTTCTCGCCTGGAACTAAATCAAATGCTTTCTCTATATCCTTAAGTCGCTGTTCGCCAAATTCCAAAAACAAATCCGGATCTCCCGCCGCAAGCGATAGGTGAAGGTCTTCAATGAACTTGTGAATCTCTTTTACGGTATCGGCATTCAATTCAACTCGCGGGGCCTTTTGCCATTCCCATTCTCCGAAAAACTTCCCTAAATCCATTCGAGCGCTGATTACTTTTTGAAACACCATCCATTGGCCAGCCTCTAAATTCCAATCGACGCTCATCAATACTTTTTTAGCAGGACCGCCCATGACCGCGCCAAATGGGTAGATCGAAAGTTCAGCTTTAACAAAAGCTTCTTCATCTAACTTAATTCGTTGTCTGCCAACCTTGGAATGTAAAGATTCGCTTGGAATACCGCCCGGAACCAATATGGCTGACAATTCGTTAGCTCCATCGATCAAATATTGATTACACGGTCCTCCATAAGATCTTCCCAACTCCGGCCCTCTTCTAATTATCGGAATGTCGTTTAAATAAAACTCGGCGTTGACTCCGCTGGCTTTACACTCAAAAACGTAAAATTTCTTTTTCTTTTTATCTACCATTGAGTTCTTTTCAAGGCGTAATAACGCAAATCGTTTATCTCCGAGTCCAATTTAGCCAACGGACGTTTGCCAAGTCGCTCACGTATATTAATGTCTTCTCTTCGAGAAAGCTCTTTCGCTTTTTTTCTTAAATCGTCTTCAGCTCCATCCCCATCGTCGGACTCTTCTTCTTTTTCCGCAACCTCTTCGTTAAGCCGAATAATTTCTTCTTTGATAGCGTCTATCTTTATGAGTCTTTCCTTAATAGCTTCAAGTCTTGTTTCAATACTCCCCGTAAAATAACTGAGACGATCCTCCAACCTGTATGAGCGATGCAATATAGAACTGTGGACCGCTTGTTTTTCCCAGTTAAACGCTTCAACACACTCTTCCCATTGACTGTCGAATTTTTCTTTAACATCGGTCCAATACCGTTTGCCTTCGAAATCGCTATCCTCTCCTCCAAATCGATACAATGGTATTTCCTCAGTCTTGGGTTTTCTTCCATGTCGGGAAGCACGAACCATATCCAATTGCAATTCCTGGTAAGTACGCAACCTATCTAACGCGCGGTTGTGTTGATAAACGGCTCTGCTCCAGGCAAGGTTAACGATTTTTTTAATATTCCACCAAGCGTTAGCCGCTTTCCTTGGCATCGCTCCCCGTCTCCATGGAAGTTCTTTAGGATTACCCTCGATGATAGGAACTTCTTTGGTTTTTTCTTTGAAACCGATCACTTTGAAAGTGCCGCTCACGGAAACGCCTAGCCAATAGATCAAATATTCAACCCCAAATCGATCGATCAAACCTGGAGAAATTCTAAACTTCAGTTCAAAGCCCGTTTTAATAGCGGCGTTGCAGTGAAAAACGTTTTCATGCACCAATACAAGGTTCGCTCCCAACTCCGCCTTGCCTATAGCTCCAATCCAGGTATCCAGCCATTCAGGAGTAACGGTATCAGGGGTTTGTCGCTCAAAGCCAGCGGCGAGAGTCGCGCCAATCGTTATTTTCCCGTAAATAATGGCTTCAAACTTAACCATCAACACGGCCACAGAAAAACCAATGTTGACTTGAGCGCTCACGCTTATAAGAGTGAGATCAAATTTAAGTGAATACCATTTAAAGACTCGGTGGTCGTCGTGTTCCTTCCATCCCCAATACAAACTAAGATCGCCCTCTAAAAATGAAATATTGAATGCCACTCCCCAACCAAAAGTAACGTTGCAATTAGAAGAAAATCCATTGAAGACAGCGACAATTGCTCGAATCGCCTGTATAGAGGCCCCAATACTTTTTGTAATTTGAAAGTAAAATGGGCCGGTCTTTCCATTTCGAGTAAAATCTAAATCAAAATCCGCGAACCCAAACAGGTTATCGTCCAAAAACGCTTGGGTCTCAGAAAGCTTACCTCCGCTGGCCGCGTCAAAATCGACTTCTCCAGACGCCACGGTTCCCGATTTAACTTCCGCTTCGAAAACTTTTTCGTCTTTACAATAAGATATAAATTGGGCAATCAAGCCTTCGTCTTCTTCCTCTTCTTCTCCATCATCGGCTCCAAACTCATGGAACACTCGGCTCGGTTTGTGCGGCTCGCCAGCTCCTTTTTTAGTTTTTGGTTTTTCTTTGATGGCTCGATAATCTGCTTGGTATAAAACTCTGGCGCCATTTAATTGAGAATCCTCTATTTCATCATCACCCTCGTCGCCAACCTCTAACCAACCTTTGCCCTCGGCTTCGTCAATTTCGATTTCAATATCTTCGTCTTCTTCCTCCTCTTCTTCCTCTTCCTCCTCCTCTTCATCGTCGTCTTCTTCCCAGCCTAAGCTCCCAGAGAAAATACTAGATTCTTCCTCTTCTTCCTCTACCGTTTCGGCCTCTTCTTCAGACTCTTCTTCTTTAATTTCTTCTCCTTCGTCTGTCCCTTGCTCAGGATCGTAAAATTTTCCTTCGGCTCCAACGGTGACTTCCGGAACTCCAAGGTCGAATTTATAATGCAAGCAAAACTCGTCAGACGGATACACTTCTACAATAGCTTTTAAGGCGTCGGCCTTTTGTGCGGGTTTTTCCGCTTCTACGTCGGGAATACCGCAACTTTCCAATTCGATCATGTACTGGCGCGGCTTCATATGAGCAAAACTCACGGCGGACATAATGTCGCGTAAAAATCCGATACCTTGTTCTTTGTCGTCGTCGCCAGTTTTAGTGGTCTCAGTTTCAAAAGAAACTAAAGAAAACCCGCCTTCATCTTCATCGCCTCCATCCCCATCGGATTCCGCATCTTCATGCCAAAGCTGATGCGCCTGATAAACTGGAAGCTCGAAAACAGGAACAACATCCACTTCTTCCTCTCCCTCTGGGTCGGGAAATTTTGAACGGATATTACCCGGAGCCGGTTCGACGGGCCACCATTCATATCGTTCTAACCAAGATCTCCGCGTTCTTTGATCTCCCGTTTCTTGCTCTTCCTCTTCTTCTCCATCTTCAACTTCTGGGACTTCTTCTCCTTCTTCTACTGGAGGATCCTCTCTTTCCAATCCTAAGGCATCTCCAACATTCTCAAGAGCGGATTCAGTAACTTGTCTTGCGACTGTCATCTCTGGCTCAAACAATTCTGTTGCGCGATCTAATGCCTGCTTCGCCTTATCTTCTGCGACTCCACGCACAGCTTCAATTTTTCCTTCAACGGCCTTTTTAGGTTTTTCAAGAGCCTTTTCTTTAGCCGCATCTATTTTCATTTCGACTTTTTCTTTAGCTCCAACAATGCGAGCGTCGGCGCGTGCGGCAAGGGCTTCCGCTTTTCCAAGCTCTCCCTTAATTCGGTCTCGAATCATTATCATAGGATGTTGCAGGACTTTATCGCCGCTAAATACAAATTGTTGCTCGCAATATTTTTTAGGAGGGCGAACTTCTATTTCTATAGAGGTGTAATGGAAAGATTCTTCCGGATCGTCCACATGTGGGTCGTAAAACTCCCTACCCCCAATGACTTGGAGAATCGGAATTTTAGACGGCGTCGATAACAGAGCTTTTTCAGGAACTTTTGCGAGGCTTTTATCGCGCACCACTTCAAACGTGCCGTTATTTGCCGGACCGCGTTTCACCTCGCCGTCGTCTAGAGTTTTCCCGTGTTTGACGGTGAGGTACATAATCTCTAAATTACAAGGTTTGCTGAAATCCGGTTCTGGCTCCTCTTCCATCTGCTTTTCCGCTTCTGCAATCAGGGCCTTGATCGCCAGTTGTTCTGCCGCTTCTTTAATAGGACATTTTTCGGTAGTGTCGTCGCCAGCGGGAGTTTTGACTTTTATATAAATAACGTGAGCGTTTGGTTCCACTTCGTCGTCTTTATCCGGAGTGGGATCTTCCTGCCATCCCTTTGGCGCCGCTAAAATTATTTTTTGCTGTTGGAGTTCTCCTGCCGTCGACTTAGGAAATCCTTTCGAAAGAACAACCTTTTGCTTTACTGGCGCCACCTTTCCTTTAGGAAGCGTCACCATATACACTTTTCCGCTAAAAGCGGTACTTTTAACTTTTACAACTGTGTCTATATCCGGAGCCTGATTGGGTTCGATACTTAATGTTGCTTCAGCGTCTTGCTCAAACTCCGTGGTCGCGGCGGGAGTCATTTTAGTTTTAGAAAACCCAATACGAGGCCCAACGTTAATCTCTAACGTGATTTCTTTGGTGGCTCCCAACTTACATCTAACCGGTCCTTTAATATTTACTTTTTCGGAACCTCCATTGTCGTATTCGTTCTTTATAGAGACTTCCAAGCCCGCTTCTTTTTCGCCGCAAGGTATCCTTAGGGTATATCCATCTTCCGCTTTAAAAGCTGGACTGAACACGTAAACCGAGCAACCGCCTATAGGAGCGGGAGTCGACAATTTAAAATCTATCCACGCCCTGCCTCCTGTGATTACTTGATCCGGATCTTTAACAGCAGGGCTTGCAAAACTCACTTCCGGAGTATTTACTAAAACCTTTTGGACAACCTTTGTGCCGAGAATATTATTCTCGCCTTTGACCAGCTTAATCTCTTGAGGATTAGCCCCTTCTTTATTAAAGGTAACGCGAACGCCTTTCATCTGATCGCCCGGAGAAAAACTAACCGCTTGCGTAGTAAACGGTCCCATTACCTTTGCCGTAGCTCCGGCTTTTGGAGCGGGATACTTTAAACGCACAAAAATAACGCCTCTATCGCCTTTAATAAAAGGACCTCCGTAAGCGTCTTTGCCTACGTTAAACGGACCGTCGGGTTTCATTAATTGACGCGGCGGAAAATAGATCGGTCGGTCTTTATAAACTTTAACCATCCGTACAAATTCAGAACCGGTAACGCATCTTTCCAAACCTTCTAAAGATACTTCTAAGTTTGGCGACTTAAATGATTTTACAAATTCGACATCTATAGTTTTACTTTGTTCGCCTTCCGGAATCTTAATCGAATAGTTACTAGCAAACGCTTTACATTTTAAGGCGGCAGTAATACCGTCTTCCGGTGCGGATTGGCTCAAATGGACGGTTATTTTGGCTTTATCTCCTACTACAAAATCTTGGTCGTGGGGATCAATCCACTCGCCGCGCTCGGAATCTTCTATCGCTGGGATATCGTCCATAGGTTCTTCGGCAAACAAGTTAGCCGCAGCCGTCATAGTACTTTCTTCCAAACGATCTCCAAGCAGAGGAGGAAACGGAAACCGGATAGCGGGCATCGGTTTCACCCTTACTTTTAATTGATTAGGATGCTTGTCTCCCGATTTGGCCTCTTTACCGACACATAGTTTTTCCCCAAGTACGGTAAACGTCATCGGTCTGTTTTCATCCGATTTTTTAATATGAACTTCTACTTCTTTGGACAAATCTCCTTCCACAAACTCAACATCGTAAGCCTTACCGCCAAAAGCGTAGGAAGTGATTTTAGCTTTGGTATCTTTGGGAGCCTTGTGACTGAGAGCCACTTTTAAAGTCATTTTCGAATCCAATCCCAAAATGGGTAACTTATCGGTTCCCTTAATCGGAGTTGGCGATATCGGAGCTTCTTCGTCAAAATAAACGTAAGGGGTTATCACTTTGACTTTTAAAAAACCGCGAAGATTTTTAGCCGTTTTAACATGAACAGGATCTCTTCCCCCGGTGTCGACAATGTTGTCTCCAAAAATTGAAATATTCCCGCTCACGCGCTCCAAATTGATTTCGTATTCCGTCGCTTCTGGATCGTCTACCACTTTAGGGTTTTGGGCAAACTCGACTTCAACAGACCGCGTTAATTTACCGGCGGGAATCACAATACCAGGTTGATAGGTTCCATCGTCTTTTTTATCTTTATAAACTCCGGCGAAAGCGGGACAAGAAATGCGGAAAATGGTGTTTTTTCGAGAGGGAACGCTTAACGTGATAATGAATTTCTTTTTACTCTTAATGACGAATTCGTTTTTGGCTTCATAATGAGCGGTTGCAAAATGCAATATACGGTAAGGGTGAATTTCGATTTCTTTTTTTAGACAATCCCCTCCTCCATAAATACCCAAGGGCTCAAGCGTAAATTCTACCGGTTTATCCGAACCGCCTTTAACCGGGAAACGAAGCCCTGTACCATTAGCGGGCCTTGAACCGTCGCCTCCATCCTTAACCGATTTATATATATCCAAATCAGGAACTTCAACAGGTTCGGAGATGGTTTCGTTTTCTTTAAATTTTACGATGTAAGAGCGTGGTAATTTAGGTTTGTCTTTATCTCTTCCAAACCCCATGCTGATAATTTTAGCGATATCGCCAGCCACCAAATTCTTTGAATCTTTGGCTTTACGTTCGCAACGAATCCATACTCTATCGCCTACGGCATGTTTGTCTTTTGCGGGATTAATCCACTTATCATGAAAAAAGACAGAGCAGTCGGAAACTTTAACTTTTAATTTATTATGTTCTTTACGAATTAAAACTCTTTCTACAGCTTCAATAAAAATTTCTTCGAATTCGTCTGTTGTGGGATCGACCAATTCAACGGGAACTTCTTTTGAGTTTTCTTCTTCGGCAAATTCAACATCGTATTTCTTGTCCGACCCAAAAGTTTTGGCCGTTAATTGTACTTTCGCTCCGCCTCGCGGCGCTTTATTGGTCAATTTGACAAGAAGAACTGTTTTTTTTCCAACTCTTAAAGGAAAGTATTCTAAGTCGGATGGTTTTTTAGCGTCTTTAATAGGGACTTTAGCGTCAAAATAAGCTTCAGCATACGGTTTAATGGTAACGCCAAATTCGGTATTACTCCCAAGCTTTACATTCGATCCTTCAACTCCTTCTAACGAAATTTTGATTTTCTTTTCTTTAGAAAAATATTTGCTCGCATCGTCGGGTTTTACAATTTCTATTTCAATTTCCGCTTCTCTTTCTCCTTTAGGGAACTTCGCCAAATAAATTTCTTTATTATCGGCGCCGGCATTTGGCGGAAAAATACCTTCCTCCGAAACTTTAACAGTCGCTAATGTTTCATCATCTCCGCGAGCGGGACTATTAAGCTCAACAATTATTTTAAATTTATCGCCTTGAAGAAAATCTCCGCTGGGCTCGGTAAAAGCTATGATCCCCACACGTTTAAAATAAACCGTATTCTGAACGCCAATACCTAGCGCTATATCTACATTAGCTCCAAGCTCACAATTTTCAGCGTCGGTCAGTTTGATTCTTGAAGTACCGAGTGTCGCTTTTTTGGTAATATTGGCGTCGACCTCAATCGTTTGACTTTCTTCAGTCCAAGCCGTTTTTTTGATAACAAACGGTTTTGTATCAAAACCGTCGCATTTTAATTTAAACTTAACGTCCTCGTCTGGAGGCGGCCCTTCTAAAAGAATCTTAATTTTGACTTTATCGTTAATACGATGAGGAGCTGGAGGCGATATCCAATCGTCTTCGTTTGAAAAATTAACGGTGCGTTTTTTTAAGACTTTGGTTTTGAATTTAATGTTATCGTCGTTAAGTTGACAACCAGAAACTTCGCTCAACGACACTTCGTCGTCGGTAGGTTTTAGAAAAGTAACGGCGACGTCTTTTGAACCTTTCCCCGTAAACTCCACTTCATAATCTTCTTCAAAACTTGGACATGAAATCTTAGCTTTGGCGCCGGCTTGAGGAGGCGCTTCTAATAAATAGACTTTAATTTGGGCTTCGTCGCGCGCTTTAAAGTTCCAGACGTCTTTTTCTTTTTTGCCGCCAGAAGAAATAGGTTTAGATTTATCAAACCTAATTTTTGGAAATGGATTTAATTTGAATTTGCATTCGCTGTTTTTATCGGCTTTCTTGTATGGGAATTGGTTAACGGTAAGAGTGGCCGTACAATCTTTTTTCTCAGCGACGCCTTTAAAAGTTACTCTAACCTCTTTTTCTTTTTCTCCTTTTCCAAACTTAACGTCAACGTCGTCAAAAGCGTCGGGGCAAGTCAAAGTCCCCGCCGTTCCCGCAGCGCGCGCCGCGTTGGCTAACTTGATTGTAAAAGTCGCTTTATCCCCTTCGTAAAACGGACCTTCTGGAGTAGGTTTTGAACTGGAAAATGAAACTTCAAAAACAGTTTCGATTTTCAATTCGATACTTTTTGCTTTATCGTCCATACGATATAAATCTTCGACCTCAAAGGTAACCGTCCCTTTCTTTTCATCGGGAGTTTTTGCAATTTCAACGACTATTTCAACTTCTTTCGATCCTTCTTGAAATCTAACATCGTATGTTTTGTCAAAAAGCGCGTCGCACTTAAGCTTAGCAACCAATCCCGTTCTACTCGCGTTATACTTCAACGATAACGGAATTGTTACTTTATCCCCTTTATAGAACGGTCCTTCTACTGAGGGATTCTTAATCGAAACCTTATTTTCATGATGAACCGCAATCGTTTTTTCCGTAACGGGGCCTAACTTCGTATCTCCTTCCGTCGTAATTTTGACTTTTGTTTTTAAGTTATAAGCGGTTAGTTCAAAATCAGAAATTTCGGCAAACTTTTCGCCTTCTTGCACGGTAATATCAACCGGGCTGCCAGAACCGACTTGAAGCTTTCCATAAACTTTAGCTTCTTTGGCTGGATCGTTCAGTTGAAATTTAAAGTTAACCTTATCCCCAACGCAATATTCTTTATTTGGAGATATCCAGTTTTCTCCATCTTCAAAACCGATTGAGGGAAAAGGGACAATGGAAATATCGGCAAGCTTTGGGTCGTCAAGACCGCATCCGCTTTCGTTAATCAAGCGAATTTTTTGATCGCCTTTGGATTGATCTTCAGGTCCAAGCTCTGCGGAAAAAGACGTCGTGTCTTTCCCTTTGCTAACGCTAAACTCTTTATCTTTTTTTAAAGCGGGCCCGATCAGTTTTCCTTTAGCCGTTGCCGGGGTTTTATAATCAAACTCTAAGTTGACGGTAACGGTATCTCCGGGCTTTGCTAAGTATTTTCCGTTATCTTCAGTTACCCCTGATTTAAAAGGAGAATCGAAAAACTTGACCTTAGGATAACGAACAAGTATAGGTCTATCTTTATCGCTTACATTTTTAAGACAATACTCTTTTACTTCTAACTTTAAGGAACGTTCGCCAGAAGTCTCTTGCAATTTAACTTTAACGCTAGCGGTGGTTTCTCCTTTTGCGAACTTGACTTCTTGCGTTCCTTTGAAAGCTTCGCTTGTAACAATGGCTTTGCAACCTTTTGAAGGAGCCGGAGCATCTAACTTAAGGTTTATGTTGGCTTCTCCAATAGGGTATTCGTTATTACCAAGATCAATCGAACTGTCTAAAGGAGAAATCGCTGGAGTGTCAAAACTTACTTTTGGCAATCCATTAACCGTAATTGTTTGTCCAGGAGTAACAGTAAAAGGAAATTCGTTTTGAACGACGTGCAAATCAAAATCTATTGGGCCATGATCGATACCCTTGACTTTAACTTTTTGACTGAAAGAGCTTTTAAGCTTTGCTTTTATATTGGACGGCTCAAATTGGGCGCATTCCAATTCAAAAACAGACTTTTTGCTCAACCCAGTAGCGGCGATTTTGACTGTAACTTGATCGTCTTTGGAATAAGGGCCAGCGGGGTCTAATGTAACTTTAAAATCTGGCAAACTTTAAACTCCGAATTAAATTCTTCGATAAGGTTGTGAGTTAATTCAAATAAATGTCACCCTGAGGCTCTCGAAGCGCGACCACCTAAAAATAAAGGAAGTCATACTTCGAGAACCTCAGTATGACAATTTTTAACTCTTCTAATGACACCTTCTAACTCAAACTTCCAATTTCTTCTCGTATTCTTTTGCCGCCCTAAACTCTAGGGCGGCTAAGCGAAATTTTTCAGTGTCGTCCCAATTCAAAATCGCTTTTGCCCAACCGGTATCTGGCGAAGTCTCTAAATCGTCGTTATCTAAAAGAAACGTCAAATGAACAAGCCGAGTCGCGTTACTTGACAATATGATCTTATATTTATGAGCCAAGAGCAGAGCTTTCTTAATTCGCTTTCGTACGCCTTCTTCGCCTAATTTTTCGCATATTTCAGGCCAAGCTCCGTTCACCGCTTTGATCAATCGCTTTAGACCTCGATCTTCAAACGGTTCCAGTTGTTCGTTACGAATTTTTAGCTGTTTCATCTTCCGTTTTCTTGTGTTTTGTAGCCCAAATTGATTTGAACCAAATTTCAGCGGAATCGTTCAACCAGGGCCATTCATGTTCGATTGAAATAGTTTTACTTATCTCAAATATTTTCTGTATTGCATTAAACGAAGTTAGAGAAATGGGTTTCAACGTTTTAGGATCAATTTCTCCAAAAGTCCCAATAAACGGCATGAACTCTTTGATCAAAGAGTCTAAGAGAACTTGATCGCTAATCCTAACCTCTACGGATTCTTCCATATCAATTTTAAAAACTTGATTTTGATCGTTATCAGGTAAATCTTCGAGTTTTTTTAATACCTTTTCCAAATGGGCTTTAGCTATAGGAGCAATCGTTTGGAATTTTTGGGATTCAATCTTTGGAATATTCTCCATTAATGAACCCAACGTAAAATCTAAAAGACTATAAATTCCTTTAACAGAACCAGTTTTTATTTCTTTTTTAATTTTTTTTAACCAGGAATCCCAAATATATCTAAGTCCATCATCAATTTTTTCGTTTAAAATTGGAATCA
>JAYOZP010000045.1:0-14570 GCA_038154245.1 Nitrospinales bacterium | reverse complement strand
CGCCAAGATCCCATCGAATTCTAATTTCTCCCCCCAATGCTCCAGTATTTCGACCAGAAATTTTGCGTCATTCTTAATAGGCTCATTAGTTGTTTTGGAAAAAGAAACTAGACAATCTATTAAAAATTTGTCGCCAGGAGCGTCTAACAAAGCTTCTTGTATAAGGTTTTGTGGAGCATTGCGCGTTTCTTCCTTTTCGGCTAAAGCCCATAATTGGTCCCAGCGTTTTTCAGGCGCTTCAAAATATGGGACATCCTTTTCATCCCCACCGGACCATAGCCAAAGCCCCCTTGTCTGAACGTCTCCTGGATAACGTTCCACAAAAAAAGAAATCATTTCCCTCTTAGTTACGCTCATGGTTAACACGTTAAAAATAAATTAGATCCTAAGTGCTCTTAGCTGAAGAAATTTTTATTCGGTAAGCGTTCCCACAAAACCACACTCTTTTAGAAACTCCTAATATAAGAACATTTTTTCGAAAATAGGTAAAGAGCTCAAAATCATGTAAATTATTATAAATAAAGGATTATTTTTGAATACAAAAATTACCCCAACAATTAAGAAATTATTTAGCCTTCTTTCGGGAAACCTAATTTTATTTATAGTGGAGAATTAAAAAATCCTCGCAATAAAGCATTTATTTCTAATTTATATCCTTAGGTTTTTAAACTTCCTCTTCAATGCTTATATTTACATTAAAAGTATTTCTATAGATTTACTTTAACATAAAAGCGCCGCTCCTTAGATGATGGAATACAATTATTAATTATCAGCAATTAGATATCTTAAAGCTCGTTCAGATAGAGCTATATTTTTTATTATCAAGCTTTTATGACGTGTTCTTAGCTAAAGCAAAAACACTGTGACAATTAAGAAAATTCCTTTTTTTTCAGTCATAATATCTTATAATTGGATAATCGAAATAATTTGATTCAAATAACTACTTTCAGAGTAATTTAAGACTTTTTTAGAGAGTTTAGTCTCTTAATTTGTCTTATGTGGTTGAATGGCTTTTGTACGATAGAAAACGAATGAACTATGCCGACTCAAATTTTAATCCCTGTTTGCCTCTCACTCACGATGGTTTATGGGAGAACGAAAACCTGACAATAGAATTTAAACTATTGTTGGAAGCGGTACATTTAAAATATGGATATGACTTTAGAAGTTACGTAAAGTCCACGCTTGCAAACAGAATATTGCGCCGAGCGCATCTATCCAAATTCTCCAACCTCTCCGAAATGACTCGGCGCCTGCTCTACGATCCTCAGTTTTTCGAAGTTCTACTCTTAGATTTATTCATCAACGTTACAGAAATGTTCAGAGACCCTCCCTTCTTTCAAAATTTACGAAAACACGTTGTTCCATCTTTACAAACCTATTCTTCGATCAACGTTTGGATTGCTGGATGCGCAACAGGCGAAGAGGCCTATTCCATAGCCATATTGCTGAAAGAAATAGGGATGGAAAAAAAATTCCAAATTTACGCAACCGACCTTAATGAAGAAGCCATCGAAATCGCAAAAAGAGGAAAAATAGATTCTTCAAAATCCGAATTATTTGAAACCAACTATAAAAAGGCAGGCGGCCTTGCATCGCTAACGGATTATTTTCAGCAGGAAGGAAAAGAATGGAAGCTTGACGAAAACTTGCTGTCTTCGATTTTATTCACCTCGCACAATTTAGCGCACGATGCGGCTTTCAACGAGATGCATTTAATCTTATGTAGAAATGTTTTAATTTATTTTGACGATAATTTAAAACAAAAGGCATTTGAGTTATTTCACGAAAGTTTACCTCCTAATGGGTTCCTCTGTTTAGGAACTAGCGAAAGTCTTTTTGGATCAACCATTCAAAAATTTTTTAAAGAAGTCCAAAAAGGCGAAAAAATTTTTATAAATATAAATCCAAAAGAGACTAAATATGCAGTTTAATACTATCGGCCAAAAAATCGGATTGGGATTTACCTTTATTGCCGCTATTTTGGGCCTAGCAATAGGTATAACGGTTTTTCAAATCAATAAATCAAACAATATTACCGATAGGATCAATAATTTAAGGAAACCAACGGCAACGGCCAGCTTACAAATGTTAAACGGCATCAATCAATCATTAGCGGCTCTTAGAGGTTGGATGATTCTAGGAAAAGAATCTTTTCGGAAAGAAAGAGAAGACACATGGGAAAATAAAATCGAAAAACCTTTTAGCGCCCTAAAAACCTTATCGATAAACTGGACAAACCAAGAAAATATAAAACCACTCAACGCTATCGAAAGTAAATTATCTAAATTTAAGAATTTTCAACAAGAAATCGAAGACATCGCTCAGACCTCAAAGAATTTCCCGGCAAAAGAAATCTTAAAAAACCAAGCTGATCCTCTTGCCTCAAAAATTATCGAATTAATTACAACCATAATTGAAATCGAAATTGGAAATCCGAACACAGCCCAAAGAAAAGGATTGTTTAAAAAAATGGCAGATTTTAGAGGATCTATGGGGATGTCTCTTGCAAGAATTCAAGCCTTTTTAAACACAGCGAATGAAAATAATACAAATGATTATGAAAAGTTTTGGGTAGTTAATACTGAAGCATTTAATTATTTAGAAGATACCGTCGAATTTCTTGACCAGCAACAATCAAACAATTTCAACAAAATTATCGAAAATAGAAATTCTTTAGAAAAACTCATTCCTAAAATGCTTTCTATTAGAGAATCTTCCGAATGGAATATTTCTCAAAACTGGCTAGAAACTAAAGCCGCTCCAATAGCTTCAGAAATTAAAGTGTTATTGGAGGAAATGACTTCAAATCAGCAAATTTTGATGGAAGAAGATTTAAAACTAAACAAAAAAATTATTTCCAACCTTCAAATTCTACTTATCATTATATTTTTCTTATCGGCAATAGTATCGACTTTTATTGGGGTTAGGCTCAAACGAAAAATCACGAATGCTGTCCAACTGGCGGTTCAGACAGCAGACCAAATTGCAATGGGAAATCTTGATAATGAAATAAAAACTAGCGATATCCATGAAATAAATCTCTTAGGAAACTCAATGCAAGAAATGCAAGAAAACCTGAGTATCCTAAATAGAGAATTAGAAGAAAAGGAACGCCGTATACTGGGAATTATCGATACCACAGTAACCCCAATAATAATTATTGATAAAAATGGAATAGTCGAAAGTTTTAATAAATCATCCCAGTCTTTATTCGGATATTCTGAAAGCGAAGTCATAGGCAAAAACATAAAAATGCTTATGCCCTCTCCTTATAAAGAAGAACACGACGGTTATCTTAAGGCTTATGCCAATACGGGGAATAGTAAAATAATCGGAGGTGGTCGAGAAGTAAAAGGATTACGAAAAAATGGAACGCTCTTTCCTTTACATCTGTCAATTAGCGTATTTGAATCTTCGTCGGGAGTTACTTATACGGGAGTATTACAAGATCTAACAAAACTCAAAGAATCGCAAAAAGAAACGGAAGATCAGAAAATACGTATTGCGGGAATTCTTGATACCGCGTTAACCGCAATCATTGCAATCGATCAAAAGGGAATCGTTCAAAGCTTTAACAAATCAGCCCAGTTGCTTTTCGGATATTCGTCTGAAGAAGTGGTAGGTCAAAACATAAAAATACTAATGCCTTCTCCTTATAGAGAAGAACACGACGGTTATCTTAAGGCTTATATGAATACCGGCGTTAGTAAAATAATCGGAGTTGGTCGAGAAGTGCCCGGACTACGAAAAAATGGAAAGCAATTCCCGTTACATTTGTCGATTAGCAAAATGGAAACATCGGAAGGAATCTTTTTCAACGGCGTTTTAGAGGATCTAACAGAACTCAAAGAATCGCAAACCAAAGAAAAAGAAGCTATAGAATTATTAAGTAAAGAAAAGGAAAAACTTCAAGAAGAAGACTGGGTAAAAACGCAACTTGGAAAGATCATTGGAAGCCTTCAAGGCGTTAAAGACATGCAAGAGTTTGCATCGATAATGATCAATAAACTAACGCCTATGGTCGATGGCAACTTGGGAGTCTTTTACTTTAACCAAAAAACCGAATTAAGCTCAGAACTTAGGTTATACGCCTCTTACGCTTATTCAAAGCGAAAGAGCGTTTCCGACCGTTTTCAACTGGGAGAAGGTCTCGTTGGGCAATGTGGGTTGGAAAGAAAACCTATTCTTCTGACAAATGTTCCGAAAGACTATATACAAATCAATTCTGGTTTAGGCGAAGCCAGTCCTCAAAATATCATTGTATTGCCGGTGGTGTATGAAAATCAGTTAATGGCGGTTTTTGAAATAGCGTCTTTCAAAGAGTTAACGCCGTTACAAAACCAACTTTTAGAGCAAATCGCCTCAAGCTTGGGAATTATGATGGACAATATTATTCACTCCATCAAAACTCAAGAGTTATTGGAAGAAGCGCAAAGACAATCTGAAGAGCTACAGACGCAACAAGTTGAGTTAAAAGCCTCCAATGAAGAACTAGAAAAACAAAGAGAAACTTTAGAAATAAAAAATAAAGAAATCGAAAAACAATCCCTGGAGTTACAAAATCAACAAGTGGAAATGAAAGCCACAAACGAGGAATTAGAAAAACAGAGCCGAGAGTTAGAAGACAAAAACCGAGACGTTGAGGAAAAATCTAAACAATTGGCTCAATCCTCAAAGTATAAATCGGAATTTCTCGCAAATATGTCGCATGAACTAAGAACGCCGTTAAATAGTCTTCTAGTTCTCTCAAAAATTTTATCCGACGGCGATAATGACAACCTAACTGAAAAACAAAAAAAATACGCTACAACGATTCATGATTCTGGCTCCGACTTGTTAGAACTTCTAAACGACGTTTTGGATCTGTCAAAAATTGAAGCGGGTAAAATTGATCTTAATCTCACAAACTTTGATATCGAAGACGTCAAACATTATATCGAAAGGCTTTACGATCAAGTTGCTATTGATAAAAGCTTACAGTTTGAAGTTAAGATTCTTGATTCCCTGCCAAGTTTTCAATCTGATATCAAACGACTGCAACAAATATTGGTCAACTTACTTTCAAACGCTTTCAAATTTACCGAACAAGGGAGTGTGACTTTAGAAATCGCCAAAGCCAACCCAACAATGAAGTTCAAACGTTCTACTTTAAACGAAGCTAACGATGTTATTGCCTTTTCCGTAATAGACACCGGCATTGGAATACAGGAAGACAAAATAGACGCGATTTTTGAAGCGTTTCAACAAGCCGACGGCGGCACCAGTAGGAAGTATGGCGGAACGGGATTGGGGCTTTCGATTTGCCGAGAATTTTCCAATTTGCTACATGGTGAAATTCGACTCGAAAGCGTTTTTGGGCAAGGTAGCCGTATTACATTATTCATCCCGGCAACCATCGAAAGTGACGATAATGTTAGCGAAAATGTACTTCCCACTCCTCTTAAACCGACTGTCCCTGTCAAAGAAAAAGCTTTGGACTTAGAGATTCAACAAGAAGGAACAGAAGAAGAGCAAGAACCGGAACTAGAACCAGAACCAAAGCTGGAACCAGTCAGAAATAACATGCCTCCGATATTGATATTTAGCGCCGATTCTAGACACACCAAAGTAATTAAACAAACCATTTTGGAGACAGAAGGACAAGTTATTACAAAGAAAACTATAGATTCTATCCAAAGTTTTGCAAGCGACAATTTAATTGGCTCCGTTTTTATAGATACCGATTTGCCTTTAATCGATGAACTAACTCCGTTGGAAATTTTAAAAAGAGATCCACACTTTAATAACATCCCCTTTTACGCATTTTGCAAAGAGGAAAATATAGACAACACCATTGAAATAGGCGTAAAAGGGATTATCAACAAATCAAAATCTAAAAAAGAATTAAAAAGCTTTTGCATCGACATTGTTGATAAAATTCGCGCTCGTAAGAAAGTATTACTGGTAGAAGACGACCGCACTCAGCGAAAAATCTTATCAGAATTTATCGCAACCGAGAGCGTTTCGTTGACCGAGGCGATTACTGTAAAAAGAGCTTGTGATTTTTTAGATAACTATTCTTTTGACTGTCTAGTTTTAGATTTATCAATGCCGGATAAATCTGGATTAGAGTTTTTAAAAGAATTACGCGAACAGGTTATATATAAAAGTTTACCTGTAATCATTTACACCGCGCAAGATTTGAGCGTTAAGGAAGAAAGAGAATTAGAACAGTTATCTCAAAAAGTTATTATCAAAAGCGCAAAATCCCCACAACGTCTTTTGGAAGAATTGGCATATTTACTTAGCGACGACGCTAAAAAAATTGAAGAAAGTAACGGCAATAATTCACCAAAACCAAAAAAGAAAACGGCGTCGTTAAAAGAAAAGTCAATACTGGTCGTAGACGACGATATGAGAAACGTCTTCGCTATTACCAGCGCAATGGAAAACTTTGGAGCAATCGTAAATTACGCCCAGGGAGGAAAAGAATGCATCGATAAACTAAGTGAAACCCCTAGCTTAGATCTTATTTTAATGGATATCATGATGCCCGGAATGGATGGTTATAAGGCAATTGAAAAAATAAGATTGATGAAGGAATATAGCGCGCTGCCAATAATAGTAATTACTGCAAAATCAATGAAAGGCGAACGCGAAAAATGTATCAAAGCGGGAGCCTCCGACTATCTGACAAAACCGCTAAACATGGATGTTTTAGTAGATAAAATCCAGGCACTTATCTAAATATTTTAAAAACGAATTCTCTCTATGCAATCAGAAGAAATCAATATTTTAATAGTCGACGATAATTCAAAGAACTTAACGACTTTGGAAGCCATATTGACGGGTTCGGATTATAATTTAATACGCGCTCTTTCCGGAAAAGAAGCTTTAAAAAAATTACTGGACAACGACAACTTCGCTTTGATTATCACCGACGTACAAATGCCGGAAATGGACGGCTATGAATTAGTCGAAATAATAAAGGAAAGAAAACAAACTCGGGATATACCCGTTATCTTTCTATCCGCGTTGAGTATTGAACAAGCCCACGTTTTTAAAGGATATGCTACCGGAGGCTTCGATTACATTACTAAACCATTCTCGCCAGAAATATTAAAATCAAAAGTTAACGTATTTGTAGATTTTTTTAAAATTAATCAAGAAAGAAAACAGTGGGCTCGCGATTTGGAGAAAAGTAATAATAAGTTGGAAAAGGCGATGGAAAAGGCCGACGAAGCTAATCAGGCAAAATCTATTTTTTTGGCCAACATGAGTCATGAAATCCGAACGCCCATGAACGCCATATTAGGATATGCGCAAATTTTATTGCGCGACAGAGAGCTAAGCGAAAAACATAGAAAATCTGTTCAAACCATTGATAAAAGCGGTAACGACTTATTAGCTTTGATCAACGATATTTTAGACATTTCTAAAATAGAAGCCGGTCAAATGGACTTAACCCCCGTTAACTTCGATCTAAAAGAAGTTTTAAGCGGCCTATATTCTATGTTTGAAATTCCTTGTCATTCAAAAAGTCTAGAATTGAAACTCAATAATTTTGAAGATAACATTCCCGTAATCGGAGACGAAGGCAAGATACGTCAGATTTTAATTAATTTGATGGGCAATGCCGTTAAATTTACAAAAAAAGGAAGCGTTTCGCTAACAGCAAAACAGAATGAGAACCATCAATTTGAATTTCAAGTGATAGATACAGGTAAAGGAATCCCTAAAGACGTTCAAGAAAAAATATTTGAACCTTTTAGACAAGATGCAGAAGGATTAAGCACGGGTGGAACGGGTTTGGGTCTGTCAATTAGTAAAAGATACGCAAAAATGATGGGCGGCAATATAGAAGTAATCTCCGAAGTCGGCCAGGGAGCTAATTTCATTTTTAGAGTGGAACTGCAACCAGGTCAATTAGATCCTAAAGAAAGGACTAGCCGCGAAAAAGAAGTTAAATGTTTAGCCAAAGGACACCGTGTAACCGCTTTAATAGTTGACGACATCCATGAAAACCGATACGCATTGTCAGAACTATTAATGAGTATTGGCGTTGAAGTCATTTTGGCAAACGACGACTTAGAAAGTATTGAAAGATACCGAGAGACACGCCCAGACATTATTTTTATGGATATCCGTATGCCAAATTTGAATAGAGAAGAGGCAATTAAAGCCTTAAGCGACGAATTTGGAAAAGAAAATCTAAATATAATCCTGGTTTCGGCTTCAATTATCACGGCGCAACGAAAAGAGTTCACTGAATTGGGTTGCAAAGACGTAATTTTAAAACCGTTCCGATCAGAACAAATTTTTTCATCGCTTAGAAAAGCGTTAGGCGTTGAATACGAATATCAAGACGTAAAAAAAGACGAAGATAAACCAAAAGTTGATTTTAATAATTTATCAATTCCAAAAAAAATTGTAAAAAATTTAAAATCCGCCGCAGAAATTTGCAACATTACTCAATTTGAATATGAACTAAAAAATTGGAAACCACCTACCGAAAACGAAAAAATATTAGCAGACTTGTTGACTAAAAAAATCCAAGAATACAACGTAGAGGAAATTCTGAACGTTTTAGATAAAATTGATAGTTAGACAAAATATGAAAGTCGCTATTTCAATTTGATCATATTTTAAAAACTAAGCTCTAAACCAGCCTTACTTTAATAAAAAATAATAGGATAAAATTGAGCTTTATTTTTCTACATATTTATATTAGAAAGATCAGGATAATTTTAAATTTTTATCAAGTTTAAAAACCGCTTTTTGTTTATAAGCAAATTTATTGATTAAGTTTTTTATATCAATAATTCGCTGAGAATAAGCTGGATGCGACGCTAGAAAATGACCGAATACACTGGGCTCCTCTTCTTTAAGCATTCCTTCGAAAAAATCCGTAGCTCCCCCGACATGACCATAATAGCATTGCGCTAAATCTAAAGCGTTAGCATCCGCTTGAGATTCTTGCTCTCTTGAGTGATTACTCTCGGAAAATACCAAGAATGGGTTTAATATACCGTCAACACCGCCGTCCCCTCCAAGTAACATCGAAGATATAATCATTAATAATATAGCGCGCCCCATTCCTCTAAGATGATCTCTGTTTTTAAAATGTCCTAATTCATGACCTAGAATAAAAGTCAGCTCATTTTCCGATCTAACCCTTTCTAGTAATCCGGAAAAAACCATGATAGTTCCTCCGGGTAGCGCAATGGCATTTACACCTTTATTTTTAACCGCAAAAACTTTTACCTTAAAAGGCAAATTGATACATTTATTCTGAATCCTTTCAACGAATTTTTGTAAAAACGAAGAAATTTCTTTATCACGAGGCATTCCTAGAAGCTCTTTTCCTATTTTCGTTGATAAAGACCGTTCTTGATCGGGAGTAAGCTTCTCTACCGCAAAATCAATTCCCAATCCTAAAATATAGTAAACAGTAAAGATAATCAAAAATAGACCTACTAAGAGCGTTGTGATTTCTTTGACTTGGGATGATTCTGTTACGTTTACGTTTGTTTTGGGAAGTTTTCCAGAATATTTCATTGTATCAAATTGGTTTATTGGAAAATCACCGCTGTCCCATAAGCAATTACCTCAATACTACCCACGCTTCCTTTTCCCGAATTTTTGAAAACTGACGAAGTTTCAATACGTAAATTTATAATTTGAGAAGCGTCTGGACATTGTTCTTTCATTCTTAAAACCGATTCCCGGCGAGCCCTATCTACCAAGGTTTCATAAGAGCTTATGTTACCGCCAAAAATATTTCGCAAACCGGCAATTAAACGTTTGTAATAATCAATCGAAATCACGGTACATCCCGAAACGAGTTTCATGTCTACCAATTCTCCCTCTTGGGGCAGAGGCTTTTTAGTTGCCACCGTTGGCAAACTCGCAAATTTTCCTTCTCTCTCCTGAATTGAGCGGTAATGGCTCGCTTCTCTACTTTTACCGACAAAATATCCCAATACAACAAGTGTGACGTATATATATAAATCCATACAGTCTCCTTTAGCGAATCGTAACCGCAGTGCCATAAACATATAGTTCTGCGGCTCCTGCGGCGACTGAAGAAGTGGAAAAGCGTACGTTTAAAATTGCGTTAGCCCCTAGCTCTTCCGCTTGAGCTTTCATTCTACTAATTGCTTCGTCACGCGATTCAGTGAGCAATTCTGTATAACCTTTTAATTCACCGCCGAAGATGTTTTTAAAACTCGCCATAATATCTCGACCCGCATGCTTCGATCGTACGGTGCTTCCAGAAACAATCCCATGATGTTCGACAATCTCTCTATTAGGAAGGGTCTCTACATTTGTAATAACCATATTCTTCTCCTTTTCAACTAAAAAGAATTATCTTTTTACTTTATGCTTTATAAAAGTAAGCCCATTGGCGACCTATATCAATGGCGCTCCTGAACTTGAGATTATATTGTTTGAATTAAATATAACATAAGGCAATTATACTAATGATTTGAATTTATTTTTCCATTTCAAGATTTATTATCCAAAGACAGAGCTTCAAAAGTGTACCAATTGTTTTTGCCGATATATTTTTATAAATCCAAGCGAGTCAGTCAAGTAGCTATACTTTACATTTGTTGGCGGAAATTTTTTATATTTTTAATATTTCAAGCCCCAGAAATTTTGTAGAAAACTTCTTTGGAAAGATAGTCTTTTATTTCTTTAGGTATAATAGTTTTTTTTGAAGAAACACAAATTTTGCAACGTATTCAAGTAGTTTCTTCTAGTATCAATTCTTTTATTAATATTCCATTAGCTGTTGCTATTGTTTTTGAGAACAACGCAAATGGCTAATCAAGTAAATAGATGCAGAAATGTACATTTTAATTATCATAATAAATTTCGCGACAATGTTGGGAGTAAACAAGTGGTAAATTCAAACGAAACAATAGATGGAGACAAACAATTTAATCTTCACTTCAACTTCGATAACAGCTTCGTCCGCAGCCTGGACGGCTTTTTCGCGCCCTGCAAAGCTGAACCTTCGACTTCTCCAAAACTCCTACAACTTAACCAAGCGCTAGCCGAGGAACTCGGCCTTGATCCAATCGCGCTCAATTCTGAAGCAGGTTTAGCAATTTTCTCAGGCAACGCATTACCTCAAGACTCGAACCCCATAGCTCAAGCTTATGCCGGACATCAGTTTGGCTACTTCGCGCCGCAGCTAGGGGATGGACGCGCGCTTCTCCTCGGCGAGGTTATCGATACTCGACAACAACGTCGCGATATCCAACTGAAAGGGTCTGGTCGCACTCCGTTCTCGCGCGGCGGAGATGGCAAGGCGGCTATTGGCCCAGTGCTGCGCGAATACCTGATTGGCGAGGCAATGCATGCGCTTGGCATTCCAACTACACGAGCGCTGGCTGCCGTAACCACTGGAGACGAAGTTTATCGAGAAACCCGTCTACCAGGGGCTATTCTCACTCGGGTTGCGGCAAGCCACATCCGTGTTGGGACATTTCAGTTTGGCGCCGCGCACCGCGAGGCGGAACAAGTTAAAGCGCTCGCCGATTATGCAATTATGCGACATTATCCCGAAACGGCCAATGCGGAAATTCCATATCTAGCATTTTTTGAGGCTGTTGCAAATGCCCAGGCCGCCTTAGTAGCGCGTTGGATGAATATCGGTTTCATTCACGGAGTGATGAACACAGATAACATGACAATTTCTGGGGAGACTATCGATTACGGACCCTGCGCTTTTATGGACACCTATGCACGCGACACCGTATTTAGTTCGATTGATCGCATGGGCCGCTATGCCTATGCGAACCAACCGGAGATTTTGCCATGGAATCTGACACGATTTGCAGAAACATTAGTTCCATTCGTCGATTCCGACAAAGATCGAGCAATCGAATTATTGACTGAAAAAATTCATCAAATTAAACCTCTCTATGAGGCATACTGGTTAGCTGGGATGAGAGCTAAGATTGGTTTGTCCACGGAAGATCCTTCCGACCAGAAACTGATCAACGAATTACTAAGAGTCATGGAACAAGAACAAGCAGATTTCACCCTCGTCTTCCGCCGTCTCTCTCAAACTTTACGCGGCGATAGCGACGCTGCTCGAAACCTCTTCGAAGACCCTACGGCATTTGATGATTGGAAACAACGTTGGCGGAAGCGTCTAGATCAAGATGGTGTTGCAAACGAGATTACTGCACAAACAATGGATCAGGTCAATCCGATTTATATCCCGCGAAACCATAAAGTCGAAGAAGCTCTTACAGCTGCCAGCCAGAAAGACATGAAACCCTTTTCGGATTTGCTGTCCGTTTTGAATCGCCCCTTTGACGAAGTCGCGGGACGCGAGGCTTATGCAGAGCCAGCGCCAGTTTCAGGCATACCTTACCAAACATTTTGCGGAACCTAATCATTCATTCTAAGAAACTATCATCTAAAAAAATTAGGGGAGTACGAGAGTAATTTTTTTCTTTTTACCCTTTTCAATATTGACTTCAATAGTCTTCTGACCAACATAGGGATGCCAAACAGTTAATTTGTGAACGCCCGGAGGAATATCGTCAATTTTAAAGCTTCCGTTTTTGGAACTAATAGCATAATAAGGATTCCAAACGATTCGAGCGCTAGAAGTCATCCAAGGATGTTGCTCGCATTCAATGAAGAAATGCGTGTCGCGCCCTTTTTTAAAATAATTTAAGGATTTGGTAACATCCACTTGAGCGCCCTTACTGAGCAGCCATTTCTTGAAGAAGATTTTTTTTGATTTTTCTCCAATTGAATAACCTTTAGGATTATGAAGCACTCCACTGTCCTGGTTATGAATCACTAGCATATTCGAAATTGACTTATTGAGCGGCCTGCTTATCGTGGCCACTTTTGGAAAACTTTGACAGTTTTTAAAATCAATGTTCAAAGTTCTACTTTCCCATGGTTTGCCTTGACGAATAGCGTCGAAAAAAATAACGGCATCTTTTAAATATCCATTATCAACCTCTACATGTTGTAATAATAAGCGTTTATGTTCGTCAACCGGAGCATGCTTCATACAAAACCCGGCATTTTTTTTATCTTCAAGTTTAATTTTGGCTGGCGGCGGAAGAACCCCTTCAAATTTAATCGTGCCTTCGAGGACGCCTCCATCTACAGGCCCTTGCTGGTACCATAGTCTTTTCGCATGGGCTATTGAAATGGTGAACATGATAAAGCCAACCATCGACGCCAATATGAAAATATTTTTCTTAAGCATATTTACCTCTGATCAATTGTTTGGTTATATTTTTCACTTGTCCTCGCAATAGATTCACCTTATTTGAAACAACTATGGAGCCTAACGGCAATCAGCGAAAGAGTATTATCCCTCTCCATCAATTTCACATGAGTTCGAGAAACCTTTTTTTTCATTAATTTCCTTAGGAAACCTTTTTTATTCGCCGAAGCAATACGCACTTTACTACCCTCTCGAGTTACCGCCAAAACTTCTGGATTTTCTACTTCAATTTCAAATTCATTTAAATCTAAACCGTTTCTGCCAACGTCAATGATTTGCGCAGCATTCACGCATAAATTAATGGTAATGTGTGTTTCTGCAAGCAAGGAACGAATAAATTTTATAAGTTCCTCCAACTGTTCTCCGTCAAAATCAGGATGAGCTGGCATTGCTGTGCCCGAAACTCCATTTTTAATTGCCTAAACTATTTGACTATCAGGAACAAGGGACATTTCTATAAAACTAGTAAAGTCTCGGGGTTTTGGGTCAAGTCCTACCGCTAAAAACCCCTCCCCATCCCCCAGTTCCCCATGACACATAGCGCAATTGGATTCCTGATAAATGAGTTCTCCCTTGGTGGTTGCCGGAGGTTGAGGAAGTTTAGTGAATTTCTCATAGGTACCTAAGGCGAAAGCAGGGTTACTAAAAATAACGATAATAAAAAGAAATATAAGAAAATTAATAATGAATTTGTTTTTTTTGATCACGTTTTTCCCAATTGATTTAACAATTTATTATTCAGAAACAGAGACTCTTTTTTTGAATTTATCCTTCATTATTAAACTGACGGATATACCCAACGAGTCGCCAGATTTCCTTATCGGTTAGAGCTTTAAAAGGCATCATGCCAGTTCCTTTTGAACCTTTTTTAATAATCCAGAAAAGCTGTCCGTCCGGGATTTTATCCATCATGGATTTACAGGTAAAGTTTCTAGGTGGCGGTTTCATGCCTTTAGACATTTTTCCTTCGCCATCGCCCTTTTCTCCATGGCACTTAACACAGGCAATTGGTTTAGCTTCTTTAAGATACAAAACCTTACCAGCAGAAAGATTTGCGGTAGTTGGTTTAATTGGGTTTTCAGCTTTGTAAAACTTTGCGGGAGCTTTCGGAGTTTTTCTTTCTTGAGAGCAATCAGAGGAAAAAGCAGGAGAACCGCTCCCAACTAAAATGAAACCCACAAATACTACCAGCATGGTCTTTATTATGGTCATTAAAAACTCTATTTAGATATTGATGTAGCGGTTAGTCTAATAAACTAGACTGATATGCCCCTGAATCAGTAGACAGCTTGTATCTTCATTTTTCTCTGCTGTT
>JAYOZP010000044.1:0-35730 GCA_038154245.1 Nitrospinales bacterium | reverse complement strand
TAAAACAATCCAAGAGATAGAAGCGGACGCGGACAGCGAGAGAAGCCCCAGGAAGCCAGATATAACGCTTAATATCACAAAGCCTAAACCGCTTTCAGAGCAAGAAAAGCCCATTATCACGGAAAGCTCTAGCGAGTTTACCAATGTTCCTGACACTGGCGATAGCCCGCTAAATATCGAGGACGATATGGGCGTTATGGGTAAGGAAATGGTATTCGAGGACGATATAGGCGCGTTTGACTTTGTAGGCGATACCGAAACGCAAGAGATTATGCGAGACGATGGCCCCGTTACTATCAAGAAAACGGAACCGGAAAGCGATTACGCGAAAGCCCTTAAATATGGATTCGCTCAATCTGCTACAGGGTTGGCCTTATATGAGGATATTCCAAAGCCGATAGAACAACAATTTGGCGAGGAAGTCGTATCAACTTTAGGTCAAATAGGCGGGGATTTACCCGTATTCATTAGCGGCTTTTTCCTCGGCGGCGGTCCCGTTTCTTTAGTTACCGGATTAGGCGGCGGCTTTGGGTTAGCGGAAGGCGTTAAACAGGTATTGAGGGACTCGATAGAAAAAGGAGATATAGAAACATCTAGTCAATGGTGGGAAAGATTAAAGAGGGCAACCGAGGAAACGGCCAAAGGCTACGCGACTGGCGCGGTGACTGGCGGCGCGGGTGCAACGGCTAAGACCGCAACGGAACTAGCGGAAGCCTCATTGCTTGCAAAAAAAGCCCTGCCCTTTCTCGCAGAGGTAACGGCGGTCACTCAAACCGGAGCGGTTGTTAATGGTTATGTACCAACGGCAAAGGATTACGCTTTAGCGGCAACGGCTTTAACGGCTATTAAGGGAGTGGCTAAGGGGACGGGTGAAATCGCGGAAACGGTTAAGAAGCTAAAACAGGTTTACGCCGAAACGGGTAAGCATCCGTCAAAAGTTACCCTTGAAGAATTAGCGGCTCCAATAGCTAACGAACGCGGCGGCGGTGAGTTCTTTGACCAGGAACCATTGAAGGGCGCAAGTCAGGAATCTACGGACGCGCAAAAAGTAAATGATATGTATCGTCGAGCCGAGGAAAAGAAAAAGGTAACGCTAGGCGACCATGCAGCAAAAGCCAAACGGTCATTTAACAGGATGTTTATTGACCGTACCTCCAACATGAAAGACGAATTAAACGAGGCTTTTGGCAAGGAAGAGGCCGCCCCAATGATCCGTAAATACGTCCTATCGTCTGGTTGGCATGGCAACGCTAAATTGCTGTTAGACAGGTATAGGAAAGATATTAGTAAAGGGTTAACTAAGGCCGAGCATTTGGAACTGGATAAGGTTATAGCTTCCAGGCGGACCATTGAAATTGACCTAAACAAATCGGCAGAAAGGGAACGTTTACACGATTCCATAAACTTAGCCAAGCAGGAACGAGACAAAATTAAGGGGCGTATCGATAAGGCGTTGAGCGTAAAAAGAAAGCCTCTTGACGCGAAAATCGAACAGTTGACTAAAGTTAAAGAGCGTATCGAAGCTATTCGCGAAAAAGAAGGCAAGCTAAAACGCGAACAAATAAGCGAGTTATCACAAGCTAAAAAGGGCATCGAACAAGCTGAAAAGGATATCCGGAAGCTTGGACGGGCGGCGGCTAAAGAGGTCAAAGAGCGGGTTGAGCCATTAAAGAAAGCTATCGAGGATCTAGCCGACAAAATTAACCGTCTCGGTAAAATGGCTCATCCGGAAGGGTTGACCATGAAAGAACACCAAGCTTATTTGGATAGCTTATCTCCGGAAATGAAGCAACGGTTATTCCCAAGGGCGGACGCTTATTCTCAAGCTATGCGGGACCAATTAAACGAACTGTTAAAAGAGGGATTACTTACCCAAAAAGCTTATAACGCGATTGCCAAAAAAGGCGAATATTACTCTTTACGCGAGTATTTAGAAACGATTGATCCGGAGGAAAAGGTCGCTTTGCGCGGTCAGAGTAAAAAGGTTATGGGGTCGGGTTTGCATCGTTTAGATGAAGGCTCGTTAGAGCTAATGGAAAACGATCATACCGTATTGCTCGAGGAAGTTATTTCCAGAACGCAACGCCGAATCTTTAATAATCGAGCGGCGCAACGGCTTCATGTCTTAGCCGAAAAAACAGTAGATCCGAATCAAGGGATATTGTCCGATATCTTAAGAGTCGCCGAGGAAGGCGAGGAAATCCCGGCAGGTTACATGGAACTCTACGCAATGGTCGAGGGCGAAAGAAAAACAATGTGGATGCGCGAGGACATAGCTAAAGAGTACATGGACGAACCATTGATAACGCGACAAAGCGTTGTGCGTTGGTTGGAAATGTTAACGCTAGCAAGGCCGTTAAAGATATCTGCTACCGGCTGGAATCCTGAGTTTTTTATCACGAACTTACCAAGGGACATGATGTTGATGTGGGGCGCAACGAATCAATATAGCTCTACTTTCCCTATCGCAATGGTGCAAATGGCGAAGGATATGCTAAAGGTCGCTCCCGATCTTGCGACAAAGAAGGGGCGCTATGAAGCGGCGGCAAAACAGGGCATGTTGCAAGATCTTTTGACCGCGCAAGGTAGGCCGGTATTTGGAAAAGGTAAATGGAAAACATTTAGCGAAGCGCTAGCATGGCCTGGAGAGTTTACCGAAACCCTAACGAGAATGGCGGTTAGAGAAAGGGCTATTAAGAACGGGTTATCTGAGGAGGAAGCGGCTTTTGAAGCGAGAAACGTTTTGGATTATACGCAAGCGGGACACGCCGCGCAGATTGCCGAAATGGGAAGCCCATATATCAAAGCGGCTATTGCCGGTACTAGGGCGGTGTTAAGATACGCTAAAGAAAATCCAGGTATGTTTGCCTATAAAATGGCTCAATTGGGTAGTTTTTCCGCTTCCCTTTATTATTACAATACCGTTATGAGCGGTATGCCAGAAGCCTATGATTCAATCCCCACTACCGACAAAGCAAAATTCTTTAATATCCTGATTCCTTCAATGGCGCAAACGGATGAAAATAAAAACGTTCGAGTACCGTATATTCGCATTGCTAAAGACCAGGGCCAACAAATGTTTACGCCGTTGTTTGATGCAATGATGGCGTTGAAATTAGGCCGTGATTTCGATTACGAGCAATTAACCGATGCGTTTCATGGCGGGTTACCAGTGACCGAGCAAAGCGTTTTTGGTCCTGCGGCCAGTATGATTTCATCCTTGCATAACTACTCTTTATTTTTCCGAGACAATATTTATAAAGGCAAGCCCGTTGAACTATGGGCGGAATACGACTCACGAACAAACCCAATGGCCTACAAGCTTGGTCAAATGACTTCCTATGTTGATGAAAAAACCGGCGAAAGAAAATCTCTTCCAGGCGTTGGAGTGTCGCCAAAACGGTTAGAGGTGGCGGTAGGTAGCGTTATCGCGCAATCCCATCCTTTCGCGCCTATGGTGGGCGAAAGTTTTAGAGCGATCATGGACAAAACGCCAACGGCAAAGAAGCGCGAGATTTATGACGAATGGAACTCTATTCCAGGGTTAAGGCGCTTAATTAAATGGACCAAGCCATATAATCCGCAAGCTTTGAAGAGCATAGAGAAAGCCAAGATAGCCGAAAATACGGCAAAGAAAATCCATAACGACAAGCTAAAAGAGATATTTGAGAAAGAAAAAGGCGGGTTGTCTAGTCGGGCTAAAGCGGTTTTGACTTATACAAAAACTGTATTAAAGGATAAGAAGGGTTTTGGCGGCTTGAAGGAATGGCGGCGATTAAACCGACGCTTTGAAATGATGCAGAAAATGGAAATGGTGGGCGATATTCCAAATAAGCCATTTTGGTACGAGCTAAAAGAGATATCCGATCCGGAAACAAAAGCCCTGGCGTACCACAACACATGGAAGAAGCAAACGCCAGAAATGCAAGACCGTTACGACTCAATTTATTTAAGGTTGGGAATCGTTTCAAAGAAGGAACTGCCTTTTTTTATGAGTAAACTTTTAAAGCTGAAAAAGGAAAATAAAAAATGACCATTTCAACGACTGCAAATAAGGATAGTTATACGGGTAACGGTTCGCAAACTGCCTTTACATATAATTTTAGAATTTTAGACGAATCCGAAATCCAGGTTTACGATGGCGGTACTCTTCAAACGATTACGACTCATTACACGGTTTCAGGCGTTGGCGACGCTACGGGAACGGTAACTTTTGTAACGGCTCCAGCAAATTCAAATAGCGTAGTGTTGATCCGGAATACCACGCAAACACAATTAACCGATTATGTGGCAAACGATCCCTTCCCTGCCGAAGCCCATGAAGCAGCTTTAGACCGTTTAACCATGATCGCTCAAGACGTTCAAGTAGACGCTAACGCGGCTTTTAGGTTCGCCGATACCGTCACGGACGCGGGGACGATTACTATAACTGAGAATGCGACGGATAGAGCTAGTAAGGTATTGGCCTTTGATAGTTCCGGAGGGCTTACGGCCAATCAGGAATTAGGCGAACATCAAGGCAATTGGGCAACTGCAACGGCCTATGTCTTACGGGACATTGTTACCGACTCTTCAAACAGTAACCAATACATTTGTATAACGGCTCACACCTCAACCGGCACTACTCCTATTAGTTCAAATGCGGACGTAGCAAAATGGCGTTTGATTGTCGATGCTGCATCGGCTAGCACAAGCGAAACAAACGCGGCGAATTCCGCAAGCGCGGCATCTACAAGCGAAACAAACGCGGCAACTAGCGAGACTAACGCGGCCGCTTCTGCGGCTTCTGCGGCTTCTTACGCTACAACCTTAAGCGCAACTCAAACTTATTATACTTCTGGCGGTTCTAGTAACGCTTACACGATCACGGCAACGCCGACGCTGGCGGCTTACGCGGCTGGCGTTACCTATATCATGAAAGCCAATCATGCCAATACAGGCCCCGCTACATTAAACGTGGATGGGGTTGGAGCGAAGACTATAAACAAGAACGATGGTACTGCTTTATCTGCGGGAGATATACCTAACGGCGGGGTAGTTTTACTGACTTATGATGGAACTAACTTCCAGTTGGTCGGAGGCGCACAGACTTCTTCAAGCGATCAAGTATTAATCAATACGCTTGATATATTCGCTAACACCATCGGCGATATGGCAGACCATTCGGATAATGTACTCAATACTGTAGACGGGTTTACTGATGATTTTCAAGACGGTTCAACTCAAAATAATACCGCTTTAGATATAAGCGATACCTCTGGTGATGGAATCACTCACGACAATACTAATAAGCTTTGGAAGAATACCGCAGGGGCAACAAATCAAAACGCCGATCAAGATTTTACCACTGAATCTAATTACGACACGTTTGATTTATCTGGCACAGATTGCTCCATATCAGGCGACACCGTAACTATTAACGCTGGCAATAACTTTGTCGATAACAAAGTTTTATACGCTAGATTCTCACCTGAGAATCCATTTAATCCAGCTAACAGCGCAAACATAGCAACATACACTTCGACTACTAGTGTTGACCTTGATACGGGTCATGGTTTAACCGCTACTAATTCGGCTTGGACTGTCAGGTTTTTCGAGATCAGTTCAGGCGTTGCCCAGCTTGCTGTTGGCGGCGGCGTGGGTTATGGCCCAGACGTGACAAGCGGCGAAACACCCACCACGAATAACTCAATAAGTTCGGGTGCCATAGGTAACGTTATAGATGATAACACGGGGACAAATGTTGATTTTGGGCAAACAGACGCGCTTCCAAGATATGTAAAAATCCAATTTGCTTCCGCAAAAACTATTACTAAGGCTGTTATTAATGTTAACGGGGTAGAGGGTCGCGCGACCAGTGTTTCTTTCAATATCAAGGGAAGCAACGACGACAGCACTTGGTCTTCTGCTTTACATTCTGAAACAGGTTATAATTTCGCAAGTGGTAGTGGATCGAGCGATACTTTCACGTTTTCGAATACAACTGCCTACACTTATTACCGCATAGAATGGACCGCTAACACTAATTCTAATCAGGGGTTACCGACGTGGTACGAAACGGAAATGATGGAAGACGCGGCATCTAACGTTATTAATAAATATACTCCCGTATTCCCAACATATGCAAATCTAGCAGACGCTTCATCTTGGTCGGATGAAAACTCTATGGCCCAAACTGAAACTCTTAATTCGGCTAATATTTATTATGGAGAAATTTTTGCAACCGCTAGTTATGGGGCTGGTTCGATTATTAAAATATCTGACGGGGCAACAAATAACATACGAACAATCGCAGTTAACACTGCTGGTACTTGGCAGTATAACAGTAACGCTACTTATGGCTCTCAAACGTTGACTAACGCAACTTCTAATTCGATGGCTCAAGCTTTAATTGACGCTATGGGAGTAGCGGCTAACCAAATGACGGGGACAAACAGGGCGGCAACTACAGACGCGGCAACTTTACTTGACACGGCTAAGAAGCGCGGGACGGTTGCTATTCTTTATTCAACAAATACTTCCAATAATCCAAACGTAAGTCAGACAAGAGTTAATTACGACAGCGTTTCGGCTAATGCGGACCTACAGAATAGAGCGTTTGGCGGCACAAATATGCCTCCGGTTCCAGCTTCAAACGTTGCAACTCTTGTGCTGTTAGCTATCGATAAACAGATAAGCGGAACGCCAACTTACGAGGTTTCGTCAAATGGCGGCACAGATTGGACTACGGTATCTAGTTGGGATATAGAAGACCTCCAAGCTAATGGTTACACAAATAGACTCGCAGAGGTAACGGTATCGGGGCAAACGGCTCCCAGAACTAATCCGAGGTTTAGAATAAGGAATGGTGGTACAGGGGAATCTTACGAACTTAAGGCCGTAGGCCTTAAATATAAATAGGAGATTAATATGGGGTTGAGTCGCAGGGACAATAAAGAAATTAAAAAAAATAGGTCTGTTTTCCAAGGCTCTGATTTTAAAGACAGACAAACAACCTTAGCCTGGATTAATTCAGAGATAGACGGAGCTAACGGGCTACAGCAAGTGAAAGACCACGTTAAGAAGTTTGAGACTAATATCGTTAATACAATTTTTAACTTAATGGGTATTGAATAGTGTTGGCATGAATTTAATAGTTCTATTGATAGACAATAACGAAGTTGAGTTTATTAACGCCAAGAAGAATCTAAGCAATGGCAATAGGATCTATTGGGCTAGGAACAAAGAGGAAGCGCTTAATTTTCTGCAAGATGCAAAGCCTAATGTCATTTTGCTGGATATGCGCTTGGAAAACGAAAAAAGCTTTGATTTAATCCCTCACATAAAATCTATTTACAACGATATCCCTATAATTATGATAACCGAGGTTCCTTATCCTGGAATGAGCGAGGAAGCGGCTAGAAACGGGGCAATAGGCGTTAAGACTAAAGGCTCGATAGGCATGAAATACATCGATAATGTATTTAGCACAGTGGGCAAGTTTAAGGAGTTTAAGGCTAGATGAGCGAGTTTGACGTTAATAGAAAGTTTGAAAGAGCCTTTGAGAAAATAGATACTTTAAGCGACGAGATCAGAGATATCCAATTGGGAAAGGTTGGCGCCCAAGCTCAAGCGGACGGGACCGAAACCCTGCTAAACGAGCTTAAAACTACGGTATGGGGTAACCAATCGGGTCATGTAGGGCTAAAAGATAAGATCGCTGAGATAGCTTCCGAGCAAGCCAGAATTAAATCATTTATCAATAGAGTTATAGCGATACTAACAACTCTATTCACTGGCGCAATAGGCTGGCTGTGCAGCAAAATTAGCTAGGACTCATCCAAGGTTTTGAAGCCTTTCCCTCTTGGAATTGACTACACTTATGAAACTTTGGTTGGCCGTTGGGTAGCCTGTTATTTGGATCTAAGCAATCAATGCAAAATGGCATGTCATGAGTAGCACAAGAACTTCCCGCCTTTAAGCTCCTTGCGCTTTCGGCTTTTTTGCGGTGACAGAATCCCCTTTTAAAAGCCTGATAATCTCATTTTTATCCTCAAGCTGAGATTCTAAGTGAGTAACCAGGCGCTCAAGGATCTTGATCCTGTCCATAGCTTCCTCCAAAATTTGTGGTATAGAGGAATCATATGTCACATTATTGTTACAGTCAACAATTGATTTTTCGTCGGTGTCACTGTTCGGGGGTGCGAAGGGCTTGCCTGTGAGGAGGTAAGAAGGATCGCAGTTGGTATATTTAACAACTTTTTGGGCAATTTCATAAGAAAAACCAATTTTCCCAGATATATACTTGCTTAAAGTAGACTTATCAATCCCCATTAGCTTTGCAACTTTAGAGTCTTTTAGGCCACTAGCATCAATGGCCTGACGTATCCTGCCACCTATCTCTGAGTGTGCAAAATTAACAGTGGAAACTTTTTTCAACTTTTTTGTTGACATATTTTTCAACCAAATTATAATTACCGTCAAGCTCAATGAATCATCCAAAAACATTAGCTAGGGTTACAAATGACAAACTTAAAACTAAATATTCTATCTTGCGGTCAAACGCAAGGTTTCAAGCCCAATAGGTTTCCGAGGTACTTGTCATACCTTAACCCGCTTATTGGGCTTTTTTATTGCCCCGCGAGAACGTTTCTCCCGCGTAGGGTTCGCCTCCTTGTCCTGCGTTGGGGGGAGCGTTCTAATCTATGGCTTGAGGATAGTATGGGTCTTTATTGGGCAATGTCAATAGGGGTAAACCGAAAGGAAATATTGTCATGAACGGAAAACCAAAATTATCAGCGTTAATTGTAAAAAGAAAGCCTTTGTTCGTCGTTTGGGACAACGAAAGAAAAAGATTAATTTCTTTAAAAAAGTGGAGGCAGTCATGTTCCACGAAGTGAGGGTTTTTGATGGTTACGGCAGTCTTAAGGGTGTTATTACGAAAGAAGAATTAAGTATGCGCCATTGGGCCGACGAGAACGTTATTCAAGACGCAAAGGTGATTCCTCATTTAGCGGCTAAAAACGGGAGCCATGAGAAAAGGCCTTTACCGGAAAGAAAGTGCAAGCAATGTTTGAGAAAGTTCTTGGCTCTAACTGTTAATCAACGGTATTGCGGCAAGGTTTGTTTTAATGCGGTGGAATCAGAAAGAAAAGCGCGGAGTTTAAAGCCAAAGCGTTCTATTAATTGTAGCGAGTGCGGCAACGAGTTCGAGTCAAGGCGTATGAATCATTTGCGTTGCAGCGATAAGTGTCGGCAAGTAGCGCATAGACGCTTAGTTAAGGATCGCAACAAGATAATGAGCGATAAGTATGAAAAACAAAGAGAATTAAAAAAGGGATTAGTCTAATGAGCGATAGAGAATCTTTAAAAAAGGAAATAGATAGCGCGGTAAAAAAGATCGAGGAACGATTGAAGGTTGCCAAACAAGCGCTATTGGACATTGATAGCGCGGAAAGAGATATGTCTTACGCCTTAGCCGATGACGCGATCAAGGAAGCCGACGACTCAAAGCAAGAGGTAGAGAGATACGCAAAAGAAGCTCTTAACGCCTTTGAAGACATAGCTATTCATTCTGATTCCTGCTTTGAGGAATACTTACCGCAATTAGAAAAAGATATCGTTCACGAATTTGAAACGGCTAATTACTAGAATTTGGCGCGTCGGCTAATAACCGCTCAACGGTTAACAACAACGCTTTTTTATCTATAGTCGGCGCGTCAATTGGAATATAGGCAGGGAATAATAATGGAAAACGAGAATATTACAGATTTGACGGTAAGCGAACCAAAGGCAATGGAAGTGTCAAGAGATAACCCTTTGCCAGCAACAGTTATTAAGGCGAGGGTTCAGCTTATACAAGAGGTGATGCAAGCTGTTATGAAGGATAATGAGCATTACGGCGTTATTCCTGGATGCGGCAAGAAACCCACGTTATTAAAGGCTGGAGCCGAAAAGCTTCTTTCTACTTTTCAAATCGCGCCAGAGTTTAGCGTTGAGGAATTATCAACCTTGGACGCTATCCGCTACCGAGTTTCAGCAAGAGGTTTGAGCGCTTCGGGAAACTTTTTAGGCGAGGGTGTTGGGGAATGCTCAACGTTAGAGGAAAAATACAAATGGAAAAAGGCTTTTAGTGAGCTTGAGTTTAATTCCTATCCAGAGGACAGGCGTAGAACTAAATACGGTCAATATGGGGCAACCATGCAGGTCAGGACAGAACCCGCAGACCTAGCCAACACCGTTTTAAAAATGGCTAAGAAAAGAGCTTTAGTTGATATGACTCTAACGGTCACGGCGGCATCGGATATCTTTACGCAAGATCTTGAAGACATTGACGTAGAAAGAAAACCCGAAACGGACGAGGAAAAGAAAACGCAACCTAAGACTCAAGGTAATTCCGAGCAAAAAGCAGATATCCCTATAGAGACTCCAGAGAAAACCGCTCCTAATGTCGAAGATAGCCCCATTAATGTCGATGAGTCCGACAAACAATTCTTTGTGCGGTTTGCGGATGCTCAAAAATGGGAATATCAGGCGATCATTGATTTACTCAAAAACGAGTTTAAGGTTTCGGCCGTTTTAGATCTAACCAGAGATCAATTTGAATCGGCCTTAGAAATTTTAAAAGCTGGCCCTGATAAGTGGAAGGAGGTAAACGCAAAATGACAACGACTACTGAAATTATAGATATAGGAACGCAACAGGAAACCAAATTAATGGTTAATCGGTCTAAGGCTATCGAAATAAAAAGCGACTTTGACTATATGGAAACAGGTGAATTTCATAAGACCGTTAAGGGAATGATTAAGCGCATAAAGGCGGCTTTCAAGTCTCCAAAAGATAAGGCGAAGCAAGCGCATTCGGAAATTGTTGCATTGGAAAAAGAATTTCTGGCCCCTTTAAACGATGCGGAAACTCAAACCAAAAAGGCTTTAGTTGCATACGATATAAAGCGCGAGGCGCAACGCCAAGCAGAGGAAAGAGAACGTTTGGAAGTTTTAAGAAAAATAGAAGAAGAAAAACTCGAAATGGCTTCGATGGCTGCGGTTTCCGGTAACGAGGAAAAGGTAAAAGAGATAATGGAGGTTCCTGAGCCCGAATTGCCAATACCAACTAAACCTGTAGTAAAGGGCCTTTCGTTTCGCGACAACTGGAAATGGTCGTTAATTGATGAGGACGCGGTTCCGGTCACTTATAAAAAGCTTGTCTTGGATACCGAGAAAATTAACAAAATCGTTAAAGAGATAAAAGGTGATACAGATATTCCAGGTATCAAGGTTTACAACAATAGAACGCCAGTTTCGAGGAGCGCTTAATGGCTAGCTTTAATAAAGTTCTATTAATGGGGAACCTTACTCGCGATCCAGAAATGCGCTTCACTCAAAACGGCTCGGCTGTCACCTCCTTCGGCCTTGCCGTTAATCGTAAATACAAGCAAGGCGATGAATGGAAAACCGATGCTTGCTTTGTCGATATAACCGTATGGGGAAAGCAAGCGGAAAATTGCTCACAATATTTAAATAAGGGAAGCGGCGTATTAATTGAGGGCTATTTGAAGCTCGATCAATGGGAAGACGATAGCGGCGAAAAGAAAAGTAAGATCGGCGTTGTCGCTCAATCCGTTCAATTTTTGCCAAAGGGCGGCGATCAGTCAGATGATATGCCAAAAGGGGATATACCAATTTAAGGAGTAACTATGCTTAAAGCCGAAACAGTAGCGTTTATCGAGTGCGATAACTCGCATAAAGAGGCGAAATACAATTGCGAGAGATACGACAAGACCGCCAACACTAACAAGTCGCGATGTGTTGATGCCTTCCGTCAATTAGGTTGGCGCGTTATGAAAAACTATACTCTTTGCCCTCATTGCAGTGGTTTAGAGCGAAAATATATCGAGGTGAGAAATGGAAATTGAAATAAAAGAAAAAAAAGAGTGGGAAAGTTATTCCAAGGAAGATTGGATCGCGCTTCTAAAAGGCGGTATCGAAGGCATTAAAAATTTTAACATTTTCCGCATAGAGATGGAATTTGAATGGCTTGACCTATCCAAGGCGAACCTATTCAAGGCGAATTTATCCTGGGCGAACCTATCCAAGGCGGACCTATCCGAGGCGGACCTATCCGAGGCGGACCTATCCAAGGCGGACCTATTCGAGGCGAACCTATCCGAGGCGAACCTATCCAAGGCGAACCTATCCTGGGCGGACCTATCCACGGCGAACCTATCCGAGGCGAACCTATCCAAGGCGAACCTATTCAAGGCGAATTTATCCTGGGCGGACCTATCCGAGGCGGACCTATCCGAGGCGGACCTACAAAGAAGCGTCTTGTGTGGCTGCAGGTTATTTAATTCTAAAATCAGCTTTCGCGGTTTAACTAAATACGTCTCTATCCATGACGAGGAATTAGAGGAATTTAAAAATGGATAAACCGAAAGAAGAAACTAAACAAGTTGAACCTCCTAAACCTAGCCGTAAACAAAGGCGCAAGCTTGCCGCTTTGAAACGTAAACAACGGAGGGGGCCACGGACATGACCGAGCAAGAACGCAACGAATTAAGTTTTTCGGATATGGAGTATTTGGATAGGTGCGCGGGCTTCGCTCTTACGGGGATAATTGCTCAAGGCCCTGCTCCCAAATTTTTCCCGTTGAATTAAGAACAACGAGTTTGATTATATAAGAAAATCAATGACTTATTTAAATGTGTTAAAATCCTCCATCCCATTAGCTAGGTTCCCTGTTAGAGGGGAGGGAAAATTGATTAAACAATTGCCTTCGGGCCGTTGGTTTATTGATTGCCGTTTTAATGGTATCCGTATTCGAGAGAGCGCGGATTCTAAGGACGCGGCAACCCGATTGCTAATATTAAGACAGGAGGAAATTAAAAGCGGATCTTTCCGCAAGTATGAAAAGACATTTGAAGAGTTAGCGCAAATCTTTTTGAAGAAAGAAGTCTTTAAGTATGGCAAGGCAAGTCAAGCGGGTTATAAAAGGCTTGTTGAGTTGCATTTGTTGCCTTTTTTCAAAGGTAAAAACTTAGGGAAAATCATACGCTTTAATCACGAAGGCCATAGGGAGCTAACCAAGTATTTAGAATCAATAAGCGATATTCCAAAATCCACCTTTAATAAAAGAAAACGGGTTTTGGCGTGGATTCTAAAGCTAGGCGCCCCTGAATTCCGAATGCCTGAAAAGCACGATCCTGGTTACGTTAAATGCAGAAATGAAGGGTTTAGTCAAAATCGTTTTTTAGATGAGGATGAAATTCTATCTATCATCAAGCTCTTAAGCGAAAAATACAAACCCCTTGGATTTATCCTTGCCTATACGGGAATCGATGTTAGCGAAGCGGTCAATTTAAAATGGTCCTGCATTAAACAGGGGCGGTTGATATTACCGCGCTCAAAAACGAATGTGCTTAGACGGATTCCTATAGCGCCTAAACTGCAACCTATTTTTGGCGAGCTATCTCGCGTTCGAGCCATTGGAGAAGATCGGATATTTCCAGATCATAAAAAATCTGGTTTGACCAGTTCTTGGAAGCGGGCGGCAAAAAAGGCGGGTTTGGAATGGGCAAGACTTAAAGATGCGCGACATTTTTTCGCTTCACACCTCATCAATATGGGAGTCGATTCTTTAACGGTTGCCAACTTGATGGGGCATAAAGATGTGAAAATGTTGCGTGAGCGTTACGGGCATTTTGGGGACAGCCACCTTGATAATGCGATGAGGGTATTCGGATAATGGCCTGTCCAATATTGTCCAACAAATGGATTTTGATTTTGATAATGCGTTGTTTTAATTGCGGTTATTTCGCTGAATTTGAGCCTCCGAAGCCAAAGGTCGCGCGTTCGAATCGCGCCAGGCGCATTGAAATTAAAAGAATTATTCCGATTTTGAATTTGATAGTCGGATGTTCAGTGTCCAATATTGTCCAATGGGGACTAGTTAAGGGATAAGGGTGTACCGTTAATTCGGTGCGCCCTTTTTTTATTTTTGGAGGAATATGAAAAAAAAGAATCCAGGGAGTTTAAAAAGCAAGCAACACAAGCGGCTTTTAAAACGTAGAACTAAAAGGAGAAAGAAGCAAAAGCGGGAGCGTTTACGCTTTAAGAAATCAGGAAAGTAATAATTAGCGGGAAATTGGGCCAACGGTTTAGAAGTCCGTTGCTCCGAGTTACAGCGTATTTAAAACATAGAGGCGCTTGGATTGCAACCCCTCTATTTTAAAGCGTTTCCCGCCCCGTTTCAAATTTAGAAATTTTAAAAGAAATATTAACAAATCACTTTAAAGCACTAAGCGACACGCAAGAGCATTAAAGTTTTTGTGTAAAGCTTTGTGTAAAGAGGAATATGCAAACCAAAAGGCAAAGTTTATTTGAATCTTTTTTAAATGTTTTGGTGGGTTATGGTGTCGCGGTCCTGTCGCAAATAATCATTTTCCCGTTTTACGGAATTAAGGCAACGCTGCAGCAAAATATTACTATTGGCCTTTGGTTCACTGCAGTTTCGATCATTAGAAGTTATAGCTTAAGAAGGTTTTTTAATTGGCTGCACGGGTAGAGAAATTTGAAAACGCTACGTTGTATTTAGGGGATTGCGTGGAATTGTTACCAAAAATTAATCCAAAGTCCTTTGACGTTATTTTAACCGACCCGCCATATGGCATTGGCGAATCTAAAGGAAAAAATAAAAGTCGTGGCAACCTAAAAGCTAAAGCTAAGGATTATGGAGATTTAGATTGGGATAGCGCTCCCCCACTTGCAGAAACGTTTGATCTGTTGCTCGGAATAAGCACTAGGCAAATAATTTTTGGCGGTAATTATTTCGAGCTTCCTGCGAGTTCTTGCTGGTTGGTATGGGATAAATGCAACGGCCAAACTGATTTTGCGGACTGCGAACTTGCTTGGACCAATTTAAAAAAAGCGGTGAGAAAAATTGAATGGCCTTGGAATGGCTTTATCAGGAAGGGAAATGAAGAACGATTTCACCCCACACAAAAGCCTTTAGGCGTAATGAAATGGTGTTTAGATCAATTACCAGAAAATATTGAGACCATTTTAGATCCGTTTATGGGATCGGGTACCACGGGCGTAGCTGCAGTCGAATACGGGAAAACCTTTATAGGAATCGAAAGGGAGCCTCAATATTTCGACGTTGCCTGCAGACGAATTGAGCAAGCTTCTAAGCAAAAATGTTTATTTTAGGCAACGTCATCATGCAAGTTAATCGGGGGTGAGAGTGTGGTTGTAGAGGCTGAGTGGGATCAATTTGAAGATTTTAGAAATTGGATAGATTACGAAGGCGGAGCAACGTTCGTTAGGCGTTGTGAAAAATGCTGTCGATTTGTTAAAGCAGATAAAGAGATTTTAGTTGACGAGTGGTCGGGCTTAAGCAAAGAGCCAAACGCCACTTGTAAAAAATGTGGACGAACTCGAATGCTATTTGCGGGGTTCTGTTGAAAATGACCACTGATTCAAAATCGGAAGAATCGGGAGAGGATGGATTCCAAGCCTTTGTTGAGGGGCTATGCGAGTCCATGCTTTTAAATGGTTTAAGCGAAGAAGATATTGCCAAAATATTTGAAGACGCTCATTCAATTAATAAACTCAAGCTGAATATAAAAAATGCCGAGATTAGACATGCACAAAATTAGCACGCCATATGCTTGGCGTTTCTCGATTTGATGGAGGGTGAAGGGTGAAGAAAAATGTAAAAAGGTTCTTTGAATTAGGCGATGCCCATTTAACACTAGAAAGGGTTGACCAAACAGGCTACCAACTCAATATATTTAATCCTAAAAAATACGAGCAAGACGGTAACTGCCCCAACGTTAATATCTATATTGATAAAGGCTACAAAAAATTAGAGGATCTCGCTAATTGGCTTTACTTGCAATTAAACGAAACCGAATAATGCCAACTAATATTTGCAGGGTGAAGACTATGGCCCTAATTGCGACACATGGATTTTAAAGGAGGAGTGGATGAATAAATCCTGTTTAAACTGTAATTTTGCTGATTGGAGCATGAAATATGAAGCTGGAGGAGAAGACTATGGCATGTGTTTCGCCAAAATCCCCGGCTGTTTAGCTGAGTACCTTTTTGACACGGCATCAAGAGAAGACATTGCAAACGCATTTGAAATTTGCGAACAAAGACCCGTAGAAAATTGCGAGACATGGATTTTAAAGGAAGAGTGGATGAATAAATCCTGTTCGTCGTGCTTTCATTTTGATGTTGACGACGATAGATGTAGATATCCGATGAGCCTTATTGAAAACCCTCTTCCAAAGTGGTTAGTTCCGCTTGTAGATGGCGAAGGCTTTATAGATAACCCAGGCGCTAAAGAGGAATGTTTTACTTGGCGCGCTAAGACGAAGCCTAAAAGGGGACAGGGATGATCTATAGCAATTATGTTTACGGCGTATTTGGTAAGCAGGGTAGAGCAAAAAAATATAGATTGTTACATCGCCGCATTTTCGTTTCTTCCGAAAAGAATGTTTTTGCGCCAGCAGCATTTGAATTAAAAAAAGATGCTAATAAATTCGCCGACGAAAACAAAAAATATCTTAAGGTCAAAGTAAGGCGAATTATTTTACCAGATTAAACACCATGAAGCGCTATTGAGCGCTTTAGGTCATAGAAAGGGAAATAGATTGTTTGAAAAGTTCGAATTAAACCAAAGCCCTATTGCCTACAATCCTGTTTTTTCAAAAATAACGGGAAGTGTTAACGCTGGCATTCTATTATCTCAATTGGTTTATTGGTATAACATGATGCAAGGCAAGGAGTTTTATAAGACCAATTGCCAGTTAGCTAACGAACTTGGCATGACTGAAATGCAGGTTAGGAAAGCAAAAGAATCCTTAATTAAAATTAAATTCGTTGAAGTTAAATTAAAAGGGGTGCCCAAGAAATCATTCTATGAAATCAAAACAAAAGACATTAGTAGTGCTGTTACCAGTAACCAACTGAGCTGTTCTGAGGAACCAAATGAGCTGTTACCAGTAACCGACTGTCAGGTTCCCAGTAACCTAACGTTAGGTTCTGGAGAACAGGCTAATAAGAATAAACAAAGAATAACAGAGAATAATAAATTCTTGTGTGTCGATTCTAACGAATCGCCGCCTCGCCAAGAAAAAGTTAATAAGAAAAAACCGCCAAAACCTAAAACCAATCCGGATGTAAAAACCTTTATCGATTTTTATTTTGAGTCTTGGAAAACAAAGTTTGGAGAAAAACCGCTCATCGACGGTCAAACCGCAAAACTTGTTGAGAGGCTATTAGCGACCTATGGCATTGATAAGCTAAAAAGCTATTATGCCAAGTTTTTAGAAATCGAGGACGATGATTTTATTAGCGGCACAAGCCGAGAGCTAAACGTGTTTTACAAGTGCATCGGGAAAGTGATACAGCGTGCAAACTCCCCGTCTGACAGCTTGGAAGCGCGGAGAAGAGAAATTTTAGCCAACTGGAATAATTAACCACAAACCAATTTATCGAAATGGAAAGACTAATTAACTTAGAAGATTTTGGAATACAGCTCGAAGTCTTATTTGCATCCTTCACGAGATCCAAACCAAAAATGACAGATAAGGCTTGGTTCCCTGCCGTTGAAGGGCTTACCTTTAACCAGGTCAAGCGAGTGATTAATAATTTAAAAATGGGCGAAGAGTTCCCGAAAAGTTACAAAGCTTTCAAGCTAGCTTGCGATAACGTCCGTAACGCTGGGGTCGTAAAAACTTATAAAAAGGCTAAATACGGTTGTATCCATTGCCAATATGGTCATGTTCACTACCTGTCAAACGGTCATGAATTCGTTGGCCGTTGTAGTCGATGCGAGACAAGGCCGGGTAATTTAAAGCTGGTTGATCCGCTAGCCGTTGAACTAGCTATTGAGCATAAGACCGACACAAAAACGATCAACCCGAAAATGACAGCTGCTTTGGTTCGAGGAGCTAGAGGCCCATTGGAAGAAGTGCTGACGGCTAAACCCGATCCAGCGACGGAAGCAGTAAGGAAAGAGTCTTTAAAGCAAGAGCAAAGGTATGAAGGAAAAGAGTTCTTTGCTCAAGATAATATAGAAATGAAAAGTTGGGCCTATGCCTAGGCTCCACAAAAACAAGAAAGTTTTCATCCCAACAGAGGACGAAGAACAAGCGGCCGTTATCAATTGGGCAAAGCTTCAAGAAGGCAAATACCCCTGTCTAAAATGGCTATACGCAATCCCAAACGGTGGGAGTCGAGGAAAAAGGGAAGCGGCAAAATTTAAAAGAACTGGCGTGAAATCTGGCGTTTCTGATTTATGCTTACCCGTTGCTAGGGGCGGTTATCATGCGCTTTATGTTGAGATTAAAGCCCTTGACGGAAAAACCGAGCCAACGCAAAGGGAATTTATTATGGACATGAAAGACTTAGGTAATCAGGCTGTAGCTTGTTGGGGGTTCGAAGCGGCTAAGGACGAACTTTTGAAATATTTAAATAGCGAGGTGATTTGATGGAAGCGACATTAACGGGCTATGAGCCAGTTGTACTTTTAGAAAAATGCAAAAATTTATTCTTAAATTCAACATTCATAAATCAAAACTCAACGAAGAGCTTTAGCGCAAAGGAATTAGCTTGTCGTTGTGAGGTTTGCAAGGGCGGCTTATCTGAGTTTGGGAAAAACTTTACAATGGACGAGGATTTCTTGTTCTACTTGCAAGAAGCAAGGGAATTGCTCGATAAGCCTATGGTTGTTTCAAGTGGCTTTCGTTGCCGCAAACATCCGCAAGAAGCGGAGAAAGACGATATTGGCCCCCATGCTCAAGGTAAAGCGGTTGATATTCTAATCAACGGTATATGGGCAAGGCGATTAATCCTGATCGCTGAAATAGTAGGCTTTACGGGAATAGGAATCATGCAACGCGGAGACATTGAAAAACGATTTGTCCATTTGGATACTTGCGAAGATAGACCTAATAGGCCACGGCCACATATTTGGAGTTATTAAGGGATGAAAATAAGGTTTTTCCAGGAAGAAGAAAATCTGTGTATTGCGTTAACAACAGATTCAGATTTTGAAAAATCGTTTTTAAAATGGGCTGTCGAGGATGGGATGAAGCCTGGCACAGAAGGGGGGTTTATGAGGTTTGAATATGAAGAAGGCGGCGGTGAGTTAGATTTTTATCTCAATGAAATGAAGGATTTTAAATAAGGACTAGCTTATGATAACGATTCTAATTAATTATAGAGGGCAAGGCGATTTAATTGTTTTTTAAATAGCTTTTAAGCTCCTTTTTTAGCGCTTGCCTTGTAATTTCAGACTTATCTAAGCCTGTGTCAATTGATTTTTTATCTAAAGCGTCCCTCAAATTGTCGGGAACGTAGATAAGCATTGATTTCATTTTATCTTTATATTTTGGCGGCCTGCCCGGGCTTTTTTTATTCTCCATCCCAACCTCCCGATTTCGAAAACGTTTCGTTAAAAACTTCGCCTGCTAATGACGCGACTTTGGCGAGAAGCTCAGCGTAAAATATACCTTGGACGCCTTCCACGGCTTCAATGTTATGCGCTTGGCTATCTAAGCATTTATCTTCGGCATTTTTTTCAAAGATAAACACTAAGCCGCATTCGTGCCGACATTCCATTTGCGAAACGTCGGCGGTCCACTTTGTTGGATCGAGTAAATCGTCTTTAGTAGTCATTTAAACGGTTTAAATAATCACTTAACTTTTCGACCATGACTTCTTGGCTCTCATTGTGCTCGAGGTAGCCAAGCATGGCATTAATCATATCTTCAGATCCATAATCGCCGATCTCTAAAGGCTTATCGCTTGGATCTTGTTGACGCTCAACTCCATCTTGTAAAGCCTCTTCCAAATTGTCATACATTGCTGGCTCTTCATTGCGGCTTGTTACTATGTATAAGCTGTTTATTTTAATTTTCATTACCCTTGCCTCCGTCATGTTGTTAATAATTACATATATTAATATATATCACTAATTAGAGTTTGTCAATAGGAAATTGAAAAAAAATAAAAAAAGTTTCATTTTTTGAAAAATAGTTTTTAAAATGGGCTGTCGAGGATGGGATGAAACCTGTGATTAAACATGAAGCTAGAATTTCAAATCATTGACTTGATTTTTAAATTTACTAAAATATTAGTATGAGTATTGAGAAGCTTATACGCTGGATTAGAAGGTTATTTGAAAATAAAGATTTTTCGGGGCAAATAGTTATTGATTGTAGTTCTGGCAACGTTTCAAACGTCACCCTGAAAAAAAACTATAAAGAGGAAATCAAGAAAATGTAAGCAAACGCCATTTTTAAATTTACTTTGGTTTATCCGATAAAAAGGAAGCCCCAGTTTAGAGTAATAACGCTCTAGGTTGGGGCTTTTTTATTTTGTGGAGGAAAAATGATTTTAAGTCGAAAAAAGTTAAACGACAAAGAAGAAATATTATTTGGCCTATTAGAAAGCCCAGGGTTAAGCGGGAAAGCTAAAGGTTCTATTAGCGGCTTAATAGAAACCTGCGAGGCGCTGTATTCACTTCTTGAGGATACTACCGGCAGCAATGTTGATAAGTTTTGGCAAGACGCCATAACTACAAAAAACGGGAAATTCTTTGCAAATATCAACGTCAACTTTAAGGTCAACAAATCTTTTAAAACATATGAAGCGGCTAAAGGCGCTTTATTGAAAAAGTTAAACGAGGTTAATGAACAACTTGAGTCAGACAACGACCAACCTCAAGAAGGCGCTAATTATTGGGAAGAAACCCTTATAACTGCTTAATAATATAGGTTAAGCAATGTCGATTCTAAAGCCCGACCAAATGCCAGTTATGAGGCCGCTTCCAATGCAAGATGGGGAATTGCGCCGATGGGAAATATTAGAAGATTGGATTTGGATAAATCCTTTTGACCGCTTCGAGAGTTACGGCGTAAAAAAGGGATTTATTTTTGATGGAGCTTCAATTCCAAAATTATTCAGAAATATCCTTTCTCCAACAGGCTATCTTTTCCTAGCTGGCTTAATTCACGATCATTTATATCAACATAAATTTGTGTGGACCTTGCCCGTGTATGAGGGTGGTAAGCAAGGCGGTTACTGGTTTAAAGAGACAGTCGACACAAGGGAACAGGCGGACGAGATATTTAAGAGTGTTGCCAACACTATGAGCCCAGGGAACAAGTGCTTAACGGGCATTTCTAAGTTTGCGTTATGGATCGGTGGCGGGTTTGCCTGGAATGCTTACAGGAAATTAGATTGATATGAAAACCGGGGATCATGAAATAGTGATAACGATTTTGTTTATAGCCATGATTGCCGTTGCCCTTTTAGTTGTTGATTCGAGTTTTAGATGAGTGAATTGTTAAAAAAACAAAATAAAACGAAAAATGGTTAAACAAACGGGTGGCTATAAAAGCATAAAGGGCGCTGGCCCTGGAAGGCCGAAAGGGGCTAAGAATAAGTATAGCAACTTCAAGGATTCTCTTTATGAAGCCTTTAAAAAACTTGGTGGGACTAAGTTTCTTGTTGAGTGGGCAAACGAAAACCCAACGCCTTTTTTTATGATTATGGGTAAGTTGCTGCCTAAACAGATAGAGGCAGACGTAAACGTTAGGCGGAGCGTTGAAGAAGTAAGCAATGATGAATTGTTTAGAGAGTATTTCGGACGCGGCCTTGGCGTTGGAAGTCAGGACCAGGATAGCGGCGAATCAAGGGCTAATTGATTTTACTAGGTACACTAACCCTTCTTATATTGCCGCTCCGCACCATTACAAAATAGCCGACGCATTAGAGCGTGTAGAGCGTGGCGAGTTAAAAAGGTTAATGATCTTTACTCCGCCAAGGCACGGTAAAAGCGAATTAGGATCGAAGCGGTTTCCAGCTTATTACTTAGGGAAAAACCCATTGAAGCAATTTATAGCCTCTTCTTATTCAACGGAATTGTCGGAAGGTTTTGGGCGTGAGGTAAGAAACATTTTTGAGTTACCCGCGTATCAAAACCTATTTGGTATTTCATTGAGAGCGGATAGTAAAGCGGCTGGACGATGGAACACTGATAAGGGCGGAGCTTATCGGGCGGCTGGCGTTGGTAAAGGAATTACTGGATTAGGCGCTGACGTTCTAATGATTGACGATCCCGTTAAAGATCGTGAGGAAGCCGATTCGGAGGTTATACGCCAAAAGGTATGGGATTGGTACACAAGCACAGCTTACACTCGTTTAATGCCTGGTGGCGCGATTGTAGTTATCCAAACACGTTGGCATGAAGACGATTTAGCGGGTCGATTACTAGAAGCTCAAAAGCATGGCGGGGATCAATGGGAAGTATTGAGCTTGAAGGCGATCAATGAAGACGGGCAAGCGTTATGGCCTGAGTGGTACGACGTTGAGGAGCTTAAGCGTATTAAGGGCGTTATTGGTCCGCGTGATTGGTCGGCATTGTATCAACAAGAACCTATGCCAGAAACCGGAGATTTCTTTCAAAAGGAATGGTTTAAATATTATGACGAATTGCCAAAGCAGACACGATTTTACATGACTAGCGACTACGCGGTAACGGCAGACGGTGGCGATTATACTGTTCATTTAGTTTGGTGTATTGATTCCGAGGAAAATATTTATATCGTTGATATGTGGCGCGGTCAAACTGATACCAATACATGGATTAATGCCTTAATTGGATTGATTAACCGTTATAGACCGGATCAAATTGGAGAGGAAAATGGTCAAATTATCAAGTCTGTTGGTCCTTTCATTGAGAAGAAAATGCAGGAATCCAGTTGTTATTGCTACCGGCAACAATACCCGTCCGTCGCAGACAAAGCGACCAGGGCGCAATCATTCCGAGGTAGAGCTAGTCAAGGGAAAGTGTTCTTGAAGAAAGGCGCTGATTGGTTGGATTTGCTACTTAAAGAGTTGTTAGCGTTTCCCGCCGGTAAGTATGACGATATTGTAGACACTTGCTCTTTGATCGGGCGTATGTTGCAGGAAATGAAACCTTATTTTAATTCGAAACAAACGACTTACGAGTCTGACTTTAACGTGTTTGGGTATTAAATGATAACGCTTCCACAAAATAACGCGGCGAGGGATCGCTTTTATAATTCGCAGACAAGCCAATTTGGTATTGGCGATATCCCGCCAGAGGTGTTTGGACGGTTAAACGTTCACGCTCAACAATCGTTAAAGGACGGGCGAACCGTACCGATTAATCCTAGTTACTTTGCAAACTCGCAGGGGTCAACGCAAGGTACCAGTTTATTAGGCGCGGGGACCGTAGCCCCTGGACCATTAGAACAACCGGCTCCCGTTCAACAAACTTTTAGTAATAATCCATCGCCTAATGCTTTAACGACTCCGGTTAAACAGGACGGGGGCCAGGAACTTTATCCAAACGCTTTTGGTCTTGATTTTCCGGTAGGCCAAGAGAATCCGGCAACGTTAACAACGGCTCCGGTGTTAAACAGTAATAATGGAGCAAAGCTAAAGCCTTCACAATTGGCGTTTGACGGGTTTAGTGGGTCTTTATTTGACAATATCAGGCAGAACCAAGGGGCGTTTGAATTAGACGAAGCTTTTAAGGATTTGTATAGCCAATACTATACCGCGGACGGGGAAAAACGAGCTATTTATGGCGAAGATGGTGAGTTGATTGACATAGCTTTCGACGCTTCATTCGATCCTAATGGGATAGACCAGGGGCAAGCGGGAAGAGACGATGCTTTAAACTTTGCGTTAACTCAAGCTGGCGTTTATGGGTTAAAGGAAGCATTTTTAACCTCTAAGGAGGGTATTAAATTTCTAACCGAAACAGGGATAGGTAGTGCGTTAAACACTAGCTTTGCTCATATGTTAGACCCGACAGCGTTAATCACCGATTCTTCTGTTGATTGGTTAGCCTCCTCTTCTGCATTGGAATCTGCTACCCCTGCGACTCTTGCGGGTGGTATCACGGCGGGTTTAACGGGCAAGACTTTAGCGGATATCGTTGTTGGTGGTAATAACACCGGCTCAACTTCTGGAGCGGCGCTTTCGGGAGCTTTAGCTTTTGCATTAGGCGGCGGTCCTTTAGGAATAGGCGCGGCGGCTTTTCTAGGCGGTACTATTGGAGGTTTTGCGGCTAAAGGTAAGAAGTTACATGCGGGTGAATACAATATAGGCAACACGTTTAAGCGCCTACAAGATCAATCGTTATTTGGTAAAGACCAGGATAAGGCATTTGCTAAGAATCTAGCGTTAGCGAGGTTGTCCAACCCGAATGAAGGCGACGATTCAACGGGAGATGCGCTCCACGAAGTAGCCGACAGGGTAAACGTTAATGTTAAAGAGCAAACGATATTAGGGTTTAAGGAGTTGATACAAGAGGGCCACGTCTCTAAGCAAGAGATATTAGCTAATCTAAGCAACGATCTTGAGTTATTCAGAGGCGATATTGAAAAGATAAATGGACCGGCTCCAAAGCCTCAACAACAAACTCAAGTATCTTCTCCCGATTCAACATTTGAAGAGGCGGGGCCTGAAACTCCCGAACCTTTTAATTTTGAACCGGAACAAGTTAAGAAGAAAAAAGAAAAACCTAAAACAAAACCGACAACTCAAACTAGCCCATCGGGGCTTAAGGGTGAGCCGGTGATATTGGCCCCGTCACTTATGGGGTAGTATGGGCAGCAAAGCGGATTCCGCCGAATACTGGGTTAAACGTTTCGATAGACTCGAAGCTCATAGACGCTCGTTTTGGGATGATAACTTACAAAACGTCGCCGACTATATTCTTCCTAGAAAATCCAACATTGTATTGAAGCGCGAAAAAGGCGCGGACATGAATACTTATGTATTCGATTCTACCGCTATATTCGCTAATGAGTTACTAGCTTCAAGGATGCAATCAGATCTTGTCCCTTCCTCCGCGCAATGGTTCTACTTAGAAGCCGATTTTCCCGCTAACGACAAAGAGATATACGGCGAAGAATTAGAGGATAACGTAGACGTTAAGCGTTTTCTTGACGAATGCGCCGAGAAAATGGACGGACGGTTAGACGCGAGTAATTTTAATACCGTCATTCATGAATTCTTTCTTGACCTTGGTTGTTTTAATACCGCTTGCATGTCAATGCAGGGCGTTAAGGGAGCTGATGGGAAGTTTGAGCGCTTTGTATTTGAGTCTATTCCTATTCAATCCTATGTATTTGCTGAGAATGCAGACGGCGAGGTCGATTTAGTTATTCGGAAAATTAAAAAGACAGCGCGTCAAGCGGCTCAAAAGTGGGAACTTAAAGAGCTACACGAGAACATACAAAAAGCGGTTAAGGATGAGCCTGAAAAGGAGTTTGATTTCATCCATGCGGTTTTCCCAAAAGAGGATTTTGACCCGAACACTAAAAAAACTAAAGATAATCTCCCTTATGGAAGTCTTGTCATTGACTTGGAAAATAAAGAGATTGTTGAGGAAGAAGGTTATCAAGAGTTTCCATTCTTTGTTTGCCGATGGTCGAAGGCAAGCGGCGAGAAGTATGGGCGCGGTCCTGGTAGAACGGCTATCCATGACATAAATATATTAAATACCGCGAAGCACTTGGAATTAAGAGCGTGGACAAAGGTTATTGACCCGCCAGTAATGGTTGAACATGACACCTTTATGGGCAATATCCGTTTAACCCCTAACTCGTTAATTCATGTCAAAGATATTACGCGTCCGCCTATGCCATTTGTTACTCAAACCCGTTGGGATATTAACGCTTTGAAGAAAGACGAGTTAATTGAGTCTATCAAGCGGATGTTTTATAGCGACCAATTACAGTTTCCGGATCAGCAAGACAAAGACATGACCGCGAGAGAGGTTGTTGTTCGCTATGAAATGATGAAATCTCTTTTTGGTTCAACGTTTGGCCGTATCGTTTACGAGCTATTAAGCCCATTGATCGAGCGGTTATGGTCAAAGATGTTTAGAGTTGGGATGTTGCCAGAACCGCCAGCAATACTAGGCAATGTGACCGATTTTAAAATCAAATACAAGTCTCCCTTGGCATTGGCTCAAAAGATTCAAGACGCTCAAGCAATAGACTCTTGGTTGGCTTCTATGATGCCGTTATATGAGGTTGACCCAACGATATTTGACACGGTTGATTTAAAGAAGGTGGCCGTATGTAAGGCCGATTTATTAGGCGTACCGGCCAAGGTAATGAGAAGTAACGAGGAACAAAAGGAGCTTGCAGAAAAGCGAGCGAAAGCCGAGGAAGCGCAACAGGAAATGGAGCAAACAGAGAGAGAGGCGAAAGCTTTAGGTTCTATGGCTCCTTTTATGCGCGAAGCCGAAGATATAACTCAAGGAGAAACGGTTAATGTTTGACGAACTGGGTAAGCCTAGCGCGGGTATTTGGGGCGAAGATATTAAGGAGTTAAGGGAAGCTCAAATTGGACAAAACAAGAAGCGCAAGGAGTTTGAGGACGCGGTATTCAGAACCTTTACAACCGAACAAGGTAAGAGGGTGCTAGATGAACTTGTTAAAGAGTACATTTTCCGAGCAAACACTACTAACGATCCGCATATATTGGCTATGTTTGAAGGCCAAAAGTCGATTGTTTTGGAGGTGTATAACATCGTTGAGCGCATGAAAAATCCACAAAAATTAGAGGAAGAATATGAGTGAAGAAGCAACAACGGAAGAAACCGGAGCCGATAGCCTTTTTGACTTAGGCGGTGAAACGGAAGAGAAGGAAATTGATACCTCTTGGAAAGATGGTATCGCGGACGAGTACAAGAGTAATTTTGAAAAGTTCAACGACTTGAACGGGTTCGCTAAGTCATATACCGAGATGCAAAAGGAATTTGGTTCCCGCGTCAAGGTTCCTGGAGACGATGCAGGGGAAGACGCTGTTGAGGATTTTTATAAAAAAGTAGGTAGACCGGAAACGATAGACGGATACGGCTATAAGCCGAGCGAGGATATTCCTAAAGAAGTGGGTTGGAATGAAGACAAGGTGAACGCAAACCTTAAGCTAGCCCATGAATTAGGCATGAATAAACGCCAAGCCAATAAGTTTATGAGGCAAATGGAAGCGCGAGAGGTTGATAGTTTTACCGAGGCGAAAGAAAAAAAGAATGTTGACCGTAAGGCCGAAATGGAAGCCGCTTTAGGAAAGATCAAAGAGGAATATGGCGGAGGTTATAAGGAGGTTTTAGCCGCTAGTAATTGGGCTTTAAACGAGTTTGCGGATAAAGAAACTCAAGCGTTTATTAAAGAGCATGGTGCAAATAACGTCGGATTGATAAAAATGTTAAACGGAATCGCGAAGTTGACAATGCCTAAAGAAGGTATTGAGAAAAGCGGCGAAGGTACGACTCCTAGCGAATCGGGGTTAAAAGAAGCGAAGGCGATTAGGACCGATCCTAGCCATAAATATTATAAGGCGTACACGGACCCGCAAGATCCGAAATACCGCGAGGCTCAAGATTATATGAAGAGTTTATACAAGCGATAGCATGATAGAAAAAGAGGACGTTTATTGTAAGGAGTGCGGTTACTGGGATAACAGTAATTGCGAGTATTACGGCACAAAGGCAAGCGGGGATACGTTTTGGAGCTTTTGCGCCGGTTTTAAAATAAAAAAGGTTTTGCCGGTCCCTCTTCCCTCTCCCAAAAAGAAGAGGACAAACCGTAAAGCTAAAAAAGTAAGTAATACAGGATAATCCTAAAACGGACCCAGTTGCTAGCGGGTAAGCCGCTATTAATCGGTCGTTAGACGGGAAGACCCGTGCGGTACGGACAATCTTTCGAAAATATTTCTCTATATTTTTGGAGGACTCACCATGTCCGTAGAGATCCCCGTCGCGTTTATAGATAAGTGGCGCGACGACTTCATACATTTATCACAGCAAAAAGGCAGTCGGTTTCGATCTAAAGTTCGGACCCAAACCGGCATTGTCGGCAAGTCTGATAATTGGGAGAGGTTAGGCAAGCGTTCAGCGAGTCAAATCACTTCAAGACATGCAAAAACGCCTTTAAATTCACAAGCTCATAGCCGTAGGCGTTGCACGTTAGGCGACTACAACGATGCAGACGTTATTGATTCGCAAGATCAAGCGCGTGTATTGGGTAAGCTCGAAAACGAGTACCTAATGGCTATGGTTAACGGCATGGGCCGCAAGATGGACGATGTAGTCATTGCGGCCATGTTGGGCAATGCAACCAGCGTTGACGAGAACGGAACCGAAAGCTCGGTGGCTTTACCGGCGGCGCAAAAAGTAGCGGCTGCGGCTGGCGGTTTGACGTTAGCTAAGATTTTGGAAGCTAAGAAAATTTTGGACGCTTCCGACGTTGACGATTCTATCCCGCGTTGTATGGCAGTTACTTCCTACCAATTGCAAGACCTGCTTGGTATCAACCAGATAACTAGCGGCGACTTTAACATTAACAAAACAATGGTTAATGGATCGATTGGTCATTTCCTTGGTTTTGATTTTTTCAGAACTGAAAGACTAACCCTTGATTCAAATGGCGACCGTCAAGTTATCGCGTGGGCTATGGATGGCGTAGGGCTTTCCGTTGCCGCAGAACATGACATCGTTACCCGAATCTCCGAGCGAGCCGATTTGAATTATTCAACTCAATGCTACGTGGAAGCTTCTTTTGGGGCTTGCCGTGTTGAGGATGAAAAAGTCGTTGAAATCGCTTGTGTCGAATCATAGGAGGTGACAAATGGCTGATTTATATTCAACCGAGTATGCAAACGTTAATAGCAATAAGCGTAACTCCCCTAATACAGAGGGCGAAGTACATTACATGAGCCGAGCTTTTACGGGTACGGCGTTAACGACTTCCGACACGCTATATGTTGCGAAGATGCCAAACGGGGCGCGGATATTACCGCAAAGCCTTGTGATTATCTCCGATTTGGAGGTGTCGGCATCGGTAAACGTTGGTTATGCGGCTTATACCGCTAACGACGGTTCTTCCGTCGCAGCGGATCCGGACGCTTTTATTTCTGCGTTGGACGCTTCGAGCGCAAGAACCAAAACCAACTTTGACGAATCCCAAACCCATGACGATGGTTATACGTTTACGGGCGAAGGTGATTTGACTCTTACGTTGGCGGCTGGAACTTCCGTTGCTGCGGATACGTTTAATTTTCACATAATGTACACGTTGGGCGGCGAGTAGTCGTTAATTGTGTTTAACCTTTTGGAAGGGGTTTCGGCCCCTTCTAATTTTCAGGTAATAAATTATGGCAAGCGACGTTGGAATATGTTCAAACGCTTTGCGCAAATTGGGCGATCAACCCATAACCGCGTTAACTGACAATTCAGACAGGGCGCGGCTTTGCAATAACATCTATCCCGAAATCAGGGACGAATTGTTAGAGTCAAGGAACTGGAATTTTGCGACGGAGCGGACGAGTCTCGCGCAATTGTCGGCAACTCCAGCTTTCACATGGTCTTATCAATACAGCTTACCGGCCGATTGTTTACGTCCTATCAGGCTTCAATACATTGACGAGGATTACGTTATCGAGGGTCGAAAGGTTTTAACCGATGCGGCAACCGTAAACCTGATTTATCTCAAACGGGTAACAGACCCTAACCAGTACACGCCCTCTTTTATTATCGCTTTAGAGGCGAGGATGGCGGCTGAATTAGCTTACCCGATCACTGGAGACGCTCAACTGCAACTTGTATGGACTCAAAAAGCGGAACAAAAACTAAAAGATGCGAGTTACCAGGATTCTATAGCTCAAGGAACGCCTAACCAGTTTCACGCGGAAACGTTGATTAATTCAAGGCGCGGCAATAATAGCGGCTATTCGGTAGGAAGGATTGATCTGTAATGGCTAAAGTTTCGCCGATAATAACCAATTTTTCAAGCGGTGAATTGACCGACAGAATTGACGGGCGTGTTGATATTGGGAAATACGGGTCCGGTTGCAAGACCTTAGAGAATGCCATTGTATGGCCGCAAGGCGGGGCATCGAGGCGCGGTGGTTTGCATTATGTGGCGGAAGTTAAGGATTCAACTAAAGCTGTTAGGTTGATTGACTTCGAGTTTTCGACAACTCAAGCCTACATTCTGGAATTTGGCGATCAGTACATAAGATTTTACAAGAACAACGGTCAAATCGTAACGACAACGGGGTCGGAGTTGGTAACAAATGGCACGTTTGCCAGCAATATAACGGGTTGGACCGATTCAAGCGTCGGGGCCGGCTCTATAGCGCATGACACCGACCATATGAATATTGTGTCTACCGATTCGAGCAATTACGGTTACGCCGAGCAAGGCATAACTACGGTAGACGATACAAATTATCAGCTAGATTTTACCGTGACCGGCGGAAGCTTAACTTTGGTTATCGGGACCACAAGCGGTGGGACGGACGTTAAGACCGCAGCTAGTTATGCGGCGGGTACTCACAACGTTATTTTCACGGCAGAATCAACGACAACTTATATCGGTTTTTATCATCAAGAAAGCGCAACGATAGACCTGGATGATGTGAGTTGTAAAGAGAGTATCCCTTATGAAATATCGACGACTTATTTGGAAGCTGATTTATTCGAAATATCTTACGCGCAAGAGGCTGATACTTTATACATAGCTCATAGAGATTATGCGCCGAGGAAATTAACGCGAACGGGTCATACTTCATGGACGTTAACGACTATTAGTTTTAAGGGGACAACCTTCCCTTCTACCTTCTGCGCTGGCGCGGCGGGTACGGGTACGGATGGCAACAATACTAACCCTGGAACCGTTACCTTTTATGAACAAAGACTATTTTGGGGCGGTACGAATGATAACCCTCAAACGGTTTGGGGATCTAAAACAAACGATTATGAAAACATGGACCAAGGGAGCGCGGCGGCTTCCGATAGCGTCGAATATACGTTAGTAGCAAACCAAGTAAGCGCTATTCAATGGATGGTAGCGTCTAAGTCGTTATTGATTGGCACGGTAACAGGTGAATTTAAATTAGATGGCGGCGGCGCGGCTTTAACTCCCGCTAATGTAAGGGTATTACCTGAGAGTCACTATGGCTCTAAGAAAATGGAGCCGATCCAGGTTGAAAATGTTGTCCTGTTTTTACAAAGAGCGGGACGAAAAATGCGCGAGTTTTATTATGATTTCGACCAGGACAATTATATCGCCAGGGATTTAACGTTATTAGCCGAACATTTAACCGTGGGCGGTTTTGTCGATACCGCGTACCAACAGGAAGAGGATTCGATTGTTTGGGCGGTGCGTTCCGATGGCGTTCTATGCGGCATGACTTACTTAAGGAGCGATCAAGTTATAGCATGGCATAGGCATCCTACAAGCGGAACCGTTGAAAGCGTAGCGACTATTCCTCATTCTACAGATAACAGGGATGAGGTATGGGTCGGCGTTAAAAGGACAATAAACGGCGCAACTAAAAGGTTTGTGGAATACATGGACCCTGAAATGTATGTGGATTCCGGGTTAAGTTATTCAGGTACGGCGAAAACGACCTTCACAGGATTAAAACATTTGATAGGCGAAGAGATACAGCTAGTTGGCGACGATGCTGTGTTTCCAAATGCCACGGTTGCCGACGATGGAACCGGAGACGGTACGGTTACTTTCTCTCAAGCGGTATCAACGGCCTATTTAGGCTTGGCTTATACAACGACCATTAAACCGGTTAGGCATGAAATAGCGATACAAGCGGGTACTACTATGGGCCATAAGAAACGATGGAACCGAATAGCCGTTAGATTACTCAATTCAACGGGCGTAAAAATTAATGATGATCGTGTCCCTTTTAGGTCAAGCGCGGATTTAATGGATTCGGGCGTGGGGTTATTTTCAGGGGATAAGATCGTATCAAATTTAGGTTGGGATAGAGACGGTTTTGTGACTATTGAACAGGATCAACCGTTACCCTTGAACGTGTTAGCGATTACCGGAACATTGAGCGCAAACGATATATAGAGGCGATACATGGCAGGCTTTTTTAATTTTAGCAATACCTTAAGCTTGATAGGTAAAGGTTTAAACCTTTATAGCGGTATCAAGGCGGGACAACAAAAGAAATCCGACTATAGGCGGCAACAACAAGCGGCAAGAGCCGAGGGTCAATATATTGAACGTGTCGCCAATATAAACGCCGGTCAATTTCTAAAAGAAGGCGCTTATCAGGCACAAAGACAGCAATATGGGATTGAGCAACTAGAAGAACAAGGTAAAGCGGGTTATGAGTTTTACAATTACCAGGCCGATAGGCAGAAGCGTGACGAGGATCGCATGTTATCTCAAATGAGGGCTAGTTATGGGGCTTCTGGAGTTCGCGTCGATTCCGGTAGCCCTGCCCTTGTCCAAAGTTATGACAAGTATGTATCCGACTATAACTATAAATGGAATAAACATTTTGCCGATACTTATAAACGCCAAAACCAAAGAGCTATACAGGTGGCGGCTTTCGAGAAATCGCAAGCGTTAAGGGTTGCTATGGACCAAGCTAAAAACACGAAGGAATCCGCGAGATTGAAACGCCGAAGCTTAGAGCGTGGAGCCGGTTTTCTGGACACTCAAATCAGTAACGTTAATACTCAAACGGGTGTCGGGGTTGCTAATAGCTTGCTAGATTTAGGGAAAATGTACGCAACTTATAATAAGAATAAAGGCGTTTAGATATGGGAATTAGGACGAACCTACCACGATTGCAAGAAACTCGACCAAACGAGGCGAGTTTACTAGGCCCAGTATTACCAAGCCAAGCGGCGGGGCAACAAGTCAAGAAACCAGAGATATCCGGTTTATATAACGCCCCTAAAAATACGGAAGCCTTAAACGCTTTAAAAGTGCTTTCTAATTTCGGAAGTAATTTAGACGAAACGGGCAAACAACTTGAAGCGGCTAGAGTAACGGCAAGGCGTGTGCGTAAGGTTTCCGAGAGATCCAATAACTTTATATTGGGTATGGAAAGCCTGGATGCGGATTTAAAAAAACAAATGATGCGTAATGAGTTAGACCCTTCCGACTACGAGAGAACGTTTAAGGAAGGTTATGCGGCGTTAACCGCCAAGTCTATGGAAGGATTGATAGACGAAAACGGAGATTATACCGATCCGACAACGGCGGCGGGTATAGCTAAAGCGGTTAATACCTACAAGATCAAGAAACTCCCTGAAATTATGCAACGCGGCGCAAAGCTTGAAGCTGAAAGGATGCGCGGTGGGTGGCATACAGCTATCAGAGAGTTAATCAAGAGTAACCAGGACAACGAATTTTCGCCAACGATAGCAGATTCCGCATTATCGGGATTTTACGAGCAAGGCATGGCTTATGTTGCGGCGGGTATATTTAACAGCGAGAAGGAAGTTAGAGGGTATATCGAGCAATACGCTAAAGACTTTATGACTTCCGAATTACAAGACGCTCAAGATCCTAAGCAACTTAAAGCCTTATTGAATAGCGAATCCTTCTCATGGATGCCAAGGGAAGATATAGAAAAGCGCGTTGATTACCTTGAAACGAAAAATAAGGTTTTACGGGAAGCTAACGCCAAAGCCCTAACCCAAAGGCGCAAGGCGATTGATAGGAGGGTAAAAGAAGGTAAAGTGAAGGCATTTAACTGGTTATTCTCCGAATCTGCATTAGGCGCTTATTCGAATTCCGATCCAGCTAAAAGGGACGCTTTCGTCATTAAGTTGTTCACGGCATTAAAGGGCGGGGCTATTAATCCGATTCAATTTAATTTAATTAGAAACGCCACGGTAGTAGGCGAGGAAACTGACAAGGAAACGGAAAAATATAAAAAGATTTTATCCGAGGGTAACATTGAGCTTATGACCGCAACTATGGAATTGAGCTTATCGGAAGATCCGACGGAGCAAGAACAACTTATCGCCAAGATCAAACAATACAATAAAGGTATTACTAAAACCGCGAAGCTGTTAGCGGGTAAAGAGCGGGCCGACGGTAAAACCGTTCTATCAAATGTTGCAAGAGCTGTTCAAGATCAAGGCGTTTCCTCTACAAAGGCTAAAGAGATTGTTAGAGATACATATAACCCTAAAGGGCCAAAGGTTGATCCTGTTAGCGAATGGGGCCAATTGATGCAAGAGAAAGAAAGTTTAATGCAGCAAGAGGAAGAATTTTATCTATCCAATCCGGAATACAAAGAACCGGAATCCGAGGAATTAGAGAGCGAAGAGTTGGGTGAAAACTTTTCGCCCAGTTTATCGGAAGAACCTAACGAATTAAACGAAGTAATGGCAATGAATGAGCGATTTAACGATAACCCTGCGGAGATAGCGAAGCAACGGGAAAGCTATAAATCAGTTTTAGAAAATAACGAAAGTAAAGAATGGGAGCCGACTGGAAGCGCCGAAACTCCTACCGATATGGAGGATTCAGGGGATGCGCCAAAAGAACCGGAAGAGATTGAAGATAGCTCGACCGAAGATATGCAAGGCTTTGTTGATACGAGCAAAAAGATAGATATCCCTGGCAGGAAGCCAAAAGGGAAAGTAGAAACTCAAGGCGAACCAAGGGAAACTCCGGAAATTAAAAACGAGTTTGGCCTTGAACAATCGCTACAGAGAAATAGATCAATACTAAACAACCTAATGAGTCATAAGGCGCAGAGAGTAGAAACGCCAGAAAGAAAGCCCCCTGAAACGCTTGACTATGGCATTGGCGCGGCACAAGAACCACAGGCAACCGAATTCAATAAATATCCTATTATTGGTAGGCCAAGAACTATGACGGAGGTGACGGAAGCGGAAATAGATCAAATGGTAGGGGAAATGATTTCAAGCGGCAAGAAAGCAAAAGAGCCTATCAGAATAGAAAAGCACAAAGGTTCTGTAGAGTTTAGCCAACTGGCAAAAATAGAAGAAAGTAAATATGAAAAAGTTGAAAACAAAGCCGTGAGGAAACAGTTGCAACGGTTAGATGAATTAAACGAGCAAGACTTAATGAGGGCCACGATAATAGCATCAGGTAAGAAGCCCGTTGGCGTAGATGGCAAGCCTTTAGAAATAACCGTAGGTGGTAAGCCGTTATTGCCAGAGCCTAAGAAGACCGCAAGTAAGAAAGGCGTATTTGGCGGTAAACCTCAACCAAACCCATTGGATTCAACAAACCCCACCAACAGGGGAAATATATTAAAGCTTCACGTGAAAAGGGTGGCATATAGAACCGCAATAGCAAAAACAATCATTGCCCTTAACACGGTTAAAAAGTTGAAGGCTTATAAAGCCAAGGTCGACAAGTGGGTAGATAAATACGCTGGCGAGTTTCCGCTTTCAGGTATCCCTGGAACCAACGAGATAATCAAAAGCATGATTCTCAAGGAATCGGGTTACGATCCTAAGGCAAGAAGTATTAAGAAGGCTCAAGGATTGCTACAGATAAAGCCAAAAACCGCGCAGGATATCGCTGATAGAGCGCCTAAAAAGCTTGGGTTTACTAAAGAAAAAATATTAAATGATCCCGAAACTAACGTTAAGGCTGGCATGTGGTATCTATCGGATATATTTAATATTTATACAAATAAAAAGCGTGGCAAATACCATCCTGATAGCAAGATAGACGCATTTTGGTTATCGGTTGCAGCATACAATCACGGCGAAGGGAATATGCGTGAAAGAATGGAGGAGGCGCAAAGCTTTAAAATGAAAGATATTATTGATTATCTTCTTCCGGAGACAATAATTTACGTTGAACACGTTGATAGTAATCTTCCTCAAGGCAGTAATCTGCGGTTTCGTCCATGATACATTTGTTGGCGCGTC
>JAYOZP010000043.1:0-36234 GCA_038154245.1 Nitrospinales bacterium | reverse complement strand
CCATATTTCTTCCGCTCAACAACTCGCGAATCTCTAGTCAAAAATCCAACTCGTTTAAGAGGAATGCGCAAATTTTGGTTTGATTCAGATAATGCCTTAGCAATGCCTAAACGTAACGCGCCTGCTTGTCCAGAAAGACCACCGCCACGAACCGTAGCGTGGATATTATAGTTATCCAAGTTTTCTGTCATCGACAAAGGTTGTTTAACGATCATTTCGGAACTTTCGCGCTGAAAATAATCGGCTAAATTCTTCTTATTTACAGTAATCTCTCCGCCGCCTGGCTCAACCCATACTTTGGCTATAGCTCTTTTCCTACGGCCAGTGGCATAAAATACTTCGCTCATAAATCCATGAACTCCATTAGCAAGCTTTAAACGAAATCTAAAACAAATCTAGAATCCGCTAAACTTAAATTGTAAAAACCAAAATTATTAAACGGAAACGGTTTTGGGAGTTTGTCCCACGTGCGGATGTTTATCCGTTTCATAAATTCTCATATTGGTTCGCAAAGAGCGGCCCAATCTATTCTTTGGCAACATTCCGACAATCGCTTTTTTCAATAGTTCAGTCGGTTTTCTTTCCAGTAATTGCCTTGCAGATAACGACTTGATTCCGCCCGGATAACCAGAATGCCTGTAATATTGCTTATCTTCCCATTTTTTACCGGTAAGCTTAACTTGACCCGCATTAATAATGATCAAATTGTCTCCCGTATCAACGTGCGGGGTAAAAGTGGGTTTGGTTTTGCCCCTTAAGATAGAGGCAGCCTTAGTTGCAATACGTCCTAAAACCTGATCTTTGGCATCAATCAATATCCATTCTTTTTGGACGTCCTCTTTTTTAGCGCAATAGCTCTTCATTCTTACCTGGTCGATGTAATTGAATAATAAAAACCATCATCTTATAAAATTATTCAGTTTGTTTCAATTAAATTCTTTGTTTATAGTCAATTAATCTTTTTATGGTTAAACTCAAATACTTCGACAACACATCAAATCAACTCGCAAAAAGAACTGATTTTATGAACTTTTTCATCAGGAAATCGGGATTTCCGATCAATTAACACGGGTTGAATGCCTAAACTTTGAGCGCCAATAACGTCTGTTTTTACCTCGTCTCCAATATGACAAGCCTGATTTGCCTCCACACCACTTAACCTTAGGCCTTCCTGAAATATTTTTGAATCTGGTTTGGCGGAACCCACAGAAGCCGAGGCTAAAATAAAATCGAAATATTGAGCTAATCCAACATTTTCTAAAATAGGGGTTAGTCGAGAATCCCAGTTCGACAAAACCCCAAGAGTGATTCCCCGATCCTTTAGCTTTTGTAAAACTCCCGATTCTAAGACATCGTCAAAAACCTTCCAATTATCCGCAGATTTGAAGGCTTCATAAATGGTTTCGAAGTAGGTTTCAAAATCTTTGACACCGCCAAAAGGTTTAAAAACATCAAAAACGATATCGTGCCAAAAATTTTTTTCGACCGCTTCGCCGCTTTGATTACCTAGGGACTCTAAACCGCCCGTATTTTTCCATTCGATACCAAATTGTCGGTCAATATCTTTAGATTCTCCCTCAAACCCAAAATCACGGGCGTGTTTAACATAAATATCGCCAACAGAGGGGTAGGGATTAATCAAAGTGCCCCCAACATCAAAAAAAACCGCTTTAAAAGAAAATAAGTCCATATTTCAAAAATAATCTATCTAAGGAAAATCTGAAGGAGACCATTTTTACCGCAACACTCACAGAGTGTCGACACAAAAAACGCAAAGAATTAAAGAAATCCGGTTTTAGATTTCAATAATTGTCACATTAAAATTTAAAAATGTCAGCCTGAGGCTCTCAAAGTCCGACCACCTCTTACTAACTCTGCAGTGAAGAAAAATCCAATTTTTTTCTGGCGAAACCGGCTTTTCAGGAAAAACAACCAATAATGAGAATTATTTTCAAAAAAGATATTGACAAAATCCTTCAGATGAATAATAATTATGATATTCGTTATCAACTAATAATAACACACGACATAAAAATGAATAACCAACCTACAATCATTAAAGTTTGCAACGGAGCTGGGTGCAACGCCTGGGACGCGTCGGATATTTTGCGAGATTTACCTGAGAATGTGTCAGACTTTTTAGAAAACGTAAAAGTCTGCGAAGTTTCTTGTTTGAATAGCTGCGGCGGCGGAGTTTCCGTTCAAGTAAACGAAGGTAACGAAAAAATAGTCAAAATCAGAAAGCCTCACCAAGCTATGGATCAAATCCTTCCGCACATCACTTCGCCAGTTCAGGCCTAGGAAAAAAATCTTATCTCGACTTAATCAAATTTTGATTACTTATATTATGTTTATTTTATTTCCTACACTGCAATCAACAAATATGGGTCCAGATGACGGAGGCGAGGGCTTGAATAAACTTGGGAGTGGCGTTGAGGGATTTGGTTCGATAAAGTTTTAAACCTTTGCTTGCCGCATAATTCTTATATTCGATATCAATATCGTACAAAATTTCTACATGGTCGCAAACAAATCCGACGGGCACTACTAAAACCGTTTTCTTACCAAACCGAGCGATCTTGTCCAACATCATTTCGACCGACGGTTCTAACCAAGGAACAGGTATATAACCCGCGCTTTGGTAACATTGATTCCATTGAATCGGCTTAACGTTTTTTATAATACTCCTTACCGTTCGGGTAAATTCTTCTGGGTAAGGGTCGCCTTCATCCAAAGAACTCGATGGAATGCTGTGCACCGTAAACAAAGTGTAAAACCCTGTTGCGCCATCTGCGATGATTTTTTTTGCGGCTTGCTTATAACGATCTGCAAAAGCTTCGGCTAAATATTCATTATCCGCCCAGGAATAAATAAAATCGGCTTTTTTTAAATCGCCGCCATTCTCCCGAATAGCTTCCCGGAACGCTTTTAAATAAAGCTCCGTACTAAACCGACTGTATTGAGGAGCTAAACACAGCCCAATTAATCTTTCCACACCATCGTCATAAGCTTGTTTCACAACGTCGCGAATATATGGGCTCCAGTTTCGCATTCCAATATAAACGCGAAATCGATCGTCTTTTCCATTACTATTGAGGAGTTTTTCTAAATTCTTAGCTTGGCCTCTCGCAATGGGTTCCAATGGCGATTTGCCGCCGATTTGATTGTAATGGTCGGTTATCGCTTCGACTATTCCCGGACTGGGATCTTGCCCGCCGCGAATGTTTCGAATGTATTGGGGTATATGATCGACGCTATCGGGAGCGCCGTGAGCCATTAAAAAAATACCAATCTTTGAATCATCAGCCATGCTTATACTCGCGCACCATATCGACAACGGCTTTTACATGATCTACCGGGGTGTGTTGTAAAATTCCGTGACCTAAGTTGAAAATATGCCCTGGTTTGCCTCCAACGCGTTGCATAATATCGTTAACTCGTTTTTTGATAACCGGAATCGGCGCAAATAAAACAACAGGGTCCATGTTTCCTTGAACCGGTGTATCCCAACCAATAATATCTCGCGCTTGATCGATATTTATCCGCCAATCAAAACTCATCACATCGCCGCCAGCTTGAGCAATAACGTCCAACATGGAAGATGTGCCCGTGCTGAAATTAATTACCGGAACGTCTAAATCCTTCAACGCGTTCATAACTTTTTGGCAATAAGGCAAAATATATTCTCGATAATCTTCCGGAGTCACGCAGCCTATCCAACTATCGAAAATTTGCAGGGCTTGAGCCCCTGCCGCCACCTGCATTTTTAGGTAATCAATTAATACTGTTGAAACTTTTTCCATCAAAAGCTTCCAGGTATCCGGCTCCTCGTACATTAAAAGTTTAGTGATTTTAAATTCGCTCGACTTTCCGCCTTCCACCATATAACTACACAAGGTAAAGGGAGCGGCTGCAAATCCGACCAAAGGAATTTTTCCCTCAATTTCTTGTCGAACAAGTTTAATCGCTTGCCCCACATAACCTAGCTGTTCTTCGGAATTGACAGGCCGTAAGTTTTCAACGTCTTTGCGAGTTCTAACAGGTCGCGGAATTGAAGGTCCGTCGCCTTTCACAAACTCCAAACCGGTACCCATAGGCTCCAGCGGCAATAAAATATCGGCAAAAATAATAGCCGCGTCCACCCCTAAAGGTTTAAGCGGTTGTAGGGTAACTTCGGTAGCCAGTTCTGGCGTCTGGCACATTTCCAAGAAAGAGTATTTTTCCTTCAAAGCCCTATACTCCTTCATATAACGGCCAGCTTGACGCATAAACCATACGGGCGTAGCGTCTACAGGCTCGCCTCGGCATGCTTTTAAAAACCTATAATCGGTTGGAGAAGTCATAATTTTTCAATGTCTGAGATGTTTGCAAAAACTCTGATTATAGGCTGGCAAAGCTCATGTTTTCAACACAATTATCTTATTATTTCAATTTTCCGTTTTGCCGTTCATAAAATTGAAAGATTTTTCGATTTTCGGCTTCGGTTAAACCTTTAACCAAAGGATCTAACTTCTTATTATCAAAGTCATATTTAAGCTTTTGGAAAACCGAGAGCCTATCTTTATATTCAGGGGAGTTTTGTCCAAGTTGGACAAAACGAGACAGATATAGATACGCCAAAAACTGCGATTGTTTGGGAGAAAATAGGTATAAATCGGCCAACATACGTAAAATATCGGGATTTTCAGGATTGATCGCCAAAGCTCTTAAAAAGGCTTTTTCAGCGTTTTCATAATCTTTCAGAAAACCATGAATGGAGGCCTCTTTCACAAATAATAGCGGTTCAGATCGATTGACGCTGTTAATTTTTTTGAAAATAGCCGCTGCCTTAACCCACTGCTTTTTGTCGTAGAGAAAATTCGCCTGTTTTAGTAACAAATCCAAATTAGGAACTTGCGGAATCTGGGACTCTAAAGCAATTAATTTGTTTCTTGCTCTCTCTCGAACCTGATCGTTTGGAGCGTTCTTAAACAAATTAACCAAAACAGGCCAAGAATAGACAAAACGCTCTTCTTGAATATAAAGGTTGGCCAAGTTTTCCAATAAAATTGGGTCGTTTGGAGTAATTGCTAACCCCATTTGCGCCGAATCAATCGCTTTATCCCTTTGCCCTTCGTTTTGGTAGATCTGAACTTGAAGCTGGTAAGGGAACAATTGAAAAGGAAGAACCTCGCTAGAAGCTCTCAAATATTTAATGGCGTTGACTTGATTGCCTTGATCAAGAAAATAACCACCTGAAAGGTTATAAACCGTAGCTAATAGTTTTCCTGCCTGGAAATGTTCTAAATTTCTTTCTGATTCTTTATTCCAACAAATTTGGGCTTGCCGTTCAATTCGCGATAAATCAAAAACACGGTCATTTTCAAAATAAGCGATGGCCATATTGCAGTAATCCACAAAACGACCTTCGGCTTTTAACCATTTAGGCTGAATAAAAGCCCAAAACATAAAAACTAAACAAATCCCAGAGGCGACCGACTTTAATTTTATTTTCGAAAAAACTTCCGAAATAAAAATAACAAACGCGTAGCTCCCAATTAAAATGAGCCAGGGGAGCAAAATGTAGCGAAACCGGCTTACGGGGGAAAAAAGCCAAATCCCAAGCGTCAATCCAGCTAGATAAATATAAACGAGACTAAACTGGCGGCGTCGACGGCAAGAAAACATGATTCCCCAAAAACCTAATGCAGCTATCAAACCGAATCCTGAAATCGGATTTTTCAAAACTGGTGAAAATTGACTAAAATTGTAATAGCTAACATTGGACGCCGACTCATAAGAACTAAAGATAAAAAATAGCTTCCGCAAGTACATTTGGATAAAAGCTAAAGGGTCCGCTAAAAATCCTTCCCAAATAACCTGCAGCGACTGTTTTAGGGAAATGAATATACCGTATTTTTTAACCCATTCTTCAAAAACAGGGTAGGGCTCAAATCCGGTTCCAGGATATTGACTTAAGTTTCCAATTAAAAACGCATACCCACCGCTGGTATCTATGAAATACCATTTATCAAAGACCAGATATCCTCTAACAATTAAAGGAATCATCAACCCAAAAAAAAGTACCGAGTAGGCTCCCAGGCGTAATAGTTTGTCTCGCACACTCCAATGGCGAAAAGTTTCCCAAAATAAATACGCCGTAATCAACGGAAACAATAATCCAAAGTTCGGGCGAATTTGAACCGCTATAGATAAAGCAATAAAACCTGTTACTAAATAAAAATTTTGTCTGGGAATATCTTTCGACGCAGATTTAAATTCATCTGAAATTAAATTTTCACCAATCAAACCTTTTAGAAAGAATAAAAAAGAAAGTATCAAAAAAAATAACCCCAGATTTTCACGAAGTAGAAGACCTTCGTAAAAAATCACAATTCCGTTCAGACCAAACAACAAACCGGCCAAAAGACCCGTTATCTTGCCGCCTAACAATCGGCCAGCGTAAAAGACTAAAACAGACGCGCCTACGCCAAGGGTAAATTGAAATATCCATACAAATTTAAAATCGCGCCCAACTAGAGAATAGATCGCGCCTAACACATACATGTAAAAAGGACTGTGACCGCGCGGAATATCAATGAGCCAATCCCCTTGCGCAAAATGAAGAGCGCCTAAATCGTAGTTGCCGTTATCCATATTAGGGGACACGTAATCGAAAAAAGGGTTATCTTGAAAATCAAAAAAATAGACGGCTCGAAGAATCGCAGCAGACACGACAACAAAAACGGGGAAAATCCAACTTGGAATTTCGGATAATTTATTTCTAAAAGTCAAAAGAGGATAATTTAAAAGGTTGGAGAATATTTAGGGAGCCTCTAAAAATATATTACTTTACGGGTTTTCTATCGCCTGGACCCTTATTTTAAAGGCTAGGCTCTTGGCAAATTTAAATTTTTAGAGATCCCCTTTATTTGAAGTTCCTTGAGTTCTTATTCGCTGAATTTCTTCAAGAACCCAGGGATCAGATTCTTTGGATAAATGTTTTTCAATCAAGGGTAGGGCTTCTTTGCCTAAAATTTCTCCCAAAGCCCAAAGCGAATGAGAGCGAATAAGAGGTTCTTTATCCATTAAAGCTTGTTCTAAAACAGTAGCTGCCTTTGGATTTTCAGAATTTCCAAGAGCCACCGCAACGTTTCTTAAAAATCGTTTTCGTTTTATTCTTTTTATGGGACTTTTCCTAAAGCGATTGCGAAACCCTTCGTCGTCTAATTGCATTAAATCAATTAATCGATTTGTATCCGCTTTTTCTAAATAGGCTTTTTCATAAGTTACAGAAGCAAAAGAATTCCAAGGACAAACAATTTGGCAATCGTCGCATCCATAAATTCTATTCCCAATCGCTTTACGAAATTCGACCGGAATAACGCCTTTGAGTTCTATATTTAAATATGATATGCATTTCCTGGAGTCCAACACATAAGGGGCTACTATCGCTTGAGTCGGACAAATATCTATACAATCCTGGCATGTCCCGCAACGATCCACCGCTCTTTCAGAAACTGGCAGTTCGACATCCAACAATATCTCAGAAAGAAAATACCATGAGCCTACGCCTTCTGTGACTAGGTTAGTGTGTTTACCAATCCAACCCAATCCAGCTTTTTGTGCTAATGGTTTTTCTAGCACGGGTCCAGTATCTACATAAATCTTACTCCGGGACTCAGAAAATTCTTTATGAATCAAATTTTCTAGCTCCTTCAATCTCGGTAAAATGACGTCATGGTAATCTTCGCTAAGCGCGTAAAGAGAAATATCCCCATCGTCCTTATTTTTTAAATAATCTAAATTTTTTCTCCTGGGCAAATAATTCGAACGAAGGCAAACAACGCTTCGAACCCCAGGTAAGACTTTTTCTAGGTCCATACGCTTTTCGGAATTCCTCCGCATATAACCCATTTCTCCTTCATATCCCAAATTCAACCATTCCTGAAATCGGTCTGAAGAAGAAAAGTCTCGCGGAGAAGTAACGCCAATTTCGTCAAATCCTAATTGAATCGCTTTTTCCTTAAATTTTAGCCATTGATCCCGATTTACCATACGACTCGCCAAAAACTTTTTCGCCTGAGAGCTTTACCAAAATAACCCAAAATTTGTTTGATCTAAAAATCCAGCTTTGTTACTCTTAGGATAGCTTTGAATTTAAAACGTTTCGTCTTTTCTTTACTTATCTGCTCTTCGTTCAACACCTACTTTTTTCTTTCCGGAAGATTATTATGATTTCAAGGATACTAAACTATTTCCCAAAACTTTTTTTGAGCTTATTAATATTAATGTCATTGACCACTTCTTCTTTTGGAGAAACCCCCAAAGGAGGCAACTTAGAAAAAGCCTCAGCCCTTTTTGAAAAAGGCAATATGCTTTCGCAAAAGAAAGATTTTAAAAAAGCCATTTCAGCATATCAAGAGTCGATAAAAATAAACCCAAACCTAGGCTCCGTTCATTATAACTTGGCTAATGTTTATGTCGCCGTTGGTAACATAGACTCGGCCATAGCAGAATACAAAAAAGCCATAAAAATTGATCCAAAAATGTCGGATTTTCATAGAAACCTGGGTTTCGCATACGCCCTGAAAAAAGACGGCGACAATGCAAAGAAAAAATACGAAGAATTAAAAAAAATGGATCCTGTCCAGGCCGAAGTTCTTTATCAATGGATTCAACAAGGTAATGAGGCTAAATAATAAAGTCCACCAATATATAAATTTATGAAAAGAACCGGTTTTATTTACCACCCTTTATATCAAAAGCATGAGACTGAGCCTCATCCAGAAAATCCTGGAAGACTCCAGGCTATTTTAGACCGATTAGAAAACTCAGAAGATAAACCTGCAATTACAGAACTGGAACCACGAAAAGCCTTGCCTGAAGAAATCGCTCGCGTACACGACTCTGCCTATATCTCATACGTAGACGAAAAGTGCCGCGAAGGACAAAGCTCCTTGGACATGGACACTAACATTAGCTTAAACTCTTACGAAGCCGCATTGTTAGCTTCTGGAGCAGGATTGATTGCAGTAGACAAAGTGGTAGACGGAGAGTTAGATAACGTTTTTTGCGCTGTACGTCCACCTGGCCATCACGCTGAGCGGGAACGGTCAATGGGATTTTGCCTTTTTAACAATGTAGCTATAGCAGCGCGCTATGCTCAGGAAAAAAGAGGACTCGACCGCATCGCTATTTTTGATTGGGACGTTCACCACGGAAATGGAACACAAAATTCGTTTTATTCTGACTCTTCAATTTTTTATTCAAGCGCGCATCAATTTCCTTTTTATCCAGGCACTGGAGATAAAGGAGAAACTGGAACGGGAGATGGACTTGGCGCAACCTTAAATTTTCCTTTAAGAGCTTATTCAGAGGACTCCGATTACATAGACTTAGTGGAAAACAAACTTATACCCGAATTATTTAAATTTAAACCTGATTTGATTATCATTTCGGCGGGATTCGACGCTCATGCAGAAGATCCTCTAGCCACTATGCAACTTTCTAGCGGTTGCTTTGGGAAAATGACCGAATTGCTGAGAAAAACCTCGGAAGAGATTTGTAATGGGCGGTTGATATCTATGCTTGAGGGAGGATATAATCACCAAGCCTTAGCAGACTCGGTACATAGCCATTTAGCGGCGCTATCTGCCTAAAACTTATTAACATAAAATTAAATAAATTTTCATGGACAAAAAAGAAAAAACCGAAAGTAAAGTTTCTATTCTTGCCGAATTTTGGGACTTTTTAAAACATCGGAAAAAATGGTGGCTTGGCCCCATTGTTTTCATTTTATTGCTAATGAGCCTATTGATTGTTCTTACTGAAGGCAGCGCTGTAGCCCCCTTCGTTTACACCCTATTTTAACTCTGGATTCTGTGAAGCTTTCGGTCGTAATTCCTGTATACAATGAGAAGGATACCCTTCGAGACATTATCAAACGAGTAATGTCTGTTAAGTGGGATAAAGAAATTATTTTGATTGATGATTGTTCAGTCGATGGCTCTCGAGACATTCTGAAAGAATACGAAAATCAACCTAATATCAAAGTTCTATTCCACGAACGTAACCAGGGCAAAGGAGCTGCTTTACGCACTGGTTTTGCACAAGTAGAAGGGGATGTAATCGTTATTCAAGACGCCGATCTTGAATATGATCCTTCCGATTATGGAAAGCTTTTGGAACCTATTGAAGACAACCGCGCCGATGTGGTTTTTGGCTCTAGGTTTTTAGGCGGTCCTCACCGAGTGATGTTTTTTTGGCATTACATTGCAAACAAAGCCTTAACCACCATGTCTAATATGTTGACAGACCTAAATCTAACGGATATGGAAACTGGCTATAAGGTATTTACTAAAAAAGTTCTAGACCAATTGACATTCAAATGCGACCGCTTTGGATTTGAACCAGAGTTTACGAGTAAAATTGCTAAACTGAAATTTCGAATCTATGAAGTGCCAATATCGTACAGCGGCAGGGATTATGCCCACGGGAAAAAAATCACCTGGAAAGACGGAGTTGCCGCCGTTTGGTTCATACTCAAATTTCGTTTTTTTTAATTGAATATAGACAGTTTCTAAAATAAAAAACCGCTCAAGGTTAACCTGAGCGGTTTTTTTTTATTTAAGAAGAACTTGAGTTAATTATAAACGAGAGCAAAGGTCAGAAGCGTGATTTTGAGTATCGACGCTCTCAATCGCTTCGGCAATCTTCCCTTCAACATCTATCACATAGGTAATTCTGGCTGCGTATTGATCATCTTTACTTTTAACCGCTCCATAAGCTAATGCTATCTCCCTATCCACATCGCATAAAAGAGGATAAGGGAAAGAAAACTTTTCTGCGAACGCTTTATTTTCTTCAACTGGATCGAGGCTTACGCCCAAAATCACTATATTTTTCTCTTCAAACTTTTTAAATTCGTCGCGAAAACCTTTGCCTTCTACAGTACAACCCGGCGTATCTGCTTTAGGATAAAACCACAAAACAACTTTATTTCCACGATAATTAGAAAGAGTCATTGGGATATTATTATGATCTTTTACCGTAAAATTTGGAGCTTCAGATCCAACGGCTAACATATATTTTCTCCTATCAAAAACGGATCAAAATTAAATTTAAAATAAGTCCGATTATTTTAAAGAATTTTATACGGAATTAAACATATTTAATCGTTAAAAATATATTTTTAACTATTTTTTTTAGGGGGTTTTTCTTCGTCTAAAGTGGTTCTTAAAAATCCAGTTAGATCAAAGCCAAAATATCTAAGAACCGCAAGAATTAGCGCACAAGCGGTCGCCTCGTCTAGGTTTCCAATCAAAGGTATATTGTCAGGGATCAACTCAAAAAAACCAGCCGTTGGATTGAGTAAATAAGCAGCGCTAATTATTCCAATAAAGGCAACAACCACAGGTTTCATAAAAATTACTCAGTTTTAAGTTGATCCAAAGATGCGATCCACTCGCCAAGAATCAAATCTTCAGGTCGCGTAATTTTAATATTAAACTCGGAGCCTAAAATAAACTTTACAGGTTTCCCAATTAATTGGATTAATGAGCCTTCGTCAGTGCCATAAAAGGATTCACTTTGGGCTTTTTCCATAGCTTCTAACAACAATTCTGTTTTAAAAATCTGAGGAGTTTGCATGCGCCAAAGATTTTCTCTATCTACATTCCCTTCTAACATTTCTTCATCGTCGGCTCGCTTTAAAGTATCGTTTACGGGAATAGCGGCAACTGCTGCGCCAAATTTCCTTGCGGCTTCATACACTGCCGCAATCACCTCTTCAGTAATAAAAGGGCGAACGCCGTCGTGAACCGCCACAAAGCCGGATCTCTTATCTACTGCTTTTAGACCATTATAAACTGAGTCTTGACGTTTTTCTCCGCCAACCGCTACTTTAACTTTAACTCGTTTAACCATTTCTTTTTGAACGTGGGAAAATTCAGCTTCAGGAACGCAGAGAATAATTTCATGGACCCAGTCCAACGCTTCAAAAGAAGCAATCGTATGATGAATTATAGGTTTTCCTTTTAATTCTATAAACTGCTTAGGCACCTTGGCGCCCATCCTCAAGCCTTGTCCGCCTGCGGGAATAATTACGGACAAGCTATTTGTGGTTTTGGAATTTTTCGTCAATTTAATATCCCAAAGCTTTTACCAAAGAAATTTAATGGAAATCGTAAACAAAAAAACTAAAAAACCGCTTCTAACGCTTCGCTTAAATTTTTGACAGGTTTAATATTTAGACGTCCTTCGCCGGGTTGAGACCAGTTTTTTGGCAACGTCGGAACCACACATTTTGAAAACCCTAAACGCTCAGCCTCTAACAATCGCGTGTCTAAATTTAGAATAGATCTCACTTCTCCCGCCAATCCGATTTCTCCCATCATGACAACTCCCGGATCAATTGAAATATTGCGAAAGCTTCCCGCAATTGCAGCGGCGACTCCAAGATCGGCGGCAGGTTCCGATATCCTAATTCCACCGGCTATATTGACAAAAATATCTTCTCCCTGCAAATGCAATCCTTGTCGTTTTTCCAAAATTGCAATTAGTAAGGAAACTCTGTTGGGGTCCATACCAGTCGCCATTCTTCTCGGCATACCTATATTTGAAGAAGAGCTTGCTAACGCCTGAACCTCAACAAACAAAGGTCGAGAACCCTCCGCAATTGAGACAATCACCGAACCTGGAGCGTCTTCCGGTCTTTCTGATAGAAATATTTCGGAAGGATTATCCGCCGGTTTAAGCCCATCTCGGCGCATTTCAAAAACACCCATCTCCGGCGTAGGACCAAATCGATTCTTTACGGCTCTTAATATCCTATAAGCGTGATTTTTCTCGCCTTCAAAATAGAGCACAGTATCTACAATATGCTCAAGGGCTTTAGGACCCGCTAAAGCGCCTTCTTTCGTAACATGTCCTATTAAAAAAGTAGGTATCCCGCGAGGCTTAACCTCCTGCATAATTTTAAAGGCGACTTCTCTTACTTGCCCAATAGATCCGGGAGCAGAGGTTAATTCGCGCGTAAAAAAAGTTTGGACTGAATCCAACACCAATATTTCTGGTTTAATCTGATCGACTAAATCCAAAATATCTTCTATGCAAATCTCTGAACTAATTAATAGGGTATCAGAAAGACTTCCTAATCGTTCTGCTCTTAATTTTATTTGCTCGGGAGACTCTTCGCCAGAAACATACAGAACCTTTTTTCCTTTCCCAGCCGCTAACCCCATACTTTGCAGTATGAGAGTCGATTTACCAATTCCTGGATCTCCTCCAACTAAAACTAAAGACCCAACGGTTAATCCCCCTCCTAAAACTTTATCTAATTCCCCTAAACTTGTGGAGAACCTTTGAGCTTTACCACCGGCTATTTTCGTAATCGGCTGAACAGTTTTTTGAGATTGTGAACTTTTTCGGCGGGATTGAGAACTACTCGACTTCACGGTTTCTTCGGAAAAAGAATTCCATTCTTCACACTCTGGACATTTTCCCAGCCACTTAGGAGCGCGGTGTCCGCAACCGTTACATACAAAAATAGTGGTAGATTTTGCCATGGCGCGGTTTATCGTGAAGACAAGATTTGAAAAAAGACTTTAAAAAAATAAAGAGAAAGGATTATTCTACCGCATCGCTCCGCTGGCTTTTAAGGCTTGTTCAATTTTATCTTGTTTCTTTTTGATATCGTCGTTTCGCGCAATATTTACATTAGCTTTTCTGCGCAAATCTGCTAAAGCCTCTTTGATTTCCGCTTGAGTACGAATAATTTGTTCTCGCGAGGTGGTCGCTTGTTCTTGGGCCTTAGCTAATATCTTTTGAGTTTCTACTATTTGGTTTTGATTTTCGTAAATCTGATTCTGCGCGGTGGACATTTGCTGCTGCGCGGCAATGATTTGGTCTTGGGACTGAACCATTTGTTTTTGAGCGACAACTACTTCGTCAACTCTTGCTTGGGAAACGGCAATGGTCTTTAAAATTTCGATAAGTTTAGCTAATTTTTCATTAGCTAAAACTACGCTAGCTTGGTTTTCATCAACTTTTTGAGATGAAAGATTTAAATCGTTTTCCAATTTTTGAACAAATTGAGCGTTAGCTTGAAATAACTCAATCAGTTGAGTCAGTTTTTCATCAGACGCTTTTGTTTGGGATTCGCTTAGAACTACTTTAGAAATGGCTGCATCCAGCTTTTGATCAAAGACCTTGGATTGCGTAGCGGAACTTTTTAAAATATCGACAACTTTAACTAATTTATCATTAGTCTGTTTTGCATTTTCCGTCCCTACGCTAATGGCTTCCGCAGAACGATCCATTTTTTCGGTAACGGTTTTTAAAGATAATTCATTTACTTTGATTAACTTATCGCTATTTTGATTAGCAATTTCTTGGAGACGAGTCATTGAAGTGTTGACGGACCCAACAGTTTTTTCCATTCCATCAGCAACGGTTTTAATATTGGTATTGATTAAATCTAGGCTTTTAGAATTTTGAGTGATAGAAGAAGCGACGATGTTTTGACTTTTCTTTAACTCTCCCAAATTGATGTCTAAAGTTTTTTGTAGATTATTAAAACCTTGCCCATACAGGGCGACATTACTATTGACTTTATTAATGTTTTCAACCAATTGGCTTTGATTGGTTTGCTGAGCGGTTAAAGTATTTTCTAAAATTTGAACTAACTTCTCATTTTGCTGTTTTATGGAATTCAAATATTCTGTGAGCGCAATTTGATTAGATTGTGATTGCTGAGAAATTTCTTCTTTATTTTGAGTAACCTTTGCGATGATTTGGTTAAGAGTATTTTTGTTCTCTTGAATTATTGCCGGAATCAGCTCCTCTTTTAGCGTCTTATTAGTTGTCGAAATTCTTTCATTTTGAACGTTCAAGTTTTCAACAATTTGTTTGAAAGATTGAGCTTCCGCATCCGAAAAGTTTTTGAAGTTTTGAGTATTCGAATCTGCTAGCGCTTTGATATCGGCGGCAATGCCTTCTTTAATCAAACCAAATTCATTTACGATTCCAGTCTTTTGACTTTCCAAACTTCTATTAATCGTTTGAAGAACGCGATCTAACTCGCTTTTCATGGAAGCCAAATCGCTTTGCATGCGTTGTTCCTGGTCAATAGACAACGTTTGGATTTCTTCAGTTTTTGTCAACAAACTTGAAATTCTGTTATCGATATCTGATTTGTTGACCTCCATTATTCCTTGGAGGCTGGGCAATATTCTCTGAATCTCTTCCAATTGTGAATACATTTGTCCCTGTGCTTGCTTTAAAGCCTGCATTTCTTTCGTTTCTAAGTCAGATAACCTAAGATTAATCTTTTTTAAAGTCTTAAACAGGTAGTCCCACCGTTTCTCATCGTCGTCAAAAAGACCGGCAAATCCTAAAGATGGAAGAAATATTGCAATCAACAAAAAACCCAAAACAAATACTTTGGCTATTATTTTCTGTTTCATTTTTTAGAAGCGCTTCGGCATCAAGGAAATACCGAAAAAGGAAAGATTTAGAAGGGAAAACGCCGAAACGGAGATTTACCTCCGTTTCGGCATTATTTAAAAATCCGATTAATATCGACTTAGGTTAGTTTGAAACTAAAAAATGCCCGCGTCGATTACTTTTCCAACAAGTTTCTGTACTATCTTGACAAAATGGACGCTCTTCGCCGTAACTGATAGTAAAAAGGCTATCCTTAGAAACTCCTCGCGCAATCAAGTATTTTTTCACTGTTATAGCGCGTCGTTCTCCAAGTCCTAAGTTGTAATTATTGGTGCCCCTTTCATCGCAATGACCCTGAATCTCAACTTTTGACGAAGGGTTTTGTTTTAACCAATCAGCGTTTTTATTTAAAACGCCTTTTGCAGTGGCATCCAAATCGTACTTATCATAATCAAAATGAATATCTTGCAAATTTTCAGTAGATTCAAATGGTTTTAGTCTAGCCACTTCGGCAAGAGGTTGATAAGGTTTACCGCCTGTATTTCCTGAATAATCACGGCTACCGCCCGTAGAACCTGAAGACATTCCGCCAGAACCTGCTGGGCCGGAACCAAATCCAATATCAACTCCATCTTTATCAGAACCCATTGAACCAGACCTTGCTCCAAATGGGTCAATTCCGCCCGCCCTAGTACCTTCGCCCACGATGCTTCCGCCAGAACCACCGGTCGAACCACCTGGGCCAGAAAGACCAGCTAATAAATCGCCAGGTTTGGCAGAATCAGGTGAAATAAAGCCGCCATATGGGTCAATCCCACCAGACCTAGAACCTTCTCCTACAATACCTCCGGCTCCACCAAACGCTCCCATTCCACTTCCAGACGAATCGCCTGTTCCACTTGTACCAGTAGAACCACTAGTCATACTATTAGCGCTCATCGCTGTACTTCCAGGTCCTTCGGTCGAAATTCCTGGTCCAAAAAGCTCGGTTTCCTGAATTTCAATATCGCTAAATCGTCCCGCCGCATCGCCGCTAGAACCTCCTGAGCCGCCTAGGCTACCCGAACCGCTAGTGTTTCCCGTTGAACTACTTTCCATTATTCCAGAAATACTTCCCCCGACTCCAGACTCTGACATCTTGGAACCCGTTCCTGAACTTGCCATAGAAGAATCAGCTCCAGAACCAGCCAAATTGCTAGCCATTACGTCCGGGGGTACTGGAGTTGGTTTTGCAGCACATCCCCCTATCAATCCGGAAATGAGCAAACCTACTAATAATTGACTAGTCGTAATTTTTTTCATTATTTTCCTCATAAAAAATTAAACCTAAATAAACTTAGCGCTTTTATAAATCAATATATAAATGGAGAAAACTCCCCAGAAATCACATTTCTACTTTAATGTTAACAATATAATACCATAATAATCGTTTAAATCAATATTTTCAACTATTTATAAAATACCATCATTAGACTATTAAATCAAGTAATCTAAGGTAAATCTAACAGCTAAAATAATATTTAAAAAATAACTTAAACTAAATGAATAAAATTGTTTCGCTTATTATCTAACTTAAAACAAAAATAGACTCTTCCAAAAAAAGGCAATCGGATACTATTTGATAAACAAAAACATTGATTATCTATAATTATACTATAGTTAGACCAAAAGAAAAGCTAGATTTGAATTAGGAATAAGGAAAAATCCTACTTTCAATAAAAATTATTTTAAATATGGCGACCAAGCGGGATGAAACTCTCCTAAGGAATTTATCATAATCCCTTGGCTTTTTTTAGGGATAAAACGACGGATTTTGCTCCCTCCAATTCTCTTAATTGCTAAATGGGAACGATTGTTGCGAGTTTCTTGAAAAATCAAAAAGTTTCCATCGGGCGACCAAGAGGGTTCCTCTCGATCTACATTCCCACTTGTAAAAATAACGGTTTTCCGATCTTTCAGATAATAAATTTTAATTTGAAAATGTTCTCCAACTTTAGAAGTGTATGCAATCTTATCTCCATCGGGCGACCAAGCCGGATTATCGTTATGGGATGAGTTAAATGATATTCGAGTAACCTTGTCTTGATCGCCTTCCAGGCTACTCATGATATAGATTTGCGGAAAGCCAGAACCCGATCTATCGGAAGCAAATACTATTTTCCCTCCATCAGGAGACCAAGAGGGAGACGTATCGATACTATAGTGTTTGGTTAATCTTCTTAATTCCCTACTTTTAGTGAAGGAATAAATTTCTGAATTTAAATCTTTGCTTAAAACCAAAGCGATTTCACTTCCATTTGGAGACCAAGAAGGAGCGGCGTTATATCCTGGCAAATTAAGCATTAACCACTTCTTTTTTGACTTTGTATCGATCATATATAAATCGGGATTCTTTTTAGAATAAGAACTAAAAGCTACTTTTGCTCCTTCGGGAGACCAAGCAGGTTTTAAAAGCACCGAACCGTCTTGGGTTAATTTTTTTACATTGCGACCATCGACATCCGCCGTAAAAATTTCTTTAATGACTTTACCTTTTTCGCGAATTCGGCCAACAAAAGCAATCTGAGTGCCAGCTATTCCTCGCTTACCGGTCAATCTATACACAGCTTCATCCGCAAATTTATGAACGATCTTCCTTAAGAAATTTTTCTTCGCGCGGTATCGCTTACCAATAACAAATTTACCGTTGGCCGCGTCGAATAACCGGAAAATTAACGTGATAGAATTTGTTTCGGGTTCTAGTTGATATTGACTTCTTAAAACCCATTGCGCGCCAATATCTCTCCAAGTTTGATAATTAATCTGGGCAGGATCTCGGTCCGTTTGCTCAATGACGGCAAACCGCGCGGGAGAGACTTCTCTAAACATTTCGGAAAATATCAAATCTTCCATCAATATAGATCGAGCTTTTTTAGCGATTGAATCGTTTCCCTTGGAATTATCAATTTTTACAAAACTGGGAACTGCAATATCGACTTTTTCTTGCGTTTTTTTTAATAATTCCAATTCATATTCAGAACTTTGCGACTGAGCGACCGCTTGATTTGAAAATAAGCCAACGCACAAAACTATAAGCAAACACAAAATTGATTGAGCGAAACTTTTCATGATTGGACTTCCAATTTAAAATTGATAGTAATTACTATATTGGGCTCTCTCATTTCTTTAGGAAAAGGAGGAAAAGGCTCCGAATCAAAAATCGCTTTAATCGCTAAAGCGTCTAACTTTTCATCTCCAGAGCTTTGTACTAAGCGAGGCTTATCTATTGTTCCCATTCGAAACAACATAAAAGAAACGACAATTTTCTTTCGAATGGCCACTCCTAATGGAACTTCCCAGTGGGAATATATTTTATCTTGGATAAAACCGGCATAACGGCTAAGAGCCTGAGCATATTGGTCGTCGCTCCGCTCGTTGGAAGCTTGGTTTTGACCAAATTTATCCTTAGCTAAATTCGAAGACGATTCCGTAGTAGCTTGTTCAAAAGAACTCGTAAAAGTTTTAACCTTACTTTGAAACTCTTCAGTATCGATAGAAACTCCAGAAATTTCAATTGCTACATCCTTAATCGACTCTACTTCGATTGACCGCTCAACAGATTTCAATACGCTACCTGTTTCCACAGGTTGGTTACTTGGATTAGTTGTTGGCCTTTTAGAGGTAGTTTCAATAGCCTTTAATTTAGGAACCGGGGTCAAACTTGCCAGACTTTCTAAATCGTTCAATATATCTTTATATGTTTTTTTTTCGTTTCCGTCTTCTTTTGACTTTTCTTCGAACGACTCAAATTCTAATTTTTCTACAGGTTTTAATTGTTCCCGACTATCAAGTTCTATATTTTTTATATTTTCCAGTTCTTTTATCTTTTGATTAACATTCATCGATTCAATGGGATTGGTTTGCGGATCGATTTTTTCATCGCGCAACTTTTGAATTTCAGAAAGAATCTCATTATTTTCTAAAGACGAATTTTTACTATCCAATTCTTGATCAAGTATTTTTTCATCTAACGCTTCAAGTTCCTTAAAAGAATTATCTAACTCTTCCGCGATAGGAGGCGCAAAAAAATCTTTCTGCTCCTCGACCGGTTTAGCTTTTTGAATTTTTTCTAAATCTTTAAAAGTCTGTTCCCAAACTTTGCTATCTGATTTTGATTTAGGCTCTAATTTTGGAGTTAACTTTGCTAACTGGCCTAACTCTTTTAACAAAGGGTTAGAATTGTCGACCGTTTTTTCTTTTGATTCACCCGTCAACCGATTTAACCGCGCTAAAATTTTTTGCCCAGTATTATCTTGATCAGGAGCTTTTGAAACTTGAGTTTTTTCCTTAATTATCGCCTTTTTTATTGGAGGTAAAGAAGCGACTTCTATGGGGTTAAAAATTTTTTCTTTTGATTCAACTTTAACTTCGGTTTTTTTAATCGATTCTTCAAGCGGTGGAGCGGGCTCTTCAACTTTTGAACTAACAGTTTCCTCCTCTTTTCTTGGAGCAGGGACTGAGGACTGTTCATGGGTAGATTGGGGCAGAGGAATCAAACTAACGGTAAGAGGAATCGGCTCTGGTTTATCAAAAGGGTTTGGCTTAGGGATATACATCAAAAGAACCAAAAAAATAAGATGAAAAAAAAACGAATAAACTAAAGTTTGGTTAAAATCGGAAAACCAATATGCGGGGGCGTTCATCCATCCTCCGGTTCCGTCACCATTCCAATTTTCTCAATTCCTTTCCCCTTAATCCTAGATAACGCTTCCATAACAAAGCCATAATCCAATGCTTTATCGGCTCGAAAATATACTTCCTTATCTCCAGGCAATGCCGCAAATTTTTCTAATCGAACTTCAAATGCCGCCATATCGTTTATACGATCTTTATCCCAGTATATTGACTTGTCGCTTTTCAAAAAAATAGTCGGAACTTCTCTAATTTCTTCAGCCGGCGCCGAAGCGTTTGGTAATTGTATATCCAGGCCATGTTGCATCAACGGGGCGGTAATCATAAAAATTACCAACAAAACTAACATCACATCCACTAAAGGAGTGACGTTAATTTCAGCCATTAGAGGTCGTTCGCGATTTCTTCTGGAAGGAGGAGAGCTCGAATCGTGTAATTGCATATTAATTTAATTGAGTTGAACTCAATAAACTTATCGAAATCTTTAAGATTAAAGTTTGATCTTGTATTTAAAAGATTTTCTTTAGTTTCCCTAAAATAGAGTTTAAGTGTGTAGTGCGCCACATATAATACAAAGACGCTAACGTCTGAAATTATTTTCTGCCATAAATATAAAATCTCGAGAAAAATCGTCCATTCGAGTCGTAAACCATCGAATTTTATTGCTTAAATAATTATAAAAAATTACCGCAGGAATTGCCGCCACTAATCCAGCGGCGGTAGCAATTAACGCCTCTGCAATACCGGGAGCGACCCCGCCTATACTGGCGGATCCTTTTACTCCGATAGCTCGAAACGAATGCATAATTCCCCAAACCGTTCCAAATAAACCAATAAATGGAGAAGCGCTGCCAGTAGTGGCTAAAAATTCTAAGCGACGGCTTAAACGTTCGATTTCTCCATTAACGGCCTTGTCTAAATGCAAATTAATTTCTCTAAGGTCTTTTTCTTCAATCGAAAAGTTTTCCTGATTCTTGCGACTAGAATCGCTCGCCGTTTTTGATCTTTCCTGGATTTGGTAAAGTCCTTTATATCCCTTTAAAAAAACTCGAGCGACAGGACTATGGCGTAGTTCCCGGGAAAAATTGTAAATATTGTTCAAACTATCTGATTGAGAGAACAAATCTAAAAATCGACTGTCTTCGTCTTTTGCCGAACGATAAACAAAAAATTTATTTAAAATGATGGACCATGAAATAGCGGAAAAAAGAAACAGAATGACCAAAACCGATTTGGCCACCATTCCAGAATTCAAAACCATATCCGCTAACGACAGAGCTGACTCCGGTAAAACATCTGGGGACATATTGAGATACCCTTACTGGAAAGGCTTAAGATTAGGCAGGAAAATTTTAAAAAACCTCTCGGCTTTTCAAAAATTCGCGTTTTGATTAAATACAAATTGCTAAAACAGAAAAGTAATTTTACAAAGTTATAATAAATAATTGATTTTACGTTTTAAATTACCCTCCAACAGATATAGTTTAAACCTGAATTCCCGTCAAACGCAAGAATCTAAAAAACAATTTCCATTTTTAATAAAAACCAAAAATTATTTTTTCACTCGTTCGAGATACTCGCCGGAAGTAGTAGAAACTTTAACCGATTCTCCTATAGCGATAAATTGAGGCACAGTCACTACTAATCCAGTCGATAAAGTAGCGGGTTTCCCGGATCCAGAAGCAGTTGCTCCTTTCAATTGAGGTTCCGTATCAACAACTTCCAAATCCACTGTTTCTGGCAAAGCAATTCCTATTGGTTTGTCGTCGTGAAACTCCACTTGAACTTTCAAATTAGGCAAAAGAAATAACTTAACGTCTTCAACCAAACTAGGCTCAATAAAAATCTGTTCATAGGTTTCGCTGTTCATGAAACAAAAGCCCGAGGAGTCGTTATACAAATACTCCATGTCGTTTTGCTCCATCTCAGCTCGTTCGATTTGCTCGTCGGCTCTAAATTTTACCTCAGTTTGGGTGCCATCCTTCATATTTCGAAGTTTAGCTTGCATAAACGCTCTTTTATTTCCAGGCGTTCTATGTTCAGCGGACATAACTTTATATAGCATCTTATTATAAATGACCACATAACCTGGTCGTATGCCATTTCCACTAATATACGTTGGCATTCTTGAAACTCCTTTTTTCTAAAATCTAAGTCTCTTCTGGACTTTAATAAATTATGTCCGGCTGTCTTACCGAAAACTTTTGTAAAGGACTTTTAATCAATTGAAAATAAATATGAAACCCTAAACTTTTATTTTCCTTCCAGAACTAACCCTTTTTATTTAATTATATCGTTTTTTCCATCAAACTCTATACTAATGTCTGAGCCTCAACATATAAAACTCCTTTTTTCACTTATAAAATATAATCCTTGTTGGTTTTTGAAAAAAATTTTCTTACAATTAGGAAAACTTTGAAGATTTATTCATTCCAAACGATTTTTTACTTCTTACATAAATCCAACGCAATATAACCGTTAATCACAATATTAAAAATATAAGAAAATATTGATTGTTATACGGCTTAAACGCTTAAAATTCAACTAAGCGATCCTTCAAATATTAGTTCTTTAGGGAAATTTCAATGGCAGGCGAATATATTTTTACAATGCAAGGCATGACTAAGTCTCATGGCGGAAAAACAGTTTTAGAAAATATAAACTTATGTTTTTATCACGGAGCTAAGATCGGATTCGTAGGCCAAAACGGAGCCGGGAAATCCACCTTACTCCGCATCATGGCACAAGAAGACAAAGAGTTTGACGGCACGGCTCAACCTTTAAAAGGAACGAAAATTGGGTTTTTACCGCAAGAACCTACACTAGGGTCCAATATTACGGTTCGAGAAGCGGTAGAAACTGCTTTTCAGGAAACAAAAAAAATAATCGAAGAATTTAACGAAGTAAGCGCAAGCATGGCAAACCCAATGTCCGACGAAGAAATGGAAAAAGCCATGGAAAAAATGGGCAAACTTCAAGATGCCATAGACGCTGTCGACGGCTGGGAGCTTGATAGGCAAGTCAATGTGGCTATGGACGCGCTGGTTTTACCTCCAGACGACCAAGATGTTTCCACTCTTTCAGGCGGGGAAGCTAGAAGGGTTGCTTTATGTAAAATTTTATTAGAAAAACCCGACATGCTTTTACTGGACGAACCTACTAACCACTTAGACGCAGAAACTGTTCAGTGGTTGGAAGAGCAATTAAGCGCATACCCTGGAAACGTTATCGTTTCTACTCATGATCGTTATTTTTTAGATAACATTACAAAATGGATTCTTGAACTAGAGGGAGGAAAGGGGATTCCTTTTGAAGGAAACTATTCTTCATGGCTCGAACAAAAAGCCGAACGTTTAAACCAACAAGAAAAATCTTCGTCTCGGTTGCAAAAAGCTTTAGCCGGAGAATTAGAATGGATTCGCTCAACACCCAGCGCGCGAAATAAAAAAAATAAAGCAAGAGTCCGCGAATATGAAAAACTGTCGTCGAACAAAGTAGAAATGCAAGAAAACCTAAGAGAAATCCAAATTGCCCCAGGACCTCATCTAGGAGATGTCGCGATCAAGTTCGAAAACGTTTCAAAAGAAATGGGCGGACAAGCTTTAATAGAAGACTTAAGTTTTGACGTTCCTCCTGGCGCAATCGTTGGCATTGTCGGACCTAATGGCGCTGGTAAAACAACATTATTCCGCATGATAGTTGGAGAGGAAAAACCCGACGCTGGAACCGTGACGATTGGCAAATCTGCGGTTTTATCCTATGTGGACCAACGAAGGGAAGATTTAGACGACGAAAAAACCATTTTTGAAGAGATTTCCGGCGGAAGCGACTTTATGGAGATTACTGGAAAACGGGTCAATTCTCGTTCTTATGTCGCTAGTTTTAATTTTAAAGGAACAGACCAGCAAAAAAAATTAAAGAACTTATCTGGTGGCGAAAGAAATCGCGTTCATATGGCAAAATTATTGCGAGAAGGCGGCAATGTACTTTTATTAGACGAACCAACAAACGACCTAGACGTTGCAACGCTGCGGTCGCTTGAAAATGCGCTGCTAGAATTTGCCGGATGCGTATTAGTTATTAGTCATGATCGGTTTTTTCTAAATCGAATATGCACACACCTTTTAGTGTTTGAAGGAAATAAAAAAGCCAGATGGTTTGAGGGTAATTTTGAAGAATATAAGGAAGTTCGCAAAAAGGAACTTGGAGGACGAGAAGAAAACCGTCGATCCAAATACAAAAAGTTAACTATACGATAACTAAAATTAAGGGGACCTCTAAAAAATTTTTTTGGCCACGAACGGACCTTATAAAATGAGGGACTGCGAGTTGTCTAAAGTAAAATATCGAATTATTAGAGATACCCTTAATTCTAGTAGAACTGTTTTTAACCTAAAAAGTTAAGAATAGTAGGCTGAATAATTCTTGATGTCGCGTTGAGCGTGGATTGAAAAGCTAATTCCAAAGCGGCCAAATTGGATGCTGCTTTAGCAAAATCAACGTCTTCAATATCGGAAAGCCGTTCGGTTTTATCCACTAATTCCTTTTCAAGAGAAAATTCATTATCTTCTAATCTCCTGGTAATGGTGCCTAAAGTAGCCCGTGAACCGCTTAAAGAATTGATTGCAGTATCCAAAGTATCAGTTAGAGCAATTAGAGCAAACGTATCATTTCTTTCTAAAGCCTGTTGAGTTTGGAGCAGTGTGGTCAGTACGTTCCTGCCTCCTCCCAAGCCTAAAAGCTCAGCTGAATTTCCGCCTCCAACTTCTTTTACAATCGCCACTGTACTTGAAGAATTGGAAACTATTTTTAAACCTTTCCCATCGCTTCCAATACCGGCAGTGACGTTTAATCCGGCGCTATTTATTAAATCTATAGCGTCCCCAATAGAGCTTGCGGAGCTTAAAGAAGAAAAACTTACCGTTCCAGACGCCGATCCATTCACAATATCTATGGCAGTTAAATCTAATCCTTGCCCACCGTTCAACTGAGACAGTGTCATACTGCGATTTAATTGAGGGTTTAAATCAAAGCCCTGCATCACGCCATTTCGTTCGCCAATCAATCCTAAGTTTTGGGCTGTTGTTCCATTATTTGATTCTGAAATCGTTAAAGCTTGATTAATTAAAGAACTGGTATCTGTCAGTTTGATTCCATTATTAGCGTCGTTAATACTTGCGGTGATATTTAATCCGGAAGTATTAATAGTATTAATAACATCCCCTATTGTTCCGTTTGCAGCAACTGAAAGAGTAGAACTGTTGCCTTCGCGATCTGCTAAAACAAAAGAACCTGCCGAAACACCTTGACCTCTATTTAAATCGGAAAGCAATGTAGACGATGTAACCGTTGGATTGAGATCTACGGAAAACACATCTGATCCAGGTAAATTCATTTGCAAGCTCGCACTATCTCCAATGGTAAGAGAAATGGCCTGGGTATTTCCTTGATAGACAGCTCCTGATGCGGAAATAGAAAATGGCGAAACGTCGACTCTATCTCCGCCAAATAAGAATCGGTTTCCAATTTTTGAATTAGCCGATAAAACCGCCTGACTAACAATGCCGTTAACTTCTTCCGCCGTAAAGGATCTCGTCGTAGCCGTAGACGTACCGCCTAACTGACTAACCACTAATTCTTTTGTTCGAATAAGAGACAAGCTTACTTTTTCTAGAGCTGTGTCGGCGTTACTTACAAATCCTTTATTGTTATTTATATTTCTCAGATATTGATTATTTTGGCTAATAGAAGTTCTAAATGAAAGAATTTGGCGAGTCCCCGAAGGATCATCGGAAGATTTTTGTATTCTTTTACCAGAAGATACAGCGTTTTGAGTGTTAAACAAATCCTCGCTAATGCGAAAAATGTTATTTAACGCCGATTGTTGAGTCAATTGATTGGTAACCCGCATTACCATGGCCTGATCTCCCAGTTGATCAAATTAATTTCTTCTTTTCGTTTCAATTTCATAAAATCTTTCATAGCTCAGTTTTTATAAAGTCTTTGCTAAATATTATTCTGCAAAGTATTGAGCATTTCTTCGACGGTTGTAATAATTCGGGCCGCAGCGTTAAACGCTTGTTGAAATTTGATTAAATTCACCATTTCTTCGTCTATGGAAACTCCGGATGCTCCTTCTCGTCTCGCATTGAGTTGAAGCTGAATTCCCGCTTGCTGATCCGCGCTTAATCTTGCAGAACTAGAATCCACCGCAACCGCAGTCACAATAGAATTATAAAAATCTGAAAAAGTAAAAGAACCAGAACCCGATTGCAAACTTGTACCGTTAAAAGTTAAGCGATTTTGTAAATTAGACAATTCCAACGCATTCTGTCCATCGCCCGATAGTGTTTTTCCAGCGGCAATTTTCTGTAAGTTATTTTTTATAGTGGACGAAACAGCGCCTGTTCTGGATGCATTTTCAGAAACAGAAAAATCAATCGTATCGCCAGAAACGGCCGATCCTGAAAATGTTACCGACAATCCTCCTGCTAGAGTAACAGGAGTCCCGTTTGAAAAAGTGAAAGTTCCAGAAGCTAATCCAGTCGTCAAGTTGTTTAATGTAAACGAATTTGATCCAGTAAACTGAATTTGAAATTTATCTACCGAAGTCGTTGTTGAACTTGCGTTTGTTATAGAAACAGAAGCGCTACCCGTATTATTAACGTTTGCCAAAGACGTTGGAGTTAGCGCCGCAAAAAAATCTAAACCTGAACTGCCGTCGTTTCCCACTCCATCTTTATGAACCCGATTGACCTCCTGAATAAACCCTGCGGACAATCGATCTAATGCGTCTAAGGTCGATTTAATCTCTGTATCCCTCATATCAACCATACCCTTCAGTTTTCCGCCCAGAAGAGTAGAAGTAATATTGGTAGTAGTACCGCCAACATTGGTGATACTTATATCTCTAAAACCGTTGTTATTACCATTCAGAGGAGTGTTTAAAGATAAGGCCCGTTGTTTTAAGACTAAAGCTTCTCCACTGCCAAGGGTTATGTCGACTTGGCCATCCGCCTCAGTAGTTACATTAATATCTACTTTTTCAGCCAATTGATTTATTAACCTATCGCGCCTATCTCGCAAATCGTTGGCATTAAAACCTTCAACCGTTTCATTTTGATGAATATTTTTGTTTAACTGAGCTATGTCGGTAAGTAGGCTGTTAATTTCGCTAACTTCTGAAATAATGGTTTGATCTAGGTTTACTCTTTCGTTAAATAACCCATCGCCAATTCTTTTGAACTTTTCTAAAATAGTTTCAGCTTTCCCTAGAACATCCGCTCTCTCAGCCAATCCCGAAGGATTGTTTGCAAGGTCTTGCAAACTTCCAAAAAACTCATTGAAGTTGTCGTTTAGACTTCCGCCAAAAGTGCTATCGAACAAAATTTCCATTTGTTCGAAGACGTCTTTTTTCAAATCAAAGAGTCCTTTATTTATATTTTCATCCGTAATTTGACCGGCAAGGAACTCATCGTGGGCTCTTTCGATTCCGGAAACTCTTACCCCCGTTCCAATTTGTCCAAACCCAAAACTACGAGGATTATTAGCTTCTAATACGATTTTTTGGCGCGAATAGCCTTCTGTTTGGACATTGGCGATATTTTGACCGGTTACTTCGATTGCAAATTGCTGAGAAAGCAATCCAACCTTTCCGGAATTTAATACGCCAAATATATTAGTGCCCATTTGAAATTACCCTATAAAAAGAATCAAAAATTTTCTTTAAACTTCCGCGCTTAACATTCTGCTTTGCATTTTGCCTTCTTGTATTTGCCCTTTAGCTTGATAGCCCGCTTCGGACTTTTCTTGAGTCTTGTGTAAAAACGACAATGACTTCTTAATCGACATTGAAGAATGATTCACAATCCTTTTTGTTTTTTCTGTTAGTTCCGCTATCAGATCAATTTGCTTCAGTAGTTTTTTCCGATACAAATTTAGTTTATCGTTAAGTGGATGCGGCTTTAACGCTATCATTTTTTTTAAGGTCAACCCTTCATATGGAACATCAAGTATTTTGGCTATTGCCCGAACGACTTCCATTCGGTTTTCTTCCAAAACTTGCATCTTTAAGACCAAAGTTTCTTTTTTGTTCAAAACTTCTTGAACCCCCATCAATGAATATCCTGAAACGGAATCCCACTCATTTCTCAATAATTCGATGAGTTCGTTATAAATCGCAATTTTTTGCCCCATTTGGTTGAGCAAGGTCTTATAAAGCTTTGTCATTTGATTCAATCTCCGAGCTTAATATCGACTATGTTTTTGGAATGGGAATTGGAGCTTGGATTATTAGGATTAGTTTTATCAAGTTGCTTGTACATCATATTAGCTAATCCAACTTCTCCTTTTTTAGCCATTTCATTGGCTAATTCTTCGTCAAACATCGATTGGTACATATCTGAGGAAAAACTCTCTAATAACCCAGACTTGGGAACTGTTTTTCGCATCGATTCAAGCATTTTATGAAGAAAAATCGCCTCAAAATCCTGCGCGGCAGACTGCAAATCGTCACCCTCTGACGCTCCGTTACCAATTTTATCTGCGATATTTTCAGCTTTACCCTGAATTGGGTTAGAAATACTTGGGTGAATTTGATTCGGACTAAAAATTTCCATTTTTTAATTAACCTTGAAAAATCAAGAGGTTTTCAAAAAGTTTTATTAGTACAGCCAACTTAATGCAAAGAAGATACCAAAATGTCGACCAAATAAAATTCCAGGAAAAACCTTATAACTCGTTATTTTTAAACGGTCTATTTTTTACAACTCAAACAAAAAATAAATTTTTTCTAAATTTATTATGGGTTTTTTGTTTTTAGGGAAAATATTTCCTAGCCACATAACTAATAGAAGCGCTTTGGTCGTCTATTTGTTGGAATTTTGACGCTAATCTTTCTACACAGGTTAAAAAAACTTTAAAAATCAGCAATTAAGACACATTCTTCCAAAAAAAAAGGAGCAAACGCTTTAAAAGCATTTGCTCCTTATCCTTAAAGGATAACTAAAATTTTATCTCTTAAGGTTTAGTATATTTTCATCTTTTCATTGTACTAAGCTCAAACCTGCCAATTACATAATTTCAAGCTCAGCATGTAAAGATCCAGAGGCTTTAATAGCTTGTAAGATGGAAATTAGATCTCTTGGCGTCACCCCAATCGAATTGAGAGCGTTTACAACGTCGCCAATACCTATTCCTCTAGGAACCACAAGCAATCGGTCTTGCCCTTCTTCGATGGCAACTCGGGTTCTTGGCAAAATAGCTGTTTCTCCCTCCGATAGAGGCTCAGGTTGAACCGCAATAGGGTCTTCGCGAATTTGCACAAATAGTCCCCCATGGGCGACAGCTACCGTCGAGATCAATACATTTTCTCCCATGACGATCGTCCCAGTACGTTCGTCTATAATAACTCGGGCAGCCGTATCAGGTTCAACTTGTAACCCTTCAATTTTGGTAACAAAACCCGTTGCATTATTCTTATAAAACTTAGGTACTTTAACGCGAATGGTTCTTCCATCCATAGCGGAAGCCAAATCGTCTTTCATTGCACGATTAATTTCTTTTGCAATTCTGGCGGAAGTTGTAAAATCCGTAGCTTTTGTAGACAATTCAATCGAATCTTTATTATTAAAAGAGGAATAGAGTTCTTTTTCTATCAGCCCGCCATTTGAGATGCGACCAACCTGAAGATGATTCTTTTGAACGCCTCTATTTTGACCCTGAACTGAAAAACCTCCAATAGATAAAGGGCCTTGCGCCACCACATAAGTGCTTCCATCGGCGCCCTTTAAAGGCGTCATCAATAATGTGCCGCCTTGTAGGCTCTTCGCATCGCCCACGGACGAAACTAAAACGTCTAAACGATCGCCTTGCCGGGCAAAGGCTGGCAGATCGGCGGTAACCATAACAGTAGCGACGTTTTTAAATTGCAACTGGTTAACCTGACCGGCGGGAACGGTAATTCCCATGGCTTTTAACATGTTAACCACGGTTTGGATTGAGAAGAAAACGTTAGTAGCGCTATCGCCAGTTCCCGCCAATCCAATAACCAATCCAAAACCAATCAACTGATTGTTTCTGACTCCTCGGATATTGACTAAATCCTTGACTCGAGCGGCTTGAGCGGTTTCTGCTACTAAAACTAGTAGAAACAAGATGGTTATTAAAATTGATTGAACTTTTAAGCGTTTCATTTTTATCAACTCCAGGTTTTATAACTATTATAAAGACTTTACAAAAATCGAAGCGGTACCTGTATCCCCATTACCATCTGTAACAGTTAAAGTTAGATTTTGATCTCCTTCCAAAGCCGTGGGAAGACCAACAGTTGTTATAACAACGTTGATATTATCCGCAGCTGCGGGAACTACAGTTACATCGGTAGCAGCAACAGTGTAGGTACCGGTAAATCCTGAAAGCGCATAAGAATATGAATTACCCGCTCCACCAGTGGGAGTAAAGGTCACTGCCTGAGTAGCCGTGGTGAAAGCTGCCGCAAGTGGGGCTATCGTAATTTGATTAGCTACAACCTCGACATTAGCAGTTATAGTATCTCCATCTGCGTCCGTGGCTGTTACTGTTGTATTACCTAAAGTACTGTTAGCGGTAAAAACTCCAGTGGTAGCTGGGAAAGATCCCAAGGCAGTATTAGTCAATGCAAAGGAAATAGGATCTGTTCCGCCAGTTACGGTAAAAGTTATATTCCCTGATCTTCCAACTTTCCCTTGTGTCGGATTTATCGTCAAATTTTTATTGCCAATGGTAACCGTCGCAGTTCCAGTAGCTCCATTAGTATCAGTAGCTGTTACGGTTAGCGTTCCAGCGGTATTTCCAGCGGTAAAGGGTACTGAGTTAGTCGCCGGCGTGCCAAGGGTACCTAAAGATGTATCTCCAAGACTAAACGTAAAAGACCCTGTTCCTCCAATCGCTGTAAAGGTTTGCGCACCGTTTTTTGCTATCGTAATTGTTGACGGAGAAAGGGTAATATTGGTTCCTATAACGTTGCTGCTGGGGCCAAGGGGTCCGCCATCGGTATCTTGACAAGCCGCTAAGCCGATAACAGCCAAAAATATGGCTCCCATAGTAAGAACAACTCGGCCGTAATAATTTATGAATAGATTCGGTAAATAATTCATGATTAATTCGCAGCGCTAGTAATATTTACAAATGGCACAGAAACCGTGGCGCTAACATTTTCAACCGAAGCAACAACAAAGGCATTTCCCTCTACCGCTTCCGAAGTCAGTACAGCAAAAGCAACCCCATTGACAGTAGTTAGTTGAATGGCTCCGCCAATAGTAACGGCTGTAAGGTTAGCCGCATCGGTTAAGGTTCCTAAAGTCGTTGTTAATCTAACGGGTATCCCATTCACCAAAGCGCCGCTGGTAGTAAATAATTCCACTCGAATTGTCGCTTGACTAGAACCGTCGGCAGGGAGTCCAAAGCTCCCGTGAACGGCTTCTATTCCTAAAATATAGCCTGAAGAGCTCACTCCTACAACGTTAGCAACGTCGGCTTCGCATCCCAATACACCCCATAATGAGAAAAGCAGCGTACCCAATAATTTTTTTGTCTTAATCATTATAATACTCGGTATTTAAAACGGCCATATGAAGCTTAATATCTTCCCAGCCCATCCTATTCGTTGTTGATCTGTTACGGCGCCCCTACCTTCATAAGATATCGACGAATTGGCAATTAAAGTTGAGGAAATTGTGTTGTCAAAATTGATGTCTTCTTTTCTTATAACGCCGCTTAAAACAAGAATTTGCTCTTCATTATTTACGGTAACGGATCTTTTTCCCTCTATATGGTAAGTTCCAGTAGGCAAAATCTCTTTAATAATAGCAGTCATCGTGGTTACTAGACTTCCGTTACGTGTAGTTGTTCCAGATCCATTATGAGTATTTGTAGATGTAGCGTCCAAATCGGGCGAAAACCCGTTTCCCAAGCCTAAGAAATTTTCAACGCCTAAATTTCCTGGCAAACCTAATAACCGCCCCGTTTGCATATTATAACTAGACGCCCTTGATGTCTGAGTCGTCGCAGTTTGACTAGAGGTTGTATTTTCTACAATGGTTATGGTAACTATATCGCCGACTTTCCTAGCTTTCGTATCTTTAAAAAATATATTTGAAGCGGAGTCGCCAGGCCAAATAGAACCTTCATGAGGTTCTTTTTTAGAATAAATCTCCTCAGGTATAACCGTCGCTTCAGGATTGACAGCCAAATTTTTTGGTCCACAAGCTGAAAGTAACCCTAATAAAGCAATCGAAACGCTTTTCAAAAATATTTTTTTATGCAAGTGAGCAGAATTCATAACTTTTTCGGACAATGCCGCCTTTAAAAGACTAAAAATTGATTAACTGTTAAAAATTGACTTCGACTGTATTGGAATCTATAACCCTTCCATACACTTCCTTTTTCGATTTAGCGTTTTGAACCCGAATCATACTGCCTTTAAAACCTTTCTCTTTCACAATCCCTGGGGCAGTAATTTTCATTGAGCCCATTTTAGCCATAATAAGAACTCGATCTCCTTGTTTTACTACAGCTGGCTTTCGAACCATATTCAGTTTTATTACTTTATTCTTTTCGATATTGCTCACTACCTTTAGTCCGATAACTTCATCTGGATCAATAAAGGCTCTTTTGCCTTCTCGAAATGCGTCGACTTGAGAAAATTCTATATCCTCTGGAGTAATGATCGTTCCATTCTTTAAAAAGCGCTTAGTTTTCAAAACTTCTTTAAAAAACTTAGTTTTTGAATTGAGCCATAATTTTCTCTTTAATTTCCCGTCAACATTTATATTTAAAACTAAAGGAATCCTTGGAGCCTTGAGCGGATTGCGATCGCTAATTTCAAATTCAAATTGAACTTTTCCTTCAGGTACAATAACGTCCATACCCTGAAACATAACTTGAACTTCAAAATTATCTTCTTGTTCAGAAATCCGGCTCCATAAATATTCCGTGGCTCTGCGTTCAATCTCATCTACTTTTATTGTTTGAAACGGTTTGGTTTCAATTGCAAATACGTGGCTTGCAAAGGAAAAGAGAAAGAGACAAACCAATGTTAAAAAAACGAGAAACCCATAACCTATATTTGATGATTCTTTATTCATAAAATTCACCTTGACCTAACGTTTCAAATTATTCGAAATTTGAAGCATTTCATCAGCGGTCTGTACCGTTTTTGAATTTACTTCATAAGCTCTTTGCGCCGCGATCAAATTAACCATTTCTTCAACTACGCTAACATTAGAAAGTTCTAAAAATCCCTGCTGGATAGTTCCTCGATTAAGAACTCCTGCATTACCAATAACTGGAGTTCCCGAGGCGTCCGTCTGCGTTAAAATATTAGACCCTTCAGCTTTTAAACCCGCAGGATTTTGAAAGGTTGCCAATTGGATTACTCCCAACTGGGTGGCGGCTGTTTGCCCTCCCTGATTAACGTTTACTGTTCCTTGGGAATCAATTGAAAGATTAACCGCGTCTGGAGGAACGGTGATAGTAGGGCTTAACAATAAACCGTCCGAAGTAACAATTTGACCGGCATTATCTATTTTAAAAGATCCTGCGCGTGTATAACCAATGGTTCCATCGGGTCGAGCTATTTGAAAAAAACCATCGCCTTGGATCGCTATATCCAATTCATTTTGAGTAGCGACAAAATCGCCTTGAATAAAGTTTTTAGAAATAGCCGCTGGTTTTACGCCTAAGCCTAATTGCGCTCCAGTAGGAACCTGATTACCATTTGCCGATTGTGTACCTACCAATCTCAGCGTTTGATATAAAAGATCCTGAAAATCGGCGCGGCTTCGCTTAAAACCCACGGTGTTTACGTTCGACAAGTTATTGGAAATAACGCTAATGTTTAAATCTTGGGCGTTCATTCCTGTCGCCGCGGTGTATAAAGATCTAATCATTTTACAAACCTTCCTTTCTTAAATTTTTTCTATTAAACATTAGCCAATTCTTCCCAAGCTGTTGACAGCTCTTTCGTCAACTTGGTCTATTGTTTGAATTACTTTTTGATAAGTTTCGAAGGCTCGGACTGTTTCAATCATTTTTGTCATTTCATCCACGCTTTTTACGTTCGACTGTTCGATAAAACCCTGCCTAATTGATGTTTCTGGCGGTTCAACGCCGGTCGCTTCTTTATTTACTGGTCGATATAACCCACTCCCAAGCTTTTCAAGTTTCTCTCCATTGACAAAATCAACCACGCCTATTCGTCCAACAGGAATATTTCCTAAACCTCTACCTGCTGAAATAAATCCGTTTTTATCGATTGTAATTTTCCCGCTAGTAGTTGGGATTACAACATCTCCGCCGCCTTGCCCCGATTGAACCGGATTATTATTTCTATCAACTAATTTGTTGTTGTCGTCTATGTGAAAATCTCCTTTTCGCGTATATGCTATGCCATCGGGAGTTTTAACCATAAAAAACCCTTTTCCGTCCACCGCCAAATCATAAGGGTTTCCTGTTGATAACAAACCGCCTTGGCTAAAATCTGTTGAATAATCAGCCACACCAACGTACGCTACATTTAAATTAGATTGATCAGGAGGTAATAATTCATTTCGACTTTTGTCAAACGTTAAATCGGTTTTATCTTTAAAAGGGGGCAACAAAGACTCGAAAACGATTTGGTCTTTTTTGAAACCATTGCTGTTCACATTCGCTAAATTGTTAGCGATTATGCTCATTTTTTTCTCTTGTTTTAACGCCCCAGAAGCCGCAATGAAAATTCCTTCGTTCATTTTTTTCTCCATATAAATTTTTACCCTTATCTAGCAATTACTGTACCAATTTTTGTCACGAGCTTTGAACCGCTTTCAAAAATAACCTTAACTTCTTTTTATTAAATGAGTTAATGTAGTTTTAACTTAAACAACAAACAAATTTTTCGTCAAAAAATTGGCAATAAATTCCTCTCATATTGCCAAAATTCAATCTCTTTGAAATTTTCTTTAATAAGGGTTAAAATATTAAACCTATAAAAATTTTAGTTTTATTTATTTTAAAATTGATAAAATTCAAATAAATGAAGGAGTTACGATGGAAAATATATCAATTGACGATTTGCACGACAAAATTGAAAGTCTGGGCTCTAATGACTTGATTTTAGATGTGAGGAGTCCTTCCGAATTTGATAGCGGCCACATTAAAGGCGCTCGAAACCATTCTCATGAAGAAGTTGACGAAATAGCCGAAGAATTAAAGAAATACGATACGGTCTATGTCCATTGCAAAATGGGTGGTCGGGCTCAGATGGCATCCCAAACCCTCAGTGGAATGGGCTTGGATAATATTGTATGTGTAGGAAATGGTGGAATGCAAAGATGGACAGATCAAGGGTGGGAAACGGAATAACTTTTAAGGTTTTTTAAAATTTAAGGAAGAAGGAAGGCAGCTCCAGAAGAAAGAAAAACTTATCAGTAATGTATATATATTTTTTCAATCTGCAGGTTTCCTTTTTTAGAATAATTGAATAAAAAAAAACCCAAGAAGGCTAAGCCTTCTTGGGTTTAATTTTTTGAAACGTTTAGTAACGCAACTCGTTCCATTGGGTAACAGCTTTTTGGCCATTTCTTTCTTTATTTTGACCATTCCAAATAGCGATTGCCATTGGAGTTTTGCTACCTGAAAATTGAGTGTCGTTGCTGTCGCCAGTGCTTAAAGCTCTTTTATAAACTACAGACCAGCGATTGTTGTTCCAGTTACCTTTGCCGTCAACGTCTTGATGAGCTTGAGTGGTCAAGGTGCTAAAACCTTCCGCATTCAAGTCTTCAACAGCTGATCGGCGCATAGAAGCGTCGGACAAAATATTTCCGGTGTATCGGCCTGCGTTCCAAGCGCCTTCGTTTTTACCCATTCCATAGTCTAAATGACTATTTCTTTTGGAAATATCTTGTACGCCTTGATTAGCTCTCCAAGCTTCTTTCGTGCCAGGAACGCCGTTGATTGGAGCAATACCAGACATTTTAGATCCAGGCTCATACATGTAGTATCCGCCAGAACCTAAAGCCATGTTGTCATAAACGTCTTCTACGTCTTGCATTCCGTTGTTACCAGCATGTCCAGCGCCTTCTTTGTCCCAAGTCGCTTTCCATTGCCAGATGTTAACTC
>JAYOZP010000042.1:12787-36446 GCA_038154245.1 Nitrospinales bacterium | reverse complement strand
GCAGTATTGGATAATGTCATTGACGGAATAATCACCATTGACGAGCAAGGAACCGTCGAACGGTTCAATCCAGCGGCAGAGCGAATATTTGGTTATCAGTCGGAAGAGGTTATTGGAAAGAATGTAAAACTGTTAATGCCCGAACCTTTTCATGCCGAACACGATCAATATTTAGACAATTATTTGAAATCTGGAAATGCGCAGATCATAGGATTAGGGCGGGAAGTAATCGGATTGCGAAAAGATGGTTCCCAATTTCCATGCGATCTTGGTATCAGCGAAGTTTGGGAAGGAGACCGCCGTTCATTTTCAGGAATTATCCGAGACATCAGCGAAAGGAAAGAGAAGGAAAAAGAGCTGGAGCGAGCAAAATTATTGGCAGAATCAGCAAATCAGGCAAAAAGTATGTTTTTAGCAAATATGAGCCACGAAATCCGAACGCCTATGAATGCAATTATGGGCTACGCCCAAATTTTGAAACGAGACGCTAGTTTGTCAAAAGATCAAGTTAGAGCAGTTAAAACAATCGCCAAAAGTGGCGACAATCTTTTGAATTTGATTAATGACATTCTCGATATTTCTAAAATCGAAGCGGATCGAATGGAGTTAAATCCTGTGGATTTTGACCTGAAAGATTTTGTCGATGGTCTTGCAGCAATGTTTGAACTGACTTGTGAAAAAAAACAATTATATTGGAAAGTTAATAGTTTTGAGACTAAGGTTTTGGTGCATGGCGACGAAGGAAAATTAAGGCAAGCTTTGATAAACATAGTCGGAAATGCCGTGAAATTCACGGATGCAGGAGGAGTTTCATTCAGCGTAATTCAAGAAGAAAACGATAAATTTAGATTTGAAATAGAAGATACGGGACGGGGTATTCCCAACGAATCAAAAAATAAAATATTTGAGCCGTTCCAGCAAGACTCCGAAGGAGCTAAAAAAGGAGGAACAGGATTGGGGTTGGCCATCAGTAAAAAACAAATTGAGTTGATGGGAGGGGAATTACTAGTTGAGTCTGAAGTTGGACAAGGCTCCACTTTTTCCGTTATTTTGCCTCTTCTACCAGCCAAACGAGAAGTTGTCGAACGTGCAGATCGAAACCTGGAAGTTGTGAAATTAGCGGAAGGACAACATGTAAAGGTTTTAGTTGCCGACGATATTAAAGAAAACCGAGAAGTCCTGGTTAAATTATTAGACGGTATTGGTATGGAAACGTTAGAAGCAGCAAATGGAAAAGAAGCTTGTGACTGTTTTTGCCAATTCCGGCCCGATGTTACTTTTATGGATGTTCGAATGCCAGTAATGGATGGTTTGGAGGCAATTGCCGAACTAAGAAAAGAATTTCCTAATGAAACACTCAATATAATTATTATATCGGCTTCGGTACTAAAACATGAAGTAGAAGTATATCGAGAAATTGGATGTCAAGAAATTGTGCTCAAACCTTTTAGGGCAGAACAGGTATTTGCCAGTATTAAAAATTTATTGAATATAGAATATGAATATAAAGAAATTGAACCTGACGCAACGCCTTCTGTGCCTTCTAAAATAAATTTCTCGCAAGTGAAGTTTCCCAAAGAAACTATTAAAGAAATATTAAAAGCCGCAAGCGTCTGCAACATTACTTCAATTAAAAACTCTTTGAAAAAACTAGAACCTAATAATAACGATGAAATATTGCTTTTGAATAATCTTATGGAATATCTAAAGGCTTTTGATGCAGAAGCTATTCAAGAGCTTTTGGAGAAATTGTGTAATGTTTCATAAGCAATCAGCCCTCAAAAGTTAAATTGAGATTAACAGTTTCAACCTCCCGAGATTTATATAGTAAGCCGACCTTGATAAAGCTTTGATAGCTCGTAATTGATTTGCCCCTCTTCTCCCAAAAGTTTGATAAATATCAAATTGTTGTGGGTTTTTATAAAGGTAAAAAGCTCTTATAGGTATAAACGATAAAATTACATACACATTGAAATAATGTGACTTTTGTTCTGTTTTTATTATGGTACCTTTAGTTTAAAGTTTTAAATTAATGATGATTCGAAAGTATTTTGGGAATTATAAAATAAATCTTTTAATTTGTATTTTCTCTGAGCTTTTCATTTATTAATAAATTTACACGTTGGCGGCGGGCAAAAAAATTGTTATCGATAAAACTCCACAGATTGATTTTTTTATTTATTATTACATTTTCATTCGTTTTTACATCTGTTTCATTTGCTAAACGGTTAAATGATAACCCGACAAAAAATTCTCAATTTCAAGAAAAGCCAAAAAGCGGACCTAAGAAAAATATTGAACTCTCGTACTATTTTGACACTCGTGATTACAACACTTTCAATATCCTAACGCTTTTTCCAAACCTTCCATTAGATTTAAATATTTTTGGATTTATCGATATCCATGGCGATCAAAATCAACCTGATAATCGATTCGATTTAACTCGATATTTTATTGAGTATCGCTTGGGTCGACCTCTTTTTCCGAAAAGTTCCGGTTGGATAAGAGGCTTAGGACTTGAGGCGGAATACAATGATTTTAACGGACAGAGAAATCACGTTTCGCGGTTTGGAGCGACCTATAAACATAAATTACCATTATTCGGCAATTCAAAGAGTTGGCTTCAATGGAGATATCATCCATATGAAACGGACGGTTCTGGAAGTCAGGCGAGCGTAATTTATTTTTTAAGTTTGACTAAAGATATTTTTATTAATGGTTTTGCGGATATCAATTTTATTGAGGATGGTAGAGACCGTTGGCTTCTTGAACCACAGCTTAATTATGTGATGACGGATTTAATAGACGCAGTTATTGAGTTCCGTTACAACGAATTTGAAGACGGGAATCCAAATTTAGATGGGGTCGGCGTTGCGGTTGGCTTAAAGTTAAAATTTTAATAAAAGAACATGAAACTTTATTCAATGTCTAAATATCTTATTGCGTTGTTTGCCGTTTTTGTTGTTTCTTGTAGCGACGGAAATCAACAGCCAAAGAAGGCTTTTTCTCAAAAAAAAGAAAGCTCTAAAACTTATAAACTCAAGTTTGGGCATGACATGCCGACGGAAAGCCCTCAACACCTAGCCGCTAAAAAGTTTAAAGAAACTGTAGAAAGTAAAAGCGGAGGTCGCCTGCAAATAGAAATCTTTCCTAATCAAAGTTTAGGAACCGATCAAGAAATGATTGAACAAGCCATTGAAGGAAGCTTAGATATCATTTTACCTCCTACGGCGAAATTAGGCGTATTAGTACCCTCCGCTCAGTATTTAGATTTACCTTTCTTTTTTGAAGATCGAGAAGAAGTTTATGAGTTGTTGGATGGAAAACCGGGAGAAATTATTAAGGATCAAGTTTTATCAAAAGGATTGATAGGAGTTTCTTTTTGGGAAAGCGGATTTAAACATTTTACCTCTAATAAAGAAATTCATTCGCCTGCAGATTTTAAAGGTTTGAAAGTTCGGGTTATGAAAAACCGCTTTCTTGTGGACCAATATAAAACTTTAGGAGGAAATTCGTTTTTTATCGATTTTCTGAAGATATACGATGCTTTAAAAGATGGAGTTATAAACGCTCAAGAAAATTCATTGGTTTCAATAAAAAACTTAAAGTTATATGAACAGCAATCGCATTTAACTTTAAGCGAGCATGGGTATATTGGTTATCTCTTATCCTTTAGCAAAAAGACATACGATCAGCTTCCAAAAGATCTACAAGAAATATTATTTAAAACTGGCTTAGAAATTACTCCTTTTGAGAGAGAAGAAACTTTAAAAAGAGAAAAACTTTATTTAGAGGCGCTAAAGAAAACTAAAATTAAAATTACTAAATTAACGATTGAAGAAAAAAAGATGTTTAAAACTTTTTTTAATCCGTTATTGGAAAAATATCGAGGAGTTATTGGTTACAAACTACTCGAAATAACAGATCAAATAAAAAACGCCAAAATTCCAGTTTCTGAGGATGAAATCATTATAGGGCTTGACGCCGATCTTTTTAGCGGTTCCGCTCCATCTGGCTATTCAATTAAACGTGGAGCTCAAATAGCTATAAACGAAATTAATAATAGTGGCGGACTTTTAGGGAAAAAAATACGTCTAATTTCTAAAGACCATTCTGGGATTAGCGCGCGGGGAATAAAGAATATTGAAGACTTTAGTCGAATCAAAAATTTAGTCGCGGTTTTGGGCGGCATTCATAGTCCTGTCGCTTTATCCGAATTAAAGACGATCCATCAAAAGAAGATGATTTATTTAGATCCATGGGCCGCCGCTACTAATATTGTAAGTAATGGCTACGAACCCAATTACGTTTTCAGAGTTTCTGTAAGAGATGAAGATGCGGGTCCTTTCCTAGTTAATCAAACTCTCAAGAAATACAAAAAAATCGCGTTACTTCTAGAAAATACTGGGTGGGGTAGAAGCAACCATAAATCGATGGGTTCTGTTTTTGAAAAAAAAGGAATTCAACCGGCCACTGTGCAATGGTTTAACTGGAAAGAGCCTAATTTATACAAACAATTATTTGCAGTTAAAAACTCAGATGCCGATGCAATTATTTTAGTGTCGAATGCTCCCGAGGGTGAAACTTTAATAAGAAATATGATCGAAAATGATATTATTCTTCCCGTTTTTTCACATTGGGGTATTACGGGTGGAAACTTTGGAAAAGATCTTAAAGATGAACTCAAAATAATAGATTTAAAAGCGCTTCAAACATTTTCTTTTCTAAAGCCAAAAAATAAAAAGACCAAAACCTTTAATAAAAAGTATTTTGGCAACCTTGAACTCGATAAAAAAGGAAATATTGAAGCTCCAGTAGGCACCGCCCACGCCTACGACATAGTTCATTTACTTGCTTTGGCGATTGAATCTGCAAATAGTTTGGATCGAGAAAAAATTCGAAAAGCTTTAGAAAATGTTCCTTCTTATCATGGGCTAGTGAAATACTATCGGAAACCCTTTTCGGAAAAAGATCATGAAGCGCTGGATTCCAATGATTTTTTTCTCGCGAAATATGATGAAGACGGACGAATTATCCCTATACTAAATTGATGGAATCGTTGTGGAAATAACCAAAAGTTTAAAATCTAAATTAATCCTAAGGTTTTCTCTCTTCGTAGGTTTTATTTTAATTTCAATCGCTGTTTTTGTTGGATTCATGCTGGCTTCAACCATGAACCAGGAATTAAAAAGAACTTTAAACTCCGAAGCGGAAGCTACTTTAAGAGGAATCGAACATCGAATTTCTTTTTTGGCTGAGCGGATTAACCAATTTAGCCAAAATCAATTTGTGATTAATAGTCTGGTCGACGTCGAAGGAAGAAATATTTATTTGCCAAAACTGGTGGAAAGTTTTAATAAAACCGGCGATTTAGTATCAACGACCATTGTTGATTTTACCGGCGAACCTATTCTGACTACGGAAAAGCTTAGAAACTTTAATAAACCAACTAATTTGCGTAAAGCTTTAGACTCAGGAAAGTTTTTGATATCCATTAACAAAAATTCTAAGGCTATCATCATGGTCTCCCCCATCAAATATTATAATGCGTCGCAAGGGGCGGTTATATCTGAGTTTGATATTGCAAGTATTCTGGATCGAACGCTCGTAAAACGTCCATTTATTTATTACAAAATTGAAGGACCAGATGGTTTCTTGATTGAAGAAAATTATTCAAAAAATCAATCTTATATCGCCGTTATAGTCGACTCTGCGGATGAATTTCAATATTTAAAAGAACTAAAACTTTCTTTAGAAATTGGCGAATCAAAAGAAATTTATTATTCTCGAATTAAAGAAACGCTTTTAAAACTTTCCGCTATTAGCCTAGCTTTTTTAGTTTTAGCGGTTTTTCTCGCATTTAAAATGGGAGCTATGATGTCGACTCCGATTTTGAACTTGTGCCAAAAGATAAAGGAAGGTTTGGACAAAGAAAAAAAATGCAGCCCGGTAGGCACTGGAGACGAACTGGAAATATTGGCGGAGGCTTTTGATAAACAAACTGAAAGCCTTATCAAAGCGAGAGATCAATTAGAACTAAAGGTTCAGGAAAGAACTAGAGAATTTGAACATGCCAAAATTGCGGCGGAATCGGCTAATCAGGCAAAAAGTATTTTTCTGGCTAATATGAGCCATGAAATTCGTACGCCGATGAATGCAATTTTGGGATACGCTCAAATTTTAAATCGAGATACTAGGTTAACTGAAGATCAAATCCTCGCTATTAAAACCATCTTCAAAAGCGGCAATAACCTTTTGAATTTGATCAATGATATCCTTGATATTTCCAAAATTGAAGCGGGTAGGATGGAATTAAACTCCGTGGATTTTGATCTTAAAGATTTTATCGACGGCCTTACGTCGATGTTTGAAATTACCTGTGAAAAAAATGAAATATTTTGGGAAGTTAAAAACTTTAAAGAAAAAGTGTCGGTATCTGGCGATGAAGGAAAGTTGAGACAGATTCTCACTAACATAATAGGAAATGCGGTTAAATTTACAGAAGTTGGTGGAATTTCTTTCAGCGTGATTCAGGAAAAAAACGATCAGTTTCGGTTTGAAGTAAAAGATACGGGAAAGGGGATTCCTCAAAAATCTTTGGAAACAATATTCGAACCATTCCAACAAGGTTCTGAAGGAGCTAAAAAAGGAGGGACGGGTTTAGGACTAGCTATCAGTAAAAAGCAAATTGAGCTTATGGGTGGGGAATTGTCAGTTGAATCTGAAGTTGGACAAGGTTCTACCTTTTCGGTTATTTTGCCTCTTTATCCAGCCAAAAGTGAAGTCGCCGAGAGGATTGATAGAAACCTGGAAGTTATTGGATTAGCCGAGGGATATCAAGTTAAGGTTTTAGTTGCCGACGATATTAAAGAAAATCGAGAAGTTTTAGTTAAATTATTAGAAGGCATTGGTATGGAAACGATAGAAGCGGAAAATGGAAAAGAAGCTTGCGAGCGCTTTCGCGAATTCCGGCCCGACGTTACGTTTATGGACGTTCGAATGCCAATTATGGATGGTTTGGAGGCTATTTCTTGTCTTAGAAAAGAGTTCCCAGGCGAACAACTCAATATAGTTGTTATATCAGCTTCCGTGCTGAAGCATGAAATAGAAGAATATCGGAGAATGGGAAGTCAGGAAATTGTAATTAAGCCTTTTAGAGCGGAACAGGTTTTTGCCAGTATAAAAAATTTGTTGAATATAGAGTATGAATATAAAGAAATTAAACCGGATACCTCGTTTTCTACATCCTCTCAAATCGATTTTTCTAATGTGCGCCTTCCAATAGAAATAATTGAGGAATTAATAAAAGCTGCTCATGTTTTCAATGTTACGGCTCTTAATAACTCTTTGAATAAAATAGAACCCACAAACGACGCTGAAAAAGCGTTTTTGCAAGTGATGACTGAACATCTAAAAGTTTTTGATATGGAAGCAATTACAAAACTGTTAGAGAAATTGGAAAATGTTCCCTATCTTAAAGAAAAATGAGAATGGAAGTTTTAAACTTATTGGCTTTTATTTGGTAGGCTAGTTTTGGCTTTTAATCAGTCGGTCGAGGGCTTTGTCTTACAGATTAGATCGCAGGGGGTATTAGAGAGTCTTTTTTTATTAAGTAAAAATTTCAACTGTTTCTTCAAATGTTTCGTACATTTCGTCGTAAATAGAAGTTAACAAATTGTCTGGTAAGGCTAGGTTTTTCCAGATTTGAGTATTTAACGGTTGAGATTTGATTTGGCCGCTGCTCCCTAAGAAGCTTCCTTCTGCTATATTATCCGCTACATGCATTATTGAAGCTTCCACTTCAAACTTTCCAGCTTGCTCTGGCGCGTGATGATGCGCGATTATTTTTCCCAAAGACTCGGGAAGTTGCCATTTTTCCGCCAAGGCTTTTCCTACTTGGGTATGGTCAAAACCCATTACGTCTTGCTCGGCTTTAATTAACGGGCGTCCCCAATCGTTACATTGTACTAAAGCTGAAGACGCAAGTTCTGGGATTTGTTTATAAATTATAAGGCTCCCAATATCGTGGATCATTCCGGCAATAAAATAGAATTCTAAATTGGGTTCATTCCTGTATTTTGCAATACTCTTTGCAGCTAAACCGCAGGCGATACCATGGTGCCAAAAAGATTCCATCGTGACAAACTTTTCAGGGATCGATTCGAATTTGGAAATAATGGTCGTTCCCATTGTTAGGCTAAATAATTGTTCTGTTCCAATAATGCTTAGAGCTTTACTGACGGTATCGATTTTAGATGCAAAATTATAAAAGGAACTATTTACAATCTTTAAAAGGCGGACGCATAAAGATGCGTCGTGCATTATTATGTCGGCTATTTCTTCGGGATTGCTTTTAGGATTGTTCAAAGCTTCCATTAATTGTTCGTAAATTAATGGAAACGAAGCGAGTTTTTGATCCTGGTTGATTAGTTTTTCTGGCGTCAGAGACATTGAATTCTCAGAGTTATGATGGTTTATGACTTAAGGGAGCCTCTAATAATTAACATTGATACAAGTTTGCTGTCGCCTAGCTTTTGGTTTTAAGGACTAGGTTCATGACAATTTTGAATTTTTAGAAAATCCCTTAAACGTTAAAAGTTTATTTTAATCTTTTTGCTAATTGAGAAACCGTTTCGTTAATAGCTCCAGGTATTTCCTCAAGAGAAGCAATTTGATTTTCAATTTTCAAATTAATAATTGATAAAGGCATTGTGCTTGCCACTGCCGTTTTAGGATCTTGTACAATAAGATGACCTCCTTCAGAATAGATTTTCTTTCCGCCTTCAGCTCCATCTTTTCCAAGGCCTGTCAAAACAACCCCAATACAGTATTTACCAAATGCGTCCGCCGCAGAGTGAAATAATGGATCGGCAGCTGGGCGTACTGAATTGATTTTAGGGGTTTCAGAACAGAGCTTCAATTTAAAGCTTCCAGGTTCAATATATAGATGGTGGTCGCCTACCGCTAAATAAATATGGCCGGCTTTTGGTCTTTGTCCATCCAAAGCTAATTCTACTTTTCTCTTTGTTCTTTCAGTTAGTTTGTCCGCAAAAAGTTGAAGCATCCATTTGGGTCCGTGTTGGACTATAAGAGTTGCGAATTCATTTGTTACTTCAAGCTTTTTGAGGACGGCTTCCAGGGCTTTAGGCCCGCCAGTGCTTGCGGCAATTACTAAACACACGAATGGAGGTTTTGGTTTTTCTTTTATAGCCAAGCTCCACTGATCGGATAGTTTTTTTAAGGATAAGGGGCGAGGCGGATTTTTCTTGTGAGCGGGTAAATATTTTTGAATGAAAGAATCAAGAGATTCAATATTTATCGGTTTAATCAGAAAAAGATAACAGCCTAAGTCTTTAGCTCGCTTACGGATTTCGTTTTCAGGGTAACCTGTTATCATAATACAGAGAGGCGGAGTGGTTACCTGGTATTGAATCGCCTCTAGTAATTTCAGACCATCCATTCCTGGCATATTCAAGTCCAGCAATAGAACGTCGAAAGAAGTTTGCTTTAATTTTTCTAAGGCTTGAAGCCCGTCGGGAACAACTTCAACCGTGTACCCTGTGTAAACCAGAAAATCTCTTAAAAACTCTGCAACGGTTATGGAGTCTTCGGCAATTAATATTTTTGCTTTTACGGACAATAGATATCCTGTCGTTAGATTTAATCTTAGGCTAAAAAATAAGTCTAATAAAATTAGTAGTATATAAAAATATTAGCACGATTTATCTATGCTTGGGAAAGAACTATTGTTTTTGATTAAATTATTTTGTGGAAGTTGTGTATGGGCGATTTGCCGGAAACAAGGCATTGCTTTTTTTCACTAAACCGAAGGGGATGGTTTTTTTGCTCGAAAGTGAGTTTTTGTTTTATGCCATTTGAGTTATCGTTGCTAAATTGTCAGCCTTTGGGGATTTTTAGTTTAAAACAGCATCCATCAGCTAAGTTATTTACAGAAATGGAATACCCCATAAGAGTCGCAAACTTTTTAGCTAAAGTAAGACCCATCCCAATTCCATCCACTGATTTTTTATGAGCTTCTAACCGGAAAAATGGCTCAAATATTTTTTCCAACATGTCATCGGGAATCTTATCTCCAGTGTTAATGACCGATATATATAAAAAACCGTCTTCGTTGCTATCCTGCTCAAATGTTACCGATCCGTTTTCCTTATTATATTGAATTCCGTTTGACAGAAACGAGTCTAAAATTTGAAATAGTAATTTAGGATCTCCCTTGACGTCAAGGTTGTCTTCGCTTTGAATATTGTTGACGACTTTTATTTTAAACTTATCGGCTAAAGAACGTTGGGAGGATATTACGTCTTTAGTGATTTCGTAAGTTGAAATTTGTTTATAGTTATTCTGAATTTCGGTTTTGACCTGTGAAAAGTCTAAGACATTATCAATCAACGATAGTAAATGATTACCGGCTTTCAAAATTTGCGCAACGCTGTCGAGGTCTCTATCGTCTGCTTTTACATTTTTACTTTGTTGTAGTAATTGAGAAAAACCGAGTATTGCATGCATTGGAGTTCGTAATTCGTGGCTCATCCTTGAAAGGAATTCAGATTTGGCTACGTTTTCCCTTTGTTCTTCATTTAGTAAAAGGATGGTGTCTTTCAATTCTTTGATCAATTGTTCGTTTTTTAAAACCGATTGCCTTAGGCAAATATGCGTTTTTATTCGAGACAATACTTCTTCGTGATTGAACGGCTTTAAAACGTAATCTACAGCTCCTAATCCCAAGCCTTTTGTTACGTCTTCCGTTTCTACCTTTGCGGTAAGGAAAATGATTGGAATATCTTTTGTGTAATCGTCGGCCTTTAACCTCTCACATGTTTCAAAGCCGTCCATTTCAGGCATCATAATATCCAACAGGATGATATCTGGTTCAAACTTAGGAGCGTAAAGTAAAGCCTGCTTTCCATTTTTAGCGACAGCTATATTAAAGCCTTGCTCTTCTAATATTTCTTTCAACACCTCAATATTAGCTGGAGTGTCGTCTACAATTAATACTTTATTCTCTTCTAATTCCATAATATCGAATGATTTATCGCATGAAAGCTTATCGAAGCTAATTAAAATATAAAGTTAATGTATTTTAGGAAGTCAAAAATCCAAATAGATCGTTCCGATTATCTAAGGTAACAGATTAAAAATAATGCGTCACTAGCCTAAATTGTAAAAGATTTTATGTATATCTAATGAGGAATGGGTGGGGTCTCTAAATGGTTAATTTATAAAAGCTTATTGCATAACAAAAAGCTTGGTTGCTATAGAGTTGATTAAGATTTGACTAAAATGTAACAAATTTTATGGGTTGGTTTTAGAGAAGATATCTAATAAACGAAAAGTTTTTTTAAAAAAACTTTATTCAGAGAGGGTAAATTTTTAATGATGACTTATAAAGAAGCTAACCAATTATTATAATTTTGATCGCTTTTTAAGTTTTCCAGATCAGGATCGGTTTTTAGAGTTTGGAAGTTTTTGAAGCCGAGTGATGTTGCTTTTTGGATGGCCGCTTTTCCAAACTCTAGTTGGTTTGTTAACGAAAAATAACAGGCTAAATTGTAGTAAAGGGAAGGGTTTTGAGGTTGGAATTTTCTAAGTTTTTGTAAGGTGAGATAAGCTTGATCAAAGTCCTTGCTTCTAAGTTGCGCGACGCTTAGATTTATGTATACTTCAAAAATTTTTTCGTCGTGTTTTAAGGCCATTTGATAATTCGTAATGGCTTCTTTCCACTTTTTTGCCGCAAGTAATTTATTTCCTTCGTTATAGTGATAAACTCCCATTCTACGTTGGTTTTTAGGGTCGGAGTGGTCGATGTTTTCATCGTGGTTGTGAGTGTCTGGTGCATCTGCCGAAGTTTGCTTGCTGTTTTTTTCTGGACTCGGTTCTTCGTTATGGGAGTCCTCCATAACTTTGGAGCCTTCCATCTGCGCGTTTTGATTTTTAGTTTTGGTAATATTTGAAACGCCAGAGGGCGCTAGAGAATCGTTTCGATTTTTTGTGAATTGAAATCCTGCGCCGACGAGCAACGCGATTCCCAGCGCAGTAAAAATAATGTTTTGGAGTTGATTTTTATCCATACGTTTTATTTTGTTAATGCGCCTATTATATTGAATAATTCGCTGTAGGACCCTACCGAGCTTGTTTGCTTGATTTGCGCTCCATTGCTCCATAGATTGTATATTTTTGTTTCTTGGCTTTGCGCCGCTAATTCTTCAATATTTCTCAAGTAATTATATAGCAATTGATTGGATAAAATCTCGCAACCTTGATCGTTTGAAATAGCGATCCTCTTATGGAGTTTAGATTTATTGAGGTGTTCGGAGGCGACAGTTTTTTCATTTTTAACTAGCATGATTAATTTATCTTCTTGAATAGATTTACGAGCATAAGTTCGATTGCCAGTGAAAGCGCAGTCTTGTCCAACTATGAAAATTGGGTTGCATCCCATTTGGATTAGACAATCAAGACCAAAGCAGGAGGCGGAGCCTCCGGCAACTGTTGTTCCTTTTTCTTCAGCCAATAGACCACTTTCATCGTAAGCAGATTCTTTTTTGAAGGCGACAATTTTAGAGCCTTTATAGTTGGCCATGACACGTGCATTTGCCGTCGCTAGATAAATCAAGCTAGCAGAGGAGTTTAAGTGGTCGACAAAAAATTCAAAGCTATCGTCTTGCGGATCTAATGAGAAAACGTAATCTAAAGGAGCTTGCACTCTGGCTAATATGGGAAAGGCGGTATCTACGCAAGCTAAAACCGCCGAATTACCTAAAGATTTTATATAAGGGATCGCGTTATCTAAAGAAGGACCTGCGCTGATTAAAATAGCCGGTTTATTTTTATGAGTATCTTCTAAAGATCGGATACCTTTACTTTTAATTATTATTTCTTTATTTAGAGTGTAGTTTTGGCTCTCCAGGTTGCCAAAAATGAGGGGAACTCTTCTTTCCATTAAAAGTATTTCAAGAGCGTTGGCAATTTTTTCAAACCTTTTAGGTAGACTATTAAACGATGGATTGTGGACTAGAATTTCCGCGCTTTTAGCGTTAGATGAAACTCCTAAACTTGCCATGTGTTTAGAAATTTCTTTTGCCGCTTTTTGTTGATCTGGGTTTGAAATTAAAAAGAATCGAGGATCCTTCAATATCTCTGTATGATCTATTGAAGAAAAAGAAGCGGATAATATTTCTGAATTCAATTCGACGACAAGTAAAGAACCGTTAGGTCCTATGCGGTCTAAAATTGATTTGATGTGATATCCTAAACCAAATCCATATAAAAAAACTTTATTGCCTTCTTTAGTTTTTTGAGCAAACTTTGCCGCTTCTTTTTTAGGGTCGTATCCGCTATGAATCAACAAGTTGTTAAACCTTAGCGTTTGGTCCCCTGAGCGGGTTTCCTCGATAACGATGGAATCGGAAATCTTATTTTCGATTCCTTGGACTTCTGAGAAGCGGGATCGAGTGATTTTTATATTGCGGTCGAAGTATTTTTCCATAATCTTTTAAATGCCACATGCCAATCGTAACATTATCCTGATATAATTCTGGAAAAATATATCTAGTCGTTTTAGTTTTCTAGTTTTTCTAACCCTACGTTTCGTTTTATCCCATGGAAAAAGAAAAAAGGATTCAAATTTTATCCGATGAAATGGCCAATAAGATCGCCGCTGGCGAAGTTATTGAAAGACCGGCTTCGGTAGTGAAAGAATTATTGGAGAATTCGATTGATGCAGGGGCGACAGAAATTACTCTAGAAATAGAGTCGGCAGGAAAAGAATTAATTAAAATATCCGATAACGGGTGTGGAATGACGGCGGAAGACGCCAAGATGGCTTTTCAACGGCATGCTACTAGTAAACTTTACGAAATGTCTGATTTAGAATCGATTCAAACTCTAGGTTTTCGTGGCGAGGCGTTACCTAGCATCGCTTCGGTTTCTAAAGTGTTATTGACCACTTCGCACGATGAAAATACATCTGGCTATGAAATTGAGGTTGAAGGGGGTAAAAACGTTTCCGCTAAGGAGACAGCAAGGCCCAAGGGGACAACCTTTGAGGTTCGAGAGCTTTTTTATAATACACCCGCTCGTAGAAAGTTTCTCAAACGCGATTCCACAGAAGCGTCGCATATTGTTCAAGCGACGACGCAACAAGCTTTGGCTCACCCAGAAATTGACTTTAGTTTGACCCATAATGGTAGGAAAATTATTAACGTTCGAAGGACGGAACAATCCTTGTATAGGATAGCTGAAATTATGGGAGCGGACTTAACCAAAGAATTAGTTCCCGTTGAAAGTTCCGATAACAGTTATCATTTAGAAGGCTTTGTTTCTAATCCTGTTTTTACTCGTGGAACGCCGTCCTCTCAATACTTTTTTGTTAATAACCGGTATGTAAAAGATAAGGTGATTTTGCACGCTATCCAACATGGTTATAGTCACCTGTTGCCGAAAGGTCAGTACCCGGTTATTTTTCTTTATTTTACGATGGCTCCGCACTTAGTGGACGTTAATGTCCATCCAGCAAAGGCCGAGGTTAGATTTGCATTTCAACAAGACGTTCATCGGTTTGTAAGCGAAGCGATTCGTAACGCAATTGCTCAAAATGAACCTGCGATAAAATTACCCGAACCGGATGAGGCTGTTCCAGAAAATTTGCCTCCTCCAAATGAAATAAACGAACTTACTAAAAAATCTTCTTTTCAAAGTCTTTCTAGCGCCGGTCCTGCCGAGCCTTTTTGGCCTGGTAACGACCAGCCTAAACCTCCTCAAAGAAATTTAGATATTTTTTACTCTAATGACGAACCTGGGGCGACTAAAAACGCGAGGTCTCCGCAGTCTTGCTTAGGCCAAACGGAGGTTTTTGACGGACAATTAACGCCCGTTTCTCGTTTAATGTACTCTGAATTTGAACCTTTGGGGCAGCTAAAGCAGTCTTTTATTATTATGCAAGGTCCTCGCGGTATTCTAATAGTCGATCAACATATTGCGCATGAAAGAATTTTGTACGAAAGATTTCGAGACGCCGCAAAAAAAAGAGCGGTTGAGGTTCAAAAGTTGTTGTTTCCAAAATCTATTGACGTTTTACCGGAAGAAATCGAAACGCTGGAGCCGCATTTGGAAATGTTGGGAGAATTAGGACTAGAGTTGGAAGCTTTTGGAACTAATGGGTTTTTACTCAGATCGGTTCCTTCTATCTTAAAGAAAGAAGATGGAGAAGAGTTAGTTCGCGATATTATAAGCGAACTACAAATTAAAGGAAAAGTAGACGCTGTAAAAGATAAGTATGAAGATTTAGTCGTTATGATGTCCTGCCGAAATGCAATAAAAATTAACCATTCATTAGATATGGATCAGATTCGTAAACTGCTTTACGACTTAGAGCAAACTGAAATGCCTTACACCTGCCCTCATGGTAGGCCCATTTCTTTGCTTGTTGAAATGGATGGGATATTGAAAAAGTTTTTAAGGAAATAGGTTTTAAGCGCTCTGTAAACTTTAAAAGCAGAACGTGATAAAACTAGTCTTTCTCGCCCATGCGTTTGGGTAAACCCGAAGCTTTTTTTAGCTTTGCGACCTTTTTGGTTTTTGAATTTTCCGAAAGGTCTACGCTTCTGTTTTTGCTATGAATTGAATTTTTTATCAATGATTGCATTTCTAAAAGGCATTTTTCGCGGGTTGGAACGTCCATCTTTTTATAAAGATTGAAAAAGTTTTTCTCATCTTTCTTTAAGGCGATTGTTTGTTCAGGAGATGAACCAGGAAAACCTGCCGATTGATTTGCAATATGAGGCGATTTTGCAGAGTTTTTTATATTTTCCCTTCGGGAACTTTCTCGAGTTTGGTCGATAAACCCATTATTGTGAAGGGAAGATAATATTAAATCGTCGAGCGATATTTTGAGCATTTTTTTGATTTTAACCAAAACGGGAATGGGAGGTTCTCTTTCTCCTATTTCATATCGAACATAGGTGCGAAAACCTATTTCGAGGATTTTAGAGAATTCACATTGAGTGAGTTTGAGGTGGCTGCGAATTAGCTTTAAGTTTTCGGATAATTGAGACATTAAAAGGAAACTGGTAGGTGGAACTAATTAAAATTATCTAAAACTGGCAACGTAATGTATATAAACTTTTAAAGAATTAAAAAGTTTAGGCTAGTTCTATTCCATTTTTTCGCAAAAACTTATAAGCTTCTTCAATCCAATGTCTTTCTTTTTCTAGCTTATAATCAGGTAAATTTTTAGAAGTACCTATAATGCTTTTCATGCAACTAATCGCTTCCTCATTTTCGCCTTTCTTTTCCAATAATTTACCGTAATGGTAGTAGGCTTTAAAGAATCTATAAGAATCGATTACAGTTTTATAGGCTTCTAATGCTTTTTCTTCCATTCCTGCTAACCTGTAGCATTCAGCCAGACCAAAAATAGCGTTTCCATAGTCGTATTTTTTGTCTTCTTTTACGAGTTTTTCCAAAATTTCAGCGGATTCCTCGAAACGGCCTAAACCATGTAAACTTTTGGCAAGCCCATATTGCGCCTCTAACATTTCTGGGTCTCTTTGAATGGCTTCGCGGAAAGGCTCTAAAGCGCGGTCAAATTGTCTGGTGTCGAGGTAAATTTGCCCTAATTTTTCATAATGATAGGCTTTATGAAATTTTCCTATAAGATCTTTTAATTGAATTGTTTCGTCTGTTTCCACTTCTTTGGCAGGACCCGTTACAAGGGATAATTTTCTACCTTCGCTTTTATTTTTAACCATAAAATAATAAGCAACTGCGCCTATCGGAAATAAAAAAAGCATAATCACAATCCAAATAATATGCTCTTTTCTGGATAGACAATCCATACACATCCAAACCATAAAAATAAAACTAACTATAATAAATAAATCCATGGCGCCTTTATTACCATTTTTGGAAATAATTCAAATATTTCGAAGGATATTAAAGATATAAATCTTCATCCAGCGACATTATTATCTGAGTCCAACAGAATTACCTTAGGTTGGAAACTTCTACTTTCTTCTAAGCTCATAATACCATAAGCGACGATAATGATGCGATCATTAATATGAACCAGTCTTGCTGCAGCGCCATTTACGGCGATGGTCTTGCTGCCTCGAGTTCCTATAATTGCGTAAGTAATGAACCTTTGCCCATTATCTATATCAAAAATATGGACTTGTTCGTTTGGAAGGATTCCAGCGGCTTCCATTAAATCTTCGTCGATTGCAATGCTTCCTTCGTAATCGATGAGCGTTTCAGTTATTCTAGCTTGGTGTAATTTTGATTTCATTAATGTAACTTGCATCAAATTCTCTCCACAATGCAATTATCAATTAACCTGGCAGCCCCAACATTAACTGCCAGCGCGATTAATGTTTTTTGGTTAATTTCTCTTTGCTCAACAAAGGTCGAAGGGTCGCAAACCGAGATATAGTCGATTTTAGTCGCTGGTTCGCTCGAAATAATTGTCTCAATCTCTTTTTTAATCAGAACAGCGTCGTTTTCTCCTTGCAAAACAAGGGATTTCGCTTTTGTTAGAGCTTTATTTAAAGATAATGCGGATTTTCTTTCGAGTTCTGATAAATAGGAATTTCTTGAACTCATAGCCAGGCCGTCATTTTCGCGGAATATTGGAACTCTTTCTATTTCAGTATCTAAATTTAAATCTTTAACCATGGTTGAAATCACTTCAAGTTGTTGCCAGTCTTTTTCGCCGAAGTAAGCTTTTTGAGGTCGGATAATATTCAATAACTTCAATACGATGGTTGCCGCTCCATCAAAAAGCGCGGGGCGAGATTGACCGCATAACTTTTCTGAAATTTTTCCTACAGTGACTTTGGTTTTGAATCCACTTGGATACAGTTCGTCCTGATCTGGCAGGAAAAGAATGTCTACATCCTCTGATTCGAGCTTTGCTTTATCTCCTTCCAAATCTTTGGGATACCGGGCAAGATCTTCATTAGGGCCAAATTGAATTGGATTTACAAAGATACTTGCGACTACAAGGTCGTTTTCTTCGCGACATCTTTTAAATAAGCTTAGGTGTCCTTCATGAAGAAACCCCATAGTCGGGGCAAAGCCGATAGAAATTCCTCTTTTCAGCGCCTCAAGAGATCGAGCGTTCATTTCTTGTATTGAGCTAATCGTTTCCATAAACTCAAAAAATATTTTTTTTAAAAAATTAAACTTTGTTATTTTCAGGATTGAGTTTGGTTTTCTACCTTTTTAAGCGACTTAGTTTTTAAATGGTAAGAATTCTCATCATTTGGAAAAGCTCCGGATTGAATAGATTGAACGTACTCATTGACGGCGCTTTGAGTTAGCGAGCCGAGCTCTGCGAATTGTTTCACGTATTTTGGTAGAAATCCCTGATTCAGTCCCAGCATATCTTGAAGGACTAAAATTTGACCGTCGCAGCGATTACCTGCCCCTATCCCAATTGTTGGAATATCCAGGCTAGCTGTAATTTCTTCCGCCAGTTCCATGGGAATTCCTTCTAACACAATAGAAAAAACACCCGCTTTTTGTAATTCTTCAGCGTCTTTTTTTATTTGCCGAGCCGCTTGGAAGTTTTTACCTTGTACGCGATATCCTCCAAACTGGTGAACCGACTGAGGAGTTAATCCTATGTGTCCCATTACCGAGATACCTGCGTCTACGGTGGCTTGGACTCTTTCAATCATTTTGCCTGCGCCCTCTATTTTAACAGCTTCGGCGCCTCCTTCTTTAATGAGTCGTCCGGCATTTTCTACGGCAGATTCGTTTGAGATTTGGTAAGACATAAAAGGCATGTCTCCAACCAAAAGAGGTTTTTGAAGTCCTCTACGAACGGCTCTTAAGTGGTAAATGATATCTTCGACTGTTACGGGTAAGGTGTTTTCATATCCTAAAGAAACCATACCTAAAGAATCGCCAACCAAGGCAAGGTCTATCGGCGTTTCATTCAATAGTTGAGCAAACGTGAAATCGTAAACGGTAAGCGCAGCGATTTTTTTACCCGTTTTTTTTCTATCGAGTATTGCGGGAATTGAGATTTTATCCATGATTCAAAAGTATAAGCGAAAAAAACCGCCAACAGGCGGTTAAGACAAGAATCCTTGCATGCAATATACTTTTATCCGCTCTCGGCCCTAAGGTCCAAGGCTATGGATGAAGAGGTAAACTAGAAAGGGTTCCCGTCTCGGTCCTGTTAGGATCCAAGCGGATTGTAATATTCACGACCTATTTTATGACTATTTATTTTATTAATCAACTGGTCGAGGTCGCCTTTTTTTTCCACGAAATCAATTTCGTTAGTATTGACGACTAGAAGAGGAGTGTCGGAATAATAAAAGAAAAAGTTGTTGAAAGCTTTATTGACTGAGTCTAAATACTCGAAGTCTAAAGTCTTTTCGTAATCGCGGCCTCTTTTTTTCACCCTTTTAATCAGAGTATTGGAGCTTGCTTGGAGAAAAATCACCAAATCGGGCTTTGGAGTTTTTCCTTTTAGCATATTAAAGATTTGATCATAAAGGTTTAATTCGTGCGGTTTCAGATTTAACGTCGCAAAGACCCTGTCTCTCTGAAATAAATAGTCGATCAAGATCACTGAATTGAATAGATCTTTCTGAGCTAATTCAAGGTATTGGGCGTACCTGCTCAGTAAAAAAAAAACTTGAGTTTGAAACGCTAAAGTTTCGCGGTTATCGTAAAACTTTGAGATAAATGGGTTCTCATCGTCTTTTTCAAGAGCCAGCTTTGCTCCATAAGTTTCGCTTAATAATTTAGATAAGCTCGTTTTTCCCGCTCCTATGGCGCCCTCTACGGCAATAAGTCTCGGTTCAATTTTGCTTTTCGTCATTTTTTTAATCGAAAAAGTTTAAGACTTCTTTTACGGTTAACTTGAATTGATCCCAATCTCCTCGTTTTACAACATGAGCTGGACTAGACCACGCTTCAAATGTTTGTTTCTCCGGTCCATTGTCTGTGACTAAAATTACCGGGAGTGGGTTGGGTTGATCAAAAATTTCTTTGACGCCATTTTGAATAACATTTTGATTTACAACAATTAAATCCGGTTTTTTTTTAAGAATGTTCGCGACAATAGGTTCGGAGGCAATTATTGAGAAGTCTATTGATTCAATGGTTTTTAATTGATTTTCAATGACTTTGGAGTTATCGTCGAAAACTAAAACTTTTTTCACTGTATATTCCTATTTGGAAACTAAAACCCTTTGTTGTTAAGGGAGTTTTTTTATTTTTTGTATGGTAACAAGTAATTGAAGCGATCATACTAAGCAAAGGTAGAAGAAAAGTCAATCAACTGAAATTCTTGATTGTGAAGTTATTTTTGAGAAATTTGAACGCCCGCTAGCTGGTAATTAAGAGAGCTTCTAATGATTTAAATTTATACTGGTTTGCTATCGCCTAGGCTCTTATTTTAAGAGCCTAGCTCTTGGCATATTTCGATTTTTAGACATCCCCTGAATTTATAAAAGGTAAGATTTAAGTGAACGGAAGTTTAAAAGGTAAAAATATTATTTTAGGTGTTTCGGGAGGGATTTCCGCTTATAAATCAGCCGACTTATTAAGGTTGCTGATGAAGGAAGGGGCTACTGTAAAAGTGGCTATGAGTGCGAATGCTAAAAAGTTTATTACTCCTTTGACTTTTAGAGCGTTATCGGGATCTCCCGTTTACCAAGATGTTTTCGAGGAGGTAGGCGACGACGCTATGGAACATATCCATTTCGCCGAGCAAGCCGATTTGATGGCCGTTGTTCCTGCCTCGGCAAACTCAATAGCTAAAATGGCTCATGGCTTAGCGGACGATGCGCTATCTACATTATTTGTTTCATTTGCCGGAAAAGTTTTAGTGGCTCCAGCGATGAACGACAAAATGTATTTGAATTCGGCTGTTAGAGAAAATATTAGTAAGCTAAAGTCTCGCGGTATTCGTATTGTGGAGCCAGAGTTTGGAAAGCTCGCCTGTGGCGCCGAAGGAAAAGGAAGGTTGGCCGAGTTAGAAACGATATTAAAAGAAATTATGAATCAGTTTTATCCAAGAAACGATCTTGCAGGAAAAAAAATTGTTGTGACTGCCGGTCCTACACGAGAGCCAATTGACCCTGTCCGATTTATTTCTAATCGATCTTCCGGGAAGATGGGGTATGCAATAGCTTCAGAAGCTTCTAAACGCGGCGGGCAGGTTACTTTAATTAGCGGACCGACAAACCTTGCTTCTCCTCCAGGTATAGAAACTCTTTATTGCGAATGCGCGGAGGATATGCGCCGTCGTGTTATGGACAATTTTCCCGAGTGCACAGCTTTAGTGATGACAGCGGCAGTTGGAGATTTTTCTCCTGAAAATTATGAAGAAAACAAAATTAAGAAAAAAATGAATGGCGGTAATGTACTAAAGCTAAAAACTAATCCAGATATTTTGAGCGACCTCGCAGCTCAAAAAGAGGATCAAATTATAGTTGGGTTTGCCGCCGAGTCGGAAAATGTTTTCGAAAACGCTTTAGAGAAACTTCAAAAAAAATCTATGGATTTGATTGTTGCGAATAATATTGCAAAGCCTGGAATAGGATTCGGTTCTGATTATAATGAAGCGACTTTTATAAAGAGGGACCGACAAACAAAAAATCTAGACCGTATGCCTAAAACGGAATTGGCAAACCTATTGCTTGATGAAATTGTAGAAATGATTGCGATGAAACCTTAATAGGTTCTTAAGAGATAGGAAGTTTTATCTTGTTAACTAGCGTCCATTGCGCAACGAAAGCCTACCGTTTTACTCTTAAGCTTTGGAGTTGTTCCGTTGCGAAAAGTTATTTTGACGTCGTCCTTTTTATTGCGCCAGTTTCCGCCTCGGATTACTTTATATTGCCCAGAGGCTGGCCCTTGAGGATTTTTCTCAGGAGAAAAAAGGTAGTATTCGGGGCCGTGCCAATCAAATACCCATTCGGCAACATTCCCAGAAAGATTGTAAACCCCTAGACCAGATTTTCCAGCTTCATAAGAATCAACAGGCATTGTTTTACCAACATGATTGTCAAAGTTTAATTTATCTGGCGTGGGATCGGAATTACCCCATGGATAATCGTTGGGTTGTTGACCTTTAGCGGCTTTTTCCCATTCTGCTTCGGTAGGAAGCCTTTTATTCTTCCATTTACAAAAAGCTTGCGCTTCTTTCCAGGGAATTCCTACAACGGGTTGATTAGGCTGATTGAAATCTGAGTTATTCCAAAAAGCTGGCGCTTTTCTGTTTTTTGCTTTTATATACTCGGCAAAGCTTTCATTTGAGACCTCGTAAATATCGATAAAAAAGGCGTCAATAAATACTTTATGAGCTGGGTTTTCAGGTCCTAAGGCATGACGGTCTGGATTTAGAAGGTCTAACACGTTCACTTCTGAAAGGGATTTGAGATCGCCCATTTCATATGCGCCGCCAGGCACTAAAACCATTTTGGGCGGCGTTGGTTGCGAACTGACCGTCTGGACAGAGCTAAAAAAGCAGAATAAAAATATGATTAGAGGATAAAAAATACGCAAAGGCTTAAGTTCGATTTTCAATTATTGAGTAATTTTATCCATCTACTGCGACAATTTCAAGTAATTCTATTTTGGCTTATATTATTGAAAATAATAAAATTTGACTTTGGTCAATTTTAACCGCGAATCATGTTTCCTTTATTGGTTAATAGCCAAGCAATATTAATTTCCGTATACAAATGTAGGTTGGCAAGCGTTTGAGCCGATGGGGCAGAAATCCCATTTTCTAACTCAGATAAGGTGCCTAATCCGATTCTTATCTTTTTTGCAAATCCCGCAACATTTAAGCCTGTTGATTTTCTAAAGGTTCTTAACCGTTTTCCAACGGTTTTCTTAAATCTTTCGGTTTTTTGCATTTGGTCGCTTTTAGAGTTCGTAGTAGCCATATTAAGATCCTCCGCACTTAGGTTGTCGAAGAAGAATGATTAACATTTTCCAAAACCGTTAATGTTGATTAAAAGAGTAAAAGTTAACAATAATTTTGGTTCTTAATGGTTTTGTAATTCCTGAGTAAGAACAAAATTGGAACTGAGAGGCGATCAGCTCGTCCAAATTTGTGTATAAACTAGAATTTTGGGAGTTCCCCAATTAATGTTTTTGGGGCGACAAAACCTTAAGAACAGTTTTTATTTTGAGATCCAATATTAAATATGGTTTACACATACCCAAAAAAACTTACGGGCAGGCAGTAAAATAAACTAAATAAAGACCGTGATTGAGATATAACATAAAATTGGTTATAAATGGCAATAATTTTGAATTTTTTTTTGAGGAATTCGGTATGAGAAAGTTTAATGTAGGCAAAACTTCTGATTTGAAGCCCGGAACGGGAAAATCAGTTGAAGCTTTTGGGCATTATATTGCGGTTTTTAACGTTGATGGAAAATTTTTTGCCGTAGATGGGACCTGTTTACACATGGGAGGCTCTATAGGAGAGGGAAAACTTGTGGGAACAACCGTCACATGCCCTTTACATGGTTGGAAATATGACGTGACTTCTGGGCAATGCAAAGGAGAACCTTTTTATAAATTAGATGAATATTCAGTGAAAGAAGAAAACGGAGAAATAATCCTGGAATTTCCCTAGAAGATAGTTTTTATTGCTTTTGGG
>JAYOZP010000042.1:0-12777 GCA_038154245.1 Nitrospinales bacterium | reverse complement strand
TTGTCTTTTGTCGAGATACAATAAGTTATCTAGAATTATTTCAACTTCTTATACTTAATTGAGCGTTATTGGAAATTAAATAATTCCAATTTGTTTTTTAATTTTCCTTTTTCATATTCTTAATGGCTGATGCAATGGATGAACCAAGTAAAGAACAAGTTCCGTTGAATAAACGCGAAGATTTTACTCTTTGTCTCAATTGTGGTTTTCCGAATCATAATTCTGTGAGCAGATGCATGTATTGCAATACGAATCTAACTAAATCTACAGGATTATTTTCTTGGTTTCGACAAACTTTCTTAATTTTGAAGTGGAGATGGGAATTAAAAAGAGAGAATTCAAAAGATGTTAATCCTTTTCTCCTTTTCTCGAAGAAGTTAGGGTATTTAATTTTAGGGATGGGGTTCAGTGGATTTGGGTGCTATCTCTTTATCGACTCTATATCGCATAACTCCTTTTCTACTGCGCTCATTTCCATACTGCTCCTCCTTTACGGTTTTTTTACTCTGAAAAGCTTATTTTCGGGGAAATGATTTAGAAGAATTTTTGAATTAAAATTCTTATCAGGTTATTACCGCTTAACTTTTAAAAATTTCTTGGAATTAAGCGTTTGTCCAAATCGTTTCCTGACGGTTTGATTTTATTCTTTTATGAAAATAACAGCTTGGTTGATTATTTATGACTGCTTCAACAGAAGTTAATAATAATTTCCAGCAATTTCTACACATTGATGGAATTAAAGATGAGAAATCCGCTTTAGCGGTCGAAGAAAAGCTTTGTCAATTAGAAGAAGTTGAATCCGCCAAAGTAGATTTTAATAAAGGGGTGGTGGATCTACATTTTAACTCTGATAAAGATACTTTGAGCCAGGTTTCAAAAGTAATTGACGAGTTAGGATACGGTTTATCTAGACAGAAAAAGACGTTTTCTGTTTATGGTATGTCGTGTGCGGCTTGTGTTTCTAGAGTTGAAAAAAGGTTGAAAAAATTGGACGGCGTTTTAGAAGCTCGCGTCAATTTAGCTTCTGAAAAAGCTGAAGTCGAAACCATTTTGACTCCCAATATAGAAGTTTTTCGAAATGCCTTGGAACCTATGGGGTTTGAAATAGCGGATGAAAAGAAATCTGAAGACCCTGAAAAAGACGAAGCCAAGCGAGAACTGACCATTAAGTTGGTTGGCGCCTTAATTTTGATGTCTATCATGATGACAGGTAGTTTTTTCCAATTATTGACTCCGCTATGGATGTTTTTATTAGCCGTACCCGTTCAGTTTTGGGCCGGTAGTCAGTTTTACACAGGCGCTTGGAAAGCTCTAAAGCATGGAACGGCGGACATGAACTCTCTAGTTGTTTTAGGATCTAGTTCCGCATTTGGACTTAGCGTTTGGGCCGCTTTTTTTTCTTCTAACACTTTAAAATCAGAACAGTTCTCTGGAATATATTTTGACTCTTCAGTTATGATTGTGACTTTAATTTTATTGGGGCGTTTCTTGGAGGCTAAGGCGAAGGCAAAAGCCTCGGAAGCTGTGCAAAAACTATTAAGTTTGCGTCCGGAAAAAGTAAAAGTTTTTAAGGAAGGATCTGAACAACTAATCTCTTTGAGCGATTTAAAGACAGGAGATCTTGTTTGTATTCGTCCTGGGGAAAGGTTTCCGGCGGATGGAATTGTTACCGAAGGTTCCGGTTATGTTGACGAGTCGATGATCACTGGAGAAAGTTTAGGGATAGATAAAAAGGTAGGAGATCAAATTATTGGAGGTTCTTTTAACCAAACCGGTTTTTTAAAATATAAAGCCAATGATTTAGGCGACGATTCGATTTTAGGTCGAATTGTGAAAATGGTTGAAGAAGCTCAAGGATCTAAAGCGCCTATTCAAAGATTTGCAGATAAAGTAGCGGGGGTTTTCACTCCATTTATTTTAGTGGTTGCAGGTTTGACCTTTGGGTTTTGGTTTGTTTGGGGTAGCGATATAGCGGTTTTACCAATGTCTGAAAGCCAATTTGCATGGATGACTCTGGTGTCTGTTTTAGTGATTGCTTGTCCATGCGCTCTTGGTTTGGCGACTCCAGCGGCTATTATTGTTGGGGCGGGGAAGGGAGCCGAATACGGAGTGTTTATTAAAGGCGGAGAAATCTTGGAAGCAATTGAAAAAGTTAAAATGGTCGTTTTTGATAAAACAGGAACTTTAACTATAGGGGCTCCCGAGGTTATTGATGTTTGGTCGGCGCCAGACTCGAAGCTATCGATAGATGAAATATTAGCGTATGCGGCTGGAGTTGAAGCTGGTTCCGACCATCCATTGGCAAATGCAATAAAAAAAGAAGCGAGTCTTAGAGAAGTTACCCCATTTGATTGCGTTGATTTCAAGTTTCTTTCGGGATATGGAGTCCAAGGAGTATTTGAAGGCAAAAACGTTTTTTTAGGAAACGCAAAATTAATGTTGGAAAATGGAATTGATATTTCTTCCATGGAAACTCAGATCAATGAATGGGCAAACGAAGGTAAGACGCCTGTTTTTCTTGCGAGCGCAAAACAGATAATAGGCTTGATTTCTATCGCGGATTCCCCAAAACATGAAGCAAAAGAATTAATTCAAATGTTGGTCAAAAGAGGGTATCGAGTGGCTATGATAACGGGAGATAATTCTCAAACGGCTCAACATATTGCAAGCGATCTGGGTATCAGCGAAGTGTATGCAGAAAAACTACCCGGTCAAAAAGCGGAGATAGTCAAACAGTTGCAACAGGAGGGTATTGAAGTTGCGATGGTCGGCGATGGTATTAACGACGCGCCTGCTTTGACTCAAGCCAATATTGGAATAGCTCTTGGAACAGGGACTGATATCGCTAAAGAAACCTCCGATATAACTCTGATGAGCGGCGATTTGAACGGCGTTGCTAATGCGTTTGATTTGGCCAAGGAAACTATGAAAACCATTCGTCAGAATTTGTTTTGGGCATTTTTCTATAATATATTAGCTGTTCCTATCGCCGCCGGGGTTTTGTTTCCTGTTTGGGGAATAGTATTGAAACCGGTTTATGCAGCGGCGGCGATGTCGTTAAGTTCTGTTTCTGTTGTTGGCAATTCTCTGTTATTAAATCGGTTTAATCCAAAATAGTATTAGAGAAAACTATATGAGGGCTACCATACGTTCTTTTCATATTTTAGGGTTGAGTAGTCAGGCTACATTTCCTGAAGTGAGAGAAGCTTATAAAAAATTAGTTAAAGTTTGGCACCCTGATTTGTATGCCACCAAACGTCCTAGTCAAATTTTGCGCGCTCAAGAAAGATCCAAAGAAATAAATCTCGCTTATTATTATTTATGCGAATTATTTAAAGAAGGCTCTTGGCAGGATTCAGTTAATAATTTTCAAGAAAATGATAACTCCGCCGACTATTCAGAACAAACAACCTCTAATGATGTTAATCAAAATGGACAGAATAAAAAATCTTCTTTTGAGTTTCCCAATGGAGATCGTTACGTTGGAGAGGTTCTAGATGGAGAAATGCACGGGCTAGGAACTTATTATTTTGCCTGTGAAGATTGTTATCACGGTCAATTTGTGAATGGATGCAGAGACGGAATAGGAATTTATACCCACTCTAACGGTTGCCAATACCAAGGCGAGTTCCGCGATGGAATACCTAATGGAGCGGGTACATATAATTATTCAAACGGAGATCGTTACGAAGGAGAATTTATCGAAGAAGAAATGTCCGGGCTTGGGACTTATTATTATGCTAACGGCGATCGATTTGTTGGAAGTTATAAAGATGGTATCCCTCATGGGGAGGGAAAGTATGTAACCACCTCTGGAAAGAGTTTTGAAGGATTTTGGATTGACGGCGATTTGATATAAATTGTTTTTTGTCGAGTCGTTTGGAATCCAGATTATCGCATCTCTTTTTCCGCCCAAACCGCAAGTTTTTCCCTAAATATTTTTGCGTTATGTCTTATGTCTACAGGGAACGATTTACAAAAAAGAATGTCTTTTATGTTCTTGGTCAAATCAAATTCAGATCCTACTTTTAATAACTCGGTTTTTAATCCTTCCTTATATTTTGCCGACGTTTTGTTGTCTACTTCAGCTATCAAAACCGGCCTTTGATTTCCTTTTTCCCCAATTCCAACTAAAGCGGTTCGATTGACGCCTTGTACTTGATTAAATATTCCTTCGCATGGAATAGTAAATAGAGTTTCAGATTCACAAACGACTCGATGGCTTTTACGTCCGCAAAACCAAATGCGCCCCTCTTTGTCTATATAACCAACATCTCCCATTCGATGCCAGAATGAATCTTTGTCGTTGATTTTTGCCAATTCGTTGGCTTGAGGTCTATTAAAATACGACTTAGTTACCCAAGGGCTTTGAACGATTATTTCTCCGATCATTCCTTGCGGCGTTTCTAATTCGGGTTTCAGATGTTGAATAGAGGCGTCTGTTATTTTGACTATCTTGACTTCCATTCCGGGAACGGGTTTGCCGACGCAAACTCCCAAACCCTTTTTTGTGCTTTCCCAAGTTTCATTTAAAACTTCTTGCCTTTCAATTGAGGCGACGGGTAGAGCTTCCGTCGCTCCATAAGGCGTGTAGATTTTACAGTCTTTATCTACGATAGAATCAAAGCTTTGTAAGAGTTTCCCAGAAACGGGCGCTCCAGCGATTAAAATTCTTTTTATATTGGAGATGGGTCGTTGTGAGCTATTGCAATAACGCGTTACGGTGTTCCATAGGGCGGGAGAGCCAAAGCTATTTATTACTTTGAATTTTTCTGCGGTTGATAAAATTTTTAAGGGATCAACACGGGCCGGTCTGGTGGGGTCCATCTCGGGAACGACGCTAGTCATACCAAACGCTCCGCTAAAAAGCGCAAATAAAGGGAAAGTTGGTAAATCCACGTCGCCTTCTTTAAATTGGTAAATTGATTCCAAAGCTTTAGATTGTTCAAAAAAATTCTTATGAGAATAAACCACGCCTTTGGGAGGGCCTGTGCTCCCGCTAGTGAATAATATAGCGGCAGGTTCATGAGATTCTGTTTTTTCTAAGTCGACGATTTCCCTTCCAAGCTTGCGAATTTCTTTAATCGTAAAATTGTTTTGGAACTTTTGTCTTCCTAAAGTTATGAAAAGTTTTACGCTGGAAAAATACTTGGGAAACAATATTCTTATGAAATGAGCTATTGGTATGCCTACCATGCAGCTTGGTTTCGCCTCCTTAATGCAGTTTAGGATATTTTTTCTGCCGAGACCCGGATCTATAAGAACTGGCGTCGCTCCCAAACGGAATAGGCTATAGGTAATTGAAATAAGATCTATCCCAGGTTTGACAAGTAATAAAACTCTATCGCCTTTGTTCAACCCAGCTTTTGAAAACCCAAAAGCTAATCGACCGACATCGGAATAAAGTTCTTTAAAGGTTATAGAGCGGGCGCTCTTTTTTCGAGGATCAATGATTGCGGGAGTGTCGGGGATAGACTTCGCATTATTTTCTAATCTTGCGACTATATTTTGGAATTCCATGTGATTGACGCTAGAACGTTTATCTTTTTATTACGGCAAGAAGCCATTGACTCGAAATCAGTCTATTTTTAAGGCTGTTTTTGTTAGTGGAATGGTAACTTTCTTTTTTTGAACATACGACTCATTATTAATTGCCGTCACCGCTTCTTTTAACGAAATAAAATCTCTGGGTATTCTTACCATTATAAATTTAGCGACAGCGTCTGAAATTTCTAAACCAAAGTCCAAGGCCATTTTTTGGATAAGTTTGCAGGCCGCTTGGTCGTTCATTGAACCAATTGGGGCCATAATACCCCAACTAAACCGAGAGACTAGATAATCCGCAGTTTCTTTAAGTTGGGAAGGCGACGACTTACCCGCAAAGCTTATTTTTTTTCCTTTTTCTTTTAACGTATTAAAAATATGGTAGAGCGTTTTTTGAAAACTAATATTATTTTTCAAGTCGTCTAGATCGTCTAATAGAAAAATGTCTGTGGTGAGGATTTGATTGATAATGTTGTCTGAGTTTTTTTTATTTGTCTCTAATTTGTTTATTAATTCGCCGCATTTTGAGTAGATAACTTTTTTAGATGGGTCGTTTTGTTGAATTTGGTTCCCGATAGCTCGTAATAGATGGGTTTTCCCTAACCCTTGATCTCCAGAAATGAATAGGGTGGCGCTTATAGAATCTGGTTTGCATAAATCTTTTGCCGATTGAAAAGCAAAATCAGACTCTTCGTATTGAATGAAATTAGAGAAGGAATACTCGGGAGAAGGAGGAAAGCTAAATACTTGCTGCTCGGCTAAAGAGGTATGTTCGGATGCCATTTCCAAAAAGCGTTATACGATTTAAAATATTGATCGGCGCTTATAAAGGTTTGCAACTGAGTTTATGAGAGCTTTTATTAACTTTCTATCGGCTTGCTACTGTCTGATCTTAGGGCCTAGAGACTAGGTTCCTAAAAACTAATTTATTTTGGACCAATCGTTATTTCTATGTGAGTTTGTCCTAATGAAGAACTGACCGTGACTTCGCACACTTTGTCGGTTTTCTCATATAGTAGTTGAGTGCCGCTGTGTTCCATGGTTCTGACAAAGGTCCAATCCTTATTTATCATTTCGTTTTGGAAAAAGGAAATTGTTTCGTCAAGATTGCTCCACCCGGAGAAAAATAAGTGGCCAACTTTGACGGCGCCGCTTCTAGATTCATAAATAAAGGATTTGGATCGTTTAAAAGTAAAACCGTTTGGAACTGGAAGGTCGTCAAAATGAAGACTTGGATATGATTCTACCGACGGAGTTAAAGTTTCAGTAGTTGTTGGCGGTTCATCTTGTTGAATAGGAAAATTTGCGCAACTTGAAAAAAGAATTAAATAAACGGCGGCTACGAAACAATTCAAAATCTGCGTTGGCATTTTCATTTAATAGGATCCCCTTCCTAAGTAAGCGACGATTAAGCCCAATATCATAAGAAAAAAGCCAAACCCCCTTAAAGTTCCGTTTTCAAATTCCGGTATTTTTTGGGCGAATTCTTTGACTTTCTCCGGAAAGCAAAAATAAGGAATTCCTTCAAAAACCATCATTAAGCCTAGAGCTGTTATAAAAAAATTCATTCGATTTTACCATTTTATTTTTGGATTGAAGCTATCACGAAAACCGTTGTCTTGCCATATTTTTTAAAGAGATACCGTGACGTTTTCATGTTGTAATCGATCAATTTAGCATTATATAATTACAAATCAGAGCGAATCTATCTAGGCCGAGCGGCGGGACTCTTTTTCTAAACTATTCCTTTAAAAGAAATTCCGAGAATTCAGATTTGTCCAGATAAGAGTTTGAAATTAATTTTTAGAGATCAACGACTCTTAACTTCATAACATAATAATGGGTTACGCGTTGTAATTACATTATTTTAAGAATATTTTTGAGACTTTTATTTTTTAATTCCCCCTACGCCATAAATCAATGGTTTTTAATGAGTGGAGGATTTTCATGCAATTGCGATTTTTCCGATTATTAGTAACGTTTCTTTTTTGTTTATTTTTGATTTTACCTTTTTCTCCAAATTTTAATGGGGAAAAGTTTCATGTGGTAAATTCTGCGATTGCATTAAGTGGCGGTAATGGTCCATTGGGTTCGAATATTTTCGTGGAAATTGCGAAAAAAGAAAACCCGTCTGTTGTTAATGTGAGCATAAAGTCTAAAAGAAAACCCATGAAGAGTCCTCGTCGAGCGCCTAATGGTAGAGGCGGGCAAGATCCTTTTCGCGATTTTTACGACAAGTTTTTTGGCGAAAAAGGCAACGAACGACCTAAAAAAGGTATGGGATCGGGTTTTGTTATAGATCAAGAAGGTCATATTTTAACCAATCATCATGTTATTGAAGAGGCTGATGAAATTAAAGTCACCTTTCAAGATAATAAAGAATACGATGCAAAATTAATTGGAGCCGACTCAAAAACAGATATTGCTTTGATTAAAATTATTTTAGACGAGGGTGAAGAGAAAAAGTTCCCCTATTTAGAATTAGGAAATTCTGACGATTTAGAAGTTGGAGAATGGGTTATGGCTATTGGTAATCCATTTGGTTTAGCCCACACCGTTACCGTTGGCGTAGTGAGCGCTAAAGGTCGAAACATTGGTGCGGGGCCTTATGACGATTTTATTCAAACCGACGCTTCGATTAATCCTGGAAATAGCGGCGGACCTTTAATCAATATTAAAGGGCATGTGGTTGGTATTAATACGGCTATTATTTCTGGCAATACTGGCGGAAACGTTGGAATTGGATTTGCCCTGCCGATTAATTTAGCCCGAAATATTTTGAAAGATCTTAAAGAACATGGATCGGTTACTCGCGGTTGGCTTGGCGTTATGATTCAAAAAATCACCCCTGAATTAGCTAATTCTTTTGGTTTGGCGCAAAGCGAAGGCGCGTTAGTGGGCGACGTGATTCCAAATAGCCCCGCTGCAAAAGGCGGTATCGAACGAGGCGATGTTATCGTTAAATTCAATAATAAAGACGTTGTTGAAATGGAAACGTTGCCTAAAATTGTAGCCGGCACTTCTCCGGGAATGACGGTTCCCGTTGAAGTTGTTCGCGAAGGAGCTAAAAAAATAATAAACGTTACCATTGAAGTGCTGAAAGACGCCGAGGAACAGGTTGCTTCTTTGGGCGATCCTCTTGGTCTTCAAGTTCAAGAAATTACTCCGGAACTAGCTCAAAGCTTGGATCTGGAAGACGATGAAGGCGTGTTAGTCGCCGATGTACAAGCGGGCGACTCCGCAGGCGAAGCGGGAGTTCGCAGAGGCGATGTTATCTCTGAAGTAAACCGCAAACCTATTAAAAGTATGGCTGATTATAAAAGGGTTACTTCCAAAATTAAAAAAGGAGGCACCGTATTATTATTAGTTAAAAGAGGCGGCAGCACTATTTATATAGCGGTTAAAACGGGTTGACGTTTATCCTTTCCATTCAAGTAATAAAAGGGCGGCAAAATTTAATTTGTCGCCCTTTTTAATTATGAAAAAAACCTCCCTTTCCTTAAAAATTTTCTTAGTAAACGTTTTTTTAGTCGTCTTCTTTTGCTGTTCAACTAATTCGTTTGCCGATACTCAATTTAATCGCAAGACTCCCGTCGTTGTCGCGGCTGAAAAAGCGCGACCTGCTGTCGTAAATATTTATACAGAAGAAGTTATGAGAGAATTTCGCAATCCGTTTAGAGGGTTGCGCGATAATCCTTTTGAAAATTTCTTTAAAGATTTATTGCCAAGGTTTGGCAATAAACGGCAAAGCTTGGGGTCTGGAGTGATTATTGACCCTAGAGGTTATGTAATTACTAATGAACATGTAGTCGATAAGGCCGCTGGGATAAAAGTAATTCTTTCCGATGGTAGAACTTTCAAGGCGCGATTGATTGGGGCGGATATTAAATCGGATTTAGCCATAATAAAGATTGATACAGAAAACTCTTTACCTTTCATCAAAATGGGACGTTCCGACGATTTGATGATAGGGGAAACGGTTTTGGCGATAGGCAACCCGTTTGGATTGCGTCATACGGTAACGCAAGGGATTATAAGCGCTTTAAACCGAACTATTAGAGCTAGCAAGAACGTTATTTATAACGACTTTATCCAAGTCGACGCTTCGATTAATCCCGGGAATAGCGGCGGGCCGCTTTTAAATATTAACGGATCGTTAATCGGGATTAACGCCGCTATTTATCAGAAAGCGGAAGGTATAGGCTTTGCTATTCCTATCGATCACGCGAAACGGATCGTAAACGAATTGATTCAATTTGGTAAAGTAAGACGCGGTTGGTTGGGAGTGAGCGTTCAAGATATGACGGACAGCCTGTATCAATATTTTAATATTGATAGACCAATAGGCGTTTTAGCCTCAAAGGTATTTAGAGAAGGTCCTGCGGGAAGAGCTGGTTTAAGGCAAGGCGACGTCATTTTATCTATAGATAATCATGAAATAAAAAACAAATCTGATTATGAGCAAACTATATCTTCTTACACCATTGACGATCGTTTGAACTTAGACGTTATCCAGGAAAAAAAGAAACGTACTTTGCGAATGAAAGTTTCGTCCATTCCTAAGGCATATGCTCCAGATTTTACTTTGCATTGGCTTGGTATTCGCGTCCAGGATATCAACCAGGCTTTGATAAGGCGATTTCGCTTGTCTACCCGGAAAGGCGTCGCCGTTGTCTATGTCGATCCAAAAGGGGTCAGCGGGAAAATAGGCATTCGATCGGGCGATGTAATACGTCAAATAAACCAAGCCAATATTAGAGACGAAAGAGATTTTAATAGCGCAATAGTAGAAGCCGGAAAACGAAGCAGTATTCTTTTATTAGTGCAAAGAGGGACGGGCGGTTATTACGTTACCCTGGAGCCGTGATTAAGCTTTTTGTTCATTGCTTCTAGTCGTCATTTTAATTATTTAGATTAAGTTGAAACTGTTGAGCTAGTTTTTGGATTCTATCCTCTTTTACGCCAAGCCGGGCGGCTTCTTTGAGATGTAAGACTGCCTCTTGTTTTTGTTCCAATAAACTGAGAAATATTGCAAAATTTAAGCGAGCGTTTTTATAATTAGGATCTATAGCCAATGAAGTCTCAAACATTTTCTTTGCGTCTTGGGTTCGCTTTTGCTCGGCAAAAATCATAGCCAAATAATGAAAAGATTTTTTATCTTTTGGGTTTAGTTCGATCGATTTTTTTAAATAAAATTCGGCCTCATCGAACTGGCCAAGGCGAAACTTATTCTCTCCTAGTTTTCCGTATGACTCAATGTGGTAAGGGTTTAAGCTTAAAACCTTTTTGTAGTAGTTATTTGCGGTTTTGTAGTCTGATTGAGCGCTGTAAGCAAATCCCATTCTTAAATAAGATCCCCAATGTTCAGGTAAAACTTTTGAGGCGCTTTTAAAAAGACTAATTGCCTGTTTTAGATTTCCATCTTTTGCCTTGATATCTCCTTTATCAACGGCTTCTTTATAATCGAATCTTGATTTAATTTCCTCGTGAGTTTTAGAAGGAGTGATTTTATAAAGGTAAATAAAACAAACTAAGGTTGAAAGCAGAGTTAGGTTTAAAGTGGTTTTTATAAAGTTTTTTTCTTCTTTTAAATATGCATAGAGTTTTGCGAATAATAGGCAGGAGAGAATAATAGCCGCAAGTTGAATTCCGGGAAATAAAATTAAAAATAAAAAGCTCTCTTTATTAAATACCGGCGTCGCAGAAAATATTATTTTAATGAAATTGGTTGAACGGCTTAAGAGTTCGCTGTTTTCCAATAATAAATTTGGAATTCCCGTTAAAGCTTTTAAAGTAAACTGTGGATCGTTGTAAGGTAATAATATTCTGAATTGAACTAAGACTAAATATTGCAAAGCTATCAATAAAGCTATTACTAACATTCCTCCCTTAAAAATAGTCGGCGAACTTTTGAATCTGTTGAGTATCGCCGCTATACCAATCGCTAATAAGGGTATGGAAGAAATAAAATGCCGTTCTCCATATGAATCTGAACTTTCCGGATAGATTGCTATTATCAGGATTAATGCGACTAAATATATCAAGACGCTTAATTTTATTTGCTTTAACTGGTTGTCTAAAAAAAATCCAAAAATAGAAATTATAAAAATTGGAAAGGAAAGAACCAGTCCCCATTGTGGACTAAAAATAACGCCAAAAATGTTTCTCAATATTTCTTGAATGGATATAAAACTTAAACCGGAGCTAGCCATTTCTAAGTGGCGAGTCGGTAGAAAAGTTCCGTTTAATTTTTGCCAAATAAAGAGTTGAGGTAAAAGGACTATGAAAAATAAGAAAACCATCCAAAGCGATCTATAAAGAAATTCTTTTAAAGTTTGTTTGTTGGTTTTTGACAATAAAGGTATTTGCCGAAATATTTGATCGGCAAAATAAAGCGCAAAAAACGAAATATTTATAATTCTGACCATGCAAAACAATCCCAAGAGCATTCCTAAAAAGGCATGATCTATTTGTTTTTTTGACTCTCTAAAATTTAGCCAGAAAAAAATAAAAACGACTGCCATGAAAAATTCGGTCGTGTGAGCCATCCTCTGACGAATAAACGTATAGTAGATAAGGGGAGACCCCAGCCAAACGCCTATTGCCGCAGCTAGAGCGGGCGTTTGAGAGAAATATCTAACTAAAACTTTATATAAAAATAATAAGCCTAAAAATAAATAGGTTTGAGCCGCGATTGCGGTAGCCATACTATAGGGAGTTGAATACCCATCTAAAGGAAAAGAAAAGCCGAAGCTATTTAAGATGATTGCGGAAAGGTGGCCGAGTAGGAAGAAAGGAATATAAAGAATACTTTGGCCAATTTGCCAATTATTAAAAACGTAGCCAGTGGGAGTGAACTTTTCAATGTGGGCGTATTTTTTTTCGTTAATAAAGTCTAGATCATTGTCAAAAAAAGCCGATCTAAGATAAGCGTAATAACCTGCATCGTCGCCTGCGTCAATTTGGGTTAAGGAGTAATATCCAGTTTGCCAAGTTTTTGGTATCCAATCGTCAAACGACCCTATAGGCGTCAGGGCAAGGAAAAATATAAAAAAGGTTACGCCTAAGGCTGAAAATACTTTTAAATTAGATCTCATTAAGAGACATTATAATCCGAAAAAACGCTTCATATAATAAGCGATTGAAAATTATATTTTTTCAAGATGAGATCAATAAAGAGGCGGATTCAAGTTGTAAGTGCAACTTTGGGTTTCGATTTAAGAGGTAAGCTGA
>JAYOZP010000041.1:10120-37931 GCA_038154245.1 Nitrospinales bacterium | reverse complement strand
GATATAATATAACCTTTTTTTAAACTTTTTAACCTGTTTTTAGAGATTCCTTATAGATAAAATCTTTTTTCTTTAAGTAAGGCTCTAAATAGAAAGGTAGTTTTTATTACATAATTGTTTTTAAGGGAACCTCTAAAAATTGAATTTGGCCACGAACTGCCTTTGCAAACAAAAGGCAAGCGAGTTGCCTCAAGCTAAAATTTCGAACTATTAGAGACTCCCTTAAATTAGTTTTTGAGCCTTGTGATAAGATTTCCAAAGTGTTACACAATTGATACAAGAAGAAGTTTGTAATTCTAGTGTTTTGATTGTTATTCTATGGATCAAATAAACAGTAAAGAGAACTCTAGTCAGTTCTAGAATTTAGCATTTTAGTTTTGTAATAAAAAGTTGTGAGACAAAAATTATGAAAGCCTCGGTGCTTATTGTTCAAAATAGCAGGGTGCAAGCGGAACTACTCAAACGATATCTGGAAGAAGGTAATTTTCAAGTTTTAAAAGCGAATTCGGGCATGGAAGCCTTAGAGATCGCTGCAGAAAATGAAATCAATCTAGTAATTTCCGACGTTAACATGCCTGAGATGGGAGGTTTTGAATTATCTGCAAAGATAAAGAAAAATCCAGAGCTTAAAGATATTCCTGTAGCTGTGGTAACAGCTCTTTCAGGTATGGAAACTCTTTTTAAGTGTTTAACAAACAATGTGGATTATTTATTCACTAAACCTTACGATTCTGAATACATCGTATCTACCGTAAATAGGATTTTGTTAGATCAAAGTAACAACTGCTATGAAGAGGATCACGAAGTTCTAGATTTTGATTATCTAGGAGAAACTCACCAGATAGAAACTACAGGAAGGAAAGTTTTTAACCTTCTTTTATCGATAAATCAAGGGGCTGTAAGACAAAACCAGGAATTAGAAAAAACACGAAAAGAAGTGCAAGCGGTTAATGAAAATTTTAGAAAAACAGATTCGGGAAAAGACAAACGAAATTAGCGAGAGAAAACGAGCGGAATCTGAGTTAGAAAAAGCTATTCAAGCTGCGGAGTCGGCCAATCAGGCAAAAAGCGCTTTTTTAGCAAATATGAGTCATGAGATACGGACTCCGATGAATGGAATTTTGGGATTTGCTCAGGTTTTACAACGAGATAAGAATCTTAATAAAACTCAGTTAGCTCAAATTCAAACTATTAGAAATAGCGGCGATCATCTTTTAGGAATCATAAACGATATTTTAGATTTATCGAAGATCGAAGCCGGGAAAATGGATCTTAATATAGAAGCTTTTGATTTAAATGAGTTGATTAATAGGTTATCGCCATTATTTCAAATCAAATGCGAAGAAAAAGGACTGATGTGGAAAATGGAAAAACCCAGTAGCGGTCCTTTGTTTGTTGAAGGAGATCCAAACAAGATTAGGCAAATTTTGATCAATCTTATTGGCAATGCCGTTAAATTTACCGATACCGGGGAAGTATTATTTAGAGGAATCCCATTACCTAAGCCAGACGCTTCAAAGTTATCTTATCGTTTTGAAGTTATTGATACTGGACCGGGAATGTCTTCAGAACAGCAAAATAAAATTTTTGATCCTTTCCAACAAGAAGATGAAGGACGTAAAAAAGGCGGGACAGGATTGGGCCTGGCGATTACTAAGAAGCAGATTGAAATGATGGGAGGGGAACTAGGGGTTGAATCTGCATTGGGAAAAGGCTCCATGTTTTATTTTATTTTAGACCTTCCTATTTCAGAAGAGTCTGTTGAGAGTGATAAAAAGTTTAAACGTCGGGTTTTAAAAATAGCGCCGGGACAAAATGTCAAAGCGCTGGTTGTCGATGACAATATGTTAAATCTGAGAGTTTTAGAAACTTTTTTGATCGATATGGGATTGGAAGTTATAAAAGCTGAAAATGGGAAAATAGGGGTCGAAATGGTAGAAAAGCATCAACCCGATATTGTTTTTATGGATGTCAATATGCCTGTATTGGGAGGGGTTGAGGCGACTCAAATCATTCGAGAAAAATATGGACCTGAAAACCCCAAAGTAGTTTGTGTAACGACTTCAATTTTCGATGGGCTTCGTGAAAACTATAAAGAAAAAGGTTTTTGTAAATTTATATTGAAGCCTTTTTCTTTTGAGATTGTATTTGATTGTATCTCTGAGTTTTTGGACGTGGAATTGGAAAGCGAGCCTGATGAAGAAGATGATTCTGAAATTGTAAGCAAACTTGATTTAGAAAACGTCAAAATTCCTGAGGAAATTTTAGCGAAATTGAAAAAGGCTGCGGATATTTATAGCTTAACTGAAATGGAAAAATTGACCCGAGAGTTAAAAACTATGGATTCGGAGTTTGAAGGTTTCGTCTCTTTATTGGATGATTTTACGAGCAGTTATGATTTTGAAAAAATTCAAGAGGTATTAGATAAAGTCGCTAGAGATTGAAGAGAATTATATTAAGAAGTAGAAAAAGCTTAATAATTGGCGTAAATAAAAAAAACCGGCAATAAGTTTATTGCCGGTTTTTTTGTTTTTTAATACAAAATTAAATTTTTAATAGAAGGCAGCGTTGTCCCTTTTTCCATATTAAGAGCATTGTCAAAGTTGTAAGCGTTGCTAACTAAATCTAAAAACTCTAATTTTGGCAACGACTTTGAGTGAAGTAAAGCTTCTAAGCCTTTATCTCCAATTTGATTTTTGAACAATTCAAGTCGCTTTAAGTTTTTAAGATGGGGGGAATTAGCTATTGCAATCGCTCCCGCATCGGATATTTTGTTTTTACTTAAGTCTAAAAGAACCAAGTTGGCTGCGTTAGGCGAATTTACCAAGGCAGCAACTCCGTCGTCGGTTATATAGTTTTGAGCGACGTTAAGTTGAGTTAAGTTTTTAAAATTGGAAGAGCTTGCTAATAGTTCAACTCCTGCATTTGTAAGGTGGTTGTCCCAGAGCGATAGTTGTTTTAGATTTTGAAATGTTGGCGAGTCCGCTAGGACTTTAACGCCTTCATCTTTCAATAGATTAGTCTTCATCGCTAAGCTGGAAAGGTTTTTTAAGTTTTCAGAATTAGCCATATGGGTAATCCCTTTTATGCCAACTTGCGAATTGTTTAGATTAATCGCTGTCCCATCTTCGCTAGTTCGCGACTTGATATGTTCAGGAATATCCGTTGGCGGGCCTTTTGGCCGTCCATAACCATGGCCGCCATGTTTTCCGCCTTTCCCTTTATGCTTACTCATATCATAGGCTTGAGTTGGCCCAGATAGCGCAAAGGTCAGAAGTATTGCCAAACTAACTTTAAATATTGATTGCATGAGACTTCCTTTTTAAGATTTTTTATTTTAATGAGGCGGTTTTATCTGTGCCTTTTACGCATCGAAATCCGACATGATCTGCGCTTTGATGGGGGAATCGTTTTCCCCTTAAAGCCGATCGCGCCAGATCCATATTCGCTTTCCAAGAACCTCCTTTAACGACTTTCAATCTTTGGTTATATAAGTCGTCCCGGCCTTCATTGCCTGGAAAAGGTTTATACCAATCTTGAGTCCATTCAAAGACGTTACCTGCCATATCCATGACTCCATACGGGCTTTGACCTTCTGGAAAATTGCCGACTGGAGAACTATAGCGAAAAGAGTCTTCAGTTCCGCGTACGTTTGCTTTTTTAATGTCGACGCTATTTCCCCAGGGATATCGCCTGCCATCGTCCCCGCGCGCCGCCTTTTCCCATTCGGCTTCTGTTGGAAGTCTTTTGCCCGCCCAGGAACAATAGTCTGCGGCGTCTTGCCAGGTTACCCCTATGATTGGTTGGTTTGCTTTATTATATTTGGGATTATCCAAATATTTGGGCTTCGTTCTTCGAGTTTCTTGAAGGAATTTTTGATATTTTTCGACAGTCACTTCATATTTATCAATAAAAAATTGATTTAGATACAAAGCGTGGGCAGGAGTTTCATCCAAATACCAATCGCGCGATTCTGCAAAAAATGTTTCGACCATCCAGTCGATATCTTTTTCGCTACTTCCGATATAAAATGGACCTTTTGGAATAAGAACCATTTCTGTTGGAGCAATTTCAGTTTTAGTTTTTGGATCTATTTGTTCCGACGATCCCACATAACCGGGGTATACAAATAAAATAAAGACGATCAACGATATGCTTTTTACGAACATTATCCCGACTCCTTTCAGAGGATGGGCGGAACCAGAGAAAATAGGGGATAAATTAATTTATTTTTGAATAAATACGTTTAATATTTTGTATCAAAAAGCAGCAAGCTTTTTAGGTTTTGATTAAACCGGCTTTTTTGGCGTATTGAAAAATATCGCCAGCCTCAATTATATCGGCGACGTCTCCCAATGGTTTTAATTTATATGTTTTGTCTTTTGTTTTGTTTTCGAGGGTTCCATTTTCAACGTCAATACGAAGAATGTCGTCTGTTTCGATTTCTTGATAAACGGATACTTCCGTTTCAAAAGGTATAAAAAAACCGCCGTCAATAGAGTTTCGATAAAAAATCCTAGCAAAAGATTCGGCGACAACCGCTTGAACGCCCGCAATTTCTAAACAAGCTGGCGCATGCTCTCGAGAGGAACCGCATCCAAAGTTATTTCCTCCAACGACTATCTTATAGGGAGAAGAGAACTCACCTTCGTTAACAAATGACATCTTCCCTTTTGGCAGACCCGCTTGATCGTCTGGAACCCCGGAAAGAGCGAACTGCCCGTAAAACTTTCTTTCCTCGGGATCGCTAAGGCTATACATCAGTTTGTCAGCGGGAATAATTTGATCTGTATCTATGTTGTTGCCTAATACATAGGCCGAACCTTCGATTATCTTTTTCATATTTCGCGCAAATTATTTTTGTTGATTGAAATGGGAAGCCGATGATTTTCTAAAATCTGTAAATCATAGGCTTGCTCGTTTATAGAAATTTTCTTGGATCGGTAATATATCCAGTTAAGGCAGAAGCCGCAGCCGTATAAGGAGCGGCTAAGTAAACTGAGGATTTTTTAGAACCCATCCGACCAGGGAAGTTTCGGTTGGTTGTTGAAATAACCACTTCTTCTCCTTGTGTGCGGCCAAAGGTGTCTGCTGGGCCTCCCAAACAAGCGGCACAGGAAGGCTCGCCAATGCGACAACCTGAATTTTTAAAAATATCCAAAAGAGTTTCGCCTTCAATCGTTTCTTTAGAAAGATCTTTTTCAACCTCTACAGTGGCCGGAACAATGTAGGTATCGATCTTAACCGTGTTGCCTTTTAGTAATTTAGCGGCGGCAATAAAGTCGGTAGTTTTTCCACCCGTACATGAACCAATGTAACAGCGGTCTAACTTTACGTCTTCGCATTCCCTAGCCAGAGCCTTATTATCAGGAGAATGTGGTTTAGCGACTACTGGTTCCATCTTGGAGGCGTCGTAGGTTTTTTTATAATAGTATTTTGCGTCCGAATCCGAACTGTAGAATTCGCCGTCAATTGAAGTTTTTCCTTTATTATAGTTTTTAGTAACTTCGTCGGCTTCAATGACGCCGTTTTTGCCTCCAGCTTCAATAGCCATATTGCAAAGCGTCATTCTTTCTTCCATGGAAAGCGACATGACAGCTTCGCCCGCCCACTCCATAGACCGGTATGTAGCTCCGTCAACTCCAATATCGCCAATAACTTGGAGTAAAATATCTTTAGCCATTATGTAATGAGGAAATTTTCCGGTAAATTCAAAACGCATCGTTTCTGGAATACGGACCCAAAGTTTTCCTGTACCTAAAATAAAAGCTGCGTCTGTGTTTCCAATGCCGGTTGAGAATAGACCAAACGCTCCAGATGTGGATGTATGAGAATCGGTTCCAAAAAGAACTTCTCCTGGCCTATTAAATCCTTCTTCAGCCAGAGCGACATGGCAAACTCCTTTATATTTTTCAGTACCGACGTCGTAATAATGAGGTAAGTCCTGTTCTTTGACAAAATCCCTTAAGATATCTATATTTCTATTAGCTTTTTCATCTTTGGTGAAAATATAATGGTCCGGTATGATCACGACTTTGTCTGGATCCCAAACTTTGGCCTGATTGCCAAATTGCTTTTTAAATATGGATATGGTTCCTGGACCGCAGACATCGTGAGTCATTAAGACGTCGACATCTACCCAAATATTTTCTCCTGGTTTAACGCTGTCTCTTTGCGCGTGGGCGGCAAGAATCTTTTCGGTAATTGTCATTCCCATTTATTTGATACCTTTTACTTGGTTTAAGCTAAAGCTTTTAATTGATAAAGTTATTGAAATAAGGACGTTTTTGGCTAATAGTTCCTTGAAAAGACAAAAAAAATTGCCCATTTAAAAAAAACGCCGATAAGTTACTATAGATTACCATTTTAAACGGCTGAAACCGAATTAAATTGTATTAATTATTTAATTTAAAGGGTATTATGGTCTTTAGACGTTTTATGCTTAAATTTTAAGATTTTTAAAAACCTTAGTCAACGATATATGTTAAGCCTTCTTTTAGAAACAGTAGATCGCATCAGATATAAAATTCCCGCCAAGCCTAAACTGGTCCAAATTGAAGTAACCAATCGATGTAATTTAGATTGCCATATGTGTCCTCGTGAAGATTTGGAAATCGAGTTAGAGCATATGGATTGGGAAAAGTTTGTGGCGGTTGTCGACCAATTACACGATGAAGAGAGTATAACGCTAACAGGTTGGGGAGAGCCATTTCTGCATCCTCGAATTTTTGACATGATCGACTATTGTAAGGAACGAAATCATTATGTTTCGATCACGTCCAATGCGTTATTTGTAAAACCAGTTACCCCCGATATGGTATTAAATTCTGGTGTGGACGCTTTAACGTTTTCCATTGATAGCGTTGAGGGAGATGTTGAAGACGGTCATACTAGTAAAAAAGTTTTTGAAAATATTGAAGCCCTAGCGCGTAATAGGAAAGATGGAAAGCCCTCAATCCGATTGCAAGCAACTTTACATGAAGGTTGTGAGAAAGATTTGTGCGATGTCATTCGATATGGCGCAAGGATTGGTTGCGATGTTATCAATGTTGGTCGTTTGGATAGGAAATATGCTCCAGATCTAAAACGGCCTGGTCAAGATGAAGAGGAAAAGATTTTTGCCACAGCTGATAGAGTCGCAAGAGAAGTTGGAATTCAGTTAGATTGGTTACAATATGCCGTTTCTTCAGGCGTAACGCGGACTTTTTACAAACTGCTGCGCAAAAGACTTCATCAATCCGGTAAATATTGTTTGAAGACCTTTAATTACGCTTATGTTAGTCGAGAAGGTAACGTCACGCCTTGCTGCTTGTTGCCAACTGAGAAAATGGGCAACGCTGTCGAAGAGGATCTTGGAAACATATGGAGAGGCGACAAGTTTGACCACTTTCGAGAAAACTATAGAGATATATGCGGCTCTTGCGATCTTTGGACTATAGAGCAAGTTGATAAGAATTAAGCGCGTTTCTTAATTTCAGCGTGATTATTTCTAAAGTTTTACTGAGTTTCACCCCTGCCCGCCTGTTATTTCCTCAATCAAAAGAAAAGCCCCAAAGATCGGTAATTGAATTAAAGATTGATAACCTATTTATTTTTAAAAGAACGGGCTTTTGAAAGTTGGCCAAAATAGTCGTTGGCTAATCATTCAATAAGAATTCTATGGAACCGGAATTAAATTCAAATATTGTTATTGATCGACGACCCATTTGGATTGTTTTCTTAGATCGAATGCGGCGCGAACTGCTGTTGGCGCTCATCTTTGCCATTTTCTTTTTACTATTAGGTAGAGAATTACCGAGTGATATTTCGGAGGAAGGGTATAAGACCCTTTGTTTATTTTTCCTTTGTGTTTCGCTTTGGGCCACCAACCTCATACCGCTTTCTATAACGAGCTTATTAGCCATAGCGGGAATCCCGTTGCTTGGGATTATGAGCTCTACCGAAGCGTATTCTTTCTTTGGCAACAAGGCCATTTTCTTCATTTTAGGCGTTTTCATTATTTCCGCATCCATGACTGGCTCGGGGCTTACAAGTAGGCTTTCTATGTGGATTTTTGAAACATGGGGAAGAACTCCGCAAAAATTAGTAGGCGGCGTCTATTTTTTTGGGTTGGTTGGAAGTTGTTTTATGAGCGAGCATGCTGTTGCGGCGATGCTTTTTCCAATTTTGCTGCAAATTATTCAATCGTTAGATTTGACTCCGAGTCAAAAAACTCCATTTTCGAAGTCTTTGATTTTTGCCATGGCTTGGGGATGCATTATAGGCGGGGCGGCAACTGTTTTGGGAGGAGGACGAGTGCCGTTAGCTGTTGAGATTTTGGAGCAGGCGACGGATGGAGCGAGAACAATAGGTATTCTAGAGTATTCAAGATTGTCGTTTCCCCTTGTGATTATTTTAGCTCTATGCGGTTGGGTCGTTTTAAATATCATGTTTCCACCCGGCGATGGAGATATTGAGCCTGCGAGAAAAGCCCTTCGTCAGAAACTATCGGAAATGGGAATGGTCTCGCCAAGGGAGAAAGGCGTGGGTTTAGTAATGCTTGCGACTCTTTTTGGCTGGTTTTTTTACGGTGAGGTTTTAGGGATAGCTAATATTGCTATTTTATCAATTACCATTTTGTTCCTCTTTAATTTGATTAATTGGAAGATGGTTGAAGATCACGTGAATTGGGCTGTGATTATCATGTATGGCGGAGCCATTTGTTTAGGAGAGGCCATGGTTAGAACAGGCGCCGCGCTTTGGTTGGCCGAGCAAGCGTTTGATAGCCAAACTCAATCTCCTGTGTTTTTTCTTGTTTCGATCGCTATTCTTTCTATGGTTTTCACAACCTTCATGAGTAACTCTGCGGTAATTGCTATTTTAATTCCTCCCACCCTAGGGATTGCTCCATCCTATGGAATTGATTTAGTGTTAGCCACCATGACCGTAATACTACCTAGTAATTTTGCGTTTATGTTGCCGATTGCGACTCCAGCTTCCGCTTTAGCATATTCTTCAAAATTGATTCAGCTTAAAGACATGATTCGTTCTGGAATTGTGTTGGGTATATTAGGGATTCTCAGTTATTTGTTTTTGTATTTATTTTACTGGCCCATGCTTGGTTTTCAGTAAGTTCACTATTTTCCTCCTTTTCAATAAAACTCCCCAATTCTTTATTCGGCCTAATAATTCGAATTAATATTTCTTACTATCCTTTGAATACTTTCTATAGAGAGTTTCATAGGGGTATAATAGCTCTAAGAATTTTTATTGTGACCTACCTAAAGATTATCTTCCTTCGCAAAATATGGATTTAAGTTTCTGGGAAAAAAAAGCTTTATTTGAGAACGCTTTTGTAAAAGCTTTTTTTCTGTTTTTTTTGGCGTCAATAATTTACTGGCCATCCTTAGAGGCGCGTTTTATCTGGGATGATAATACTTTTTTTGACGCTAACCCTATCATGGAAGATCCTAACGCCCTTTATCGATTTTGGTTTACACGAGACGCTCCAGATTACTTTCCTCTCGTTTCTACCAATTTGTGGTTTCAGCGTCAATTGTGGGGAATAGATCCATTTGGGTTCCATGCTGTTAATATCGTTATTCACGCGTCTAATGTTGTTTTGTTTTGGCTTGTATTAACTGCATTAAATCTTCCAGGGGCGTGGTTTGCTGCATTGGTTTTTGCATGGCACCCAATTCAAGTGGAATCTGTTTCGTGGGTTACGCAGATTAAAAATGTACAATCGATGTTTTTTTACCTCGCGGCTGCGTTTTTTTATTTCAAATATGATTTGCGCAATGGAACGTGGCGGTTAGGACTTTCTCTATTCTTTTTTCTTTTGGCGTTGCTCAGCAAAACAGCAGTCGTTATGTTTCCCGTGGTTTTATTCCTATACCATGGGACTCTTAAACCTTTGCCTGTTAAGATAATAGCGTTAAGAACAGGGCCTTTTTTTGCAATGTCCCTAGTGTTTGGATTAATAACGATTTGGTTTCAATATACCAGCGCTGGGGCTAGTGGGGATGAATGGTCGTTAACCTTTATGGAAAGAACCGTTAATGCGGGTTTCGTAATTTGGTTTTATATAAAGAAACTATTTATTCCAATGGATCTTACTTTTGTTTATCCACGATGGAGTTTCGATTCTGACTCTATAGTATCTTGGGTTCCTCATTTCATGTTGGCGACGATCATATTTTTAATTGTTCGCTTTAGAAATAGATGGGGATATTATCCAATTTTTGCCATTGGTTATTATCTGGTTTCGCTTTTCCCAGTTATGGGGTTTCTAAATATTTATTTTTTGCTTTATTCTTTTGTGGCCGACCATTACCAATACATTGCGGGACAAGGAATTATAGCCCTGACAATATGCGGCGGTATTTTTAAAACGAATCAACTCATAGCAAAGTTTCCTGAAAATACTTTTATTAAAAATGGGGCGATAGCGGCTGGAGTTTCGGTAATTTGTATTTTGGGTTTTTTAACATGGAACCAGCAGGCAATTTATCAAAATCCAATTGCTCTTTGGAAAGATACTATTGAAAAAAATCCAAACGCTTGGATTGCCCATAATAATTTAGGCAATGAATATTCCAAGGCAGGTCGATTTGATCTAGCCGCAAAGAGTTATTCTGACACGTTGAAAGTAAAACCGAATTATGCTGAAGCGGAGGATAACTTGGGGTTAGCCTTATTAAAATTAAACCGTTTGGAAGAAAGCAAAGAACACTTTTTACGGGCGACGAAGTTGGACCCAACTATTTGGCAAGCCCATAATAACTTAGGCACTATTTTTGGAAATCAAGGTAATATGCGAGAGGCTGCGCGACATTTTGAAGCCGCATTAAAAATAGATTCTGGAAACTTCGAAATTCATAATAATTTAGGTCTGGTTTATGGAGCTCTAAATGACCGGGAAAAAGCGTTAATTCATTTTGAATTTGCTCTAAAAGGTAAAACAGATCGTCATAATGTTTATCAAAATATTGGAAACTTTTTCCTAGAATTAGGAGAAGATGAGAATGCGCTTTTGAATTATAGAAAAGCGTTGCAGTATGATCCAACTTTTGTAGAAGCTCGTAAGAGTATTGAAAAAATTTTAAAAAAGCGTTCCCAGAACAATTGAGAAATGTGATGAATCCAATATCCCAAATAAAACCAACGGAACTAAAAGAACGTCTAGAGCGGGGCGACGATATTTTTCTTATCGATGTTAGAGAACAGTGGGAACGAAACTTAGCGTCCATTGAAGGATCGGAACATTTTCCTATCGCGGAGTTAGTGGATCGGACGCAAGAGTTTATATTTGAAGAGGAAATTGTTGTGTATTGCCACGTAGGGGAACGTTCTTATAGGGCGGCTGCGTTGTTGCTCGAATCAGGTTTTAAAACCGTTCATAATCTAATTGGCGGTATAGATGCCTGGTCGCAAATTGTTGACCCCAGCGTTCCTAGATATCGTCCCAATGGGTAAAAGTGTTTTATTTTTTTTTCAAGCTAGGCGTTTCTAAAAAGAAGAGTTTTAGTTTTAAAGCCGCCGATCCATCTGGTCCTTCACTGTTTGTTCCCATAATTTGTCTAAAGAAAGCTTTTATGGCTCCAAGAATGAAGGTTGCTTTGTATAAGCATCTCAACGCTATATTCCAGAATAAGGGGTAATGTTTTGTATAAAAATTTAAATCGCTTCGGTAAGTTTCAATAATAACTTTTTCACGGATTTTTGGAAGGTGAGTGGATTTTCCTAAGTAATGAATTAACGAGGTAGTGGGTAAGTAGCAAACTTTAAAACCTGATTTACGAGCCATCCGACAAAAATCATCTTCTTCATTGTATAAAAAGTAGGTTTCGTCTAATAACCCAATACGTTCAAAAACTGATCTGCGCACAACAAAACATTGTCCTCCTATGGTTTCGACTTCCCTTGGTCCTTCTCCACGCATTTGCGCCGCGTCTCTAGAGAGCGAATATAACCCTAATATTCTATAAATAGCGTCAATAGGAGTGTCTTCATAATGTCTCATAGGAAGCGCGTTTTTATCTTTATCTGTGATTTCAGGGCTACAAATATGGAACTCAGGGTGATCGTCTAAATAACGGATGATTTTTTCGAAACAATTTTCTGTTAAGAGGACATCGCTATTAAGCAATACTACATATTTCCCTCGGGATATTTGGATTCCTATATTATTTCCAGCTGAAAAACCTAAATTTGTATCATTAACTTTTAGATCGATTTGTGGGAATTGTTTTTTAACCGCTTCTGCCGAACCGTCTGAGGAAGCGTTATCAACGACGATCACTTCGAAATGGATGCCGGTTGTTTGCTCGTAAATTGAGTCTAAGCAATTAAGTAAAAGTTCTTTTGTGTTGAAGTTAAGTACAATTATTGATAGGTCTAATGATTCTGGGTTTTGAAACATAAAAATTATGTTCTATGAATTTAAACGAACGTATGATGGAAGGCGAATAGAACGTTCCTGCAACGGTAATTGGTAAACAGTTTCTATGTCGGAGCTTTCGATTTGGTTGAATCGAAGTCGTTTGAAAAAGTCTTTTGCCATTTCATTTTTTTTAGTGGGTAAATAACGACCAATTAAATTTTGCGCTCCATTTTTCTTTACATCTTCGCAAATAAAATGCAAAAAAGCTTCTTCAATGCCTCTACCCAATACCCTGCAACTCATTAATAGGACGTCTAATTCCCAAGTGTCGTCATTTTGAGCTTTAACTATGCAGGTTCCAACTGTACCGTGATCTCCAAACCGGTCGGAAGATTTTAAACAATACACCTTCGAATTCTGGGATTCAGAAAAAGATTTGATCTCGGCTTCGGTATAACGGCGAGTGGTAAGGTTGAATTGATTTGTTCGCTGGGTCAATTGAGATACCCTTGAAATGGAAAAAGAATCTACCAAAAAGACTTCTACTTTAGTTTCAAGGGAGGTTAGATATTCGCTGAGATCTGTGATTTGGGTTTTTAATTGTTTTCTTTCTGTCTCGGCTTTATATAATTGCGTTCTGTTTTTATCTTCTACTGTAATGTGGAGCGCTTCAAAAACATCAAGGTCCAAAAGAGTTTGCGCATAGTTGGAAAAATCTTCAGGCATATCCACGGTTAAGACTTCGGGTAGTTCGTTCTTAATCAAAAATCTTTCAGCAGGGTTATCATCCATGAATACGAAACTATCAATTCCTATATTGAGTTCGGCGGCAATCTCTCGCATGTTTTGAGCTTTATCTTTCCAATTGGCGCGGATGGATGCAAAGTCGTCCAATTTTAAAATCATTTCTGGTCGATTTTCAAAAGCTTCTTTAACCAGTTCGATATCATTTTTGCTATTGATTGCTAATATAACCCCTCGTCGTAATAGAGTTTTGACAGCTTTTTGAAAGTCATTAAAAGCGTTTCCTGGTGGATCTATACCAATTTTTATGCCCTCAATTCCATCCTCGCCTAAAACTCCACCCCATATCGTATTATCCAAATCTAAAACAAGACATTTCTTTGATAACCCAGAAAGCGGTCTAATAATCCGGAGCATTTCTTTTCCAAGAAAAGGAAACGCTATTTCAGGTATCGACATTTTTGCCAGATATTTCATCTTATCGTCAAACGTTTTTCCAGATCGCGAAATGGCATTTTCAATATCTAATAGATAAAGCCCACTAGGAGTTTCTTTGGAAAATTCTCGCAACCATTGGTTCCAGGTTTCAAGAGTTTCTTTTTCGCCGGGGTTTTCTCTATTATCGTGAGTTCCCATTAAAAAACTTCTAGGAAGAAAAAAGTTTGAAATCGCTAAAGCGGATTGAGATCTACTCAGAAACGTTTCAGCCAGAGATTGAATGGTTTCGAATTTGTCTCGACATAACTTAATTCTTTTTTCAGGATCGATTTCAAAAAAATTATCGAATAATTCTGGGATGAGAGTTTGAGCGTCTAAGAAAAGAAACGTTAATTTGGGGTTAAATTCATATAGCTCTGAATTGGGATTTACCATTTCTTGCGCAAAAAGATCGTAACCTCCGAAAAAAAACTCGACTTGCGCTCCCGCTAATATACATTGCGCTTCCAAAAATGGTTTAAACGTTTGTAGAGTAACGTTCCCAATAATTGCTATCTTAATAGGTTTTAAATCGTTTGTTTGAGGAGACTGGGATAGTAACTTTTTTACTTTTTTTACAAAAGTTTTTGCGGATGAAAGACTTAGATTTTTACTGAAAAAATTTTGATAGTGCACGAATGCTTTTTTAGGATCTTTTTCTGCACAAAGAGCGGCTAAGTTCAAATATACTTCTGGCGCGTTAGGATTTAAAGTTATGGAGCGTTTGAAACGTTGTTCAGCCTCGCTTGCGTTACCTAGGTTCGCGTAAACTTTACCCATAGCGAATTGGATGGAACTATCTTCAAATATCCAATTTGGTAGTTTAGAAATAAGATCGCGAGCTTTTGGGCTGTTTGTTTGTGAGAGTTTTTCAAGAAGGATGCCGCAAATAATACGCGCTTTTGCTTTGGAGGAGCTATCGGGTTCGAAAATAGCGGTAGCTTCCAGCAGCAATTCTCCCGCATCGGAAAAGCGGTCGCGTTCGATCAGAAATTCTAATTTCGTTTCGATTAGACGGAGAGAAAGCTCTTGTTTCGACTTAGAATCGAGATTGGCTTCTATGCGTTTTTCACTTGAAAATTCATAAGACATTTTACATAACGTTGCCGCCGCAAACAGGCAAATTCGTCCCCGTTAAATAGTCGGAAAGCGGTGAAGCTAAAAATAAGACCGCGTTCGAAATATCTTTTAATTCGGTGTTTCTTTTCATGGGCGTCTGTTGAGCGATGGATTGTTTGAATGAGTCGGGTAAGCCGCTTACCAGGTCAGTTTCGGTAAGTCCCGGCGATACCATATTGACTTGGACATTCGGCGCAAGCTCCATTGCTAAACTTTTAGAAAACCCCTCTAATGCGTATTTGGCGGTTACGTAAGTTGCCATTCCAAAAGGTGGAACTCCATAAACATATTGAGTGACAATGTTAACGATTTTACCTCGTTTATTTTTTTTCATATGAGGCATAACAGATCGGGAACAATTATAAGCGGCTTTAACGGCCATATCGAAAGTCGAGGCAAAGTCGTCCCAATTTGTTTTAGCAATTTTTTTATGGATCATAGGAGACGCTGCGTTATTTACCAAGATTGTTGGGGTTCCTAAGTTTTCTAAAGTTTGATCTACTAAATCCTGAGTAGAGTCTGGATTTGAAACGTCGGCCTGAAACGCTATTGCTTTTCCTCCGGCCTCCTTTATGGAGGCGACCACGGTTTCTGCTTTTTCAGGGTTTTTAAAATAATTGATTGCTACGGCGCAGCCATAACTGGCCAAAGTTTTAGCAATATCGGCTCCAATCCCTCTGCTTGAACCGGTGACGATAGCAACTTCATTTTTTAGGTCAAACATAATTAATGCCTTCGATACAAAAAAAGTAGTTATATGACTGAAGAAATGCTTTACCCGTCTACTGGGCGAGCCCAAGTTACTTGAGCCTTACCTTTCAAGACAACTTCGTTATTTTGATTGGACGCTATGGTTCTTAAAACTAATATTTGAGGCCCGTCCACTTTCTGAATTACGGTAAGTTTTGCTCGGATGGTATCTCCGATAAATACTGGTTTTTTAAAGTTTAAATCTTGATTTAAATATACGGAACCATTTCCAGGCAAAACGTTGCCAATCAAATTCGAAAATAGAGACGCAGTAAACATTCCATGAACAATAGGTTTTTTAAATTGAGTTTTACTGGCAAATTCTTTGTCGTTGTGAATTAAATTTTGATCTCCAGAAACTTCAGTAAACTGTCGAATGTCTTCTGCCGTAACCGTTCGGACTAATTCTGCTTCGTCCCCAATTTCGATGTCTTCATATTTTTGCATATTATTTTAGATTTCCTCTAAAAATTCCATTGGTTCAATTCGCTGCTCGATATTTTATATAAAGCCTCTGCATATTCAAAGTTTACACTTCCTCCGACAGATCGAAATCTATTTAGGGCTTTGGTTTGTTCGGCTAATATTTCGATTCCCTTTTGGGATTTATAAATTGCAATGGCGTCCATTTTTTTAGTAATACAATCGTCAATTTTTAATATTCGATTAGGAATCATTGCGGTCCATAGCTCATAAAAGAAAATATTTTCTATAGAATTTTGTTTAAAGGCTTCAATGCAAATCGATGCGGTTGCTCTATGATCTGGATGGTTATCTAAATAGAACGGGATATAAGCTGTGTCGGGATTTAGCTCTTTTAATAATGATCTAACTTTATCAATGCTTTCCGCGTTATTTCTTAATTCTCTATCAGGATAATCTAGAAAGATACACTTATTAATACCCAAGATATCAGCCGCTTTAAGAGCTTCTTCTTTTCTTAAGCTTACAATTTCCTGTTTGCTTAAGGTTGTTTCACACTGAGAGCCATCGGTCATAAAAATGGCGGTTATATGGCAATTTTTTTGGGCATGTTTAATTAGCGCTCCTCCGCATCCTAATGACTCGTCGTCGCAGTGAGGAGCAAATGCAACGATTTTTTTTCCGTCTGGAACGTCGAGGAAAGTTTCTGGCGTTAACGATGAAATGGAATTAACAATGTCGTGGTAACTAGATACGATTCGATTTTTTTTGAACGCTAGCGCGTCTTTTATCAAACGTTTAATCACGGAAATTCGTATATGGTATCAGAGTGTGTTTAATAATCGAGGTTTTATGGAATTTGAAAGAAGGAAAGCTGGGCTTTTTATTAACTTGTCAGTTAAAAAATTTGATTGAAAAAATCAATTTGAAACTTTTTCTAAATGGTTACTCACTACTTCTCTTACTTTTGAGTAAGTGGTCATTTCCATTACTTCATCCATAGTAACTTTTACCTTAAAGGTCTTTTCGATTTCCGAAATTAAATTTAAGTGCCCTAAAGAATCCCAATCCTCAAGAGTATCTTGCGAACAATCTTCCTCGATTTCATCAATTTCTAAATCTAATGCTGTGGCGAAAGCCTCTTTCAATCGATCGTCCATAAACTGCCTTTCAATCTAGTTTTTGTTAGCATATTTCAAAAAAAATGGAAAATAATACAAGAGCGTATCAGTAAGGGGCCCGCTCCCGTGAAACGTCCATATCATAACATATTTGCGTTGATGAATAATGCTAGAGTTTAGAGTAAAGAAAATATATTTTTGGAGTCAACGTCTTTGAAACATGCTTAATTTTCGGCTATTTCCAAAAACAATTGTGTCGGGGGGAATACTTTTCGAAATTACGGTTCCGGCGCCAATGACTGAGCCTTTTCCTAGAGTGACTCCAGCCATTATGACGCAGTTTGCGCCTACAAAGACGTCGTCTTCGATTACTACATCTTTTTCCACCATGGCTTGTTCCGTATAGCTTTTTGCTTTTAAAAAACCATGGTTAGAGGAAATTACCATAGTGCCATAAGCCACGCCGGAGTTATTGCCAATCTTAATTTTGGAATTTTCAGACGCCCAAATACAACAGTTCGCTTCTATGATAACGTCGTCTCCGAATTCGATATTTTCGCCAAAACGTAGAGAAACTGTGGGATGAATATCTACATTAGACTTTTTAGAAACTTTTGAAATAGGAACTACATGTTCGTAATAATAGTATCCAATCCAACGGGCAGCCTCTTTGTAAAGGGTAACGTTAGCCAAAATTTTTAGAATATTTAGGATTTTGTTAAACATAATCGCTAGTGGATTGTAAAAAAGGAAAGAGGAACTATTATAGTGTCACAGGTGTTAATTCCATCATTATGGTTGAAACAGAAAAATAGTTTCTCACTTTTTTCTTATTTTCTCAACCGCGAAGCTTTTATAAAACTGCAAAGGCTAGGTCTTTTGGGGACTGGCGAGGAAGGTTAGCTGTTGTTACTTATTACAAAGCTTTTGGTATATAACGATTATTAACGGGTTCGATAAGAAGGTCGCCATAGATTTTTATACCCTAATTTTTCCCAGCGTCGATCCGCATACATGAGCTCGTGCACCGTATATGGATTAGGGATGTCTAGTTCTTTTTGTAGTGCGTTTATTCTTTCCATACGATCAAACTTTTCAGGCAAGCTAGTTTCATTTTCAAGAACATAGGAATTAATTTTCAAAACTTCCTGAAGCGATTTGCTATAACGGTATTGAGTGCCGAAGTCTTTAGCTAAGCTCTCGGAGCGACTTAACCCTTCAGGGTGATATAAAAATAAGATCGGATCGGCTTGATAAATATATTTATGGTGGTCCTTGATGAAGTCCAGAGTCATTTGAAAGTCTACTTCTGTTTCTCCCGGAAACCCGACCATCCATAGCGTTGAGGTATGAATATTGGTTTCAGCCAATCCCTTCACGGCTGCGCTCATTTTATCGGGTGTGGTCATTTTGACCATAGCGTCTAATATTTTAGGAGAGGCCGATTCTAATCCTAACCGGGCTCTAAATAATCCTCCCTCTCTCCAATCAACCAGATTTTTCTTGTTTGATACAGGCTCGTCGGCTCTCAAGTAGCAATCTATCTTAATATTTGCATTCCTCTCTTTCAGACGCGCCGTTAGAGGAGAAATAATATGGTTGCTTAGAGAGTCGCAGAGATAAAACGTTGAAGATTTATGTTCGTTGGCTAACCGCTCAAGTCGATTAGCAAGTTCGTCGGCATTTACGGTCCGAAATCCCTTCCAAAAAACAGTTTCTGCGCAAAACGAGCACTCATAAGGGCACCCTCTTGAGCTGGATACGGATAGCATTAGGTATCGAGAAGTATCCAATCCATGAAAATCGGGGCAGGGGAACATCTCAGCAAAACCAGCGCTATTAACTTTACTTGTTTCGGCTAGGTCTTTTGTTGAAAGAATTCTTCTTGGTTCGAATTCTCCTTCCACAATTGCTTCAATAAGCGGTTCGCCTTCTCAAATAGCTATAAAATCTATAGATTCTCGGTTTTCAAAAAAGGTTAATAAGTCTCTAGAATCGGCTGTTATCCCTAAAATAGGACCGGGTCCGCCTAACACTGTTGTGGTGTCAGGTTTCAACTCTTTTACATGTTCCAAAATAAAATTACTGCAAGAAGCTGTGCTATTTAACAAAGTGCAACCGACTACGTCAGGTTGTACCTTTTCCATCAATTCTTTTACCTTTTTCTTTACAAGTCCAAATAATGTTTCAAAAAGACCTTCAAAAGGGCGAATATCCAAATGGCTCATTTTTTTGGACATATTTAAGTCCATAATTTCTCTGACCATATCAGGGTAATCAGGATGGTTTCTCGCTGTGAGATAGAGTGTCTGATGCTGGGAAAGACAATCGCAACCATTTCTTCTAATATTCCAATTCTTCCATTGAGGGAGTTGCTTCGCTCCCATTTCAAAATATTTGTACTGCAAAGGGAATACTTTAGGATCTGTATTAAAATCATAAATAGTGACTTGATGTCCACGTTGTTCCAAATAAGATTTTAAGGATGCCATACCCATTGGAGGACAAAGAGGGTCCCAAAACGGAGGCATGAATAGAAGTATTCGTTTTGATTTCATAGCGAGTTAAAAACCTTAATTAATCTATAAAGGTAAGAAAATGTTAATTAGGCGAACAATCGACAATTAAATATTGCAGTTTTATTTCCTGAAAGGCTTTTTCTTTATTTTTAAAAACTAGTTTTTTCAATGTGTAATTCTTGCGATTTCCCGATGCTTTGCCGCTTCCATAAATGCTTAAAATACTATATATCACAATGAATAAGCGGATAGATACTGACCTTTAATACTACAATATTTAAAACAATATTTGTCAGTTTTATTCACTATCTAAAAGTTTCAAAAAAATAGTTTTAAAGTTTTGAAGCTAGTATTTTTAAAATTTTCTTCAGCGTTCAGTAATTTATTTTTAAACAAACAAAAATGTGTCGATCAAATTTAAAATCAGGCGTTATCTATATCTTTTGGCGATTTATCAAATAATAAACGGAGATAGAGAATACAGTATGGTCGCTAGTTCTCAATAATTTCAGAGTGTTTGGGAATCAAACAATAATTCGTCGTTTATATTAAAAAAGCTTGTTTATCAAGGCTGTTTCAATCGATTAATGCTTAAATCGTTTTGATCAAAACAGGAACGATTTTAATTTTAATAAAGTTTTTAAAAACATTAAATACATTTAATAATCCATCTGTTCGTGTGGTTTTATTAAGGCTTGGCGATGGATTGAAAATTATTTGAGCCAGGTAGAAATTACTCAAAAATGCAAAAATCTTATCCTCAGTAACGTTTCTCTATTCAATAACTTGAAGAATCTTATTAACTTATAAAACGACGGCTGGAAAGAAGGTTCCCAGACTTATCGTAATATTCTTTAAGATTGTGCCAGCTAAGATGGATATCGCATTCTTGGCAAATTGGAATGTCAAAACGCTTCCGTTCTCGCATTTTTTGACGCATTTTGGTCATTACCGAACCGGTCCATATTTCTTCTATAGATTTGTCTTTAAGACTTCCTAATCGAGTTGTAGAAAACATATCTACGCAACAGAGCACAACCGAAGCGTCCCAATAAACAACAATCCATTTCCATAATTGTACACATGGGGCTGTGTTTGTAAGATTAAATTGTTTGTAACTGAATTTGGAGGACGATGGAGATCCGTTTACATAAGATTCAAAAAAAGATTCTTTATCAAATTTGCCAGCCCAATTAGCAATAATATTTTCATCAATTGGCGTGAGTTCAATTGTGCAGTTGTGGTCGGCCATTCGCTTATAAGTTCGTGATTAATCGTTTCTTCGTAAGTTTTTAGTGTTTTTACACGGAAGTTAACAGGTACTGGATTTGATGAGCGATCATTGGCTTCTAGAAATTCCAAAATATTGTCGCGCACCACGTCGTAGCTCATCTTTTTGACATCTTCAAACGTTTCTTTGTCCAATTCGTCCAAGCTAACTTCGAGGCCAATTGAGTGTTCAAGCAAAGCGGGGATGATTTTCCCGGTTAAAAAATAACCATTTGTTAAGACTTCGGCCCCTGTAATTGATGAAAATCTTCTTAGGTATTCGATTTTTTGATCCAAAGTTTTATCCAGCATTGGCTCGCCAAATGTTCCGAAACGTATATGCCCGCCACGGCTAGAGTAGTCGTCAATGATGTTGCGATAAACGTCCATTTTCATAACGCCAAGGTTGGTAAGATCTGGGTTCGGGCACCAAACGCATTTCGCATTGCAGCTATTGGTGTTATCTATAACCAACACTCGAGGCCAATCTTCTAAGAGATTAGCCATAGGTTCGATAGAGTTATCGAAAACTGGAGAATCAAGAAATCGTCTGCGGTAAAAATCCATGGCCATCGCAAATGGCATCTTCTTTACCAATTTTTTTAAAAATGAAATCGCCGAATTACCGTTACCATTTGACGAGACTTTGGCAGTTTTAGACGTCGAGGTTGCGGCTTCTTCAGTTTTTGGTTGTGGCGAGGTTAAGGAACTCATCTTTTAATTGGCAAGAGTGAAAAATAAAGAGGAATGCCCGAGCCGGAAGATATTATCTTTCAAAGCGTTTGTAGGCATAACGTTTGATTCAACATTTTAGACTATTTTATGGCTTGCGGGGAATAAAAATATAATTGGGATTAAATTTGTTTATATTCTAACTTTACGGTTGTTTTAGCTTTATCCTTGAATTCAAACCGGAATTTATCCAGAATAATCCCTTAAGAGATTGATTCTAGTTATTTATTTAAAAATTACGGGAGCGCTTAGCGATGTTAGACGAATATCAAAATCAATGCAAAGGATTGACCGGTCGAATTGAACGATTACGAGGTTATCTTTGACGTCGCTAATAAATTGAAAGAATTAGAAGAGTTAGATAAAGCGGTAGCGGCTCCTAACTTTTGGAGCGATAACGAATCCGCCCAAAAAACCTTGCAGAAAAGATCCTCTTATCAAAAACCCGTTGAACTTTGGAATAAACTGTCAAAAGCAAACGAAGATATATTAGTTATGATCGAGCTTTGCCAAGAAGAGAATGACGAATCCTTATTTGGCGAGATAGAAGCATCTTTGAAAGAGCATGAAGAAGAAGTGGCCGACGCAGAATTTAAAGCGATGCTTTCTGGCGAAAGCGATTCTAATAATGCAATTTTGGCGATAAATTCTGGCGCTGGAGGCACCGAGTCTCAAGATTGGGCAATGATGCTGATGCGGATGTATTCGCGTTGGGGGGACCGTAACGACTTTAAAGTAGAAGTCCTTGACATGCAATATGGAGATGAAGCAGGTATCAAAAGCGCCACAATTCTTTTTTCTGGTGAATATGCTTTTGGGTACTTGAAAGCTGAAATTGGCGTGCATCGATTGGTAAGAATATCGCCATTCGACGCGAATAAAAGACGCCATACTTCGTTTGCATCAGTTTTTGTATATCCCGAAGTAGACGACGAGGTTGATGTGGATATAAACGAAGCCGATTTGAAAATTGACGTGTATCGAGCCTCCGGTCCTGGAGGACAGGGCGTTAATACTACCGATTCGGCTGTTCGCATTACGCACAAGCCAACCGGTATTGTTGTTCAGTGTCAGAATGAACGGTCTCAACACAAAAATAGAGCCTCTTGTATGAAGGTCCTGAAAGCTCGTTTGTATGAGGTCGAAAAAGAAAAGCAAATGGAAGATATGAAAGATTTAGAAAAAGATAAAAAGAAAATTGAATGGGGTAGCCAAATACGATCTTATGTAATGCATCCGTACAGAATGGTGAAAGACCTGCGAACCCAGGTAGAAACGGGAAACGTTGACGCGGTAATGGATGGAGATTTAGGGAAATTCATCGAAGCGTATTTATTGCATGGAGCCTCAGCTCCCAATTAAATTATTTCGATTACTCGATTTGGAATTGTACCGCTTTCAGTATTTAAACGATCAAATAGCAAAAAAATATTATGAAACCTTCTTTGGACTCGCGGCTCGTTAACGATCCCTTTGGGGACCCTGGAATCTATATAGATTTTATTTACGAAAAGCGAGGTATTTTATTCGACGTGGGTAATGTGTCGGCGTTGTCCGGGGCGGATTTGGCGAAAGCTTCGCATGTTTTTGTCAGTCATACCCATATTGACCACTTTGTAGGATTTGATCAGTTATTGCGAGTCAACTTTGGACGTGAAAAAAACATTCGGCTCTTCGGTCCGAAAAATTTTATTAAAAATGTGGAAGGGAAATTAGCTGGATTTACATGGAATTTAGTAGATCGTTACGATGAGTCTCTTACTCTAGAAGTTGCTGAAGTACTTCCAGGTTTAATCCGTAGAGCGACATTTAAAGCAATCGAAAAATTTCAAAGGAGTTGTGAAAAGGAAGAAACTTTTTCGGAGGACCAACCTTTATGGGAGGAGCCTTCCTTTAAGGTGTACACAGCTATTTTAGAACACCGAGTGCCCTGTTTAGGATTTGCGTTGGTAGAGAATAAGCATTTGAATATTCGAAAAGATATATTAGAGTCTCGGAAATTTATTCCAGGTCGATGGTTGAATGATTTAAAAAACATGATAAACGATGGAGCTCCTAACGATTCTAAAATTTCTGTTCCGGTAGGAGAACCAAAAGAGTTTGAGACCAAATTGTTTACTTTGAGCGAGTTGAAAGAAGAGCTAGTGCTGATATCTCCTGGCCAGAAAATTGCTTATATTACTGATACGGTTTTTCAGGAAGGTAATAATGAAAAAATCGTGGAGTTAGTTAAAGGCGCCGATAAGTTTTTCTGCGAATCGCCATTTATTGCCGAAGAAGAAGAGCGAGGGAAAGAGAGAAGGCATTTAACTAGCCGTCAGGCCGGAACCTTAGCGCGCAGGGCGAAGGTTAAACAATTGATCCCTTTTCATTTTTCTCCGAAACATTTTGAGAGAAAAGATCAACTTTATAGAGAAGCTGAAGAAGCTTTTGCGGGATTAAATCTCCAACCCGTCGATTAAAAATATCTAGCGAGAAGCTTTTCTATAATCTTCGATTTTATAGTTTTGGTAATTAAGCGTTGGGTAGATAGTAAATATAGGCGTGTTATAAGGCACAAAAGCAGAGTCGCTACCCGGCGATAACATGAGATGTAAGTTGACAAAATTAAAGCTTAAACCTTCTTGCCAAGGTTCTCTTGTGTTTTCAGCATAGGCTTCCACTTTGTCGGAAGCGTGAGAGCGAGTCATCAACCCTGAGCCGCCTTGCAGCCCATACTCGTAAAGATCTGCGGCGCCCTGTATTAATAAAGAAACGGTCGACGAGTCAAACCAAACTTTAAAATTAGTTACTACCTGCAGATAAGGACCAAGACAATTAGTTCGTTGTAATACCGCCTGTGGATATGCGTATTGTGGAGGAATACTTGGATCCGATCCCTGATATTTTAGTTCGGATTCTTTGAGCCGCGAGACGGAAAAAAATAGAAGGTTGGGGTCGTCCATGCCAATGTCGACGACTTCTCCGCTATTGAAATTAACCAGTTTGTCTTTTTCATATCCCAGCGGTAATGAATAGCCCATCTTTGAGTAGTAAATCCTCGTTCCTCCATCTAGTTGTTCCTCAGGTTTGCGGCTAATTTTAATGTCAAACGGCAACATGATGTGAAACGCATTTGTGCGAACGTTCATAAACGGAGCGCAAGCGCCGGGAAATTCTTTGTGGACATCGGCGTTGTCCGGCTCAAATTTTCGAGATTGACCTGAAAAATGCTGGGCTGATTTACCTTTTTTAGAAACTTCAAATTTCTTTTTGTAATATTCAGCGGCGCGTTTTTGCGCGGTGTTTAAAATGTATTCTGGAATGTCCGATTGCACTATGAGTTGTTGCTTCTCTAAGTTTGCGGGACGAGAAGGCGGTTTCATAGCTTCATTATAAATTTTAAGCTCGGCTTCCGTTTTATTTATGTCGTATTGGATTTGGCGGCCGAGTTCATGGCTGTGATAACGCGTTCGACTGAGTAGAGATTGAGCTCTTTTGAGTAAATCGACTTTTATTGAAAAGCGTTTAGGCTCTGCGGCCAAAACTTGCACTGTCGCCATTAAAAGATTAAATTGTTCTTCGGGAAGTAATTGAAGTTTTTCAAAATCGTTTTCTCGGATAAACGATAGCGACAAAGGACCAAACGCTTCTTCGCCCCGAATATTTAACGTCAAAAGATAATTCAAATACGCTCTAGCGGCTTTTGCCACGGATTGTTCAGGTTTAGATATTTGGCAAATGGGACGGCTCTCGGAATGAATGATTTGGACCAAATCTAGATTTTGTTCTTTTGCTAAGTAAATTGCTTCCTTAATCGGATAAGAGCCCAGAAGTTTTTCCTCGCTATCGATAAGATTTACTTCTTTTGCTTCAATTTGCTCATTGATTGGAAGTTTATCAATTTCCATTTTTCAACCGTATAAAATCGCTTGAATAAAAGATGAGGAGGCTTAAATTTTTGGTTTATCTTGCCTTGAAAATAAGCTTTTTTCAAGGCAATTCTTATTATTGATAAGAAATATCCTAGGTGGTATTCTCCTTGCTTAATCCTTTTTTAAATACTTTTCGGGATGCTAAATTGACTCTGCAAATAAACATATCTTGTAGGTTCAAGATTAGCGATAAAAGCGTAATGATGATTAGAGATTTATTAAAAATTATTGGCTTGTCCATTTTTCTGTTTGTTGCGTCATGCGGAGGCGATCAAACGTCTGACGATTCTGCGGCTCCTAATGGATCAAACGCCCCTGCCAAATTGATTCAAAACGCTATTGAGAAACAACGAATAGGAGCTTACGAGGAAGCGATTCAGGAATTGGAGCGAGCCTTAAAGATCGATCCTAAGCATGTTTTGGCTTTAGTTCGAGTCGGAATGATTTATGAGGAGTGGGAAAAAAGAGATGAGGCCCTTAGCGCTTATAAAAAAGTTTTAGAAGTCGATCCCAAGAATGTAGACGCTCGATTTGGATTAGCATCGATATATGGAAAGCTAGTACGTAATGATTTAGCGGTTAAAGAGCTTGAAAAAGTGGCTGAAGATAGGAGCGATGATGTTAGTTTAATGTTTAAAATTGCAAAAGAGTATTGGTATTTACAAGATCTTCCTAAGACCATCGAATTTTACAAAAGAACTATTGCTCTCGATCCAAATCACTTGCAAGCGAATCTCAATTTAGCCAGCGCTTACGAGCGCGCAGAGGATTGGAATAAGGCGTTTAAACAAACCATGATTTCAATTGAACTAGCAAAGAAACTTGAGGATAGTCAGGCTGTATCTATAGCGAAAGGCAAGTTGCCGTTTATTCAAGGAAGACTAAATTTGACAAAGGAAGAATTGAATAGAAAAATGCAACCGCCCTTTGAATAGATTTACTAATTACTTTTATATCCATAGAGCCAACGCGCAGTAACATTCCCAGTATTTCGAACTGAGTGATGAGCTTGACGTGGAATGAAAACTTCTTCTCCAATTGTTGGACAAAACTTTCTGCCGTCCATCTCGATTTCCAATTTGCCTTCCAGGACTATAACCAACTCGTCTACAGGATGAACAAAGTCTTCCCAACATTGACCCGGCGGGTCTACAAACAAATCGCAAGAATAGTTCCTTTTCGCCCAGTCTTTTTTAATGGATTCTCTATCTATGGAAGAATTCATTTTTTACAGTTTCATAAGTCTGTTTAAACTTTGTGCGAGGTTAATTCTAATCCTTCTTGTAGCTGAATAATATCGTTTGTAAATTGGCTTTTGAATTCGGGAAACAAATCTTGAAAAGCGCAATACGCGAGTATTTCTATTGAGTCTAAAATTCTCGGACCAGGTCGGTTGAAGTAGGCGTTCCCATCTACTAAGAAAATTTTGTTATTTTTATAGGCTCGCCAATTTTTCCATGGAATGTTTTTGCGAATAACGTCAATTTCTCTTATCGTTTGATCCAATTTAAATCCGCAAGGTTTTATAATAACTACTTCTGGGTCAATTTTTTCTAAAGCGGCATAGTCCAGAGTCAAAGCTAAACCTCCTTTTTCGGCAAGAAGCGCTTCGCCTCCAACAATTTCAATCATTTCAGGAACCCACATGCCGCCGACCATAATTGGATCGATCCATTCGATGGTTATGATTTGTTTTTTAGGAATTTGAGCTTGTTTGATTTTACTTTGAATAGACTCAATTCGTTGGTTTGCTTGACTTCTAAAGTTGGAACCAGCCGTAGCGACATTCAATTCTTTTGCGACACAGTCTATGTCCTCCCAAATATTTTCGAGAGTTTTAGGTTTCAGAGAAATAATTTTAGCTTCGGATTTTAAATAATCATTGCAGGCAGTTTGAACTTGATCGAAGGAGACTGCGCAAACATCGCATAAATCCTGTGTAATGATGAAATCGGGATTTAATTCCGCCAACAATTCCAAGTTTAGATCGTAAACGGAAACGGAAGTTTTTAATAATTCCATGACCGATTGATGGATTGAATCGCTTTTACCAGAGTAATCTACTCTTGAAGAAGTTAAGCGAGGCAAATGTGTAATAGAATTTGGGAAATCGCACTCATGGGAAATTCCGACAAGTTTGTCGCCTAGTCCAAGTTGGCAAACAATTTCAGTTGAAGAAGGGAGCAAGCTGATTATTTTCATTATAGATATAAGTTTGGGAGACTTTTAAAGTTATCGTCTGCGTTTATAGTTGAGAATATATTGTTTTTGACTTAAATGGCGTTTGCGTTTTTGTATAATTTGGCGTTTGTATCGAGGCAAGTCGTATTTATGTATTATTTTAGTTCGAGGGATTGAAACGGGGGGGAATGTTGGGGG
>JAYOZP010000041.1:2053-10110 GCA_038154245.1 Nitrospinales bacterium | reverse complement strand
CCCCCCCCACCCCCCCCCCCCCCCCCCCCCCCCCCCCCCCCCCCCCCCCCCCCCGAGTGGACGAGTCTGAAGAAAAAATTCTTACATTAACATTGGATAGGTCTCCAATATCTCTTATTTGATCTTTATGGACAAACCGCTCTTTTTCTTCTTTAAATAGCCAGTACCATTCCTCGGTCCAGTCGTTATTTTTAATAACGCTATTAAAGTCTAAAGGGATATGTCCTTCCGATTCTATGTGTACCCACACTTCTCCTACTGGCAACCTAGTTAGGTTTAACGGGTTGTTTAGCCGCGCAATCCCTTTTGATTTTCCATTAACGCTGACTTTAGCCTCGACGACGTTAACGTTAATTTGTAAATGTCCAAACTGTTTGGGATGTTGCGGTGGAGAAGGGATTGAGCCGGGCATTCGAGTTGTTGAATTAGGCGACTTATTAATTGAGGAGATAAAAGCTTCATTAATATTTTGAGGCGTCGATTTTTTTAAAGAAAAGACGAAATCGCCTTTATCTAGATAAGGGCTCCGAATTTTTCCGTATTGAGGATGTTGCGTTCCTTTAGAGTAATTGACGACAGTTCTTTGTACGAATTCACCTAGTTCGATTCCGGTCACATAACCGTCTCCATCGCTATCAGCTTCTCCGTTTAAGGCTGATACAAATTGAGCGCGGAAAATACTTTTGTCTGGTACCAGTTCATACTTGCTACCCGCAGTGATGAATTGTCTTACCGGTTTGCTGATCTTGAATGAAATATTCTTTGGAATAGATCGACTGAGAGAAAAGATAGAGCCGGAAAAACAACTGTCAAATATAAATAAAGCGTGTTTAGATTGAATACGTTTTGCGTAAACTTCAATTTGTTGCATGTCTAACGCTTTAGTCAAAAAACCGGCTTTGTCTTGGTTTGGGTTTGGAGTATTTGAAGATACGAGATATCCCATCTCTTCTCCATACGCCAGCTTCAATGTGTGACCATGCCCGGCAAAATAAAACAAAAGACGATTGTCGGAATCGTGCCCATACTGATTGATAAAATTCTCTATGGCATCGATAAGATTGTCGGAACTTGAGTTGGAATATACAACTGTGTGAAAACCATGGTTTTCTAAAGTTTGTTTAACGCTTTGAATGTCTTGAAGAACTCCGGGAAGATTCGGCCAGTGAGAATATTCACTAACGCCAACAATTAAGGCGTGACTTTCTTTATATAAGCCAATTCGGTTTCCTTCCTTGTCCATTATAGGGATAGGAACTATGCCGCGAGTGGCGTTTATCGCCGTTGAAGAAAAAAGGAAGTTAAGTAAAAGGAAAAAGATAACAGAATAGGTCTTCATAATTCCTGTAACATTAGCAATTATGTAATATAAAAATTATACTCCTTAACTAAATGGAATCCAAACGAATGCCGATTGAGATATGATTTTGTAAGGGACAAACGGCGTTTAAATTTGATAGAGTAATCTTTATTTTTAGAAAACTTATAAAATTTACTGAAATGAATTTGAAAAAAATTTTGTTTATATGCGGGGGAATAGGCCTTTTGATCTTAATTTGGCCTCTCGTCAAGTTTGCAATTAGGAGTTATATTTATTCTCTGGTTTTAGAATACGGTTTTTATTTTTTGATCGCTTTAGCGGGCGGAGGGTATTATCTATGGAAACGTATAAAAGCCTAAACCCAATCGTTTTTTTTAAATAATAGGGAAAATGGACGACAACGAAAAAAAAGAGCTGCCAAAAAAGCGAAAAGAAAATCTATTTTTCACTATTTGGGTTCATACAGGATATACAATTTTAATTCTCTCAATGTTGGGTTGGATCATTTATGTTGAGTACATTTTAGACTAACCAATTTAGTAAGGAGGATTATTATGTCTTCCAGAGGAATTAAACTATGAAATTCTTCATCTAAAAGAGAAGAATAAAGAGCTTGTTAATAACTTAAAAAAGGAGCGCCAGCGCCGATTGCAAATAACCAAAATCCTGGTTGTGGACGATTCTTCGGCGATGCAGGAAGTTATTTTTGATGCGCTGATAGAATTTGGGTTCAAACGTCCGAGAATTAAATTCGCAAATAATGGTCAAAAGGCTTTAAGAATGGCGTACGAACAGTTCTTTGATTTAATTATTTCCGACTGGCATATGCCTGGTTTGACGGGTTTAGAATTTATTCAGGAAATAAGAGGACATCCCGATTTATTCGAAATCCCTTTTATAATGATGACTGTGGAAGACCAGGAAAAAAATATCTTGAAAGCATTTAGTTCGGGAGTTGATCAATATATTCTCAAGCCTTTTAAGATTGAGGATTTGAAAGAGAAAATATTAAAAGTGTTAGGGTGATGCCAGAAAAGTGGTTTGGTTCTTTTCTGGTTTGAGCTCAGTTGTAGGCAGTAAGCTTATTTTAAATAAACGATTTTAAAAATTAGCAAAGCGATGGAATCTGATTCAAGCGAAAAAACTATTATAGATTTAAACGAAGAAATTTTTCAGTTAAAAGCGGAAAATAAAAAGCTCAAGGAAAGTCTTAGAAAGGAACGCGAACAACGACTGAGATTGACCAAAATTTTAGTCGTGGACGATTCAGAGTTGATGCAGGAGATTTTGTTAGACGCTTTGATGGAATTTGGATTTCAATGGTCTAACATTGGATTGGCGGATAACGGTCAAAAAGCTTTGGATATTTTGTCCGACCAGGCGTTTAATTTGATTATTTCCGACTGGCATATGCCTGGAATGACGGGTTTAGAATTTATTAAAAAGATTAGAGCGACCCCTGAGTTATTTAAAATTCCTTTTTTGATGATGACGTCCGAGGATCAAAAGGAGAATGTATTGAAAGCTGCTAGTTCAGGAGTAGATCAATATATGCTCAAACCTTTCGACAACGAAGACCTTCGGAAAAAAGTTCTCGCATTGTTAAAATAATCGTTGGGCGATATTGGAAGATGAATAATCAATTTATAAGAAAATTCCAACTTAATAATCTTCTTATGTATTAACTATCCGCTTCAATCGAGTTGATGGTTTTTTCTAGAATACGATTGAGGATAGGCCAATCTTTTCTCGTTGCAAATCCCCATTTGTAGTTGATTCCGGGCTTACTCGCGATGCGCAAGTTTTTGATACCTTCCCGCTGTATGTAGTAGCTAGCCATAACCACATTTCCAATGAAGGCTTTTGATTTTCCAGAAGATACTCTTTGAAGGCCTGTCGAGCTATTCGGAACAAGATCCAACTTAATTTTTGGATAGAGGTTTTCTATATGATCCTGAATTGCATAACCAGAAGGAATAGAAACTTTTTCCCCTCTTAGTTCTGAAATATTAATCGATCCTTGAACATCTTTTGCGACGAAAATTCCGGCTGGAAGTTGGATATAAGGTTTTGTGAACTTCATATAACGCAACCGTTGAGGAGTAGCTCTTGCGGCTCCCCACATATCTACAGCGCCCAATTTCGTTTGAGAGATAATCTCTTCTCTATTTTTAAAGCGGATGATATTGAATGTGATACCCAACTTTTCTTCGATGAGGGCAAGATAATCTGCCGCAATACCTTTATAATTTCCGTTTTCGTCAAAATACTCAATCGGGATAAAGTCAGGATCGGGAGCTAGTTTTATATTTGGATGAGAAGCTAACCATGATTTCTCTTCAGAGTTAAGGGCGAATGGTTTGGCGGTTTCTGAGGAATTTTCAGGTTCTATATTTTTTGATGGATTGACACAACCAGCAATAAAAATAAAGAGGGCTAAATAAATTGTCCGAAACATGGTTTGCATTTTTTTAGCCATTACCAATGGATAGTTAAAAAAACTATCTTAAAATAATTTTTTTAAAAAATGTGATTAAACTCTTAATGTTGCAATAATTTAACAAATGCATATGTAGAATTAGTTCGATTAAGGGTAGATGGCGCTTCTAGGTATTTTCAGGATTGAGTCTTGAGTAAAAAGATACCATAATATATTTAAGATAAATTTCTTTAACTTGTCAGCTTTCGGGAGGAAGACGAAATGGACCCGGAGACTGTAAATTATCATTATTGTGACGGCTTAACGACTAATCCCCTACCGCCTGGTAGCGTCGTATTAGTTACTGGCGCTAACGGTTATGTTGCGCGACGGTTGATTCCCGAGCTGGTTGCTCGCGGCTATTTTGTCCGTTGCATGCTAAGAAATCGCCACAGATCCTTCCTTTTAAAACACCAAAACATTGAAGTTGTTTATGCAGATTGTTTGCGTAAAACCGAGCTAACTCCAGCACTAAAGGGAGTGAAAGTCGCCTATTATCTTATTCATAGCATGCGTCTTAAAAAGGACAAGTTTTCCGATACGGATCGCCAAGCTGCTGAGAATTTTGTGGAAGTTGCCGAGAGCAACGGTGTTGAAAAAATTATTTATTTGGGTGGCCTTGGCGAAGCCAATGCCAGTTTATCTCCTCATCTTAGAAGTCGGATGGAAGTGGGCGCTACGTTATCCAGTAGAAATGTGCCTGTAATACGCTTACGTGCTGCCATTATCATTGGAGCCGGTAGCGCATCTTATGAATTAATTAAATCTTTGATATTGCATAATAGATGGATACCTTTTCTCGAAGAGTTTAACTCAAAATGCCAACCCATAGCTATCCGGGATGTTATCAAATATCTTGTTGGCGTAATGGAAACTAGGGAAAAAATTGAAGGTGTGTTTCCTATTGGTGGAACGGACGTGTTTTCCTATAAGGAAATGATCCAGCGGTTTGCAAAAATTCTGGAAAAAGAAGTGCATTTTTTTGACGTTTCTTGGGTTCCTCTGCCAATAACTACTTTATGCCGAGTTTATGCTTTTTGGCTTCATTTTTTTATTTCGGTCCCAGTTAATATTATTTCGCTTTTATTGGATAGCTTAAAAACTAATGTGATTTGTTGGAATCAAGAAATTCGCAAAATTGTACCTTTCGAACCTTTGGGATTTGAAAAAGCGATAGAATTAGCTCTAAAAAGGGAAGATAATTCTCAAGTTCATTCGCATTGGGCGCACGTTCCTCCCCATAAAATGCGCGACCTTATGCCTTTACATAAATTTGAATCGTCAGAATTTGTGGCGGAAAAACATCATATCGATATTCCCGCTTCTGCGGAAAGGGTTTTTCAACTGATCGCGCGAATTGGCGGCGAGCATGGTTGGTATCACGGCATTTTTTTATGGAGGCTCCGTGGAATTATTGATCGGTTTTTAGGCGGAGCTGGATTGCATAGAGGGAGGCGCGATCCGGAAAATTTAAGGGTGGGGGACTTTATAGACTTTTGGCGTGTCGAAAGATTTGAAGAAAACAAAGAACTGCTTTTAAGAGCGGAAATGATTTCGCCTGGATTTTCCTGGCTGCAGTTCCAACTGAATCCGGAAGAAGATGGAAACACGCGTCTTACTTTAACGGCGCATTTTATCCCGTATCCTTTTTGGGGAAAACTATATTGGAACATCTTATCAAAGTTTCACACTTACATTTTTAAAGGAATGTTGGATTATTTTTATAGAGAAGCGACGACCCCTAAATAACTTTCTTAAATTATAAAAAAGGCTCCCCGATGAGCGACGACCTTATACCCATTCAAAACGGCGATACGATTTGTATTTTTGGCGGGGGGCCAGGAGGCGCTAGTTGCGCCATTGCCTTGAAAAAAGAAGCTGAAAAGCTTGGCAAAGATATTCGAGTTGTTATTTTTGAGCAAAAGAAATTCCAGGAACACAGGCAATACAATCAGTGTATAGGAGTTCTTTCCCCTCCATTAGAGAATATTTTAAAAGAAAACTTAGAATTAAATCTTCCTTCAAGTTTGATTCAAAAAGAAATTTCAGGGTATTGCCTGCACTCCGATAACAGAAGCTTGGATTTAAAGGGACAAGAAGGAGGTAGAAGTTACGCCGTTAAGCGATCTAAATTCGACGCGTTTATGATGCTGAAAGCGGAGGAAGCTGGCGCAGAGGTTATTCTCAATAAAGTAACGGCGGTAGAAATTACCGATAAAGATGTTTTAGTTTATAGCGAAGGCGAGAATTGTAGAGCTTCGGTAGTAATAGGAGCTTTTGGTTTAGACGACGGATCTTGCAGAGTTTTTGAACAAGCGACTCCATATCGACAACCAGATTTTTTAAGCACTGTTATTACCAAAATTTATCCGGGAGAAGACTTCCTTAGGGAGATGGGGCCAATCGTTCACGCTTTTTTGCTTTCGCATAATGGATTGGAATTTGGCGCGATAACTCCAAAAGACGATCATCTTTCGATAAACGTTGCAGGACGTAACGTTTCTTCTCAAGTCATGTTGGAATTTTTGCGTTCCGCTCCTGTTCAAAGGTTTTTGCCGGAACATAAGCGTAGAGAAAAACCATTAAATTATTTTCGTGGTAAATTTCCCATTGGACCTGCGAAAAATTTGTATGGGCATCGTTATGTGACTATTGGAGACGCTGCCGGGTTAATTCGTCCATATAAAGGTAAAGGAATTAATTCAGCGTGTTTGACAGGTATATACGCGGCCAGAGCGATCATGAACCATGGGGTTTCTGAAAGAGCTTTCGAGTTTTTTATTAAAGAATGTAAGGAGTTGACTCAAGATCTTCCGTATGGGCGTGTTTTGAGATGGATGACTAAATTAAGCCTTGGTTTTGAATTCATGGATCATTTGTTAAAAATTGGAAGAGACGATCCAGTTTTTATGAATTGTTTGTTTAATTCTGTATCGGGTCATAAACCTTACAAACAAATTTTTTTAGAAACGGCAACGCCGTCTATTGGATTGAAAATGATAGTGGAAGCTATCAATCGTTTTATATTGGGTAGACGATTGAAGGGGGAAGATGGATATTAAAGATAGAGGCTTAATAGCAGAAGGTAGTCAGGGAGAGACTATTTTGTAACATGCAGACGTTGAAAATTCTTTGCGTATAAAATTTTTGTCTAGTATCTCTGGATTATCGCCAGATCCTACGAATAGGAAACCGTCTGGTTTTAATAATCTGCGAACTTTTCCAAAAATTTCTTTTTTCATTGAATCATTGAAATAAACTAGTACGTGGCGCAAAAATATGATGTCCATGCTCGGCATAAATGGCCATTGTTTACATAAATTAAAAGAGCGAAAATCGATCATTTTTCTCAGATCGGGTTTAACTTGCCAGCTATTTTGGTGGCGGCTGAAAAATTTAGGGAGTAAATTGGGCGGTAATCCTCTGCCAACTTCCATTTGTGTATAAATTCCTTGTCGGCATCGTTCCAGCATTTCTTCTGAAATATCGCTAGCGATAAAATTGATCTTCCAGTTTTCTAATAAATAAGACATTTCTTTTAATACCATGGCAATTGTGTATGGTTCTTGACCGCTAGAGCTAGCGGCGCACCATATATTTATTTGTTTGATTGCCGAACGTTTTTTAATGATATCCGGTAGGATAGCTTTCTTTAGACTTTCAAAAGGGTGTTTGTCTCTAAAAAAAGAAGTTTCGTTTGTAGTAAGAGCGTCTATAACTTTTTGACTTAAATCGGAGGAGGTTGCTTGTTGGAGTTTTTTTACTAGCGTTTCAATATTTTCTAACTTAAGGTTGCGAGATAGTATTTCTAAACGGTTTTCGACAAGATATTCCTTGCCAGGCTGTAGAACAATACCCGATGCGTTTTTGATGAATTCGCTAATATATTTGAAGTCGGATGGTTGAATAGGCAAAATGAAAATCCTCGGAGGGATAGCTTCTACATTTTTTAGGATTCTATTGTGATCACCTGGTTTCTAGTTGTTTTTTTGGCTGACCGCAATTCGTCTTCTGTGTTTTTAAGGAAACGATATAATTCAATTCCTTTTTTGAATTCGGAGACTCCGAAGCTTAGAGTGAAGGGTATATCCTTCCCGTTATAGTCGATTTTTTCGTTTTCCATTTTTGCGCGTAAATCTTCGGCAATGCTTTGAGAGTTTTCTAAGCTGGTTTGTGGGAGTAAGATTAAAAAGTGCGATCCTGTCCATCGGCCTATAAATTCTTTTTGCCGAATATTTGCGGAAAGAGTCGATGCGA
>JAYOZP010000041.1:0-2043 GCA_038154245.1 Nitrospinales bacterium | reverse complement strand
ACATAGTCTCCAAATTCCCCGTTGATATCGCTAAAGCAATCAATGCCAGCTAAGGCAATTGAAAACGAGGTGTTGTTTAACTCGCTTCTATGTTTTTCTTGATCTAATTTTTCTTCTAAATCTTTTCTGTTGTACAGTCCAGTTAGTAAATCTATCCTTGCCGAGTTTTCTAATATTTGTTGAGTGTCCTTGAGTTCCGAAATTAGCTCGTCTTTTTCTCGTAAAATCTTTTGCAATGTCAAATGAGTTCTTACTCGAGCTAAAACTTCATCTTGCCTAAAGGGTTTTGTTATATAGTCCATTCCTCCAAGGGAGAACCCTTTGACAATATCTTCAGTATCAGTTTTGGCGGTGATGAAAATAATGGGAATGTCTTTTGTGTTTTCATTTTCTTTTAAACGCTGGCAAGTTTCGAATCCATCTATCCCAGGCATCATAATGTCTAAAAGGATAAGATCTGGACGGAATTTTTCCACGGTTGTAAGGGCTATTTCGCCGCTAGTTGCGAATGATAAGTTGTAACCTTCATTTTTAAGCGTTTCTACAAGGACGTTTAAGTTTGCAGGAATATCGTCGACAAGCAGAATTTTCATTGAAGAGAGGTCAATTTTTTCGCTATCCATCGGTCTGCCTTTAAAAATTTATGAGACTCAATTTATTTTTCTTTTTATAGAATTTTTTTGGAGCGCTACATGCCAGCCACATTTTTTGTTACAAAAAGTGCACGGAGCTGAACTCAATGAATATAAAAGAAAAATGATAGTTTTTTTTGATTTTATAGGTCTAATTGATATTGTCAAGCAATACTACGCCTAATTTTCAAATTCCAAAAAGTTGTGTTTTTATAGGTGGAACTTGGCGTTTAAAAGTGGCAAGTTTGAATTGGCATTGTGGTGAATTTTAGGTTATTTGTAGGTACCACGTAAGTCAAAGCCGTTTTTATGGTATGCCCCGAGTTTTTTTTCAGTTTGAAACTTTAGATTAAAGCTTTTAGTTAGAAAGTTTAAATTTCCTCGTCCTCTAAGGCCAATCGGATCGCTTTTAAGTTTTAAATCGTTTGATTGTAAAACTCCTTCGGTAATAGAGAAGTTCCCCGAAATAGTTTTAAAATCCCAAACAGGAGGAAGAAGGGCGCGTTGGTTTGTTAGTTCTAAAGCTTTTTCAAATAAGTTGGTAATGGATGGATTTTTTATGGTCCCATTTTGAGCAAGTATTTTTCCGTTGCCACTCATTGGAATGATTTTCTTCTCTTGACTCACATATCCCAAGATGTTTGCGTCTAGGTCAACGGTTCCTGAAAGTCCAGCCTCTTTAAAAGAAGCGAGAGCAAACTGCTTAGTTACAATCGTTCCGTTAAAAGCTTTTAGAACTTTTTGATAGTCCCCAGATATCAATATCTCGCTCTTAGCAGATAGGATTTTGGTTGATTCAAGCCTTATTGTTTCGGAATTAGCTCGTAATGTACCTTCGGCTTTTCTGAAATCGATTTTTTTAGTTTTTCCATCTTCAAGGCTAAAGTTCATAAATGCTTTTGAACTTGGCGTCTTTCTCCAAGATAATAAGAACATTGGAGAAGGTTCTAAATATAAAGTTCGGGCTGAAAGTATAACTTTATCTTTTTTGCGAAATTCTACATTTCCAAGTTTAAATTTCATTTTTGGAGAAAAAGACGATTCAAAATTTTGAAAGCTGACTTGAGTTTTAGTTATTTGAGATAGGGTTAGAGAAATTAGGTCTCGAAATAAATTTGAATTCAAAGAAAACGCAGAGCAGTTAGGAGCGATGCATATCAAATAAAGAAAAATTAAAAATTGAAATATTTTTTTTATTTTTCTGGAAAACATTCTCATAAGAAATTTGTTTCTCATAGTCGTTGGCTTTCTGATGCTAAAATAACATAAATCATCTGAATAAATTCCAAAGCTTATTTTGGAAAGTATAAAACATTTAAAAATGGCCGAATTTGTGGATATTTTTGATTCAAAATACTAATAGGAATCTCTAAAAACAGGTTAAAAAGTTTAAAAAAAGGTTATATTATAT
>JAYOZP010000040.1:483-38141 GCA_038154245.1 Nitrospinales bacterium | reverse complement strand
ATTAATTTTATTTCTAAAACAAACTTGACTCCGTCTGTTTCATAGCAGAGTGACATGGAATGGGGACGAGTTGAAACTAAGTAAATTTTAGTTGGTGATTAACTCTTCAATACTTGAAAACAAAGGCGGGAATTAATTACCTAGATCCTTCGCCCTTAGGGCTCAAGGATGACGAAGAGATAGGCTTTAATCTTATAGCAAAATTTCACTTCTTAAAAACCGTTGAACTAATTACTCGCCCAAAAGCTTTTGAATAAAGGATTCGGTTTTATGGTAGTTGCCTTTGCCTAGTTGAGAATAACGGACTTCGCCAGTTTTATCGATTAAAAATATAGCAGGCCAGATCCGATTGCCATACTTCTTCCAAAGCTTGAATTCGTTATCTTGCACTATTGGAAATGTTAATCCCCTATCCTTGGCGGTCCAAATCAAATCTTCCAAGTCTCTTGAGGCTCCAAACTCCGGCGGATGAACGCCTATTACAGTCAGCCCTTTTTCTTTATAAGTTTCGTGCCAGCCTTGAACGTGAGAAAATGCGTGAACGCATGAAAGGCAGGAAGAGGTCCATAAATTTATCAGAACAACTTTACCGCGTAGCTCTTCCATGGATTTATATCCAGGCGAATTGATCCAGTTTTTTTGCCCGTCGAAATCTGGAGCTTTAAAAGCAACTAAGACTACTTGCTTTTTTGCGTCGTCGGACAACGCTAAAACCCCTCCACTCAAACCCAAAACACTAACGACGATTCCGAAAACTAATCCTAAAACTACGCGCTTATTCATCGCGACCTCTTTGGTTTTTTAATCCTCTATCTTTTTAAAAATTTCTCTTCCTTATCTGTTAATCTTTAAAGACGTTTGCCCTCCCTCAAAATAGGAATTTTCCTACAAGCTATAATATGGGCCCATTTTTCAAATCCGCAACCCTTATAGAGAAAAAAACATGGAAACAGGAAAATATATCAACGACTTAATAAATGGATATCAAAAATCATTTATTGTTTTGATCGCTAATCAACATAAAATTTTTGACCATTTGGAAGATAATCCCTCTTCAATTGAGGAAATTTCAAACGATTTGAAGCTTTCTCTTAAAGGAACCGAGCGCTTGCTAAACGCTCTTTGTGGATTGGAACTTCTTCAAAAACGAGGTCGTTTATATCAATTACCTGCAAATATGGCATCCTACTTAACATCCTCCGGCGAACACTCCATGAGCCAATGGATGCGGTTATCGTCCGAATTGCTTCCCGTTTGGAATCAGTTGTCCGACTTCGTCCAAGATGGAAAAATGGTTAAAAGAATGATGGACGTTTTGGGTAACGATCCTGAACGCATGGAAAACTTTACCGACGCTATGCACGATAAAGCTATTCGAGCGACCCAAATGCTGGCCGACGAGCTACCTTTAGAAGACGCAAGCTCTATGCTTGACGCTGGAGGAGGGCCTGGAACTTACGCTTTAGAATGGGCAAAAAAACACCCCAAGCTAAAAGCAACGGTAATGGATATCCCGCCTGTTTTGAAAATCACTAAAAAATATATTAAAAAATACGGGCTTGAAGATCGAGTGGACACCCGACCTGGAGATATAGGAAAGGACTCGCTTGGAGAAGGTTACGACCTGATTTTACTAGCTAACATTTTACATATGTACGACGCCAATTGGGCCAGAGCAACCCTTAAAAAAGCTATTGACGCTTTGAATCCAGGAGGAAGAATCGTTATCCATGGATTTTGCACGGATGAATCTTTAATATCCCCTATTGAGGACGTAATATTTGGATTAAATATGGGATTATTTACGGATGGAGGTAACGCCCACCCTGTCGATGAAAAAATCCGTTGGTTGGAAGAAAACGGAATTCAAAATGTCCGCCATTTTAGAGTGACAGCGATTCCTACAGGTGTGGTTACCGGAGAAAAAGCCAGTTAAAGATAATATTTATTTACCAACAACCCAGGCAACGCCGGATATAGCCAGCGCAGCTCCGGCGTAACCTAAGTTTGTAATTTTCTCCGATTCCGTAAAGCCAAGCCAACTGACTGCCGCCATGGTCGTCATTGTGACAAAAGGATTGAGCGCTGTGATCATACTAATGTGACTGAGGGGTATATACTTTAAAGCCTCTAATAAGCTGCCATATGCCAAAACCGTATTTAAACCTAATGCAATAAGAAGAATCCACCCTATTCCGTCTGCATTTGCCAATTCGATCCACTGCATTCCCGGCATCAAAATAACCATAGCAAGCCCATAAACCAAAAAGTTTAAATTCTGGGCTTCGTGCTTGCTAGTCAACCGCTTCATAGCGACTGCATAAATCGCCCAAACAATTGCCGCAAAAACTATATTACCGTTAGCCGTGAAATATTGATTGGGGTTTGCAGAATGATTTCTTTGATCTAAGTAAAACCCTATAAACCCAATAATAGCTACCGCTAAGCCAAACTGTTTCCCTTTATCAAAGCGCTCTTTATAAAGAAACACTCCCGCAATGACTACTAACAAGGGAGCGATTTGTATCACCACCGCCGTATTAGAAGGACCGCTTAAATCCAGCCCTATCATAAAATAGTAGTAATTTAACGCGAGGCATACTCCGGCCGCCAATCCTAACGGGGGAGGGCGAACGATTATGGATAATGGTTTTTTATTTATCCAAGTAAGATACGCTAACAAAACAAAAAACGAGAATGCGAAGCGAAACCAAACAATGGTAGGACTGGAAAAATCTTCCAACGCAACTTTGAGCATAACGGGTAATATACCCCAGAGCCCGCAAGTAACCATGCCAAAGGAAATTCCTTTTAGATAGTTTGCCCGGGATTCGCTCATATCAATTTAAAGGGATTGGAATTCCGACGCACGATTAGAAATATTAAAATTTCTTATCGTTCCTTTTTAATGCGCAAGGTCGGAAAAGTTTTTTAGGAGCTTAAGACCTAGCTTTTGACTTTTTTCTGGGTGGAACTGAAAAGCGTAAATGTTGTCTTTTCGAATTCCACAAACAAAATCGCCGCCATAATTTGCCGTAGCGGCTATGACATTTTTGTCTTCCGGATCGACATAATAGGAGTGAACAAAATAAAAATAAGAGTTGTCTGGAACGCCTTCAAACAAATTGGATTGAGTTTGAAACTTTACGCGGTTCCAACCCATGTGTGGGATTTTTAACTCGTTATTTTCCGGCGGGAATCGAAACTTCTTAACTTTCCCTGGAATGAGATTCAAACCCGGATGGGAACCAAATTCTTCGCTTTCAGAAAAAAGCAACTGAAGCCCCAAACAAATCCCCAAAAACGGTTTGCCGCTTTGCGCCGCTTTTTGAACGCAATCGATTAAATCAAATTTTTCGAGGTTGGCCATACAATCTTTAAACGCGCCAACACCCGGCAAGATGACTGCTTTTGCATTTAGAATATCTTGGGGATTACTGGTGGCCTTGCCTTCGGCTCCAACGTTTTTCAAACCATTTTCGACAGATCGAAGGTTGCCCATTCCGTAATCGACAACGGCAATCACTTACAACGTTCCTTTTGTCGAAGGCACTCTATCGGTTCTGGAATCTATTGCCACAGCCGCGTCGAGAGCGCGGGCAAACGCTTTAAACATAGCCTCGACTGCGTGATGTAGATTTTGGTAATAAGCGCAACCGATATGAAGAGTCGTTCCGCTATTTGCCGAAAAAGCCTGAAAAAACTCGGCGACTAATTCGACGTCGAAATCGCCAATTTTGCTTTTTGGTAAATCTGCGTTAAACACAAAAAAAGCGCGTCCGCTAATATCGATTACGCATTCTGCGAGAGCTTCGTTTAAAGGAACACGAATATCCGAAAAGCGTTTGATGCCTTTTTTATCCCCTAACGCTTTTTGAAAAGCCAGCCCTAGAGTGATACCAACATCTTCAACAGTGTGATGCCCATCAATTTCAGTATCGCCTTTTGCCTGAACATTCAGGTCGAAGTACCCATGGCGAGATACTTGATCGAGCATGTGGGAAAGGAATGGTATGGGGGTATTTATTTCAGAGCGGCCCGTTCCGTCCAGGTTGACGGAAATCTTAATCTGCGTTTCCCCTGTAGACCGTTCGACTTCGGCCGTTCTACCCATTGACGGTTTGCTTTACCTTTAATGAACTCTTTTTGCCGTTTTGCGACTGAGCTTTTCCGTTATTAGAATATTCTTTTTTGCCGTTCTTACTAAAGCCCTTCTTCCCATTTTTAGGTTGGGCTAAAGCGACTTTGCCTTTTTCAACAAATTCTAAAACGGTTTCAGTTACTCCTTCGGCGTCCAGTTTCAAGTTTTTACGAATTATTTTAGGAGCTCCATGCTCAACAACAATATCGGGAACGCCAATTCTCTTAACTCTAACATTAGATAGAGCTTCTAGCTCTTCTAACGCTTCTATTACAGCGCTGCCAAAGCCTCCATCCAGTGCGTGTTCTTCTAACGTCACAATTTGACCAACGGATTGAGCATATTTTAATAACATATCTTTATCAACGGGTTTAGCAAAACGGGCGTTAATTACCGCTACGCTTAAACCTTCTTTCTCTAAGCTTTGGGCGGCTTCTAAGCTCGCTTGAACCATATTCCCATACGCAAACAGAGCAACGTCTTTTCCATCTTGTAATAACTCCGCTTTCCCAATCTCAAGGGATTTCATTTCTTTATCAATCGCTACTCCCAGACCCGCTCCTCGCGGATAACGCAACGCGGCTGGACCTTCATGATAAATACAAGTTTTTAGCATATGCCTTAGTTCATTTTCATCTTTAGGAGCCATCACCACCATATTCGGCAGTGTCCTTAAATACGCTATGTCGTACATACCTTGATGAGTGGGGCCGTCTTCTCCAACGATTCCAGCGCGATCCATTGCAAATGTCATCGACAAATCCATTAAGCAAATGTCGTGAACCACCTGATCGTACGCTCGCTGAAGGAATGTAGAATAAATCGCCGCAACCGGACGAAATCCTTCAATCGATAAAGCCCCGGCAAAACCAACGCCATGTTGTTCCGCCATCCCAACATCGACAGTCCTATCTGGGAACTCTTTTTCAAACTTGTTAATTCCAGTGCCATCTGGCATAGCGGCCGTAATGCCAATTATCTTTTCATCTTCTCTGGCTAGCTCTATCAACGCTTCGGCAAAAACGGCGGTGTAAGCCGGGTTTGCAGGTTTTTTATGAAACTCACCCGTTTCGATATCAAACGGTTTTGCGCCATGCCAAACATACGCATTCTCTTCGGCGACTTTATATCCCTTACCTTTTTGGGTAATAACATGAAGCAGCGTTGGGCCTTTCAAATCCTTAATAGAATTAAATGTTTCAATCAACGCTTCAACATTATGACCTTCTACAGGACCTATATAGCGAAACCCAAGATCTTCAAATAATCGTCCAGGGATAAAAACGCCTTTTATGGCTTCGTCTAACCGGTGAGCGTAATGAGAGATATCTTTCCCAATTCCAGGGATAGATAACAACATTTCATCTACCTGGCGCTTAATTTTGGTCATCACTTGGCCGGTCATTATCTGACTTAAATGCGCGGACATACCGCCAACATTCGGAGCTATCGCCATCTCATTATCGTTCAACACAACGATCATATCGTTTTTCACATGACCGGTATGATTCAATCCCTCTAAAGCCATACCGGCGGTTAAGGAACCGTCCCCGATAACGGCTAGCACTTTATTTTCTTCTTTTTTCAAATCGCGAGCCATAGCAAAAGCAAGAGCTGCAGAAATAGAGGTCCCTCCATGCCCACAATTCCAATGATCGTGTTCGCTTTCTTCCCTTTTTGTAAAACCGCTTAATCCGTCATACTGTCTCAAAGAATCAAATCGTTCTTTTCGCCCCGTCAGCAATTTATGGACATAAGATTGATGTCCTACATCCCAAACAAACTTGTCCGTCGGGTTGTCAAAAACGTAATGCATAGCCAAAGTTAACTCTACCACTCCCATGTTCGAGGCTAGATGCCCTCCAGTCTTGGAAATAGTCTCTAACAGCACTTGGCGAATCTCACCTGCGACTGCGGGTAAGTCCTCCTTCTTGATTTTTTTCAAATCGCTGGGGCTGTTGACGCTATCAAGGAATTTGGCCATGGTTATATCAAATTAAAAGGTTCGTTCTACAAAAAACCGGGCGATACCTCTAAGAGGTTCCGCTCGCTCGTCAAAATCATTTAAACTAGCAATCGCTTCGTCTACTAACCATTCCGCTTTTTTCTTGGATTCTTCAAGTCCAAACAAAGCGGGATAGGTCGCTTTTTCTCTTTCCAAATCGCTTCCGACATCTTTTCCTAAAACATCTTTTTCGCTAGTTATATCAAGAATATCGTCGATGATCTGAAAGGCAAGTCCGATATGAGCTCCATAACGGGACAATGAGTTGAATTGAGCTGGGGCGGCTTGGCTTAAAACCGCGCCACACTGAATGCAAGCTCGAATTAAAAACCCCGTTTTGTATATATGAATGTATTCCAACGTTTCGGCATTTACGGGAGATCCCTCGGATTCAATATCGACTACCTGACCTCCAATTACTCCCATCGATCCCATGGCCTTAGCCATTTCGTTGGCTGCTTTTAAAACGTTTTTCTCCGGTATCGATTCCATCAAGGCGGCATTCGTCATTATGGAAAACGCATGAGTCAGAAGAGCGTCCCCGGCGAGTATCGCTATTGCTTCACCAAATACTTTGTGGTTCGTCGGTTTGCCCCGCCGCAGGTTATCATCGTCTAACGCGGGTAGGTCGTCGTGAATAAGCGTATAGGTATGAATCAACTCCGCGGCGACCGCAAAGGGAAGAACAGATTTGCGACTTCCTCCCACAGCTTCCGCAGCCGCAATAACAAGCAATGGACGTAACCTTTTACCGCCAGCAAGTACGCTATAACGCATCGACTGGTGAATACTTTCAGGATACGTTCCTTCTTTTGGCAATAATCGGTTTAATCCTTCGTCGACAAATTGTTTGCCGCTAGAAAGAAAGTTTTCTATGGTCAAAATTTATACGACCCAAGTTTAGCCGATTAAAATAAGACTCGATAAATCAATACCAAATATCAACATTGGAATGGTATCACAATTTGGAGAACAGTCAACTTTATTCCTTCTTCCAGCCTGCGAAAGCTAAGTCTAATCTTTTGAATGATTTTGTAATAAAAATTAAGTTTTTTTTCGTTATTTTTTTCGGAATTAAAAAAAACTCCTATAATATCTTACAAAAATACCCTATAGAGATAATAAGCCATTGTATTTTAAATCATTATGGATTAGCATACAACTTATACAGCTCGATGAAATCTAATTGTTACTTGGCGCTTAATTAGACGGCAATATTTTAAAGAATATCCAACAAAAAAGTCTATAAAGGGATATTCAGAGGTTTGTGTATTGCCTAATGAAACGCCTGATGGCGTTAATAAAATTTATCATTCTTTTAAAAGGGAGACTCTACCGTTAAAGGTATGATCTTTCGATAATTCCCTTAACTTTTGAAAGGGCCTCGATATGGCATCGCTTACCAACACTTGGGCGGGTTATATATCTCTATTGGCATTTGTAGGCGCGTATACCCTTGTCATATTAGAAGAGAAAATTCACTTAAAAAAATCTAAGCCTGTCGTTTTGATCGGCTGTTTTATGTGGTTTCTTATAGGCGTTTACGAAATTGGTCATGACAGTCATGCTCACGACTTTCTAAAACATTTGATTGCAGAAATTGGAGAATTGTTTTTCTTTCTGCTAGTCGCCATGACTTACATCAATACATTAGAAGAGAGAAACGTATTTCGATGCCTAAGGTCCTGGTTATTAAACAAAGGGCTTGGTTTCCGCCAGCTTTATTGGGCTACGGGAGGAATCACTTTTCTACTCTCTCCTCTAGCCGATAACTTAACCAGTGCATTGCTCATGTCCACCGTAGCGTTGGCGGTTAGTTCCGGAAACGGAAAGTTCATAGTCCCGGCATTTGTCAACATTGTGGTTGCGGCAAACGCAGGCGGCGCGTGGAGTCCTTTTGGGGACATTACTACATTAATGGTATGGACCGCTGGAAAAATTAACACTATGGAGTTCTCTTATTTAGTAATTCCTTCGATCATTAATTGGGTAATTCCAGCGACAATTATGTTCTTCTTTGTTCCAAATGAACAACCCACTTCAGATAAAGAAGAAGTGAAGATGAAAACCGGAGCGCGCACCATCATTATTCTGGGTATTTGCACCGTAGCAACCGCCGTTTCCTTCCATCAATTTTTACATTTGCCTCCATTTTTGGGCATGATGTTTGGTCTGGGATTTTTAATGGTAAAAGGATATTACTTAGATCGATGGGGCGAAAAGAAATATTTAATCAAAATCGGACTCACTGAGGAAAGAAGAAAAGCTCCACGATTTGACCTATTCAAACAAATAGAAAGAGTCGAGTTTGACACTCTCTTATTTTTCTTCGGCATATTATCCGCAGTCGGAGCTTTGCAATATATGGGCTATTTAGCGATGGTGAGCAAAGGTCTTTACGGAACTTTGGGACCGACTTACTCTAACATCATGGTAGGAGTCTTATCCGCTATTGTAGACAACATCCCAATTATGTTTGCGGTCTTAAAAATGGACCCAACAATGGGTTTAGACCAGTGGTTACTCATCACTTTGACTTGCGGCGTTGGGGGAAGTTTACTTTCGATCGGTTCCGCAGCTGGGGTGGCCGTAATGGGAGTCGAAAGTGAAAACTACACTTTTATGAGTCATCTCAAATGGTCCCCAGTTATTGCTTTAGGTTACGTTGCCAGCATCCTTTCCTGGTGGCTTGTTACAGGCGGACTTAGAGTTTGATAACCTCTAAATAACGATCTATCCCTCAAGGGATAGCCGTTTTCTTAATTAGCGCGAGCTAGGGAAAAAGCATAAACGCGATTGGCCTTAGCTCGCTTTAGTATTCTTGCCGCTTCGTTCAATGTAGCTCCCGTAGTAAACACATCGTCTACCAACAAAAAATCCCGACCTTCAATTTCCGCTTCATTTAAAAAACGAAAAGCTCCTCGAACATTTTTTAAGCGATCCGTCTTTCTAAGAGACGCTTGAGGTTGCGTATCGACAATTCTCTCTAAAACCTCGGGCAAAAAACTAAGATTAAGAATTTCTGCAATCTTCCGACCGATCAGATACGCTTGATCAAATTCCCGTTGTTCCAATTTTTGAATATGAAGCGGAATGGGAGTTACATAAAAGTCGTTCAACTTTCGATTTGCAAAATAAATCTCCAGTAACGATTCAATTTCTTTCATCACTCCAGGACGCATCCCGTATTTTAATTCGTGAATCAGCTTCCTAAGAACTCCTTGATGAATGCCCAAAGATCTCGCTTTGTTGAACATGGGAGGATCTTTTCGACAAGAACCGCAAATAAATTTTTCTTTGGAAACTTCATAGGCAAGATTAGAGGGAATTCCGCATAGTCGACAATATGACGAAGAAATAAACTGGATTGCGTCTTGGCACATTCCACAAAGATACGGCCCCCCAGAAATCCTTTTTGCTTCGCAATAAGCGCATGGTTGTGGAAAAAAGAAATCTAACGCTTTGGAATATAGTTTTTCTCTTAAACCTCCCGCAAGCGAACCTAACTTGGGCTTTATCTTCATACTGAAGGCTTTTCTTATAGAATTCATTGGGTTTCCACGATTGCCAGCCCTTGAGTTTTATGGTAAATTTCCCATTTCCCAATCCGTAACATTTTAGCTTGAAATCATTCTTAGAACAAAACTTAAGGGAACAAACTTGTCAAAAATTAAATCTATGCAAACGAACGACGAAATTATAAAACTAACGGCAAAACACGTAGCTCAAACTTATGGTCGATTCCCCATCGTTTTGACCAAAGGCAAGGGAACCAAAGTTTGGGATCGTTCTGGAAAAAAATATATCGATTTTGTCGCCGGTTTAGCGGTTGATAATTTAGGCCACTGTCACCCCGAGGTTGTAAAAGCGATTCGGGATCAAGCTGGCAAACTGCTTCATGTATCTAATCTTTATCATATAGAACCTCAGTCTTTATTGGCTGAGGAACTTTGTAAACACTCTTTCGCCGATAAATTCTTTTTTTGTAATAGCGGGGCCGAAGCAAACGAGGCGGCTATTAAATTGGCGCGACGCGCATCTTTTGACAAAGGATATAAAAACCGAGCTGAAATTATTGCCATGAAAAACTCTTTTCATGGCCGCACCCTGGGAAGTATGGCCGCAACGGGACAAAAGAAAATCCATCATGGTTTTTCTCCTCTTCCGTCTGGGTTTAAGCACGTAGCTTTCAACGATGCGGAAGCGGCTAGAAATGCAGTCACCTCAAAAACATGCGCCATTTTAGTCGAACCCATTCAAGGCGAAGGCGGCGTCAATATTTCAAATAAAAACTTTTTGAAAGATTTAAAAAAGATTTGCGCCGAAAACGACTTACTTTTGATCTTTGACGAAGTACAAACAGGCTTTGGAAGAACTGGGAATCTTTTCGCCTATCAAACTTTTGGCGTAAAGCCAGACGTTATTGTTTTGGCAAAAGCTCTTGGAGGCGGCGTTCCTATCGGAGCTCTAGGGGCTTCAAATAAAGCTATGAAACATTTTGTACCTGGAACCCATGCCGCAACTTTTGGCGGCAATCCGCTATCATGCGCAGCGGCTTTAGCCTCTTTAAAAGTTTTGACGAGTCAGGGTTTTCTAGATAATGCAAAGGAAAACAGCGATTACTTTAAATCCCGTTTGGACGAATTAAAAACCAAATTCCCCGTAATAATCGACGTTAGATCTCGCGGCATGATGCTGGCCGCGACACTTAGTAAACCGGCGGCTCCCATTATCATGGATTGTATGGATAAAGGATATTTAATCAATTGCGTACAACTAAATACCTTAAGATTCATACCTCCGTTGATCATTACTAAAAAAGAAATCGATGGGCTTATCAAAACCCTTTCTCAAAGCCTCCAAAAGCTTTGAGAGTTTTTTACACATAAAAAGCTTAAGAAACTCAATACAATGAAAAAAGATTTAATCACTTTAAACGATATCAACCGAGAAGAAGTTCTCGCTCTTTTTGAAAAAGCGGCTCTTCTTAAGAAAAAACGCGAAAAAGGCGAGCCTCATAAAAGTTTGGAAGGCAAATCCCTTGGGATGATTTTTTCCAAAGAATCTACTCGCACTCGAATCTCGTTTGAAGTCGGAATGTACGAATTAGGAGGCCAAGCAATTTTCTTAAGTTCGGATCAACTTCAAATTAAACGAGAAGAAACTGCCGCCGACTCGGCCAAAGTGCTTTCGCGTTATCTTCATGGAGTCCTTATCCGAACGCACGAACATGAGTTCTTAGAAGACTTCGCCAAACACGCAACCATTCCCGTCATAAACGGATTAACCGACTTAAACCACCCTGTCCAAATATTGACCGATATTTTCACAATTAAAGAAAAGTTAAACCGAATTGAAGAAGTAAAAGTCGCCTATATAGGAGACGGAAATAACGTAGCCTATTCATGGATTTTAGGCGCGAATTTGATGAACATGCATCTGACAATCGCTTCGCCTTCCGATTTAAAACCTGAGATCCCGGAAACTTTGGACGGATCGGGCCAATTGGATTTATATGAAGACCCTCTTGAAGCCGCCGAAAATGCAGACGTAATCTACACCGACGTTTGGGTTAGTATGGGGGACAAAGACGGCGACCAAAAAAAAGAACGGCTAAAAAACTATCAAATCAACCAAAGCGTTCTAAAAGCGGCAAAGCCAAATGCTTTGGTTATGCATTGCCTTCCGGCTCATCGCGATGAAGAAATTGCGTCCGACGTCCTGGATGGACCTCAATCGATTATTTTCGATCAAGCCGAAAACCGACTCCACGTCCAAAAAGCTATCTTAGATACTCTTTTAAAATAGTAAACTAGTTAGCGTTTTCTAATCTGTCTTTTCATCAAAAGCGTTTACTTCAATGTTTCATTTTGAAATCATTAAACAACATAGCCATTCCAAAGCAAGATTGGGAAGAATAACAACGTCCCGCGGCGTCATCGAAACCCCCTCCTTCATGCCTGTAGGCACTCAAGGATCTGTCAAAGCGATGTCCCCAGAAGATTTGGAAGAATGCGGCGCTCAAATAATTTTAGGCAACACTTATCACCTTTTTTTACGACCAGGTCATAAAATTGTCGAAGAGCTTGGCGGACTGCATCGTTTTATGAACTGGAATAAACCAATTCTCACCGACAGCGGCGGCTTCCAAGTTTTTAGCTTGGCCAAACTAGCAAAAGTATCGGAAGAAGGCGTTCAATTCCAATCGCATATTGACGGATCGAAACACTTACTAACGCCCGAAAAGGCCATGGAGATTCAACAGTCATTGGGCTCCGATATTATAATGGCTTTAGACGAACTTCTTCCGCTACCCACAGAAAGACCGCGCCTAAAAACATCCTTGGAGCTTTCTACGCGTTGGGCAAAAAGATGTCGCGAAACTCATACCGACGACAAACAAACGCTTTTCGGAATTGTACAAGGCGGAATGGATAAAGACCTAAGACAAGAAAGCGCAAACCAAATTGTCGATATTGGGTTTAAGGGTCACGCAATTGGAGGTTTGAGCGTCGGAGAAGAAAAAGAAGATATGCTCGAAATTGCCGAATTCACCGCGAACATACTCCCCAAAGATTCTCCTCGCTACTTAATGGGGGTTGGAACGCCCGAAGATCTGGCCAATTGTTCCGCAATGGGTATTGATCTTTTTGATTGTGTTATGCCTACTCGAAACGCGCGCAACGGCAGTCTTTTTACTCGGAACGGAAAACTTAATATCAAAAACGCTCAATACTTAAAAGATGATTTACCAATCGATCCAGGTTGCGCCTGCTATGCCTGCAAAAATTATTCTCGCGCTTACATTCGCCATTTATTCATGGCAAACGAAATCTTAGCGATGAGGCTCAACTCCATTCACAACATTGCGTTTTATCAAGATTGGATGCGCTCCGTCAGAGAAGCTATCGAACAAGACAAACCCATCAAGCCTTTGGAATAAATTTCATTTTTTTACGATGAAAGCCGAGCCCGGAAAGCCATAAACAGGGGAATTTCTTTTCGCGCTCTATTTTCGGCTCGCGATCTTTTACCCGGCTCGCTAACCTTATTGGAAGCCCATTCCTCTAACGCATCTATCCATAAGTTCGCTTTTGATAAAGCTTCGACATATGATTGGAGAGAACGGTGGTAGGTGACTGTGAAATTATCAGGATCTGAAAACGGCGGAGCTATGATTGGAATTTCTATTTCCGATTTATAATGGTCAACGCGACGGTACTGCATTTTTTTATTTTCATCCCACCCCCAATGAGTTTGCCTTGGAATTCTAAAACATGGATGAGTCACAACCGCCACAAATTTTCCGCCAGGCTTTAAGCGGCGCGACACATTAAGAAAAACAGACTCCAATTTTTCTATATTTTGCAACGCCAATAAACACACAACTGCGTCAAAGGAACTTTCATTTAAAAACTCTCCCTCTGCGGCATCCGCTAAAGTATATTTGATTAATTTATCCGATCGAGAACGAGCGCGGCTGAGTAATTCTTTTGAAACGTCGACTCCATGAACCGAAAAACCTTTTTTTGACAAATAACGACAAAACACGCCTTGTCCACAGGCTAAATCTAAAATTTCACTTTTTTCGGGTAAATCCAATAACTTATAAACGCCGGGCATTATTACTTTACGATGATAATCGCTCCCGGAATCGCCCACTAAGGCATCGTACCAAGCCGCGACTTGATCCCAAGCCGCTGGCTTTGCATTGCCTTTTCTTTTCCCAGGGTTCGAGCGTTTTACTTTATTGACGGGAGGTTTGGAACTAAAGCTTTTCTTTTTCAATAGACTGGCCAATCTGAGGACTAAACGTTGTCGATAATCGGTTAAATCTTATATAATCTATTAGTGAAACTTTCCATTAGAATACTCTTAAATAGGCTAATGAAAAACCGATTTTGGATCTTTTCTAAAAAGACACAAATAATTCTTTGCGGAACAATAATTGTTCTCTGTATTTTCTCTTGCGCAACTATGGATAATCTTTATTTGACGCAAAGGAAAAAACTGTGGGATAGCATTCGAGTTTTCAATAACGATTTCGAAAGCAAAAGTAGAAACGCTTGCACTTTATTAGTTCTCTCCCCACTAAGAGAAGGTTGTCTTTCCAAAATGGGAGAATTTCAAAAAAGAGTCACTATTAGCGACTCGGCCCTAGTCGGCGCAATCTTTTATCGCAAAGGTATACCCGTCAAACAATCTTTTCCAAATCCCGAAGAAGCGTTCGATGAAGCAGTCATCACCCATGAATACAGAGTCGTGGTTTTACCTAGCAATCGAGTAAAGACCATTGCCGTTGAGCAAAAATGGGTCCTCGATAAAAGTTCCTGGTACGTTATCCCAAACTTTGAACCTTTTTTCTAATAGTCTGCAGTTGCTTCTATCCTTTTATTAAGCGAAACAGAATCCTTAGTAACACGACAATTATAACCGTACAACTTAACTCCGCACTGTTCCGCTTCCTTCAAAATTTCCGCAAACTCTGGATCTATTTCCGTATTTGGTATTATTTTACGCGTATCGGATCGTTGCGAAACAAATACTACTGAAGAACTATAACCTTCTTTTTTAAGCGCAATCAATTCTCTTAGATGCTTACGCCCCCGCTCGGTAGGAGCGTCTGGGAATTTACCGATACCGCCTTCCACCAAACTAACCGACTTTACTTCGACAAAACCTACGGAACCATTCGCAAACTCTAATTTAAAATCAAAGCGACTTTTTCCTTCTTTGGCTTCCGCTCGAAAATCTTTATAAGGATCGAAGCAATCCATTTGCTTCTCAGCTAAAGCTTGCCCAACTAATTTATTGGCAAAAACTGGATAGACGCTTACCCAAATATTCCCGTGGCGTATTAACGCTAACGTATATGAAGTTTTTCTCTTAGGCCCTGGGTTATAAATAAGGCGCGCTTCTCTTCCAGGAATCATCAAACCAGGCAATCGACCGGGGTCCGGCACATGAGCTTGAAGCTCTTCGCCATTTATCTTAACTCTAGCAAGATAGCGATTTGGTCTTTCTAGGAATTCGCCGCTTTCAATACGGTCGCCTAGTTTCATATTAAACTTAAATTAAAATTGGGGAGGTAGGAAACATCAACTTTATTAATGATGCTCGTCAGAATGGCCCTTTGAAGTTTTAACTGTTTTCTCTATAGTTAAAATATGCTTGGTTGTAGGAGAGATCGTATCTACAAAAGGTTTTGGAAATAAACCAATAAACACAATTAAAACACACGCGGGCAATAACATATAAATTTGCTTTTTATCGATATCCGTCAAATCTGTCGGTAGTTCTTCATTCTTTTCCTGCATGGCTCCTTGAAAGAAAAACAGCATATAAATGGCGGCAAACGTGATCGTTAAGCCTCCCATTAAAACGTATATTGCCGCTAATCCGGACATTGACGAAGAAGTCCAAACTCCCGCCAAAATTAAAAACTCGCCAACAAAACCGTTCAGACCGGGAAGTCCTAACGCCGCCATGGTAATCAGCATAAAAATTCCATATAAAATGGGCATTTTTCCTTTCAAACCGCGCATTTGACTTAGGTCTCGGGAACCCAATTTCTTTTCAAGAATATCAACGATAAAAAATAATGCCGCCGCAATAATTCCATGGTTAAACATTTGCAATACGCTGCCATCAAGACCTTGATCGTTTAACGCAAAAATACCTAACACAATAAAACCAAGATGGCTCACGCTAGAATATGCCACTAACGATTTAATATCTTTTTGGGCAATCGCAATCCAGGCGCCGTAAATCATACCCGTAGCCGCCATGCCGGCAATAACAAAACCCATCATTTCAGCCGCATCGGGAAATAACGGCAAACAAAATCGAATAAAACCATAGGCGCCCGTTTTTGACATTGCTCCCGTTAATAGAACTAATACAGGAATAGGAGCCGCGCCATATGCATGTGGCAACCAACTATGAAATGGAAAAATCGGCACCTTAATAGCAAACGCCATGAAGAAACAAATAAACATCCATATTTGATCGCTTTTTGGAATCTCAGTATGAACCAAGGTCTGAATATCGAAGGTTAGAATATGGGTAGCTTCGTAATGAGCTATCGTAACGCCAATAATGGCGACTAACATTAAAAGACTTCCAACCAACGTATAAATAACAAACTTGGTGGTCGCGTAAACGCGATCTCCTTCGCCCCAAAATCCTATTAAGAAATAAGCCGGGATCAGCATCACTTCCCAAAACACATAAAATAAAACCGTATCGAGCGCCATAAAAACGCCCAAAATACCGGCTTCTAACACCAACATCAAAGCGAGAAAAGTAACCGATACATCTTTACCATTTAAATAATAAAAAATAGACGCGCAAGCTAAGAGGGCCGTTAACAAGACCATTAATACGCTGACTCCGTCTACTCCAAGCTTGAATTGAATATTTAAAACGCTTACCCAAGAACATTCATGAACAAACTGCATCGCCGAGTTTGCGGAATCGAAACCTAAAAAGACTCCAAACGCCAAAAGAAAAACCAAACCGGAAGACCCTAGCGCAATCTTCCGAACCAACTCTTTATTTTCAGACGGAATCCTAAAGAGCGCGATGGCGGCAATTAGTGGTATCGCAATAATTAAAGCAAGCATATAGAGAAAACGTTAAAAATTTAAAATAGAATTTATTCTTTATAAAAAGACTACAAAAATTAGCACAAACACAGTGCCGGCTATCATATTCAAAGCGTATATTCTTACTTTTCCAGATTGCCAAATACTTAGAAGACGACTCATTTCTTTGACTTGCGCCCCAACCTCGTCAACAACAAAATCAATGCCCTTTTGCTCGCCTGTTTTCCAAATAAATTCGCCGGTTTTTTTAACTGGCTGAACAATCAAAACGTCATACAATTCATCGATATAATATTTTCGGAACAAAACATCGTGAATAGGGGCTAACAACTCTTTAAGACCGTCAGATTTGCCTTCTGCTTCGCCGCCTTCGGCATAAAATATAGCGGCGACAATAATTCCGCTTAAAGCGACGCCAACGGCTATAATCTCTAAAAATCCATTCGTGTGATGCTCGGGAACAACGCCTCCAAATACTGGAGCTAAAAACGAGTGCGCCAACGGAGCCCCGAATCCCGCAAAAATCGCGAAAAAAGCTAGAATCAATAGTGGGTATGTCATGATAGTTGGCGATTCGTGAGGATGCGCCTCGGCTGTTCGACACGTTCCAAAAAAGGAATAGAAAAACACGCGGAATGCATAAAACCCTGTCATTCCAGCGCCTGCGATAGCTAAGGCCCAAAAAACAGGATTACTTCCCTCTGCGTACCAGGAACTCATAATAATCGCTTCTTTACTAAAATACCCAGCGGTTAAAGGGAAACCGCATAAAGCTAAAGTTCCGATTAAGAAAGTGTAGTAAGTGATTGGCATCGATTCTTTTAAACCGCCCATCTTACGAATATCTTGTTCGTCGTTCATGGAATGAATGACGCTTCCGGCGCCCAAAAATAATAGAGCTTTAAAGAATGCGTGTGTCATTAAATGAAACATGCCGACCGAATAAACTCCAATTCCTACAGCCAGAAACATGTACCCTAACTGACTCATAGTGGAGTAGGCTATTACGCGTTTAATGTCGTATTGAACCATTCCCATAGAACCGGCAAATAGTGCCGTAATCACTCCAACAGCGGCGACCAACATCATCGTGTAAGGAGCTAAGTCGTACAGAACGTGACAACGAGCGACCAAATAAACTCCCGCCGTTACCATAGTCGCGGCATGGATTAGAGCGCTGACTGGGGTTGGACCTTCCATAGCGTCTGGAAGCCAAGTGTGTAATGGAATTTGCGCGGATTTAGCAAACGCTCCAACCAACAGAAATAAAGTAATCAGCAACATGGTATCGTCGTTTGCCAAAAACTTCTCTGGAGCTTGGGCAAAGACATCCATATATGTAATGGAACCAAAATTCTCAAATATCATAAAAGCGGCGATCACCATTCCCACATCGCCGATCACGTTCATTACAAACGCTTTGCGCGCTGCAAACACTGCGCTGGTTTTCTCGGTCCAAAAACCAATCAACAAATAAGAAGCTAACCCTACGAACGCCCAACCGACTATCAAGAAGAAAAAATCTGCGGCCAAAACCAAAACCGACATGGAAAAAATAAACAGATTTAAATAAGCGAAGAAAGTATCAATGTTAGGATCTTTCTCCATATAGCCAATTGAATAAACATGAATTAGAAAACCAACTCCGGTGATAACAAGCAGCATAAAAACCGAAAGTGGATCGATCAAAATAGCGAGATCTAGCGTAAAATTTCCAGATTGAATCCAATGATAAAGGGTCTGGACATTACCGACACGTTCTCCCGGCTCCATGGACAATAGATGGATTAACGCAATCAAAGTAAAAAAGAAGGAACCGCCCACCGTGGCACAACCAACAGGTCCTACTAATTTTTTTGGAATCCGATCGCCAAACCAGCTCAAGCCGGCAAAGCCCAATAAAGGAAGAATTAAAATTAACCAGGTATAAAACAAACGATCATCCTTTCAAAGCGTCAATCTCGTCAACATTAAGCTCGTGTCTAGTCCGGAAAATAGTCAAAATAATTCCTAACCCAACCACAACTTCGGCTGCCGCTACCGTCATAACAACAAGAGCAAATATTTGGCCATCCAAAGACTTTAAAAAATGCGAATACCCTATTAAGAGGAAGTTGACTGCATTTAGCATCAACTCAAGGGACATAAACATAACTAGAGGATTTTTTCTAATGAGAAAACCCGTTGCGCCAATACAAAAAATGGATGCGCTAACAATTAAAACAAATTGACTACCCATTTTTCTTCCTCTTGTTTAAGAATTTAAGCTTTTCTTGATTTGCTTTAACGGAAACTTAGCCAAACAGATAACTCCAATAGTAGCCACCAGTAATAAAATGGAAGCTAATTCAAATGGAATTAAATGCTTAGAATACAAAGTCAGCCCAATAGCTTTGGCGCCGCCAATAACCTTTAAATTAATCGGATCAAAAATTCCTTCAATAGGTTTAGTCGCTCCAACAGTGGCGGCTAGCAATAACTCTCCAAATAACAGTCCGGCAAACCCAAAGGCTATAGTTCTTTGTAACGAGTTTTCCTGCAGTTCTTTTTTTCCGCCTAATAGTGCAATAATAAATAAAAATAAAATCATTACTGCGCCTGCGTAAACGATCATTTGAACCGCTGCAATAAATTCGGCGTGATACAAAAGGTAAAGCATGGCTAAGCAAACCATGTTACCAATCAGGTATAACGCGCTATATATAGGGGAAGAACATAAGATGACCCCTAAACTCGCACATACCGCAGTTAGGCCGATGATGATTATTGCCGCTTGATATACAAAATCGTTTACTATTTCCAAGTCGTCCTCAAATTACGCAAAAAAAAACCGGACCGAATCTTCATAACGATTCGGCCTCAAAAACTCTAAATAAAAAAGCGAATCGCCTGTAAAATGCGGCCCGCGACAAAACTTCAAAAACCTCTAAATAGAGGAGTTTTATTTTTTTAAACTTTAGACGTATTCCCTAAGTAACTAACTCTAAATTGATTAGGTTCTGGATATTTCAGAAGTTCGTCTTTCTTTAAGACAAAGGCGTCTCTTTTATAATCCGCTAACTCGTAATGATCTCTTAATACAACCGCGTCAACTGGGCACGCCTCTTCGCAATAGCCGCAATAAATACACCGTAATATATTTATTTCGTAAACTGCGGCATAACGCTCGCCCGGAGAAACACGATTCTCTTCCGTATTTTCTGCTGCCACAACGTGGATACAACCAACAGGACAATTAATAGAACATAGGCTGCATCCAATACATTTTTCTAAACCATTTTCATCGCGATTCAAAAAGTGTCGCCCTCTATATCGAGAAGGCATGTCTCTTTTAACTTCTGGGTATTGGAATGTTTCAGGCTCCGTGGTCATGTTCCTAAAAGTCACACCCAAGCCAATCAGCAAATTTTTTATTCCATCAAAAGCGGAAGCAAACATAGGACTATTCCTCAGCTCACAGGGCCTTAATAAACCCATAGAACAGCAAATTTAATAAAGACAGTGGCAATAAAACTTTCCAGCCAAACGTCATTAGTCGGTCATATCTTATGCGTGGAAACGTTGAGCGCAACCAAATGAAAACACAAAGCAAAAAGAATACTTTACCGGCAAACGCTAGAATTGGAAATAAAGGCAACCCATAAGAATTCCAACCGCCTAAAAACAAAAGCGTCACCAACGCGCTCATGGTAATCATGTTGATGTATTCGCCCATGAAAAACATGGCAAACTTCATTCCAGAGTACTCAGTATGAAATCCAGCAACCAATTCCTGCTCAGCTTCGGGTAAGTCAAAAGGAGCTCGATTGGTTTCAGCAACACCGGCTATAAAAAATAAAAGAAATCCAAGCGGTTGGATAATAATATTTGGAATTGTTTCTTGAGCGTTGACCATATCCGACAAATTCAAAGAGCCGGTCATCACAATGACGCCAAGCGCTGAAAGCCCTAAAGTCAACTCATAGCTAATCATTTGAGCTGCGGAGCGTAACCCTCCCATAAGGGAATATTTGTTATTAGAAGCAAGTCCCCCTAAAACCATTCCGTAAATACCCATCGAGGAAACAGCGAAAACAAACAACAAGCCAATGTCTAAGTTAGCAACCCACAATCCAATGGTTTCGCCAAAAATAGTTATCGGCTCTCCAAAGGGAATAGCGGAAAAAGAAACTATCGCGGTAAAAACTACAATGGCGGGTGCTAAATGGAATAAAAATTTATCGGCGGAGCTTGTGATAATGGATTCTTTAAAAAGGAGCTTGATTGAATCGGCGATCGGCTGAATCAATCCAAATGGTCCCACTCTATTTGGTCCTAGTCTAACTTGGAAACGGCCCATCAATCGTCTTTCTAGCCAAACCAGGAAAGGAACACATTGTAAAAGAACGATAGCGACTATAACCGCTTTGATACATCCAATAATGACGCTTGAATAGTCAGAAATAAAATCAAAAATCCAATCGATCAAACCGTTCTCCTTTAATCTTTTCTATTCTTTTGAAACTTGAACCGTTGCGTTATGGTCTTGAATCAACGCTAAAACTCTATACTCATCGCCCGCGTTAGACACAACGACCGCTCCAGGATTGCAATTATCTTCTACTTCCGCCTCTATCGAAAGATCGCGGTTACCGGCAGACACCTTTACTCGATCTCCAGTTTTTATTCCTAATTTCTCAGCGTCTACAGAATTTAATATGGCCTTAGGTTCGCTGAAATGATGAGCTAACGCAGAATCGGACTCTAAAATTTTATTTTTAGAAAAGAGTTTCTCAGCTACTCGCAGCTTAAAACCATCGCCAGATGATCCTGGGGAAGTTACTTCGGGTGTTTGTCCATTTACCGAAGCTTGGGCTGGACGAGTCTTGCCTTCTTTTTGAATCGATCCTCTTCTAATTTCTTCATAACCTGGAACTTTTTTGGCGAGTTCCGCAGTAACGGTAAAAGAGTCTAAATATTTAGCTTCAATCTCAAATCCAGAAAGTAGTTTTGCTAAAACGCGCCAATCGGGAAAAGACTCGGCCTTTAAACCTTTTCTTCTATATTGCACTCGACCGCCAACATTTGTCGTTGTTCCCTCGTCAAAACCAGGGCCAATCGAAGGAATAACCACGTGCGCTAAGGCAGTGGTCTCCGTATGAAGCATATCGTGAGCGACTAAGAATTCTACTTTCTTTAACGCTTCTTCAATTTTGTCCCCGCCAGGAAAATCTACAATTGGGTTTGATCGGAAAACGACAAGAGCCTTAAGATCTCCCGATGCGGCTTTCCCAAACATTTCGCAAGTCGTAAATCCTTTTTCAGTTGGAGCAGATTCTCCCCAAATCTCTTTTATCTTCGAATCGTCGCTCAAAGAAATCCCACCTGGGTAAAAATCCGGTAAAATCCCCATGTCCATAGCGCCTAAAGCGTTTGTCGCCGGAGCCGCTGGAATAGCCCCGCATTCTCCTTCGGGATTTTTGTCTAATATGCTTAAAAGATTTTTAACGATTGCGACCGAGTTCCCAGATAATGCGGCAGGGTTGTAAATCACGCAAACCTTTTTAGCCGAAGTCATTTTTCCGGCAAAGTCTCTCATTTCATCAACTTTAATGCCGCTCGCTCTTTTTAGGTTATCGACTTTAGGAGCTCCATCTTGTTTCAAGCCTTCGGCAACCGCTTTTGCCAAACCGCCTAAAGCAACCTCGTCGGAACCTACGTCGTATCTCAAAGAAAGAGAGGCGTATTTATCCATTAAGGTTTTCTGGTCGTTTAATACAATTAATCTTCTTCCTAATCGTATAACGGCTTTTTTAATTCTTAGATCTAATATCGGAAGCTCCTCAGTTGGATCGCATCCAATTAAAACTGTTAAATCGGCAGACTCAATGTCGGTAAAATCGTAATGCGAAACCGGTAATCCGGGAGTATCTTTATAAGCTTTAAAATCGATATTATTAGTTCCAACGCCCATCCGCATCAGTTTTTGGTATAAATACAATTCTTCGTTGGAAGCAAAAGGCGATCCGATAAAACCAACGCTTTTCGGTCCGTGTTCTTCAACAATAGATTTAAGTTTAGAAACTGTTTCATCGCAAGCTTCATCTAAGGAAGCTACGTGCATTTCCCCATCTTTACGGATTCCAGGTTCTAAAATTCGATTTTGACTCGCAACAAACTCATAACCAAATCGGCCTTTATCGCAAATCCAACCGTCGTCTACCGCATCGTTTGGTCTGCTAACAATGCGCATCAATTCATTTTCACGCGCGCCAAACTCTATATTGCAATTGCAAGCGCAATGAGCGCAGAGAGTTTTAGAATTATCTAAATCCCAAGTTCTAGCTTGGAACCTAAAAATAGAATTCGTCAAGGCGCCTACCGGACAAATATCGATTACATTTCCGGAGAAACGAGTGTCGTAGGGCTGATCGTTAAAAGTTCCGATATCGTTATGAAAACCTCTATTGTGCATCACTAGGGCTTGATCGCGTTCAATCACTTCGCTGAATGTGGTGCAACGCTGACAAGCAATGCAGCGTTCGCGATCTAAAGTAATAACAGGACTCAATTCTTTTTTCTTCACGTTATTGAAACGCTTGAACTCCATCCTTGTATCGCCGGCGCCATAATTAAACGTGTTATCTTGCAAAGGACATTCGCCGCCTTTATCGCAGACTGGACAATCAAGAGGATGGTTAAGCAAGGTAAACTCTAAAACTCCTTGCCTTCCTTTGACAACTTTTGGAGTGTCGTTTTTAACCACCATTCCTTCAGTCGCGTCAATGGTGCAAGCGGTCATCAACTTAGGCATTTTCTCAACTTCTACCAAACACATTCGGCAACAACCCAACCGGATCATCTTTTCGTGGTAGCAGAATATTGGTATTTCAATACCAATTGATTTAGCGGCGTCTACGACATTAGTCCCTTTAGGGACCGTTGCGGTTTTTCCGTCGATCGTCAATGTAACCGTTTCTTTTTCCATTTTATTTAACCAGCGGTAGCTGAGGCTTCCGCAAAAAAGGATTCGTAATCTTCTGGGAACAATTCAATACTGCTAACAACCGGCGCCACAGCGGCATCCGCTAACGGACAGAACGTCTTCATTGCCATGTTGTCGCATGCGTCTTGTAAAGTTTTTACCGTTTCAGGACTACCTCGGCGGTTTAGCACTTCGCCTAACATTTGATAAAGCCAACGCGTACCCTCGCGGCACGGAGTGCATTTTCCGCAAGACTCATGCATGTAGAAATACGCCAACCGCATTGTGGCTTCAACGATGTTGGTCGTTTCATCCATTACGATTAACGCTCCCGATCCCAACATCGATCCCGCTTCTTTTAAAGATTCGTAATCGTAAGGAACATCGATATGCTCGATGCCTAACATGGGAACCGAAGAGCCTCCTGGAATAAACGCTTTCAATTTATTCCCATCGCGCATTCCACCACACATTTCAATTATCTTGCTGACAGGAGTGCCCAAATCGATTTCAACATTTGCCGGTTTGTTAACGTGACCAGATACGCTGACTAATTTTGTGCCTGTGCTTTTTTCAGTGCCTATACTTTTATAAGCTTCGGAACCTTCATTGACGATCCAAGGAACCGCACAAACGGTTTCGACGTTATTTATAACGGTTGGTTTATCGTACAAACCTTGTACCGCAGGAAAAGGCGGTTTACTGCGAGGTTCGCCACGCATACCGGTTAGTGAATTCAACAAAGCCGATTCTTCACCGCAAATATAAGCGCCCGCTCCTAAATGCGTGTACAAATCAAAATTGAATCCCGATCCCATAATGTTTTTTCCGAGATATCCTTTTTTGTAAGCTTCGGCTATAGCTTCATCCATAAGATCCGCTACATCCTGGAATTCTCCACGGAAATAGATATAACCCGTTTCAATTAAGCAAGCGTAAGAAGATACAATCAACCCTTCTATCAATAGATGCGGATTCTTCTCCAACAAAATCCTATCTTTACAAGTTCCGGGTTCGCTTTCGTCTGCGTTGCAAGCAAAATATCTAGGGAAGGAATCTTTCGCTAAAAAGCTCCATTTGAGTCCGGTTGGGAATCCCGCTCCACCGCGACCTCTAAGCCCAGAATTTTTGACTTCATTCAACACTTCTTCGGGCTTCATGGAAAACGCTTTTTTCAAAGAGCTATATCCGCCTAATTTTTGATAAACCTTAAGGGTGGTTAATCCCTCAACATCGATATCTTTAAAAAGAATCTTGGTCATAAGCTATCTTATTTTAAGGAATCGATTATTTTATCAATCGACTCTTTAGTGAGATTGACATGATAATCATCGTTGACCCGCATCACCGGAGCGGCGCTGCATTCGGCCAAACATTCTTCTTTTATTAAAGTAAACTTTTTATCTTCGGTAGTTCCGCCTACTTCAACGTTCAACTTCTCGGATAAATAGTCCAGCAGAGAGTCGCTTCCGTTTAAGTAACAACTAATATTATGGCAAAATCTTATAATGTACTTCCCAGCCGGATACTGAAAATACATCGTATAAAAAGAACAAACCGACTGCACATAAGCTGGAGAAACATCTAAGCGTTTGCCAATTTCTACCATAGCCTCTGGAGACACCCAACCTTCTTGTCGTTGAGTCAAAGTCAAAAAAGGCAACAACGCGGACATCTTTCTTTCTTCGGGATATTTCGCCAATATGGTTTCGATTTTTTTCTCCGACTCCTTCGTAAACGCAAACATTAACGGTCAACCTCCCCCATCACAATATCAACGCTACCAATGATGGCAACAACATCAGCGATATAAGAACCTCTCATCATGGCGCACATTCCTGGAATAGCCATAAAAGACGGCGCCCTTAATTTCATTCGATACGGTATACCCGAACCGTCGCTCACAATATAAAACCCAACTTCGCCACGCGGCCCTTCCGTTGGAACATACGTTTCGCCTTCGGGAACTTTTACGCCTTCCGACACCAATTTAAAATGATGAATTAAGGCTTCCATACTTGTTTTCAATTTATCGCGGTCCGGCAACGAAATTTTATTATCTTCAACCTTATAAGGCCCTTCGGGAAGATTCTCAATGGCTTGCTTAATGATCTCTCGGCTTTGGCGTATTTCCGCTACCCGAACTCGATATCGGTCGTACACGTCGCCGTTTGTGAGCACTGGAACATCAAACTTAAAATCTTGATATCTGCTATAGGGACGCTGTTTACGAAAATCAAAATTAACTCCAGAAGCTCTTAAGCAAGGTCCGCTCATACTCCATTGAATAGCTTCTTCCTTAGTCATCACTCCCGCCCCAATAGTTCGGTCCATCCATATTGGATTTCTAGTCAATAAGGATTCATACTCGTCGACTTTTTCGGGCAAGATATCAACGACATGCTTAACCCCTGCGATCCATTCTGGAGTAGCGTCTTTCATAACGCCGCCAACGCGAACATAACTAGTCATCATCCGTACGCCAGAAATCATCTCGTTTAAATCAAGAATCAATTCTCTTTCGCGCCAGCAATAAAGAAATACCGTCATGGCTCCTATGTCAAGGGCGTGCGTTCCTAACCAAAGCAAATGACTAGCCACTCTTGTTAATTCGCACATAATTACGCGAAGGTAATCTGCGCGAGCCGGGATTTCAGTTTGAAGTAATTTTTCTACAGAAAGGCAGAAGGCTAAATTATTGCCTGGAGGATTGAGGTAATCCAAGCGGTCCGTCATGGGAATGCAATGGGCGTATAATTTAGTTTCTCCGGTCTTTTCGATACCGGTATGCAAATAACCTATATCGGGATCAGACGACCTAACCATTTCTCCATCCATCTCTAATACCACTCGGAAAACACCGTGAGTACTAGGATGTTGCGGCCCCATATTTAGGGTCATGGTATCTTTATTACGTTCGAGGAGTCCCTCTTCAGCTACGCTCATTTAATTCTCTTAAACTTGATTCGGTTTATACCGGGTAGGAACTTTTTCCTTCACCAGCTCTTCTTTAAAATCCAAATTATGAGAAAACGCTACTTTTTCTCTCGTCAAATCATAATCTCTGCGCAAAGGATGCCCTTCCCATTCTTCTGGCATCAATAAACGTTTCTGCTCGTCGTGACCTTCAATAGTCAATCCAAACATATCGTAAATTTCTCTTTCCGGGTAAATAGCCGCAGGCCAAAGATCTTTAACGGTTGGAACCGAAGGCTCTTCTTCAGGAACTCCCACCCTTAAACGAATAGAATGATTCTTATCCATCGAGTGAAGCTCGTAAACACATTCAAAACGAGGTTCCCGCTCCAGGTCCAGGTAATCAACGCCGGAAATACAAGACAAATAGTCAAAATGCAAATCAGGATCGCTTTTTAAAAACTCGGCCACTTCGTGAAGCGAACCAGGTTCTAAATGAACGATAGCGTCGCCAAGGGTTACCTCAGTATCTTTAAGCTTATCCCCCTTAGCGGATTTAAGTTTTTCTATAATCTCTTCGCTGTTCATGCCGCTCGCATTCTTGCCTTGTCGCTACCTGCGTTATTGAGAATCTTTTCTTGCAGTTTAATAACTCCGTAAATTAAAGCTTCCGGGCCTGGAGGACAACCTGGGACATAAACGTCTACAGGCACCCAACGATCTACGCCTTGAACGATTGCGTAATTATTAAAAATTCCTCCGCAAGATGAACAAGCGCCCATAGCAATGACCCATTTAGGTTCAGGCATTTGCTCGTAAATTCTTGTTAGTACGGGAGCCATTTTTTGGGAAACCCTACCCGAAACAATCATCAAATCAGCTTGCCTTGGAGACGCTCTAAAAACTTCCGCCCCAAACCTCGCGGCGTCCCAACGAGAATTAGCCATCGCCATCATTTCAATGGCGCAACAAGCTAAACCAAAAGTAGCGGGCCACAATGCATTTTTCTGCGCCCAACCAATGACCTTTCCTAATTTTGTCGTCAAAATAGTGTCGTAAACAGCGCCAGAAAGATCTGCATCCAATTGTTCTACAGCATCTTGTGCATTTAACTTTAAATTACCAATTTCTGTTTCTAATGCGTCGACCGCTTGATCGATTAATCCCATTCTAAACCTCCCCGTCCCCATACGTAGACGTAAGCGATTCCTAAAATAAACATGAATAGTAGCATTTCTAAAAAGCCGAATAGTTTCAATTCATCCAGAGCCACTGCCCAGGGATACATAAATACAACTTCAATATCGAATATAATGAAAAGCATGGCTATGGTGGCAAACCGAACTGGATATCTTCCCTTCGCCTCTTCCGAAGGAACTATTCCACATTCATAGGGCAAAACCTTAGCTTTAGTCGGTTTTTTGGGACCTAAAATGGTGGACAAGAACAAAATCGCGCAAACAATCGTGATAGCGACAATGCAAAAAACCGCCACGAAAATATACTCGGTCATGTCTCCCCAATCCCCCTATTTGTTTATGAAATAACGGCTTTTGTATTCTAACACAGCCAAAAACAAGCTTAAATAATAATGCATGAAAGGGCGATTATAAATAGCCCCTATTGGAGTGTCAATCAAAGAATGCACCCTTCGAAAAGGTCGACGATAAATTGGATTTAAATGGGGTCTCTAAGGCGAGTTTATAAACGATGGAAATGAATATAAAATACTTTGAAACTATAAGACTTAGGAATTAAATTTGGACATCTATATTAAGACCTTTTTGAGAGCTATTATTATCATTAGACTCGGATTGTCTAAACTTCTCGGTCACTCGATTTGGGGAGGGTTCGGAGCGAAATGGACTTAAGTTTTGTTCTGGCAATGCGGCTGGGTTAACTATAGCTTGAGTTTGGACAGTTTGTTCTAGGCGATTTTCAGTTATCTGTTGACTCTCGCGTTGAGAATCCTGAAGTTCTTGGCTTCTTTGCTGATTGTCGTTTAATCGACGAGCTTCATCGCCAATTTGCACTCGATCTTCTCGTTCTTGAGAGTCTAAAAGCTGACGGTCAAAAGAAAGCCCCGGAGACTCGGCTCCAGCTAAGTTTTCCTGCCGCTTAAGAGCTTCGATTCCTCTCGTTACAGGTACATTATTTGAAATTCCACCAGAAACTTCTGCCATTTATCTTTCCTTTATTGAAGGACTTAAGCCCTATACAAACGAAAGTATTTTGAACAAACCAGGGCTTAACCCGGTTATCGGCAGAAAGTGGAGTAACTTTAGTCGGCTATTTTAATTTTTATTAAAATTTTTGAAAAACGGGGAGATAAAAGCGCAAATTAAAAAAGTTTCATTTGTTGGAAAGACAAAAATCAATTAAGGTATGCGGACGATTTTCCGATAATAAAATTTTCCAGACCAATTAAAACGGCCGCCCGATTGAACTTTCCAATACTCTTCAAAGTTTTTGTAAATATTATTCTTTCTTCATATTTCCTGTTTGGAATCTTTGAAATAGTCCGTGCCGAGCCTCCAATATACGAAGGAGAAAATTTTAAAATAGGGGTATCAAGTTGGTTCAGCTCTGGAGAATCAAATTGGAACCAAAATGCTATCTTTACTGATAGTTTCATACCATTTAATGACGCCGTAACCGAATCAACTTCAACTCAAGTTATCAAGACAAATTATAATGATATAGATAGCAATCTAGTTTAAATAACCAGCAAGCTAACGATGCCAAATTGGTATTTTATCGGTGCAAGTTTTGGTTTTGGGGATATCGATAAAGGAGCTCTAAAGTTAGATAATAAGGCAACAATCCAAAGTACAACGACATTTTCTGATGAAAGCTCGGAACAATCTAGTGATACTTCTGAATTAAGTGCACAAATTGATATCGATAGTGGGGATCTCCAATATTTCAACTTAGATTTTGGAGCTACGCTCTGGTCAAGCTCAAAAAAAGGAAAAAACAAAATACAGGCCTTTGCCGGATATCAAAGATGGGCAGAAGAGTATATTCAAAGATCAAATATTATTCTTACTAATTGCGTAAGTGGAGATACTTTGTTGCAAAATTGCAATATCGAAAGCTTTATCTCCAATGAGTTACTTTTCAACTCTATAAGATTAGGGTTAAACGGTAAAGCTACTTTCAATGAATTTTTCCAAATAAGCGGATCAGTCTCATACATCCCTTATTCAAATATAGAATATGAAGAAATAGGCGAATCAAACAACTCAACTACAAATACGACATCAAAATCTGAATTTGATCGAGATGGAACTGGAACTGGCTATAATTTTAAAATCTCTATAGATTATGAGATATTGCCTCTATTGTTTTTAAGCGCAGGATATAAATTTTGGAAAATAAAGGCGAAAGATAAAGTCGAGGGTACTTCCGATTCCTTCCCTCTTGATGGTTTGGAAATTGAGCGTCAGGGGTTCACGCTAGGCGCATCTTTCCGTTATTAATTCCCCAAATCTATAAAAAACCAGCCCTCCCACGACTCTCAAATCACATATAAACTTAAATTTTTCAATGTTTTGCTTGGATCTTAGAGAAAAATGCTTTATCGTAGTAGTTTAAGTTCCGATATGAAGTTAAGTAGCTAAAAATCAAGGAAGATTAAATGCGCAACCATACTTTCCCTAAGTTTTTTGTAAAATTAGCGATTTCCGTAGTTTTTATATTCTCTTATATTTCAATCGCTAATGCCCAAAACGCCATTTACGAAGAGCATAATTTTGTCGTTGGAATTTCTGGCTGGTTCAGCTCAGGACAAACCGATTGGAATCATGACGCATCTTCATCTTCCTCAATATTAGGCAATCCCTCTTCAGAGTTGACATACGAAGACGTAGACAGCAACGTTATAGAATTAAACGCTGAATTTAATATGCCAAATCGTTTTTTTATTAGAGGCGACATTGGATTTGGAAGTTTTGACGACGGCAGACTGATTGACGACGACTTTTTAACGACAACAACTACAGGAGACTTTTTAGCTTCTCGAACTTTTAGCGACATTGACGACGATGGTTTGTGGTATTTAAACTTAGATGTTGGTTATACGCTTTGGACTGACGACTATGAAGGAAAGTCCAGGGTTCGCGCATTTATAGGCTACCAACGCTGGGAAGAAGAGTATACCGCCAAAGGAATCACCTTTGACACCTGTACCGTAGGCGGCGCATTATTAGGAATTTGCAGCGCTGCTGGCACAACTGCCTTTCTTGGAGAAACAGTCATTTCAAACAAAGTGGAGTGGAATTCTGTAAGATTAGGATTGGAAGGGAAAGTAACACTCTTGCAAAAGCTAGGACTAGAAGCCTCGGCGGTCTTCATCCCTTATTCTGATATGCATAACGAAGATATTCACCATTTACGAACTGATTTGGCCCAACCTGGGTTTGTAATGGACGGAACTGGAATAGGCTACAACTTCGAAATTGCCGCGACTTATGAAGTTCTTCCAAATCTCTTTTTATCCGCTGGATATCAATTCTGGAAAATTGAAAGCGATGGAGATATTGAAGTGCGCGGAACTACAAGCACAAGTACGTTCCCATTAAACGATTTAGATAGCGAAAGGGATGGAGCCACCGTAGGGCTTTCTTTCCGGTATTAATTCGATTTTTACCGCAAAACCCAAGTAATTATCATTCTTCTCTCAAATACCCCTCCTAAATATTTTATAACTCTCATTTAAAACATAAAAAGGGCTGTTGTTTCTCTCTTCAGTTTGTAAATTGTTAAACTAATCCTTTACTTTTCCGCTCTCTTCCATACAATGGTTGGTTTTAACTAGCTCCTAACAATGCCCCCTTTTGTGGTCAAACGACCTTTTTAAGTTAATGGGAATAAAAGGAGTTTTTTTTAGGACATATTATGGCTAAGAATGCCGCCGACGATATCACCTACATACGACGCTGGATTAAAAAAGGATTGAGCAAAGACGGTAAAACGCTCGACTTTTCTAATAAAAAAATCGGTGAAAAAGAAGCCATTGATTTTGCCGAAAACATCCAATTGGATGGATTAGAAATCCTTTTCCTACATAATTGCCAAATTAAAGATATTTGCCTGGAAGAAATGGCCGATTCAGAGTTTTTTTCTTCAATAAAAGAATTATGGCTTTTTGATAACCGTATTAGGAATCTTGGAGCGGAAGCAATAGCAGAATCGTCTAAATTGACGAAACTAAAATATTTAAGCCTTTACACTAATAAAATAGGACCTGAAGGAGCGGAAGCTTTAGCTGATTCTGAAAATCTTTCCAACTTGGAAGTCCTCGACTTGTCTTTTAATAAAGTTGGCGACGAGGGGGCCATTGCGTTAGCGAATTCACCGTACCTTAATAAGCTTAAAGACCTACGGCTAGATTCCAATAAAATCGGATTTGCAGGGATGAAAGCTTTCGCAGAAACCTCGCAATTAAAAAGCTTAAAAAAATTACATCTTACTTACAACAAACTTGAACCTAAAGGTCTCGAATTGATGCAGGAATCAACAAATCTTCAAAGACTCGAAACCTTAGATATCGACATAAAGATTCCGAACGATTAATTATATGAAAGCAAGCGAACGAGACGAATATATTATTAGCGTCATACAAGAACGACTGGAGGCAGATTCTTATATCGACCTCAGCTACGAACGCATAGGCGATGCTGGAATTGCATTTTTGGCTAAGCAAGATCTATCTCATGTCGTCGGTTTAAATCTAGGTTGGAACGATATCACTAGCGTGGGGCTATCCGCTTTCGCCAAAAATGCAAAAGCGCCTAATTTAAAAAAACTGAATCTAGATTCTAATAAAATTGGAAACTCTGGATGCAAAGACTTGGCGGATTCAAACAATTTTCCGTCTTTAAACTTCTTAAGTTTAGTCAAAAATATTATTAGCGACGAAGGAGCTTTGGAACTCATTAAATCTTCATCGTTAAAACAATTAGAAATTTTGGAATTAGAGTTAAACCTAGTGGGTAAAAAAGGTATTGCGCATTTTCCAGACGGAACGGCTAATCTAAACCTCAGACGTTTAAATCTAAAACGAAACAAAATTAACGACGAAACATTAAAAAGCTGGATTCAAACAGGAGCCTTTACTCCATTACACTCCTTAAATCTCGGCTGGAACATGATTAGCGACATAGGAGCGAAGGCGCTCGCTTTTGCAGCTTCAATAAATCAATTAAAGCAATTGTTTCTAAACTCTAATTACATACGCGACGAAGGCTCCATTGCCTTAGCTAATTCGCCGCACCTAGAGGATTTAGAAGATTTTTATTTCTACGATAATAAATTCTCTCATAAAACTGAAGCGACACTTTTAGATTTCCGTATTAGAACGCTTCTGAAAAAAAACTTATCCGAAGATGGTAAATCTCTAAATTTAAATGGCAAAGGATTGGGCGATAAAGGTTTAGCTTCTCTTGCTCGTTCCGAGGCTCTCAATACTATCGAAACGCTAAGCTTAAGAAACAACAGCATCAGTTGTAGAGGAATTATTGCTTTAGCTGATTCTCAAAATTCAAAAAGAATTAAAAACCTAAATCTGATGAGCAACGAGATTGGAGATTTAGGAGCTGTCGCTTTGGCTGAATCGTCTTGTCTTGGAAGTTTGGAAAAATTGAATCTTGAAGGCGCAAAAATTTCCTCTACAGGAATTTTAGCTCTTGCTCAATCTAATACCTTAACCAACCTCAATAGCTTAAACATGACGCGGAATGATTTAACTGCGAAGGGAGTTAAGTATTTAGCAAATTCCAAGAATTTTTCAGGGTTAAAAAGTCTTTGGGTCGCGGATGTTTTTATGGGAGATCCGGGAATCCAAGCGTTGGCAAAATCAGAAAACCTATCTAACCTTGAAGAACTCTTAGCCAACGGAAACCTAATTACCAACGACGGTTTATCTTCTATTGCGTCGTCCGATAATTTAAAATCGCTTAAGCATTTGGATCTACGAAGAAATAACCTAAAAGTCGATGGGATCTTCGCGCTTACCGACTCGCCGAAAATAAAAAACCTAGAAAAGTTTCGATTCTAAAGAAAAAATATCTTATCCGATTACTTCTTTCAGTTTTCTCTCAAGATTTTCGATTCCCACAGGCTTTACCATATAATGACCAACGCCTGCTTTTAAAGCTTCCAACACTTTTTCTTTAGTGCCTTCGCTCGTTAGCATGATGAAGGGAACATCTCTGTGAGGTTTGTGCGCTCGAACTTTATCTAGGAATTCGAGACCGTTGAGATTGGGCATATTCCAGTCGGACATTATAAGATCGAACCGGTTCTTTTTGAGTTCATATAAAGCGGCTTCTCCATCTTCGGCTAGAACAATGTTTTTATAACCTAACTTTCCAAAAAGACGTTTTAAAATCATTTGAGTGGTCAAATGGTCGTCAACGATTAAAATTCTTACTCCCATTCCCATATTAATAGTATCCCCAACTACCTTGCGACGGAAAAATCAAACTTATGAAAAATATAAACTTAAAAAACTTCACAAGCTTTGTAATTTAATTAGATTTGATTTTTTCTATATCTTTCAAAAGGTAGGTATTCAAACAGTTAGTAGTTTGCGCTTCGCTAAATTAATTCGAAGGCAATAATTTCCGTATTTCTTCTAAGGCGTCTTCTCTATCAATCAGTCCTTTTTTAGTTAAAGCATTCAAAATTCCTTCAACTTCGGGAGAAAGAGATATTGAAGATTTTGTTTCTGCGGAAACCTGGGTTTTGGAAGAATCGCTTTTTTTACTTTGGATGGTCTTCTTAAGTTTATTTCTGCAATCGGGACAATAACCATGAGAAACCTGAACATTCGGATCGTTTAAATCACGAGCTAATATCCTTCTATTAACCCACAATTCTTCGGACGTTCCTTCTTCTTTAACTTTTTTGCAAACCGAACATTCTGTAATTATTTTTTCCAAGACAAATCTCCTAACCTTTTTTATTAATTTAAGCGAGACTTAAGATATTGTCAATAAATGCAAAAAATACCTTTGAGGTTCTTATTTTTCAAACTTAAAATAGAGAATGGCGAAAGAATTTCATTTAGGAGCGCTTATTAGCGTTACAACGGGAGCAATGGTTTGCCCAACAGGAGACCCGAAAGAGTTTTTTGACTTGCTAAATTATATGACCGCCGACAATCTAGATTCTCATGAGATTGCAGGAGCTATGAAAGAGTGCAGACCTTTTTTATTAAAACAATTTTCTTTCCTCTCGGATATTAATATTCAAAGAGTAAACTCTGAAAATTTTCAAGAATGGCTATCAGAGCAGGTGAAGTTACACGGAGAAACTTTTACGGTTCAGCCTCTGCCGCCTGGGACCCATCAAGTTGAAAATAATATTTTTGAGCCGCCTGAATTTTAAAGTTCCACTCTTTTATTTTTCTTATTTTTTGTCTATTCGTTTTATACTAAGAGAAGAACATTAAAACGACTTGAGGAATCTATGTTTTCTCCAAAAGATCCAAATAGTCCAGGGCACTTGTCGAGGAAGAAATTTGTTCACGTGTTGGGGATAGACGACGATATTAATCGTTTTATGATGAAAAATACTCTTTATGGATTTGGGGTTACAAGCAAGATGTACGATTTGTGGACCGCATCTCTAGATATAGGGGAACAAAGGTATTTTTGTTGCGAATCTCAGCAAACTAATCCTCCAACATAGACCTTTAAAAATTAACCACTCTTTCCGCTAACTCAGGGTAGTCTATAAAAGGGTTTCTATTCTTCTGAACTTCTTCTATATAACTATTCCCCTCCATCTCAGATATACTCGGAGGATCCATTACGTGCCACATCCGCAAAACGTCTTCCCAATCGTCTGGTAACGGAATACGATATTGAACAGACATATAAAAACAAGCTCTTGCAAAATCTCCTTTTAAGTCGGCCGGAACAGAATAATTCAAAGATCCTTTAAATTCCGAGCACCTTTCTTTTTTATCCGCCGATTCTTCATTTTCATTAAAAAAAAGAAATAGGTTATGCATGTCGTTTTTTTCAGTTGCAGAGAGCGACCGCCCCGCCTCCTTTTCAGACAGTCCACGCCGTAAAAAAACATTTCCTTGATACTTAGAGTTTTTAGGAGTCGCAAAAGAAGAAAGGAAATCAGCGGTGCATTTCCCTTTAATGGGCGGGTCAATTTTCTTTTTCTTATAAATTAAAAGAATTAGAGTCTGTACTTTTTGCGAATCGACAATTCTAGGAGGTTTGAATAGCCTATTGTCCAACAATGGAGGTTTTTTTTGACTATTAAAATCTGTGCTCGTAAACAAAAATCCAACAATAACGGCCAAAATTAAATTATTCATTAGCAGAAAAACTTAGAATTAAAGACTTTTAAGCTCCTTTTTCCTGCATTAATTTTTGCTTGGCTTCTTCGTTTTCAGGGTCGATTTCTAAAATATAATTTAGTTCTTTGCGGGCGCTTTCTATGTCGCCAGATTCCGTGTGAATTTCGTAAAGTTTCCAGTGCAAGGAAACAAATTCAATTCCCAAGTTGGAAGCTTTTTCCAAAGAAGCTCTCGCTTCTTTAAATTTTTTAACCCCAAAATAAGCGTTTCCTAAATTATAGTGCGCCATACCAAACTCAGGGTCTAGTTGCACAGCCTTTTTAAGATAAGGAATAGCCTCGGCATACTTTTTCTTTTTATTTAAAACTGCGCCTAAATTCGTATTAGCTTGAAGAAAATTTGGAAAGCTTAGCACCGCTCGTTTTAGCGTATCGACGGCTTTGTCAACCTTTCCTGCGCGAAAGTATTGTCCGCCTAAATTGGATAAGGCCTCTGGAAAGTTTGGATTTATTTTAAGGGCTTTTTCATATTCCAATATGGCCTGGTCAATATTTCCTTGATTTCTATAAGCGACAGCCAAATCATACCGAGCCAAATTAAAATCAGGTAATTGCTCCAAAGTTATATTAAAAAGCTCAACCGCCTTATCCGCTCCACCCTCTCCATACAGCGCAAAGTTTCCTCGATAATAAGAGGACTGAGGGAAAAACCCATCCCTCTTTAAAAATTCTTCAAGCGATAGCGAATTTTTTTTATCTAAAAAAACTTTCACCTCATTGATGGGCAACGCTAAATTAAGAGCCCTTCCTTCTGTCGAAGATACACCGACAATTTTATTATTCTTATCTATTAAAGGTCCTCCGCTAAACCCCGCCCCCAAAGAAGCGGTGGAATAAATCATCTTGAAGTTTGGATTAGCTCTTGGATGAACACCCAATACCATTCCATGATTTTGGCGTAATTTCCCTTTAGTTTTTTTGGAAGTCGAAACCTCGTCCGTTAAGTAACCTAAAGCGCCGACATAATCAAAATCTTTTAACGAGCTTGAGTCTCCTAACTCTAAAGTTGAATAAAAGCCGGAGTTTAGTTTCAAAATCGCGAAATCTTTTGTTCGATCTACATGGATTACTTCCCGCACATTAGCGATAGTACCATCTAAAAAAATAGCATCCACCGAAGAGGCATCGATTAGCACATGGTAATTTGTAATTAGCGTTCCTTCCGGTTTTACAACAAAACCCGTGCCTGACGCTAGGAAGTCGCCTTGTTTATCTTTAACAACCAAAATAGCGATAGCATTCTTATTAACTTCAAAAGCTAAAGCGACAAAGGGCTGAAATACAAAAACTAATAACGCAATGAAAACTAAGTACCGCGAATAACGATACGCGTTCATAAAATATTTTTTTGTCATGATTATTTAACGAATTCGCGGAAATAGGAGCCTAAATCGCGCTGAATACGACCTTCGCTTTTAGTTTGGGACTTTTAGTCTATAAAAAAATTTTAAACGGTAAAGTTGTGAAAAACAACCTAATTTAAGGAGGGCAACCGTCGGGGAAACTAGCTACAACCGCTAATCTATTTTTACAAGTTTAATTTCTTAAAAAACTTATGAGACTCCCTTAAATTTGCTATCGCTTAGCCCTCAGCTAAGGACTAAGCTTTTAGCAAATCCGATTTTTCAAAAATTCTTCGAA
>JAYOZP010000040.1:0-473 GCA_038154245.1 Nitrospinales bacterium | reverse complement strand
CAACCACAATAAAAATTGTCGCTGTAACGGTAGGAGAAACAGGGACATGATTTCCTTGCGCGAATAACGCTCGAATTACATGTTTTCCAGGTCCCATCTTAATACCTTCTTTACAGGTAGAACCGTCTCCCATATGAATATGAGTCAAATCTTTCCCAATAGGTTGGGTCAGATCTTCCGGTAAATCATGATTAATGATTAAATGGTGATGTCCTTTCCCTTCATTCACCCCATTTTTCGCCGGTTCGACTTCTATGTCATGAACTTCCATACAAACTTTTACCGGACTAGAAACGGTCGCTCCATTTGCAGGTTCGGTAATAACAACAGCTCCTCCCGCCAAAGCCGAAGACGTTCCCAAAAAAATAAAATAACCCAAAAAAGCTAAAATTTGGGCGGCAACTTTTTTCATTATTCTCCTCCAAGATAAAACGTTAAATCAATAAAGGGGACCTCCAAAAATTGTTTTTGGC
>JAYOZP010000039.1:35019-38735 GCA_038154245.1 Nitrospinales bacterium | reverse complement strand
TACAAATATTAATTTTATTTCTAAAACAAACTTGACTCCGTCTGTTTCATAGCAGTGTGACATTCATACTATTTTTGCTTTTAGGTCCTTTCGCGATGATTCCTCCGCCGCCATCCCCCCCCTCCGGTCCTAAGTCGACTACATAATCCGCTCAAAATGTTAAAGAATATAAGCAAAAAAATTACAGATAAAAAAGTATTTAGGCTCATTGAGTCTTGAAAGAAATTCCCGTAAAATATCTTTAGATAATCATTCCTTCCTATGGAGATATTTAACGTGAGTACATCGGTAAAAGTTTCGCTAGATGACGAAACTCAACGCCTCTTGGAAAAAGAAGGCCAGCGTATAGGTAAAGATACGGTGAGTCTTATCGAGGACATCGTTCAACGTCACTTACGCTACCAGGAATTTTTACGCCTACGGGAAAAAGCCATTCCAATAGCTAAAAAAGCCGGTATTCATTCTGAAGAGGATGTATTTAAAATTATTTCGTGAGAATCTTCTTTGATACTAACGTTCTTATTAGCGCCTTCATAACAGAAACAGGTAGTTGTTCAAAGCTTTTTCATGCTGTTTTAACAAGCCCTGGATTTTATCTCATTACGGGAGAAGTGGTTTTACAAGAGCTCCAGAGAATCTTGAAAGACCGTTTTCAAAAACCCGAAGATCTTATTCAAGACTTTGTCAATTTTCTTCGCTACGATGAGGTGGTCCCAAAACCTGATAAACCTTTTATGGTTCCTGAGTTTAAGGATAAAGACGATCTGTGGATTCTCGCTTCTGCGTTAAAAGCAAAAGCAGATGTCTTGGTTACAGGAGATAAGGACCTTCTTAAACTTGAAAAAGTGGAGAACTTAATTATTACTACCCCCGCTGGTTTCTGGAAATTGATAAAGCCAGAGTAAGCTATAGTTCCCACACCAAATTATTTACTTCTTCGGTTTGAGTGCGTCTTTCAGGTATTTGCCAGTGCTGGATTTTTTGACTTTGACGATCTCTTCAGGCGTTCCTTCCGCGATGATTTCGCCGCCGCCGTCCCCGCCTTCCGGTCCTAAGTCGACAATATAATCCGCTGTTTTAATGACGTCCAAATTATGTTCGATAACGATAATCGTGTTTCCCGAATCGACTAACTGATTGAGTACTTTTAATAGTTGTTGAACGTCTGCAAAGTGAAGTCCTGTGGTGGGTTCGTCCAAAATGTATAAAGTCCTACCGGTGCTTCTTTTACTCAGTTCTTTAGAAAGTTTTACGCGTTGAGCTTCGCCGCCGGAAAGCGTTGTGGCGGGTTGTCCCAATTTGATGTAATCCAATCCTACTTGTGCGATTGTGTCTAGCTTAGTTTTTATTGAAGGAATATTTTCGAAAAAAGCGGCGCTTTCTTCAATGGTCATTTCTAAAATTTCCGAAATGTTTTTCCCTTTGTATGCAATATCTTGTGTTTCTCTATTAAACCGTTTTCCCTGGCATATTTCACATGTTACAAAAATATCCGGTAAGAAATGCATTTCTACTTTTATGATCCCATCGCCCTGGCACGCTTCGCAGCGTCCTCCTTTTACATTGAAGCTAAACCTTCCTGGTTTGTAACCCCTCAATCTGGATTCGGGTAACTCGGCAAATAACTCTCTTATGTGAGTGAAAAGCCCTGTATAAGTCGCTGGGTTTGATCTGGGGGTTCTACCTATTGGAGATTGATCAATGTCGATTACTTTATCGATGTATTGAATCCCTTTAATTTTGTCAAACTTCCCTGGTTTTTCTGTCGATTTCCAAAAGTGTTGCGCTAAAGCTTTATAGAGTATTTCGATAACTAAGGTACTTTTGCCCGATCCGGACACGCCCGTGACACACGTTAATTTCCCTAGAGGAAAGCTGGCGTTGACACTTTTTAAATTATTTTGTTGGGCTTTTAATATTTCAATAGATTTACCTAACCCGTGCCTTCTGCGTTCCGGAATTTCTATTTGCTTTTCTCCGGAAAGATAGTTCCCCGTTAAAGAATTTTTTTCTTTCAGTAGATCTTTGGGGAGTCCAGAAAAAACGACGGTTCCTCCATGCACTCCTGCGCCGGGTCCTAAATCCACGACGTGGTTCGAAGCTCGGATAGTTTGTTCGTCGTGTTCCACCACGATCACAGTATTCCCCAAGTCTCTTAATTTGGTGAGAGTGCCGAGCAGTCTGTCGTTATCTCTTTGATGAAGCCCTATACTGGGTTCGTCTAAGACATAAAGAACGCCGGTTAAGCAGGAACCTATTTGAGTGGCGAGACGAATACGCTGACCTTCGCCGCCGGAAAGCGTTGCCGAGGAACGGTTCAACGTTAAGTAGTCCAAGCCGACGTCGTCTAAAAAACCAATCCGTTCAACAATTTCTTTGACGATTCTTCGCGCAATAAATTTTTCTTGTTTGTCCAACTCAATGCTGTCGAAAAACAGTTTTAGTTTTTTGATGGAGAGGCGCGTCAACCCAACAATGTTTTGTTCGTTAATTCGGACCGAAAGTCCTTCCTTCGTTAGTCTGTCTCCTTTACAGGAAGGGCAGGGTAAGGCGCGCATGTATTTCGAAATTTCTTCCCGCATGGTCATGGAATCTGTTTCGCCATATCGTCGTTCTAACTCGGGAATGATTCCTTCGAATGGGCTCCGGTAAAACTGTCTGCGACTTCCTTTTTCGTAATAGTATTTGATCGTTTCGTCGCCTGAACCGTGTAGTAAAACTTTTTGAACTTTTTTCGATAATTTTGCGAACGGAGTGTTAAAACGAAATTCGTAGTGGTCGGCAACGGCTTCCAGTTTTTGAATGAAATAAATAGAGTCGCGTTTCGCCCAGGGTTTAATCGCCCCATCTCTTATTGATAAGCTAGGATCGGGTACCACTAAGTCCGGATCAATTTCCGGTTTGGAACCTAGCCCGTCGCATTTAGGACATGCCCCTGTTGGGTTATTAAATGAAAATAATCTCGGTTCTAACTCTGGATAACTGATTCCGCAATAGCTACAGGCGAATTTTTCGCTAAACGGCAAATCCTCATGGTCGCCTTCTTTTTCGCCCAATATGGAAACGATTAACGATCCGTCGGCAAGCTCTAAACCTTTTTCAACCGATTCGGCGATTCTTTTAGACAAGCCTGCTTTTATGACTAATCGGTCGATGACAATATCAATTGTGTGTTTATATTTTTTATTTAAAACGATTTCTTCGTCCAACGACCGTATCTCTCCGTCGATACGGGCTCTAACAAAACCCTTTTTTTTCATTTGAGCCAGTTCTTTTTTAAACTCTCCTTTTCTGTCTTTTACAAGAGGAGCAAGAATGAGGGCTTTTTTACCTTCGGGCAATTTTTGAACTTGATCGACAATTTGCTGCACGGTTTGAGAAGAAATTTCTCGGTCGCATCCATAACAAAATACGCGTCCGATTCTTGCGTAAAGCAATCTCAGATAGTCGTAGATTTCGGTAACCGTTCCAACGGTTGAGCGCGGATTTTTGCTGGTTGTTTTTTGTTCGATAGAAATGGCGGGGGATAAGCCTTCAATATAATCGACGTCCGGTTTTTCCATCAGCTCTAGGAATTGTCGAGCATAGGCCGAAAGTGATTCGACGTAACGTCTTTGTCCTTCCGCATAAATCGTATCGAATGCTAGAGAAGATTTTCCAGAACCGCTCAGCCCCGTTATAACGACTAACTGATTCCTCGGTAACTCAAGATCAAT
>JAYOZP010000039.1:18520-35009 GCA_038154245.1 Nitrospinales bacterium | reverse complement strand
CTTTAAGGTTATGTTCTCTAGCGCCTTTAATTATTATTTTTTCAATGGCCATTTATTTGATAAGTTTTATGAGTGTTTTTAATAATTCGCATTTTTAACTTGAGGCGACTCGCTTGTTCTAATGAACTAACTCGAATTTGAGAGGAAACAACGTTCCTGCGGAACGTTGAGATCTCTCCACTTCGGTCGAGATGACGTTAGGGGGTTAGTTCTGTTGTGAATTTTTTGAGGTCTCCTTAAGGGGGGCAAAGGTTTCAAAATTAATTAGAGGATGGAAAAAGTCGATCCCATTTTTCGTCGACACGCTGTTTGATTTCTGACGACATTTCAATTTCTTCAGGCCAATCTTGTGTGTAACCTTCTTCCGGATACTTTTGGGTTACGTCTATACCCACTCGATTGTCGAAGAAATAAAAATCTCTTTGCGGATCTAGATTGGCGAAGAATTTCCAAAGAGCGCGCGAAGTATCGTCTAAATCGACATGCCCTTCGAAAACAATTAGGAAATTGATTTCGTCGTTACTTTCTAAAAACGTTTTGATGAAACTTGCGGACTGTCTAGGTTTTGTTTTATTGAGGGCGGCTAATAATATTGGAGGTCCGTTTTTTCTGCGTACTAGTAAGAAGCGGTTAACTTCTTTAAACTTTTCTTTTGCCGACTCGGGATCAAACGTTATTTCTTTTGTAGTTTCAGAAACCGATTCGTCGTTAAATCCCAGTTCTCCTTTAACTTTGTCGGTAGCGTCGAAGCCGACTTTCGACCCATACAAAGCTTGATCGGACGAGTGATTCAATACGTCTAAAATCCCTTCGGTGAAGAATAGATTATTTTTTTGGAAAAAACGTTCTAAAAGAAGATCTAAGATTTTTTCATAATCGTTAACTTTTATTTTTGCGTCTACAACCACGATGGTTTTAACGAAGCTCATCTGGCCCATGCTCCAAAGAGCGCTCATCAACCTTCTGGCTTGCATTGGGTAACGTTTGTCTATAGAAACGATTACGCAATTGTGAAAGACTCCTTCTAACGGCATATCCATGTCGACAATCTCGGGTAAATGAAGGCGCATGAGCGGTAGAAAAATTCGTTCCGTGGCTTTGCCGAGGTAAAAATCTTCTTGCGGAGGAATGCCGACTATAGTCGTTAGGTATATCGGGTCTTTGCGATGGGTGATTGCCGTTACTTTAAAAACTGGATACTCTCCGTCTTGCGAATAGTAACCTGTGTGATCTCCAAAAGGACCTTCCACTTTTGCTTCGTTAGGATCGATGGTTCCTTCCAGGATAATCTCTGCGGAGGCCGGAACCTCTAAGTCGACCGTTTTACATTTTACTAAAGGAACGGGAGATTTTCTTAAAAAGCCGGATAATAGAAATTCGTCAATCCCGTATGGCAACGGAGCGGAAGCTGAATAGCAGGAAGCGGGGTCCGCTCCTATGGCGACGGCCACCTCCATTTTTTTATTTCTTTTTTTAAATTCGTGAAAAAAATGCGCTCCATCTTTGTGGATATGCCAATGCATGGCGGTCGTTTTATTGTCAAAGACCTGCATCCGGTACAGCCCAACGTTGCGAATTTTCCCATCCGCATCGCGATTAATTACCATGGGGAAGGTAATGAAACGGCCTGCATCGTCTGGCCAACATTGGAGAATTGGTAATTTAGATAAATCAACTGCGTCTCCAGTTAAAACTACCTCTTGGCATGGCGCAGAGCCAGTCATACGCGGTGGGAATTGCGAAGCTTCCAAGAGCATTGGCAACATCTTTATTTTGTCTATCATTCCCGTTGGCGGAGTTATTTTTACGAATCTTTCAATTTCTTTTGCGATATCGTCTAAGTCGTTTACCTCCAAAGCCAGTTGCATTCTTTTATAACTTCCGAATGCGTTTATCAGAACGGGAATTTCGCTGCCTTCGACATTTTCAAATAAAAGGGCTTTACCGCCGTTGGGACTTTTTGAGATACGGTCCGTTATTTCCGGAATTTCAAGAATGGGAGAGACGGGTTCCTTAATGCGGACTAGTTCTCCTTCGCGTTCTAGTTTTTGAACAAATTCTTTTAAAGAAAAATAGGACATGATTTCGAGGTATTCTTGGCAAAACGAGGCAAATAGGAAATTATACAGGATTATTTTCAGCCGTCGATTGAATATTGGACCTGGATAACTCTTTGAGGCCTGTGTTACCTGTTATGTTAAAATAGTCTCATTATGATACGGTTTGCCATCAAACGAACTTTGCAGGGAATTCCGGTTCTTATTGCGGTCAGCTTAATCACATTTTTTGTGATGAGAGCCGCTCCTGGAGGTCCCTTTGATAAAGATAAAAAATTGCCGCCGGAGATTTTGGCAAATATTGAAGCCAAATATCATTTGGACGAACCTCTTTGGGCTCAATATTTAAACTACGTAGGAGGGGTGCTTAAAGGCGATTTGGGGCCTTCCTATAAATATATTGGTCGAGATGTTTCGGATATCATTTTAGAAACTTTTCCAGTTTCTTTTGTATTAGGCGTATGCGCTCTTTTGGTGATTATTGGAATTGGAATTCCCGCTGGAGTTTTATCCGCCTATCGCGCTAATTCTTTTGTCGATACTTGGGTCATTATTTTTGCGACTGCCGGTATATCGTTTCCCAGTTTTGTTTTGGGCAGCATGTTGGTTTTAGTGTTTTCTCACCATTTACATTGGTTACCGCCCGCTTTATGGGAAAGTCCAAGGCATGTGATTTTACCCGCCTTAGCTTTGGGAGCGGGATATGCGGGGTATATTGCGCGTTTAACGCGTTCGACGTTTTTAGAAGTTTTGAGCGCCGATTATATTCGCACAGCTAGAGCCAAGGGTTTGAACGACTTTCAAGTTTTATATAAGCACGCCTTAAAAAATGCAATATCGCCCATTCTTTCTGTAATGGGACCCATCGCGGCGGGGGTTGTGACGGGTTCGTTCATTATTGAATTTATTTTTTCTATTCCAGGGATGGGCAGCTTTTTTATTACGGCGGTGAGCAATCGAGATTACCCATTAATAATGGGAGTGACATTGGTTTATTCCGTTTTGATTGTGATTGCAAATATTGCGGTCGATATGGCGTATGCGTGGCTTGATCCAAGGGTGAACGTTTAAAGAAATCGACTAAGGTATAATAAACCAATAGGTTAGTTCGTTGGGAATGCAATGAAAAAAGTAAAATTATTTTTATCTAAATTGCCGCTTTCGACCAAGGTCGCCGGGGGTTTTATAATTTCCATAATCATTGTTTCAGTTTTTGCCGAATGGTTGGCTCCATTCCCTTACGACCGACAAGACACACTTAATTCATTGGCTTCGCCCGGTTACCCTTATTGGATGGGAACAGATCGTTTAGGTAGGGATTTACTTTCTCGAATAATTTATGGCGCCAGGATTTCCTTATTTGTAGGGGTTTTTACGACGGTCGCGGCGCTGATTATTGGAGTTATTTATGGAACTATTTCAGGATACGTCGGCGGTCGAGTTGATAGCGTAATGATGAGATTGGTAGACGTTATTTTTTCGCTACCAGATCTTTTATTAATAATTTTAATTACAGTGCTAATGGGTCGCGGGTTAATGGGTATTTTTATCGCGCTCACACTTGTCAGTTGGGTGACTACGGCTAGGTTAGTCCGTGGAGAAACCCTAAAATTGAAAGAAAGTCAATTTGTGGAGGCGTCGCGAGCGCTGGGAGCCAGGCATTTACGAATCATGTTTCGCGAAATATTGCCTAATTTATGGGGAATTTTAATTGTAACTCTTAGTTTTCGGATTCCTGTAGCGATTCTATCCGAGTCCACTTTGAGTTTTGTTGGCTTAGGAATTGCTCCTCCATATAGTAGTTGGGGGACATTGACTAACGAAGGGTGGTTGGCGGTAAAATTCTACCCACATTTGATAGTTTTCCCTTCGCTAGCTATATTTATTACTATCCTATCTTTTAATACTTTAGGAGACGGTTTACGCGATATTTTAGATCCAAAGGGCAAAACTGACTAGAAATTCAATTGGAATGTTTTATCTGTTTGAATTTTAATAATTTTTTTCATTTTTTTTAGTTTGCTTAAGATGGTCTAAAATCGCTAAAATTTATAAATTGACATGTATGAGAAATCGTTATACATTTCCTTTTTCTTACGCGATTTCTCAACTTGGTCGTATTCACGAGGCAATAATGGATCCGATTAAATACGATTTGGTTAACGAAGTAATTCGCGTTTCCCAGACCAATTTATTGGCGAAACAGCAGGCAAATCAACCAGAAGAGACAGCCGTTTTGGAGTGGATTCAAAAGAATGCCGCTTCTTATAGGGAACACTATAATAAAAGTCTCGAAGGATTTTCCAACCAAGAGCTGTGTGGGATGTTAAAAGAATTAAGCGGGTCGGGAAAAATTTTAGACGATGTACTTACGGACTTTCCGGCTTTCCCCAACAAATGAAAAATGTAACTAATCGATTTTGAACTATGGAAGAAAATCAAGCGCCAAAGACTGAACAAGAAGGCGAGGCTAAAGCCGCCGCCGCAACAGAGAAACCAGCCGCCGATAAAAAACCAGCGGCAAAGCCAGCCGCCAAAAAGCCGGCCAAAAAGCCGGATGAGCCTTTGGTTGATAATGGAGATGGAACCATTAACGATCCTAATTCTGGCTTAATGTGGAAAAAAACCGACGCTTGGATTGATACTCATAAGTTTTACTTGTGGGCGGACCATAGAGAATATGTCGAACAAGTAAATGTTGAAAAGTTTGCCGGACACGATAGCTGGAGAATTCCTTCAAAGGCCGAAGCGGCGACTATTTTTAATAAAGAAAAAGAATGTATCGATAAGAACGGCAGTGTTTTTTATGTCGATCCTATTTTTGAAAGAGGCGGCGTTGGCAATACCTGGATTAGCGAATGTAGCGACGAAAAAATAATTCGCTATGATTTTAAAACAGGAGTCGATACGGCTTATCCACCTGCTGATATTTGGGCGTCTATTAGATTAGTTCGTAAAGAAGGCGACCCGCCAAACTTACCAGGGGGAAGCGGATTACCTGCCGATACATCTGCAGAGGGTCAAGCTGAAACCACTGCAACTGCAACGGCTGCCGAGGCCGCTCCTGCCGCTAGCGCCGCTGCGGCTCCGCAATCGTCTGGCGGCGGTAAAAAAGGACCTCTCAAGAATAAGAGGCCTGGCGGTATTACGGATGCAGAAAGAGCTCAAATGTTGAAAAACGCTAAAGCTCATGCCGCGAGTAGGAAAAAGTAAAGATTAATACCTTTTTCTTTTTTGGTTGAGCCAGCTACGCACTAGCTCCGTTGCATATTTGGGGTTCATCGTCACAAACTCATCCAGCTTTTCTTGACGTTCTATTTCTTCAGGAGCCCTTGGCGGTTCCGTTTTTTTGACTTCCTTTTTTTTATCCTCAGTTTTTTTCTTTTTGGGTTTTGGTTTTAGCAGGAAGAAAAGCCACGCCCCTAAGCCGATGGTTGCAAGTCCTATGACGATTAAAGTAACCACGGTATTAATCGTTTACGACCATAAACTTGACGATAAAATCCCCTCGTTTTTTACCCCATCGTATTGCGGCTCCCAACCCTGGGATTCTGTACTCTTCGCCAGTTAGTGTGTCTTCTTCAAGATAGATTTTTTTAGTAGAGTCGAGCGTTTCCACTTCAATTTCGCCGCCAGTTTGAGCCAGCTTTGCGTTAATTTTGACTTCGGCGTAAATATCTTCTTTAATTCTTTTGAAAGTGGGATGTTTTTCGGTTTGAACTTTCAAAAACAAATCGCCTGGAGGTCCGCCGTTTTTTCCTTCTCCGCCTTTATTCTCGATACGAATAGGATATTGGTCCGCCACTCCGGGAGGAATTTTAGCTTCTACAGAAGTTTGGATCACAACTTGGCGTTTACCGTCGCAGACGGAACACTCTTCTCCCGCGCTGGTCCCAGTTCCACCACAATCATCGCAATTGACGTATTTTTCGTATGAATATTTTATGGTTCCGCCAAGAACCACGGTTTTAAACGGCACGCCCACCATAAAATGAAGGTCCATACCTCGAACCGGCATATTGGGGTCAAAGGCTTGTTCTTCCGTCGTGAAAGGATTTGTAAAAGGATCTTCAGGACGTTGTCCTTGAGAAGAACGAAAGCCATAAGGGTTGCGAAATCCATCTTTTGATGAGGATCGATTGCCGCCTCTGGGACCTCCTCTAGGTCCCCTTTGCTCGGATCGCGCTGCGTAGTTTTGTTTTAAGTCGTATTCTCGGCGTTTTCTTTGATCTTTTAGAGTTTCATAGGCAAGACTGATGATTTTAAAATACTCTTCGGATTTTTTGCTGCCCTCATTGGTGTCGGGATGATACTTCTTCGCCAAATCTCGGTATTTTTTCTTAAGCTCGTCTTGAGTAAACTTTGCTTTAACGCCAAGAACTTTATAGTAATTTTTTTCGGCCATGATTCAAAAAGTGATTTCTTGTTTTCTTAATTATAATCTCTTTAAATAGTTATTTCTCAATTAATTAGATCTTGATACAATAAAGCAAAACTATAGAATTAAAAAACATTTTTTCTTTTAGGCGGTGTTCATGAAAAACACAATTAAGTTTTTAACTTTGGGATTGTTGGCAGTTATGTTAAGCGGATGCTTTTTAACCAAAGTGGTCACTGTGCCAATGAGAGCTGTTGGCGCGGTTGTATCTATTGTCCCTGGGGCGGGAGATGTTGCGCATGATGTTATCGATGAAGCCGCCGACGTAGTGGATAAAGCTCCTTTGTAAGTTGAATCATTTCGTTTTTTAATTTAGAAGGCATGGGAATAACGTAAGTTAGTTCTATGTCTTTTTTATTTTCCCCCACCTTAAGTTTTGTCTGGTTTGTGTCGCTGAATAGAATAAGGAGCGGCGCGATTTTCGAATCTTCAAAAGGCAAAACTCATGAAAGTCCTGGATTCCCAAATATCCCTGTTTGGGCGACGTCAAGCTACGTCTAATCGTCAAACCATAACTCGAAATATCCAATCTGAAACTCAAGAAACCAATCCTTTATCGCTTGCCGAATCTCGGGAAGAAATTCTGGAAGCTGTTTCTGTGCGTCTTTCTGCCAAAGGGTTGAAGGGTCGTATCGAAAATCTAGAGCCTGATTCAAAAGGTTATACGGTTGACGATGCCAAAGTTCGCTTGATTATTCTAATGCTCAAAAACCTAACGGGTAAGGATCTTGATTTTCAATCGATAAAAAATATTTTAAAAGGAGATCCTGCCTCTGTTTCAACCGATAGCGGCGTGGAAATTACGGCGCAACGGTCGCAAACGTTAGAAATCATAGAAATACAAGAGGAAAGCGAAACCACTGTTTTTTACGCTGACGCTGTTATTAAGACCGAAGACGGGCGTGAATTTAGTTATGAAATAGAACTGGAGATGAGTAGGAGTTTCCGACAAGAATTACGAATAGAAAACCAATCTAGACGATTAACCGATCCGTTAGTTTTGAATTTTGCAGGTACGGCGGCTGAATTGGGAGATAGCAGCTTCGATTTTGATTTGAATTCCGATGGACAAACGGAAAAATTATCTTCGTTAAAAGCGGGAAGCGGTTTTTTAGCCTTAGATAAAAAAGAAGATGGTGTAATTAATAATGGGAGCGAACTTTTTGGGCCTACTCAAGGTAACGGTTTTTCTGAGCTGAACGCGTATGATTTGGACGACAACGGTTTTATCGACGAAAACGATTCGATATTCGACAAACTAAAAATTTTCACTCAAGACTCGGAAGGCAACCAATACCTTAGTTCTCTCAAAGATAGAGGCGTTGGCGCAATATCTTTGGGCTCGACTGAAACTCCTTTTGAATTACGCAATGGGCAAAATATCTTAAGAGCTAAGATTCGATCTACTGGTTTATTCATTAGCGAGTCGGGTAATCACGGGACTGTGCAGCAAGTCCATTTTGCTATTTAGGCTAAAGAAAAGTTTAGCCACAGAATGCACAGAAGAGCACAGAAAAAAGCAAAAAGAAAATACAAGTATGGAAGATTATTTATATAAAGGTTTAACGCATCAAATAATTGGTGCGGCATTTGAAGTTTATAAAGAATTGGGATATGGCTTTCTCGAAAAAGTTTATGAACGCTCTCTAATCTATGAATTAAATTCTCAGGAATTAGAAGTAGAAAATCAGAAATCTATTTCGGTTTTTTATAAAGGACAATCGGTTGGAGATTACGTTATCGATTTATTAGTAGATGGCAAAGTTATTTTAGAATTAAAAGCCGAAAAAGAAATGAATTCTAAACATGAAGCTCAACTAATCAATTATTTAAAGGCCACAAATCTGAAAGTAGGTTTATTGATTAACTTTGGCCAAAGTAAATGCCAACCCAAACGAATTGTTAATTAAAGTAAAGCTTTCTAAATCCCATTCGCTTCAAGCTTTTCCTTCTGTGTTCTTCTGTGGCCTAACTAGTTTTAATAACGATTTCGGTTTTTGCTTGATCAATAAGAGTTTGGTGAATAAGATTTCGATCTTCTCTTGATCTAAATGGATAAAATTGTTCTTTCATCGCAATGATGATTTTCTCAGCCCGAAAGTTTTGAAATAAATTAGGCGCTGCAATATCAATTTTTTCAGAACTTAATTTGTTAGGTTCATAGTTAGTAGGTAGTTTAATTTTCTCTTTAATAAATACGCCTATAAATTTTATTTCTCGTTCCTCGACGATTAAGTATCCGGAATCAATAAAAGTTTGAAACAAACCTGCTCCAAACCCAAAAGGAGCTCCTTTGCGGTAACCTGAGATAGAAACAAAGTAAGCTCTTTTCCCTTCCCTTTTAGTATCTGGAATGATCTTGTCGATATAGTGTTTATACATGGAATGAGAGAAATCAAACCATCGAGCCGACACTGAAAAAGCAAAGACTAAATTGAAGTAGTAAAGATAGATAAAATGAAAAAGCAAAAAGTCGATCGTCTTTGAAATGGCAATTGCCAATAAAAAACTGAAGCCTACATTTAAAATTCCAGAAGCTGCCGTTAGATAGCAAACTATCTTCCCTTCTTTCGGTTGATTCTTAAATAAAAAGTATTTTTTATATAAAAACCAGCCAAACGAAAAAAATAATGTTCCGGCTAAAACCGGTAGCGGAACTATGAATAAGGCCAATAAATAGGCTACAAAAATGACTTCTAGCATTTGATATTTATTCTTAAAATCCTAATCCAATAAAAAATAATCTGAAGTGATCCCAAACAGAACCGTGTGAACATCGATTCATGAATATATGAATCAACGCGTAATATTGCCATGTTATATAAGCTGAAAAAAGATCGAGAGGAAACTTTTTGTCCCAGGTCCACGGTTTTCGAGATTTGTCTTTTTTGTAAAGCGACCAAATTTGACTGACAGCAATACCTAATGCCAGCAAAACGAAATAAGGCCATGCTTTAAGATGATGGGTAAAATCATTCCATTCCATACCATGATAAAAAACAGACTCTGTCATGTGGCCCCAAATAAGGTTTCCAAAGCATGCCGCCGCAAAAGAGGCTAGCGTGATACGAACCCATGGAGGCGTTTGAGGGAACTTGAAAAAAATAGGGTAATAAAAACAGCGGACCAAAAACTCTCTGTAGTGATAAGTAAAACGAGACCAGAAATTAGACAAATTAGTCGCCATCCATGGTTGTCTGAAATAAGGTTCTACATCGTACCCGCATAATCTCCACACTCCCGTTTTAAAATGAGTGACTCCTCCAAAAAGAAAAAACCAACGAATCAAATCGGCGAACGATGTTGACAACACGATCTGAGCGTCCATTGGTTTGCCTTTAATAAATGCGCAAGTCATATGTTTGACGTGCCAGTAGGCATGGATATCTTGATCTCGCAAGAAATGAATTATATGAGAGTGAATCCAGTTTCCAAAAACGATATAAAGAAAGGCAATCGCCCAAAGTTTAAGCCCCGCCAACGCCAAAGCGTTTTTGTCTTGGTTGAGGAATCGATCTTCTAAGTATCGATAACCTTGACCAATACTAACTCCCCAGGTCCAGTTTCCCAGTTGGCCAGGCGTGATAAAAATTGAAAGGTAATCGACAAACGATACGTCTTCTGGAATTTGTCCGTCTTGTAAATCGGCGTGATACATCATCACGCGTTCCCAGTGCCAGAAAAACAGAATAATTCCCAGCGGTGTTTTCCATTCCCATCCCCAGGCTCCCTCGATCATAGAGCCGAAGGCAACACAGATCATTGCGGAATGAGCGCCGCATGTTTGTATAAATCTTGCCTGTTTAGGATTAGAAAGGATACGAAGTATGTGTTTTTGATAAAACCACGGAGTCGTCCCCGCAGAAACGATTATTAGTATAAATTGTGAAAACCATCTTACTGAGTTTGGGATTAGCGCTATTGCTCCTAACGTTCCCAAGAGTATGGGTAACGACGATTTGGAATTGCGTTGTGGATGAAAAATTAAATACAAAAACGTATGGCCAAAAGCTAGGCCGATAATGGCGTTCATTCCATAAAAAATTCCAATCGCTATAAGCGTGGAAACCAAAAGCCACTTTCGTTTGTGTCGAATAGGGAGGTAATAATTAACGATTATAGTCAGTCCAACAAACCAAAAAAAGATCATGCGTTCTTCGTCGTTAGATCGTTCGTGCGTAACTTGAATGAGTATAGTTGAATGAACGTTATGGTCGTCGTCGAAGATTTTTGACGGCTTCCAACCGAGCGTTCTTGCCGCCGATTCTGGGCTAGGAAGATTTAGATGTGAATAAGCTTGAGTGAAGCAATAAAAATAAACGGATAGCAGAGCCAGCGTTAAATAAATGATTTTTGGATTATGTCGGTTGACTTGTTCTTCTCTTGGGTCGGGCGGTATATCTTCGGAGGGAAAAAACATTACTTGGTTTGGTTAAGTTTGTTTTCTATGTAAGAAGTAAGCGTATTAATGTTGTTGAAGTTAGAAGGAATTACGTCGGCTCGTCCAAATTTAATCCCGAATTCTTTTTCGATAAATAGAACAGCGTTTATGATAGAAAAAGAGTCCGCTAAACAGGTTTCTAAAAGTTTTGAAGATTCGTCAAATGATTCCGTTGTAGGAAACTCTTGTTGAAAGAACTCTTTAAGTTTTTCTGATATCTCAATTTGGTTCATTAGTCTTTAAATTTTAACTGATGACGCTTTCTTGCAGAGTTTTAAAGTCCATTTTACCGTTAGAAGTTGTGGGGAAACGGTCTATTTTTTGAAACTCCGCAGGGACCATATAGTTTGGTAAATAATCGCGCAAAGTTTTTGTTAATTCGTTTATTGTCGCCTCGCCGCTAAAAAAAGCGGTAATTCTCTGTTTGTTTGGATCGAATAGCGCTGCGCATTGGTTAATACCTTGAACACGATTCATGGCAGTTTCGATTTCTCCCAATTCAACGCGTCGACCGCGAATTTTTATTTGCCGATCTTTTCGGCCTGTCATATAGATCATTCCGTCTTTAGAAGAGATATATCCCAAATCGCCTGTTTTATAGATAATCTCAGAAAAATTTTTATGTGTGGGGTTTTGAATAAAAGACATTCGAGTTTCTTCAGGTTGGTTCCAATAACCTAAGGATAAACCAGAACCGGCAACGCAAATCTCTCCTATCTTGTCGTGTTCGCATATTGGCTTTTCTTCTTCGTCGATGAATAAAATTTTTGTGTTATTGCATGGTTTTCCTAAAGGCGTGTTTTCGAGTTTGTTTAGTTCATCGCCAAAAATCCAATAAATACAATCGACGGTGATTTCAGTTGGCCCGTATAAATTAGAAAGAGTTGATTTGGGTAAATTTTTGCGAAAATACTTTATAGTTTGCAGAGGCATTGGTTCGCCCGCAAATAAGAGTTTCTTGATTTGGGTTAAATCGTATTCGTTTAACATGTCCAAAGCCGCTAAATTACCAAGCACGGACGGAACAAAGAAAATAAAATTAATCTTATTTTGCGCTAGATATTCTGCTAGAGAAGACGGGAAAGCCAACGTTTCTTCGGGTATAAGATGTAGTTCGCATCCCTTGGCGAATGTCAGGTAAAGATCCAATACCGAATTGTCAAAGTAAAGAGGGGCTTGATTGCCGATAATTTCGGAATCAGATATTTCATAAGTCTGACAAGCCCAATCAACATAATCTATGACGGAACGATTGGAGATAGTAACGCCCTTTGGGACTCCCGTCGTTCCCGAAGTAAATATTATGTAAAGAGGGTCCAGATCAATTCGCCTTTCTAAATCCTTAAATAATCTAACTTCGATAGCGTCAATAGTATTGGTTTTTGCGTAATCTTTTTCGTTAAATGTTTTTTCTTCAACGCGAAAATTGTTTGAAGACAATTGAATCGTTAGAGAGTCTTTCAGAGACTTTAAAATCGTTTCTTTTCTTTTTGGCGGGGTGTCTGGATCAATTGGAACATAAATATTTCCAGTCAGCTGAAGCGCCAAAAAAGCTATGGTAGCTTCTATGGATTTTGGGATGTCTACAACTATTGGTTGATTGTCTTTGTTAAAATTTTCTCTTAACCAACCGGCTAATAGAATGGAGCGTTGCCATAACTCTTCAAACCTAATCGAATTTTTATGGTCGACTATAGCGGTTTTATTTGGGAGCTTGCATTGAGTTTTTTGAAGATATTCAATCGCTAGTTTTTGCATGAATCAATAACATCTTATCAAGGCTTTTTGATTTGGATAAATAGCTTAAAGTTTAAGCTATTAGATATGATATGCTTTTATCATTTTAAAGTCATTAAAATCAACGAAAGCAACTAGTTAGTCAAGCTATGCCTGATTTTCCAACTGAAAATAGTGTGCCGACCGTCTCTGGCAAAGGAATCGTTCTTTTTACGGTGTTGTGCGCTTTATTTGCCGGATATTGGATTTGGAATATTGTGGCAGGAAGAAGCGTTGATCGACCAAATCTTTTATTTATTACCTTGGATACATGTCGGAAAGATCATCTTTCTGTATATGGTTATGATAGAAATACGAGCCCTGGGTTAGTTTCTTTGGCGCGCGACGGTTTTGCATTTGAAAATGTTTTTACAGTAGCCACCAATTCGTTGCCTTCACATGCAACGCTAATGACTGGACTCTATCCCTTTGAGCATGGGGCTATAACTAATGGAGCAAAACTCGATTCGGCGGTTCCCACCCTGGCGGAGTTTTTATTAAAAAGAAAATTTAACACAGCCGGATTTGTAGGTTATTACGCGTTGGGGGAAGAGTCTGGATTAAATCAAGGGTTTGAAGATTTTCAGTTTCATAAAGTGGAAAGCCATAATCACGATGGGAAAAAGTTGGAAGACGATATTAAAGGTTTTTCAGCCGCATTAAATTGGATCCGTGATTGGCATGAACATAAAGAGGCGCAAAAAAGATCTAATTTTTTTGTCTGGCTTCATGTTCAAAATATTCACGAAAGCTACGATCCGCCTCCTCCTTACGATTCTTTGTTTATGAAGGTTTCCAAGCCTGGTCAATTATCAGGTTTTTCAGATGGATTTAAAGCTTATTGTTCTAACGATTTGACGGAAGCTTGGCGGAGTGGGGTTTTATCGGAAAAATATCAACAGGAAGCTATTGCGTTGTATGACGGAGAAATTCGATTAGCGGACGATCAGTTATCTAAGATTTTTTCCTATCTAAAAGAATCGGGACTATACGATAAAACTTTAATTGTAGCTACTGCGGATCATGGAGAAGTTTTATTTGAAAAAGTGGCTCAAAACTTTTCGAAAAATGGACCTGGCCACACGGGGCGTTATAACGACGTTTCTTTAAGAGTTCCATTAATTTTAAAACCCGCTAAATCGTCTGGATTAAAAGGCGATCAAAACCCGTTGCAATTACTCTCAACATTAGACATTCTTCCCACATTAATTGAGTCGCTTGGTTTTCGAGTACCTGGTTGGGTTTCTGGGAAGTCTTTTAAACGTATTATGGAGAATGCAAACTTTGGAGAGATAAATTCGGAGGTTTATTTTCAAGAGACTCCATTTAAAAATACAATTTATAGTGGAATTAGAAACGCTTCTTTTAAATTAGCGGTTAGGAAAGTATTTAGAAATACACATCACTTATTGATTGACGTAAAGAATGATCCTAAAGAGTTAGAACCGTTAACTTTTGAAAATAATTCTCAGGCGAAAGATTTAAAAGACAAACTCGATAAATTCCAAGATCGTTTTAGAGATTTTAATCCAAATAAGATAGGAAAAATGAGTGAAAGAATGCTGAAGGCTTTAAAAGATGGAGGTTATATAAGAAATGAAGCCGACCTCTAAATCCGTTCTGGTTTTTTTAATCCTATTCGATTTGTTTATTTTGGGTTTGCATTTGGCGTTAGTCGATCATGCTCATCTTGGCGCTTTTGTAGATATACATAAAGAGGGGAATTTCCCTACCTGGTATTCAAGCTTGAAGTTTACGATTGTTTCGGGATTGGCTTTTTTTTGTTATTACTTGGAACGGCAATCTGAATCTGCGAGTAAAAAGCCTTGGGGGTGGTTGGTCGTGTGTGGAGTTACTTTAGCTATGTCGTTAGACGAAACGGGGCAACTTCATGAAACGTTGATTCACTGGTTTTTTTCTACCGAAAGGGGCCAGAATTTAGCTTTGTATTTTAACGCTCAAAAAGGAGCGGTCAGTTTATTGTGGGTGGTTGTTTTTTCTCCTTTTCTGATAACAATTTTGGGTGGTTTGATTTATTTTTATAACAATCGATTTAGTGAAGGAGGGAGTTTACTATTGGGAGCTATGGGAGCTGTTGCTTTGCTGACCGGGGCGGCTGCTTTGGAATTCTACGAGGCGAAGTTATTAATATCTGAGAATGTTTTTGAAGATAGCTTTTTAAAAACGTATAAGATTTTTTCGGGAATTGAAGAAACATTGGAAAACTTTGCTTCTACTTTGTTTGTTTGGGTTCATTACACCTATGCTTTTCGACTCAAAAATATGTTGAGTTAGCTTGTAAATATCCGACTTAATAGTTAGTAAATTTTGTAATGAATGGTTGTTTTGAGCGACTTCCTAAAAATGGCTCATTGCGTTGAAAACTAAATACAATTAACGGTATAATTATCAATTAGTTCCTGTTGATAAATCCTCGTCTAGAAGCGCTAATTGAATGGATCTACCTGAGAGCCTGAAAAAACATAATTTATATCACCTATTAGGCATTGAGACATTTTCTGACATTCGCACCATCAAAAAAGGGTTTCGTAATTTGGCGTTTCAACATCATCCAGATACAGGACCTACAGATCAGAATTCTGCTGAGAAATTTGAATTAGGAGCACAGGCGTATAAATTTTTATTAGATGATAATAATAGAAACTTATATAACCGGGCATTACGAAACCGTTTAAAAAATATATTAAAGCTTAAAAACGAAGAGTTGGTTGTCCAAAGAAAAAAAACGTATAAGCGTTTTTATTCAAAGCGAGGCGTGGTAGATCATGATTACAATCGATTTGTTGATGAATGTCGGGGAAATTTTAGAGAGTTTTTGAAAAATGGAGCAAAGGTAAAAGTTCGACCCAAGGTGTATTCAGAAAAAAACATGGAAGGGGAAAACTTTACCGATTTTGTAGAAGATTGTCGCAGCGATTATATGGATTATTTTAAAACTATTCCAAGGGTAAAAAAGAGGAGGCCTTAGTTATGAGTTTCCTAATTAAAAAGACGGGTATTTTAAAAAATTCAATTAGGGCGTTATGTTTTATTGGTCTTGCGATTATGGCGGGTTGCGCTCATCCGATTTCTGAAGATCTTCGAAAAAGTATAGATCCTAATGTAAGCTTACCGACAATAAGTGAAAACCCAAATCAATTCACCGACAAAAACGTGATGTTTGGGGGAGTCATTGTGGCGACGAGAAATTTTCCCAATAAAACTGAAATAGAAGTTATCCAAAAGAATCTAGATTATTTTGGGTACCCTAGCCGTGGAAATGAAACCGAAGGTAGGTTTGTTTTTGTTAAACAGGGTTTTTTAGAACCAGAGATTTATTCTAAAGGTCGTTATGTGACTGGAGCTGGGAAATTAGCGGGTACTCAAAGCGGCAAAGTTGATAATCGGGAAATGAAATTGCCTGTAATCGAGGTCGTCGAATTACGACTATGGGAAGATTACTCAAAAGCTCCCTATGGTAGTTATTCATATCCCTATTATTATGGTCCCTTTGGAGGACCCTTTTCTCCCTATGGTAGAGGTTTTCGTCGGTTTGGATATCCTTATTGGTGGTAAGTCCTAAAATAGATTTTCCTCAAAAAAGGCAAGAAGAGCGTCCATGAAGTCGTATTTTGTTTTAATATTATTGGCTTTTTTCGGGGGGAGTTGCGCTCCAATTATTTCCAACACGACTTACCAAAAAGTGGATAAAGAGGTCTTGCTTGAAGATCTTTTTGAAACCTCCAATAGTTTTATTGGAAAAACTGTTTTGGTCGG
>JAYOZP010000039.1:0-18510 GCA_038154245.1 Nitrospinales bacterium | reverse complement strand
CAGTTTGATAAAACGAATAACCGTCTTTTAGCTTTTCAGACTCAATTGGATTCTAGATTGCGACCTTTGGAAAATGACAAGACCCTAGGAAGATTTTTGGTTGTTTTTGATAAACCAATTGATAAAGATAAATTTGAAAAAGGCGTAAAATTGACCATTGTGGGTAAGTTAGAAGGCGTTGAAAATCTACCTCTTCATCAAACGTCTTATAATTATTTAGTTTTAAAACCTATTGAGTACCATCTATGGTCAAAAGATCAACCATGGGATTTTCGGCCTGGATTCCAGGTAGGAGTGGGTGTTAGCGGTTCAATTTAAGCTTTAACCAATATGGGCAATTTCGCCACTATCAAAAAGCAAAGATTGTCCGTCTTTGGAAACGATTTCTAATTTGCCTTCTTGAGTTAAGCGCGAAGCGACGCCAGTGTAAACGACGCCTCCCCGAACCAGAGTGATTTTTTTTTTAAATAAATTTGTGTGACGACTCCATTGTTCGGTAATGAATTTAGTTCCGTTTTCTAAAAAATCTCCGTAAACTTTATCTAATGAAGTTATTAAAGATGCAATCAACTCATCTCTATCAACTTTGATTCCGTTTTCTAGGAAAAGAGAAGTGGCGATATCTTGTAATGTCTCAGGGAAGTGTTCGGATTCTTGGTTTGCATTTATTCCTATGCCAATAATTATGTTTAGTGGGGTGTCCCCGCACAGTTCGCATAAAATTCCCGAAACTTTTTTGTCGTTAATTAAAATGTCATTTGGCCATTTAAGATAAGGAGGCGACTTACTGAAATTTTGGAGCGCTAACACGGTGGCTAGTCCGGCGACGAGCGTTATAGGAGGAAATAACTCGGGGTTTATTTTGGGGCTGACTAGAACGGAAAGATAAACTCCTGTACCTTTTGGAGAATGCCAGTTTCTTCCAAGCCTACCGCGTCCTTGAGTTTGAGAATTTGCAATAATGACGAGTCCTTCGTCTTCTTTTAAATATTTTTTTAGCTCGTCGTTTGTCGATTCAACTTCTTCAAGGGCGACGACTTTTTTGCCTATAAGCTTTACTTTAAGATCTTTAAATTTTTGGTTAGAAAACTGTGACATGATTGGTATCAAATCTAATAATTTTTAACGTATAATGCTTTTTTATTTATCAAAGAGTTTGATGAAGAGGTATATTACTTGAGTATTTATTATAAATAAAATCCGAGCTTTAAAATTCTTTAATCAACTGCACTATTTTTCCTTCGAAAGTTTATAGGACCACGTTTAAACTGCGGGTTCAAATTTCTTAGCTAGTAAGAGGTTTGCAAACTATCATATAGTTTTTACAATATTTAGAAACGTTAATGTTTTGGAGAGCTTTTTACTTTATGAAAGATTTCCAGAAAAAGTTAATAGTTTTCTCTCCAATGACTTAATGAATTTTTTTAAAAGATCGTTTCTTTATATTTATTACAGGTTTCTAAGGTCGAAGGGATCTCCCGAGGTGATTGCCCGCGGTTTAGGAATCGGTGTTTTTATGGGGTTTACTCCTACTCTAGGGGTTCAGACCTTAGCCGCTATTTTTGTCGCCGCTATTTTCAAAGGAAATAAGTTTTTAGCCGCCTTAGGCGCGGGAATAACTAATCCACTGACCATTCCCTTTTTCTATGCTGGAACCTATAAAATAGGTTCTTCAGTTTTAGGTAATCCTTTAGATTTTAGTTTCCTATCGCATCCCACCTTTCAGGACTTTTGGTCGTTAGGAAACGACTTGTTTCTTGCTCTTTGGGTGGGTGGGGTGATAGTAGGAATTCCTTGCGGAATTGCGTTTTATTTCCTTGGTTTATGGGCTGCTCCTAGATTGATTCAACAGTACGCAAAGGCAAAAAATCGGTTCCGAAATAAAAAAACAGGCGTTATTGGCTAACTTGTTTTGATTTTTGGCTCAAAAGTACAAGAATTTGATTGAATTGTTGTCTAATAACTGATAAAAGACAATGTCTCGAAACATTCTAAAGTTTTGACGTATTAGAAATTTAGATCATTGAGGAGATGGTTGGATGAAAAAATTGATCGCCCTTCTAATTTTAGGAATTCTCGTAATATCTACGAGTGGTTGCTTAGAGCAAAAATTCCCGCACGGACAGCAGGTAAAACCCGAAGGTAAATAACGTTTATCTATTAGCCAAAGTTTTACCCGCTCTTTTGGGAAAACAATGGGTTTGTGCTTTTTTGCGTCATTGCGTTGGTTTTTGGTGTTAATCTGTCTTATGTAGATAGGTTATCCAAAACTAGCGCAATGCCAAAGCGTCCTTCCTTTTTAACGCCTGCCTTGGCAATTTTGCCCATTGTTCATGTACTACATTGACTCCTATTACAATTCAAAATACAATAGAAGCCCTAAAAATCCATTAGACCATTAATAAAATAGTTTTAACCTAGCAAGCGGGAAGATAGAATTATTATGGATAGAAATCCTTCGACCGTTGAAGAAGTGCGGCATGCACAAGACCTTTTTAGAGAAGGTTATAACTTCCACGAGAAAAAACAATTTAAAGAAGCTATTGATAGATTTAAGGAGTGTTCTGCTGTTAATCCTTTTGATCCAGAACATTTAGATAAATTTACAAAATTGCTGAAGCAGGGATCTTATAAATTACTTCAAGAGAGCGTCGCTTTTATGGGATGCGCGGCAACCCACTTACATTCTTTGGTAAATGAATTGTCTGAAGATCAAAGAGATTTAGTACCGATTGACGAAATGTTGCTAAAAACTTTTGGCGATTGGGACGAAGGTTAATTATCGACCAAGGAAATTTGTTATGTCTGTTTTAGAACAAGAAGCTACATTAGCCGAAGTTTTTTTAAAGGAAATCCACGACCATAAAGTTCCCCTTAGTCTTGGAAAAACGTGTCCTGTTAAGTGCGCTTTTTGTTATGAAATGGATATTAGCTATAGAAAGACTTTTGATACTCCTTTAACGACGGAAGATCAATGGCAATTTATGCTAAATCAAATTCGTGGTGTGCAAGATAAAGAAGATGATTCTTGGGTTTGGGGCGGTAATGAGTACATGGAGTGGACAGATATTTTCCTCCATCCTAAAGCTTTAGATTGGATGGAAGAGTTTCTAGAAACTACCGATAAAAAAGTAACCATGTTTACGGTAGGTTATGTCGACCCAAAAAGAATTAACCGAATGGCGGAAAGGTTTCCTGGAAGAATTAATTTCGAATTGTCCGTTATTACTTTAAGTACTTATAGAAAAAAATTGATGCCTCATGCTCCGACTATTGAGCAGGTGCTGGAAATTTTAGACGGTCCGGCTGTTACTTCGGCGAACTTTTATTCCTTAGGCCCGGATACAATGTCAAAAGACGCAAAAACTATTTCCGACATAAATAAGAATTGTAATATTTGGGTAGGGTGTCTCACTCCATTAAAATATATAGACGCAGATACCACCGAGTTAATGAGGCAGGGGGAGAGACATTTAGCGGACGAAGCTCAAAGAATGTACGATATGAATTTACCAAATTCACAAATGATTCATACGCAATCTTATATTACAGCTTTCTTAAATCGGAAAAAAATAATCAAAGTATTCGACGCTTGCGAATTAGATAAAAAGGATTGGGTTGTGGCGGCGGGAAGCGTATATCGGATTTTAAATTTATTCAGAAAAAATCGCGCAAGGTATTTGTATGTCCCTAACGCAACTTTAGGAGGCGATTCGGATTGTTCGACTCTTTTAACCTTTAGCGATGTTGCTCAAGTATTGACTAACCAAACCCAGGTTTATTTGCCAAAAGTAATTATGGAGAGAGCCGCGGATGAAGAGATTGACATCGCAGGCGAAACCTTTGATGAGTTTAAAGCTAAGTTTCCTAGAATTAGATTCAAAGTATTGCATAAAGCTAATACTTATTTTTCTAATCGGAAATTATACGAAAAAGGGTATGTGAAAAATTACGTTGAAGATTATATTAAAAATCCGCTTTCAAAAAAATTCGAAGCGGTGGCTTTGCCAAACTAAAAGCCTTACTTGTTAAGGGAACCTCTAAAAATTGAATTTGGCCACGAGCAGCCTTTGCAAACTAAAGGCAAGCGAGTTGCCTTAAGCTAAAGTTTCGAATTATTAGAGACTCCCTTAAATTAATAGTACGTTGTTAAGCGATAATTTATTCTAAAAAACGTTAGAGAAAGAGGTTGTCGGTGGAATATTGGCTAAAAGTTTTTTTTATAGATAATCAAGAAATTAAATTGGAAAATACTTTGAAGCATTTTATAAGCGACGATTTAGAAGTGTTAGAAATTACTACTTCAGATCAAGTTTTGATTGTACCAATGAGACAAATAAAATACATCGCTTGCGATTCAAAAATTTTTCATCAGAATTAATAGTTCTTACTACAGTTTTATTTCTTATACCCGGTTTTCTGCTTGATCTCCCCATTTTTTCATCCTGAATAAAGCGTCTTTTTTTCCTAAAATGGACATCTAATTCTCAGCGTCTAAAACGGCGTTTTTAATACAAAACCGATAAATTAATCGATTCTCAAAAGAGTTCTAATATCTCATCTCTCCTGAAATGAATTAAAACTTTCCCAATGAAAGAACTAATATTAAATAAAAATCAATATCTGGAATTAGAAAAACTAGCTCTTGGCGTTTTTGAGCCGTTAAAAGGGTTTATGGGGGAAAAGGAAGTTCATAGTGTAATGGAAACAATGAGGTTGCCAGATGGAGCCCCATTCCCATTGCCTATACTGTTGGATATTGATTCAGATATGCAAGATATTGCAAAAAAATCAGATCGGTTAAATCTTTATTTTGAGGGAGAACTTGTTGGCGAAATTTTACCAACGGACGTTTTTCACCTTAATAAAGGGAAAGTTGCTCTTAAAGTGTTTGGAACCGATAGTACGGACCATCCTGGAGTGAATCATTTAAATGAAATGGGAAATGTCTTCATTGGGGGGCCGGTTAAATTATTTCATAGGGTTACTTCCAATTATTCGGACCATGAATTGACTCCTAATGAAACGAAGGCTTTTTTTAAACAAAAAGGATGGAAAACGATCGTGGGTTTCCAAACGCGAAATGTTCCACATCGCGCTCACGAATTTTTGCAGCGAACCGCTTTGGAACAGGTTGACGGACTTTTTATTCAGCCATTAGTTGGACAAAAAAAAGTAGGAGACTTTACAACCGAAGCTGTTTTATCAGGGTACAAGACATTAATTAGAGAGTTTTTCCGAAACGATAATGTTCTATTAGGCGTTCTTTCAACTTCAATGAGGTATGCTGGTCCGCGCGAAGCTATATTTCATGCAATTGTTCGGCGTAACTTTGGATGTACGCATTTTATTATTGGGCGAGACCATGCAGGCGTCGGAAATTACTATGGGAAATATGAAGCCCATGAATTGTCGCGGCGGTTTGAAGGAGAACTAGGCATTGAAATTATGCGTTTACATGGTCCTTACTATTGTCGTAAATGTGGAAGTATCGTCACAGAAAAAACCTGCCCTCATCTAAAAACCTCGCCAGAGTCTACGCATCAAATCAACGGAACAGATATTCGAAAAATTTTAACTCATCAGTCTGCCCTTGACCCTAAGCTCATGCGACCTGAAATTGTTGATAGCCTGGCGGATTTGAAAATATTTGTTGATTGATTTTTTTCAGTCTTGCTAATTTAAAGTTGCGAAAATTTTTAGGATAACTATCAAAATGTGGAAAAAACTTGGGCTCTTATTCCAAGCTTGGTCGGGGATGCAGGCTTTCAATGAGCTAGATATTGAAGAGAAAGACGTCGTTTTTTATTCAGAAGATAATGCCTCCTGGGTTCATTTTGAGCCAATCATAAAAGAGTTGCTTGAAAAGCATCGCCAAAAAATTTGTTATTTGACTTCAAGTATCGACGATCCAATTTTAAAGGGAAATGAAAAGTTAATAAGATCTTTTTATATTGGAAACGGTATGATTCGCACCCTTCTTTTTTCTTGGTTGAGAGTACGTCTCATGATTATGACTATGCCGGATCTAGAAAATTATTATATTAAACGCTCCAAGGTTTATCCAGTGCATTACATTTATGTGTTTCATAACATGGCGAGTACTCACATGGTATTTCGCACGGGAGCTTATGATCATTACGATACAATTTTCTGTGTTGGGCCTCACCATGAAAAGGAAATTCGAACTGCAGAGAAGTTGTATGGATTACCGGCCAAGAATTTAGTTGAACACGGCAATAGTCGCCTGGATTCAGTTTTATTTGAAGCCGCCAAAAGAGAAAAAAAAGATTCTTCTAATGGTCAAAAGAGAATTTTGATCGCTCCATCCTATGGGAAAAACGCTCTATTAGAAACGTGTGGAATAAGACTAATAGAGATATTATTAAATGCAGGGTATTTTGTTACCGCTCGACCTCATCCTTTGACTGTTAGAGACAATAATTCTTTGATTTCTCAAATAACGCAAAAATATGGGAGTAACGCCAATTTTTTGCTAGAAACCGACGTTGCTTCGCAAGCTTCATTGCACTCTTCGCAATTGTTGATTAGCGATTATTCTGGAGCCGCTTTTGAGTTTGCTTTAGGTTTAGGCAAGCCGGTCGTTTTTGTCGATTTGCCACGTAATATAAATAATCCCAAATACACAGAACATTACTGCCAAACATTTGTGAGATTTATTAGATCACAAAATGGATATGTTTTATCCACGGATAATTTGGAAAAAGCTCCTGAATTAATAGACGATCTAATTTCAGACCGAGAGTCTTTTGAAAGTAAAATTGAGACTATACGATCTGAAAATATTTACAATGTTGGTCTGAGTGGGGAAATGGGCGCGAAAGCAGTAATCGAGCAGTTAGAAAAAATTAAAGAAGAAAATGTAGGCTAATCTTTAAGGAAAACTAGTAAGTGTTTAGATGAAATTACTATTGATTTTCTGACTTAAAAAGTTTTTTGAAGAACGAAATAAACTTTTGGAAATACATTCTTAATGCGAAAATTGTAGTCATGAAACCGGCAACAATCATCTGAATTAAGTAATTCCCCGACCCTAGATCTAAATATGCATAAGCGTTTTCTGTAATAGACATAAACGCAAGGGCTATCCAAAAAGTAGTCCAAAAATTCTTATACTTTTTTTTCATTTCTATTTTCGTCTTTTCTAAAATTTTTACTAAAAATTGGAACAAAAATTAGAAAAAGCCACAGCTCTTCACCAATGTATTGTATCTTAAATTGAAAATCTTTTCAGGTTCTAACTTAAAAAAATTAATTTAAACTTACTACTTCTTGAGGAGTAGGAAAATCTCCCGTTAGCTTAGAAAGTTCATCCAAACTTAAAATTAAATTGATGACATCCAAGTTTTGAATTAAGTTTTTTTCCTGCAATTCTCCAAGAACTGTTTTTACCTCTTCTGAAGAAGAGATCGCTTGGAATAATGTTGAGTAGATTTTTTCATAAACCCAATCTTGATTTGAATAGTTGGTTTCCATAAGAACTCCGAAGTAAGTATTGTTTAATTCTTTTCGTCAAAAAAGCGTTATTCCTTTATTAGTAAGCAGATTATGTGCCAAAACTTTTTAGAAAGTATGGTTGGCTTTATATTATTGTATTTAAATGAGTTGTGGTGTTTTTGGTTGCGTGGGGAATCGGGAGTAGTAAGCCAAAAAAATGACGTCTTAGTTTATGCTATTTCATAAGTCTTGGATATCTAAGGAAGAGGAATGCTTAAAACGGACTTTTAATAGCTGTTTATGAGGGTTTGCGATTGACTCTGGATAATGAAATAATAAATCCTTTATTTTAGGCAATGAGAAATTAAGTTTATAATTGCTTTGTTTTCATAAAGATTAATCTAAATTTTATTTAGGACAAAAATGCCGTTTCCCATTCATAGATTAAGAAGATTGAGAAAAACTAACGCTATCATGAGAATGGTGCGTGAAAATAAAGTCTCTGTTGATGATTTAATATACCCATTATTTGTTTGCGAGGGGCAAGGAGTTAAGTCTGAAATTAGTTCTATGCCAGGTAATTACCGGTGGTCCATCGATTTGTTGGCCAAAGAAGTTAAAGAGTGTTGGAATCTAGGCATTCCATCGGTTATTTTATTTGGGATTCCCGATAAAAAAGACGCTAAAGGCAGCGAGGCGTATAATCCAGACGGTATTGTTCAACGCGCTATTCGAGAAATTAAATCTGCGGTACCTGAAATAGCGGTGATAACCGATGTTTGTATTGATGAGTATACAGACCATGGTCACTGTGGGCTGGTTGAAAATGGACAAATTTTAAATGACCCTACTTTAGAGCTTTTGGCTAAAATGGCTTTAACTCATGCCGAGGCTGGCGCAGATATTGTCGCTCCTTCAGATATGATGGATGGAAGAGTGGGCGCTATTCGCGAAGCTTTAGATCAATCCGGGTTTGGCGATAGCATTATCATGTCCTACGCGGCAAAATACGCGTCTGCGTTTTATGGACCTTTTAGGGAGGCGGCTGATTCGTCTCCCCAATTCGGAGATCGATGTTCGTACCAAATGGACCCTGCTAATGGCGAAGAAAGCGTTCGCGAAGTTGCCCAAGATATTGAAGAAGGAGCCGATATCGTAATGGTCAAACCAGCTTTGTCGTATCTAGACGTTATTTATAAAATAAAGCAGGAATTTTCAATTCCTCTTGCCGCTTATAACGTGAGTGGAGAGTACTCTATGGCTCATGCCGCTTCGGAAAAAGGTTGGTTAGATGGCGATCGAGTTATTATGGAAGTGCTGCTTTCCATAAAAAGAGCTGGCGCTCAGATGATACTGACTTATTCAGCTAAACATGCGGCTAAAATCATTCAAAAACTTGTTCCGTAGACCATGAAGTCTAACCCCATTTCTTTATTCTTAAATGAAACGATTCTAATAGTATTTTGTATTGGGATTATTTTACTAGAATACAACGTTCAAATTTTTGAACGAGGAATAGGTCTTTATTTGAAATGGCACAATCATGAGCGGCCACAATTGGGTAGAATGTGGGATCGCGATAGACAAAAAATTGTGGCCCAAAGTAAGATCCAATCTCTATTAGCGTCTGAAAGCGTCAAGGAACGTACGGGCGAATCCATTGATTCCTTTAGCAAGTTGTTCGAAAATTTGAACTCAGCGTCATCGCAGGTTATATCTAGAGATAAGTTTTTACAGTTGTTTTTCGATTACCCTGGACAATGGAATAGGAAGATAGTCTCGCCCTTAGACATGATCGAGATTGATTCTAATAATAAATGGGATCGCGTTTTGATCGCGCGGTTTGGAATTTGGTTAACGTTAAGTTTTATCGACAAAGATAATATACCGTTGAAAGAATTTCATGTTTCGGTGGATACTTTAAATGAAATTCAATCGACGCGAACTGCGCAAAAAGGAAAGTTAGAAGAGGCGGGTTTTAGAAGCGAAAGAATTTTCGATTTTTATCAGTTTGTTAATATTTTAAAGACGATGGATCCTGCTTCGCAAAGCGCTTTGTTTCCCGATCCCCAATGGTTTCTTTCGAGAGATTATCATGTTACTCGCATTGGATTCGCTGATTCTAATGGAACTGGAAATTTGGAAGCTCCCTTAATTTTTGGAATTGAATACGACACAGGTTATTATCCAAACGTATTGCTGATCCCTGTTCCTTTAGAAGTTGCTCATAATTTGTTATCGCAGATTGATCCTCAAGAAAACGACGTTGAATTAACCGACTCGAATCCTAAAGAAGTTGAATATGAAAATGAAGAGTTGGAGAGAATTGCCGCCGACGGATAAAATCTTCCTTCAGACTGATTAGTTCGTTTTTAGAGTTTCTTGTTTGTTCCTAGGGCTTTTGAGTAAGAAGATAACTATAATTCCCGCCACAAATCCAATCAAATGACCTAACCAGGCGATCTGAGTTTCTTCTTGAGCAATGCTAACAAAAGCAAAAACCTGCCAAAATATCCAAAAGAATATATAAACAAACGCTGGGGTTTTTAAGATATTAAAATAAATAACCCAGAAAAAAAGCGTCGAGATTTGAGCTTTAGGAAATAAAATAAGATAAGCTCCTAAAACGCCGGAAATAGCTCCACTTGCTCCAACGAGAGGAATGTTTGTGATATTCGAAAAGAAAGAAAAGCCAATGAACGATAAAACTCCGCATGTTAGGTAGAAAATTAAAAACTTTACCGAATTAATGAGGTTTTCTATACGGTTTCCAAACACCCATAAGAAAAGCATATTGCCAATTAAATGTCCCCATCCCGCATGAAGGAAAAGAGATATGAGAATTGTGGGAGCTTGATCTATTGGGTTTTCGAATAATTTGGATGGTATGAATCCGTTGTTAGGTAAATAAGCTTCATTAGAGCCGCCGAATTTCCCGCTGATGAATAGGTAAAAGTTTAAGATAATAATTAGAAGAACGGCTGGGGGAAATTTTAAAGGAGCTTTTTCGTCTTTTAACGGCAACATGGACGATTTCCTAACAGAAGCGGCGATTTAAAAAGTTAACTGTTTGCACAAAATAATCAACGAAAACAAAACGGGGCGTTATCGTTGCGCCTATGTTAAAATTTCCTTTAAATTAAATCTAGTTAATTCATTTCTCGAAGTCGCTTAGGGTTTTTTGAAGGCTTATTGGAACATTAAGGTTTAAAACTAATGGCGTCGAATAACGATCCATCGAATGGTATAGAAGATAAAGAATTTCAAGTTTCTCAAAGAGAGAGCGATGAAATCTTGGCGCCAGAGAACCCAGAAGACGATGTTGATTGGGTTATTGCCACTTATAGAAAGCACGCCTTAAAGGCGGTTACGGATGAATTAAATACAAAGTTAGGTCCCAATAGAGATAAAAAGAGTTATATCCCTCCAATCGTTTTAGATCGTAACCCAATCAATTTTAGACAAAGTTTACACGACTTAGTTTTTCCTACTCCCAGAGAAGTGAATGAAGACCTATTAGAATTGCCCAATGGAAGAGTTATGCTGCAAAGCGGTTCGGGAATGGGGAAAACTATTTTTTTAAAGATCTATCAAGAAATTTTATTAAAAGAAGAATCTTCTAGTCAGTGGTTCCCATTGCCTGTCTATTTTCCATTGGAAGAGTTGCCAGAAGGAACTGGGTTGTCTTTTTTGCTAGAAAAAGTTTTTAACATAATTGTTGATTTAGTACTGCGCGAACAAGATTCAAACCCTAACTTAGAACTGGATTCCGAAGCGTTATTGGAAACAGTGCAGTTTCTGTACGGGGAAAGCAAAATTTTATTTTTCCTGGATGGACTAGATAGATTAATTCCAACAGATAGGCTACAGGCTTTTAATAAATTGGTGCTTGAAGGCGATACTCTTGGTAGCAATTTCATTTTTTTAGCGTGTAGGCCTTTTGATTTTGGTCCGATAGCCGACGAATCTATTTTAAAAAGAGGGAACGAAGCTTTTTTTCAAATATCTTTTGATATCATTAGCGAGCGCTCTCAAAAAATATTTTTAGGAAATAAAAAAACTAAGGCTTTAGACAAGCTTTGTTTATTTAACCCAGAATTGTTAACTACGCCCGCGCTTTTAAAGATGATGAGAGACGCTTACGATCCGGAGCGCGACGAAACGATAACGAAAACTATTTTGTACAATCGTTATTTAGAATATCTTTCTAGTTCAGAATATATAAAAAGTTTTATTTCTAAGCAAAGTGATCCGGTCGAATCGGAGGTTGAAGAGGATATTTTTTTAAATGAAGTGGAGACGGTTAAAGTCGATGAAGACTCTGAAAAAGAAATTGATGTAGTCGATCAAAAAAATATTGAACAAGTTTTAACGAGAGCTCCCATAAATTTTGATCGTCTTGAAAAAATTTCTTTGGAATTAGCGCAAAGCGGTTGGTTGCAACGGTCGGAAGAAATCGATAAAGGAGTCGATTTAAAACGTCTTTTAAATGCTGGAGAAGCCGAAGCCGATATTTGGGTTGATGGACAACTAGTCCCGGAACTGAAAGAGTTGATTTATGTCTATGGAAAACGTTGGGAATATATTCATCCTTCGTTTCAGGAGTACTTGGCAGCTCGCGCTTTAACTAAGAGAAGCGATTGGAAGGCTATTGCCGCTAAATATTGTCATGATGACCGGTGGCAAGAAATATTTAAATTTTTTGCAGGATTGACCCCAAATTATAATAACGATCTCTACGATATTTTTTTCCAAGAAGGCACTTTGTTCCCTGCGGGTAATGCGATTGCAGAAGTAAATGACTTGGATGAATTTCATAGGTCGATCACCGGACAATTTTTAAAATATCAGTGTAAAGAAAGCTTTCCGCAATTCATTCGATTCCGTTTGCAACAGCCTAAAAATATAATTAATTCGTTCGACGAGGCAGATTTAAAAAAACTGATTGTTAATTTGTTAGATCGGGAAAAACGCGATAGCCGAATTTTGTTTGGCGTGTTTGAATTACTTTTGGCGTTGTACGGCATTGATTTGCTAGAAATAATCGACAGTCAAAACTTTGAATCTCTAAATAATGTTCCAGAATTACAATCCTTCATGAGCGAGTCGAAAGACTTTGAAATAGTCGATCAAGAAACGATGAAAAAATGGGGTGAATTAGTCACGGTTCCTGAAAGTAAGTTTATTTACCAAGATGGAAAAGACGAAGAAGACCATATTCTTCTAAAACAATTTTCAATAATGAAATTCCCTACAACCAATTCTCTTTATAAACAATTTGTTCCAAAATATTCCTTATTGTTTCCGAGATACTCAAATGACGGAGATGAACCGGTCATAGGAGTTAACTATTACGAGGCCAATATATTTTCCATATGGATGGGATTACGTTTACCAACGGAAAAAGAATGGGAAAAGTCGGCAAGAGGATGCGATGGAAGGGATTACCCTTGGGGCGAAGCTAGTGGTTACCAATCTGGTTATACAAATACCGGAGATTTTGTAGAAGGCAAGGCGACTCCGGTTGAAAAGTTTGAACCGGGGGTTTCTCCATATGGGTGTTATGATATGTCTGGAAATGTTTGGGAATGGTGTGTTCAGTTAAACGCTTCTCGATACACCACTCAGAGGATAGTTAGAGGAGGTTCTTGGTTAAATTATTTAGTACATGCAAAATGTATCTATAGGAACTCTTTTGATCCTTCGGAACGTTATCCTTCTATTGGGTTTAGATGCTGTTCATTGGGTAAAACTGAGCTGGACGAAGAGGAAATAGACTGGTAATTTAAGGTTAAATACTATAAAAAGAGTGTAATAAATTAAAAAAAAGCTTGATTAATTAGAAAATAAGCCGAAAAAACTATAGAATACAATAAATCAATGGTTTTATTAGGCTTCCAATTATTTAGATAGCTAGTTATCTTTGGCGGTAAATAATTGAAAAAGCGTTATAATGTTTGGTTTAGCATAGATTTGAGGCAATTTTTATCATTAAAGCTTTGAATTAGTCAGCTCTTTATAAAACGTCTTCGTTTTATTGAAGAATGTTCAAATTGGGTGATTATTTTAGTAAAATCTTGGTTTTGCCTCGAATAGTTCCTCAAGAATAGAGAAAAAGTTTGATTTTGGTTTTTATTAAAAAGAATTAAGACCAAAAAGGGTTTTTTGAAGTTTAAACCTGGAGAAAGAATTAAGTGGCTGTGCAAAAACCGCCCAAAAAGTTTTTGTGTATTGACGATGATCGGACGATGCTGATGATTACTCGGCAGATCCTAACCCGATCTTTTGGTCAAGATTCTTTAGAGTTTTCTGAAGCTTATTCTGGTGAAGATGGCTTAGAAAAAGTCTCTAAGATTCAACCTGATATTGTATTGAGCGATATACAAATGCCGGGTTTAAACGGTTTTGAGGTATGTCGTGAAATAAGAAATCGTCATCCCAAAACAGCGATTATTTTGACTTCCGCCTACGACGCTGAGCAAGATAACGCGATCAAGGCGAAAGATGTTGGAGCCGACGCTTATTTATCCAAACCGATCAAAAAAGGCGAATTACTCTTTATAGTTAATTTTATTTTAAGAGTTTCTAACCTCAATCAAACTGTTGTCGAAAAGAACAGACAATTAGAAGAGTCCCTTGATAGAGTTAAAAAGTTTCACCATAAATTAGTAGATCTTAACGAGGAGCTTAGAGCGGATAAAAAGAGATTGAACTTAAACCTTCGTGAAATGGCCGAGCTAAACTCTCAGTTAGAAGGAAAAAATAACCAAATTTCTTCAATGATGGAAGAAATGATGGGGCGATTTGATTCAACGGTTTCTTTACTTTCCAATATTATCGAATTAAACAGATCTGATAGAGGGCATTCAGAACGGGTTGCCGAAATGTCTGTTTTTATTGCGGAAAAACTAGGACTAACCGATTACCAAGTTCAAAACGTAAAGGTAGCCGCCAGGCTTCACGAACTTGGAATTGTTGGAATGCCTGTCGCTAAAAAAGAAGCGGCAATGGTGGAAGAACGATCAGGGACTAAAAGTCCACATCCTCTTGTAGGCGAAATGTTATTAAAAGCTTATCCAGGTTTCGAATTGGTTGCAGATATTATTCGGCATTTACATGAAAATGTGGACGGTACTGGCGGCCCAGACGGTTTGTATGGAGACTCAATTCCTATAGGTTCTAGAATCGTGGCGGCGGCTAGTTATTATGATCATGAAATAATTGCGAATCCAAAGCTAGGTTCATCCGGAGCTTTGGCGAAAATGGAAGAAAAGAAGAATATTGCTTTTGACGATAAGGTTCTATTCTTACTTACAGAATTCATAGAGTTACAGGAAGAAAGTCCTCAAGAAAAGATTTTGGAGTGTACGGTTTTTAATCTTACCGAGGGCATGGAGCTTGCCTCCGATATTTTTTCAGAATCAGGTATCAATTTATTAAGAAAAGACACTGTTTTGAATAAAGAAACTCTTAATAAAATAGTTAAGTTCAATAACGTGGATCCCATTGTAGGACCCATTAAGGTCAAGCAGGGTTAGGCGGCTAAATGGATATAGCGACAATACTTGGTATTTTTGCCGGTCTAGGGCTGGTTATTACATCCATATTATTAAACAGCGGGTTGGATTTGTTCTGGAACGCTCCATCTGCGATGGTTGTTATGGGCGGAACTCTTGCCGCGACATTTGTGGCGTACCCTGTTAATGAAGTAATGAGAGTTATGGGATTGTTCATGAAGGTTTTTTTAGTGAAAAAGACCGATTTGAGCGAACTCATTGACAACATGGTTATGATTAATAATGTGGCTAGAAAAGGCGGTATTTTAGCCATAGAATCTAAACTCAAAGATGTCAAACATGAGTTTTTAGAAAAAGGGTTACAGTTAACCGTAGACGGAAAAGACGAAGCGACTGTCGCCGCGTTATTGAAAAGAGAAATTGTCCAGCTCCAAAAGTCCCATAAGGATGGATGGGAAATTTTTAACGAAATGGGAAAATACGCCCCGGCATTTGGAATGATTGGAACTCTAATAGGTCTAGTACAGATGCTTGCAGACTTAGCAGATGTAGGTTCGGTTGGACCTAAAATGGCTGTTGCGTTGATCACGACATTTTATGGCGCGGTCGTCGCCAATTTGTTTTTTATTCCCATGACCGTTAAACTTAAGAGAAGGAGCGCCACAGATACCTTGGAAATGAATTTAGTGTTGGAAGGTATTATGTATATTCGTAAAGGCGTCAATCCCAGGTTTATGAAAGATGTGTTAGAAAATACCGTCGCCAATATTTTGGGTAAGAAGGTTAAAAAAGAGGACAGCGGTAAAGGCGGTAAGAAAAAATAAAGAACTGAAGAGACCATAAATGGCTACCAAAGAAAAAGCCGAAAAAAGCGACGATCCTCCTGAAGATGACGAAGAAGTTGTTGAAGAACCCGATGAGGGAATACCTCCGTGGGTAATGACATTTGCCGACTTAGTTACTCTTCTGATGGTGTTTTTCATTCTCCTTTTTGCAATGGGGTCCATTGAGGATGAAAAGTGGCGTTTGATTAAAGAATCCTTGAAGACCGCCCTGGGAGACGATGTTATTCCGGAAGCTGGAACTCGTTTGGGATTGGAGGTTGTTGAACAAGCGTTAGCTGAAAAAGCCGTTATTGCCGTTGACGAGGTTGGGGCTATGGTTGCAAAAGAGATTGAAGATCTTGCTTCTGAAGTTGAAGAGTTTGTTTATAAGAATAAGCTAGCAGGTCAAGTCCAAGTTTCTTCCGACGAGCGAGGCGCGATAATTACAGTTTCGGACGTGGTATTGTTTCCTGCAGGACAAGCGGCGACTACGCCAGCAGGGAGCGAAGTATTAAAGAAGGTTTTCGATCTTCTGAAACAATTTGATTATAATGTCAAGGTAGAAGGGCACACCGACAATATTCCTATTAAAACGGAACAATACCCCTCCAATTGGGAGCTTTCAGCCGCACGTGCCGCAAATGTCGCTAGACAATTGGTGACAGAGGGATTTCCCCCCCAAAAACTTTCGGTGGAAGGGTTTGCTGAATTTAGACCTAAAGTGCCAAACGATAGCGCAAAAAACCGAGGAGTAAACCGCAGGATTGAAATTGTCTACCAAAGGGGAAGTATTAAAAAGCGCATGGTCGACATCCTACGATCGCAAAAAACTGTTGTAAGATAATTCCTCGCTGTCCACTTTCCTAAATTATCTGCGAAATTTTTTTGCGTTATTTGATTTCCCAGGAATCATCTAATTGAAAAATTCCCAAAAAGAATCTTTTATGGCTAGGGCTTTGCAGCTGGCGAAGAAAGCCATAGGTAAGACCAGTCCGAATCCTATGGTTGGCGCAGTGATTGTGAAAAACGGTCAAATTGTTGGCGATGGCTACCACAAACAGGCTGGGAAGGCGCACGCCGAAATTGAAGCTATTAAAAAGGCGGGGGCGCACGCTCGTGGAGCGGAAATGTTTGTAAACTTAGAACCTTGCTGCCATCATGGAAAAACCCCTCCTTGTGTTGACGCAATTATATCGGCAAATTTAAAAAAAGTTTATATTGGAATGACAGATCCAAATAAATTGGTGAATAGAAAAGGAATCGGCATTTTAAGAAGGAATGGAATAGAGGTAGAAGTTGGAATTTTAAAAAAAGAGTGCGAACGTTTAAACGAAAGTTTTGCTAAATTTATTCGAACTAGAAAACCTTTTGTTATTATGAAATCTGGGATGTCGCTTGACGGTAAAATTGCGACCAATTCTGGCGAATCTCAGTGGATCACCTGCGAAAAGTCTAGAAAGCTTGTTCACGAAATTAGAGGAGAAGTGGACGCAATATTAGTTGGCTCTGGGACGGTTTTAAAAGACGATCCAAGGTTGACAGTTCGTTTAGAACGCCGAAAACTAAAAAATCCTGCAAGAGTTATATTGGATAGACGGGGTCGGATTTCAATTGGCTCTAATGTTTTTAAAAATGCCGATACGGATAGTGTGATTTACGCTACTTCTTCTAATCTTTCTAAAAGAAAAGAAAAACGATTGCGCGACATGGGGGTCGATATCTTAGCGATGCCAGGACAAGATAGAAACTCCGAATTAAAAATATTGCTAGAAGAGCTTGGTCGTAGAGATATTACAAGCGTTTTGTTAGAAGGCGGAGCTTTATTAAACGCTTCCGCTTTAAAAGAAAATGTTGTTGATAAAGCGATTTTGTTTGTGGCTCCAATTATTATTGGGGGCGACGAAGCTCCAGGTTTTGTCGGAGGTAAAGGAGTTCAAAAATTAAAAGACGCAGTTCGACTTAAGAAAGTACAAACAATAAAAGTTGGCGATGATTTTATGATTGAAGGTTATTTTTAATGTTTACTGGAATAATCCAAGCGGTTGGAATAGTAAAAGCGCTCGAAAATAAATCAGCGGATGTTTTGATTAAAATAGAAACTCCCGGTGATTTTAAGAATATCGAATTAGGGGAAAGTATTGCCGTCAACGGCACATGCCTCACCGCAATTACAATTTCGGATAATGGGTTTTCCGCTAATCTTTCGTCAGAAACGTTAAAGAGAACTTCTTTGGGAGAAATTCGAGCTAACTCTGAAGTGAATCTTGAACGTTCCTTAACGCCGCAGACTAAAATGAGCGGTCATTTTGTTATGGGACATGTCGACGAAGTTGGATCGATTGTTGAAATAAAAAAGCAAGCGGGACAGACTTTATTTAGATTCGAACATAGTCAAAATATGGCTTCTTATATAGTAGAAAAGGGATCGATTGCTATCGATGGTATCAGCCTTACAGTTTTTGATTGTCGAGATAATCGCTTTTCAGTTGCTGTTATTCCTTTTACTTTGAACCATACGAATCTTGGAGATCGGAAAATCGGAGATAAGGTTAATTTAGAATGTGATATGATTGGTAAATACGTAGTGAAAGCTTGCGAAAAAATTTTAGGAGATCGAACATCGGAAGAAACGCCGATAACTCCTGAATTCCTAAAACGTTATGGATTTGAGTAAATTATGAACGAAAGCGTATTCAGCGATATTCCAGAAG
>JAYOZP010000038.1:35845-39254 GCA_038154245.1 Nitrospinales bacterium | reverse complement strand
ATTACTTCATTTTTACCTTACAAGCTGTCTACAATTCTAGGGGCATATCAAACCTATTGAAATATATGAAGTAGTATTAAGTATTAACTCACTGATTGGATGTCAGTTGCTCCTCAAAATCCATAACTCATTATTTTTCAATTTTATTCCAAGATCCAAATAAAAAAAGGCCTACGATCCGAAAACCGTAAGCCATTGAAAAATAATGTTATTAGCTGTTAAGAAGTTGAAATTTCAACCTACTGATTCGTAATTAATTGTTCACTTTTGAGGTACTTATAAATCAATAACTTAGAGGGACTGTCCGTTGCTATTGTGTCCCTAAACGTCCTAAAACGTTCTATAACCTCGCACAAAATCCGCACAAAGTTTAACTTAGATAACCACACTCTATAATTCCGATAGACTTCATCAAAAGGATATCTTTTTAACTGCTGGCCTATTGATTAAGAGAAGGTTCCTTATTATAAGCTCTATTTAATTTCAATAACTTACAGAGGCCGTTCGTTGCTATCATGTCCTATTCTGTCGGGTTCTGTTGTAGGGTCTCGCACAAAATCCGCACAATTATTTTAACGCATTTATTTTAGGAATGGAGTCAAATTGAATGTCTAACCTCTTGAATGCCATTCTGACTGGTAAATAGCAAATTATTATAAATTGATTCTTTGTGAGCGCTCATTACACGTTTGACCCTATAAGACCGTATAGGACTGCAGGTAATCTTCACAAAATTTTCACAATTTCTATTCAAACAAAATCTATGGTTTCAAAATTTGTACACCTACAAAGAACTCTTGAGGGTAGGTGCAGGTTTGAACCCAACAGTTTTACTAGCTTTGATTTTTATCTCGGCACCGGTTTGAGGATTTCTTCCTTTTCTAGCTTTTCTATTTCTTACGGTAAAGGTTCCAAAACCTGGATACGCAAATCGCTTTTCTTTTTTGATTGATTTACCAATACTACTAAAAGTGGCATCTAAAATATCATTAACTGCTCTTTTTGAAAGATCATCCTTTTTACAGGTTTTAAGAATTTCCGCAATTAACTGGTCTTTGGTCATAATTTAGGTTCCTCAAAAGGGTTTATTTCTCATTTTTTTGGTGCTTATCCTAATATGAAAAAAACTTTCAAATGGGCCTACTGTAGGAGTAAAAACGGTCTCTTTTTATATTCGCTTGGCTTAGAGACGGTTTCTCTCATCTTAATTATTTTCAATATTTTTACAATCATCTATTACCTCTATTTAATCCATTGATTCTGCCAGATGAGTGAATTTCTATCAAGGTACTAGCTAAAATTTGAACATAGTATTTGGATATTTGTAAATAAAATTAATCCTGAACCGTTGGGCTTTCGGTTTTTTTTAACCAATATTCCATAACAACAGTTGCGGTTAGATCGCCTGTTACATTCACAGCGGTTCGGCACATATCAAGGATTCGATCTACTCCTAATATAAGAGCGATTCCACTACCTGGGACACCAATTTCTTGCAGAATTGTTGCCAAGATGACAATTCCCACTCCTGGTGCGCTTGGCGCTCCAATAGAAGCCCCGACCGTGGTTACCATGAGCAAGACAAGGCTTCCAGTAGTCAGATCAATGCCGAAAACTCCCGTTAGAAATATAGCTGCAATTACCTGATATAACGCGGTCCCATCCATATTTATTGTGGCGCCAATTGGTATAACGAATTGGGATATTGAAGGGCGGACGTCCAGTTTTTCCTGGGAAGTTTTCATTGAAAGCGGCATCACGGCGGCTGAACTGGATGTTGAAAATGCAAGCAATTGGGCGCTACGTATCTTTTCTAAAAAAACCAATGGGTTTTGATGGGTAATTAACAAAACGATCATAAGATAAAAAATCAGTAAAATTAGCAACCCCAGCAAAACAGTCCCCACATATACTGACATACCCACAATGGCATCAAAACCAACTTTTACCGTAACCTGAGCGACCAAGCCAAAAACCGCAAGAGGCGCAAGAACCATAGCCCAACTGACAATTTTCATGGATAGTTCCTGGATCGAACTGGCCAATTCAATTACCGGTTTGGCTTGTTTTGAGGGAATAGCAATTGTGGCTATTCCAAGCAAAATAGATAGAACCACAATTTGTAGCATACTTCTTTCCAGCGCTGCGCGGGTTGGGCTGGCTGGAATGAGGGCAGCTATCCGTTCTGGTATGGATTGAGGCGGGGTTCTTGTTTCTAAGGGAGATTCTTTTCGCTGCTCCGTTGACAAGGTTTTTTCAATCAATTTTCTATCGATATATTCTCCCGGTTTTATCAGGAGAGCTACTGTAACTCCAATTCCAACAGCAACAATGGTCGTTCCAATAAAATAAGGAGCAATACGTAAGCCAAGTTTTTTTAATTCCTCCTGGCTGCCACTTGAAGAAATACCAATCATTATGGAGGAAATTATCAGAGGGATGACGACCATCTGAATTAGGGCTAAAAAGATTTGCCCCGGTAAGCCCAACCATCCCGCAATAATATCGGCCAAATGAGGAGATACTATTGCTAAACCAGAAGGGGATAATAATAATCCCACCCCAAATCCTAATGCCAGCCCTACTAAAATCTGAGCCCAAAGGCGGTTGCGAATAAGAAAATGAAGTTTATCGACCTGTTCGCCAAGAGGCAGGTGATGGGGATGTTGTTGAAAGTGATCAAAAAAACTAGCCAAACTCAGTGTCCTCAAGTCAGATTAAGCGGCCAGAAAAATTATGATGGGCCTAAGATATACGTAAATGAAACTCTATGTGGTTTTCACATTTAATACAATGGCGAAAAATATGCCTACAATAATAATTTAGCCTACTACCCTCCTCGTTCAAAAATTGTGATTTGCCTTTTTAACCTACTGAATACCCACCAATTGACCATCCTGAATTTGTGGATAGGAAAAATATTTCTGTCTATTATGGTTAATAAAAAAGATTCCATCTCATATTCTTCAAACTCTCTCTTTCAATTCTCAATCCACGGCTTAATTTTTGGAATCCACCTCGGAACGTGTCTCTTATACTTTTCATATTTCTTACCAAACCTTTTCACTAGACCTTTTTCCTCGCTAAAGGGGATATAGATTGTATTCACTATGAAAAATAAGAAACACCAAATTGCAATTGGCAACGATTTTAAAACCATCGCTTCACCAATAAGGACTAATAATACAGCTGAAATCATTGGATTTCTCACATGACGATAAGGCCCTTGAATTACAAATTTTCTCGGTGGGTTCCATGGCGCTAGGGTACCCTGCCCAAACCTATCAAAATCCAAGACTGTCCAAAATAGAAGCCCAAGTCCAAAAATCCCAGGAAGGAAACCTATCCAAAACATACTTTGCCCCATTGAAAGCTGATATTTATAATCAGTTTCTTTCGTCCACCAAAG
>JAYOZP010000038.1:0-35835 GCA_038154245.1 Nitrospinales bacterium | reverse complement strand
AGAACATTTCCTGGCAAAACTAAAAGCGCTTTTATATTAGAAAGCTTCATTGTGATAAGGCACCTCAATTAGTTTTGGCTCAATTAATTCCCCAGCCACGAACGAGCCTGTTCAACAGTTTCAAAAATTCCACATTCCCAAGGCGAATCTGACCCATAAAATTCAGCGATTTTTTTAATGCTCTTTGAATTTGTAATGGTAGCTATCTTTAAATGGGCATTTGACATAGATGCGGCCCTATCCATAGCCTGAATCAATTGAACTTCCAACTCAGGGAGATCTAAACTTTTCACATTTTTAAAATCCGCAATTAAGCATTTCAGGTTATCCCATTTAGGGTCGCCATATGGGCCGCTGTTAATTTCGTGAAACTCTTCCGTGCTTATATCGCCAGAAAATTCCCATATTAGCTCATTATTTTCCCAAGAGACTTTGCAAGGCATTTTTTAACCTGTATTTACGATTTTTAATGTGTGACTTAAATAAGTTTTCCAAAAAAAACTAACAAATCTTTTTTAGATAATATGCCTACGATTTTGCTGTCTTCCTTTACTCCAAGATGCCCAATTTTTTTTTCTTGCATATAATTTCTGGCTTCTTCCATTGTGGCATTGCTTCCCAAAGATAAAACAGGCTTGGACATGATATCTAGAACTATATCCCTTTCTGGATCCATGTTTTCATTTACATAGACCTTTAGAATGAAATCTGTCTTGGACACAATCCCTATAAAATCTTCGTTTTCTCTTACCAGAAGAGACCTGACACCCTTACTCATCATAAACTGGGCGGCATCTTGAATAGTTTCTCCTGAGTCAATACTTGATATCGGTGACCTCATATAGTTTTTTATTAAATTATTAGGCATTGTTTTTTCCATTTTAAGAGTGGATGAATGTAATCCATATAGTCTATGAGTGTATGTCTTCAAACGAATGTGTACCGAATTTATTTTTTGTTAAGAGACACTTATTTATTTTTTACAAGTTTTAATTAAGCGGCTTTAATTTTTTGATTTTGCTTTTTTCTTAGTTTCAGAGTTTTTATTTTAATCTGTTCTCTCTTGGTTATTATTTCATGATATCTTCTGAAGTAAACGTCTGCTGGAGTTACGTTGTTTAAAGCTTCGTGATACCGATGGTTGTTATAAAAATCCACGAAACTAGAGATTTCCTTTTCCAATTCCCAGGGGAAATAATAGTTTTGTAGCTTGACGACGTTTTTCATGGATCGGTGGTAACGCTCGATTTTCCCTTGTGTCATTGGATGATAAGGCGCTCCTCTAGTATGAGCCATACCCTGTTTTTCGAGATAGCTTTTCAGTTCGTGAGAAAGATAACAAGGACCGTTATCGCTGAGCAGTCTGGGTCGATGTCGCACTTTGATTTGTTTTATTCCGGTAAACTGTACCGCTTCATCCAGAGTCTCTTTAACATCCGTGGCCGTCATGGAGGCGGTGAGTTTCCAAGCGATTATGTATCGGGAATAATCGTCTAAGACCGTTGACAGGTAATACCAGCCCCAGCCAATGATTCTAAAATAGGTGAAATCTGTCTGCCAAAGCTCATGGATCCGCCGGGTCGGGTTTTTAAACGAATCGCCCGCTTGCATGAGAATATAAGCAGGACTGGTAATAAGATCGTGGTTTTTAAGAATCCGATAAACGCTGGATTCGGAAATGAAATAACCTTTCGTATCGGTGATATGGCAGGCTAATTCTCTAGGAGATAAACCCGTTTTCTCTAATGCCTCGCAAACGACTTGATCCTTAACTTCTTCGGGGATTTTGTTCCAGAAACAGCGGGCCTTGGGCTTTTTGGAGCCCAGGCCCTCCAATCCATCCTCTAAATAACCACGATACCAGTTATAGAAAGTACTGCGATGGATTCCAAGTTCTCTTAGAGTTTGACGAACAGAGAGCTCAGAATCCTCTACGATCCGGATGATCTCCAGTTTCTCTGAAGGGCTGTACCTCATATATCGATGTCCTCCAAATCCGTACCATTCAGACTTTTTTTCAGAACTCGATTCTTCAAGGCAATCTCAGCCACCAACTGTTTTAAATGCTCGTTTTCTTTCTTGAGATCCGACACTTCGGTTGAGTTCGCTTCTCGAACTGTATCGCCTTGAAGTCGCTTCTTACCCGCTTCTAAAAAGTCTTTACTCCAACGGTAATACTGATTGGACAGGATACCTTCGCGACGACACAAACTAGAAATACTGTCTTCGCCACGAAGACCTTCTAATACAATCCGTATCTTTTCTTCTGATGAGTACTTACGGCGGGTTTGACGACGAATATCTTTGACAACATTTTCGCTCGATACTTTCTTCTTCATAACAACCTCCTTCAATAAGAAAGTTTAACAGAAAGTATCTCTTAACTTTTTAATCAAAACGGTACAGATTGGGCTGACGGCAAACACCTAATATATTTTTAGTTTTGAGGATAACGGTATTTCCACACCCACTTGTGAATCTCCATAACCAACAATACGGACAAGGAGCAGCCCAAGGCGAGCATCCAGGTTGAAAAATCTACCCACTCGGTGCGTAAGAATTTCTGCCCCAAGGGAAGATACATTGACAAAACATGAATTAGAAAAGCGATGATAATGCCGCAAATTAAAATAGGACTGCGAAGTATTGATATGGAAAACGCAGACTTAGTTTCAGATCGACAGTTTGCGATATGGACGTTTTCAAACAATACCATTAGAAGTAGCAAGGCATTACGTGCTGAGGACTCACTCCACCCCGATTTAAGGAGGAAAGAGAAAAAGAAAAAACCTACAAACCCTATTAATAGAGCCGCGATAACTGTGCGTTCGATCATTAGACGATTGAAAATAGGCTCCTCGGGTTTTCGGGGTTGTCTTTTCAGGACATCTCCTTCACTAGGTTCAAATGCCAGAGCGACATCCTGAATTCCATTAGTTATAAGGTTCAACCACAGCAGTTGTACTGGCAACAAAGGCAACGGCATCCCCATTATCAATGTAAGTGTAATAAGCACAATCTCTGCTGCGCCCGTAGATATCAGAAGGTAGATTACTTTACGGACATTATCGTAAACGATACGCCCCTCCTCAATCCCACTGACGATGGTGGAAAAATTATCATCGCTAATGACCAGCTCTGCTGCATCACGAGCTACATCAGTTCCTGCTTTTCCCATAGCAACTCCAATATTTGCAGCATGCAAAGCTGGAGCATCGTTGATACCATCTCCAGTAACAGCAACAAAGTGTCCAGCACTTCGAAAAGCATGAACCAAGCTCAACTTTTGTTGTGGTGATACGCGGGCAAATACGCGGGCATATTGTACTATGTCATGCAACTCCGCTTCTGATTTACCAATTAGTTCTTTCCCTGTGACCACCTGTTCTTCATTAGAGGCAAGGCCAAGATCACGGGCAATAGCCAAAGCAGTTTTGGGATGGTCCCCTGTAACCATACAAACTCTTATTCCAGAAGTACCACATGCAGTCACAGCATCGCGCGCACCTGGTCGCAAGGGATCAATCATGGCAACGAACCCCAGGAACTCTAAATTGCAGGGCTCTGATGGAACCTGTGATGGATTCAACTCTCCAACTATTCCCCCTTGAGCCAGAGCTAACACTCTATAGCCATTTTGAGCTAAAGCCTCGGCTTTCTTATGATATTCATTTTGCAATTTTCCGTCCTCTGGAATATCACACATCGACAAGACGCGTTCGGGGGCTCCTTTGACGAATACCTTCACCGCGCCATCGAATTTATGATAAGAAGCAGAAAATTGATACTCCGGTTCAAAAGGAATCTGGTTGATCTGTGGAAATTGTTCCAAGGCAGTATTTTGATTCCAGCCTAATTTGTGTCCCATAGATAACAGGGCGATATCAGTAGGGTCTCCACGCCAAACCCAAGCCTCTCCCCGGTGATGTAGGTCCGCTTCATTACACAAAACAGCGGCTCGGACAAGACCTTCCAAAAGTGAGTTATGGGTTTCGGTCACTGGTTGGTCCTGGAAAAGAAATTGTCCTTCAGGCACAAACCCTTCTCCGGTGATTTTGAATATTTCTCCTTCGCCCAAATGAATTCCTCGTACGGTAAGCTCATTACAGGTCAAAGTACCCGTTTTGTCACTGGCAATGAGAGTACAGCTCCCTAATCCTTCAACAGCGGCTAGGCGACGTATAATGACTCCCCGTTTAGCCATGCGGGTTGTGCCAATTGCTAAAGCAACTGTCAGGGCGATGGGCAATCCTTCAGGGATGGCGGATACCGCCATTGCCACGCTAAACATGAACATTTCTGTTACGGTGTGCCCATGAAATAGAATGCCGATTAAAGCCAATATGGATGAAGCGATTAAAACAGCTATAGCGACCACATAACTGAACCGTTCCATCCGCACTAACAGTGGGGGTTTTCCTGCAGGGACTGATATTACATCCATGGCAAGTTGTCCAATGGCTGTTTTTGTTCCTGTGGCCACGACAATACCCTTTCCGCGGCCGCGGAATATTGTTGAACCCGCATGCACCATATTACGACGGTCAGTAAGGAGAGACTGAAGATTTCCAGACCATACGGGGTCTTTAAGCACTGCCAAAGATTCCCCCGTCAATAGGGATTCATCAACTTCCAAGCCATGCGCCATAAGCAATCGAATATCGGCAGGAACTCTGTCTCCTGACTCTAACCAAACCACATCTCCTGGGGCGATCTGTTCAGCAACGACTTCAATGAGGTCTCCCTCTCGTTCAACGGTGGTGTGAAATTGAAGGAGTTTTTGCAAAGCCTGAGCACTTTGCTCCGCGCGCCATTCTTGTGTTCCGCCAATGATTGCATTTAGCAACAGGACCATCGCGATAAAAATTGCATCCGTTAAATCTCCAATTAAAGCTGAAACCACAGCAGCCACAACTAAAATATATATTAGAGGACTTTTAAACTGCCGACCCAAAACCACCCACAAAGGTGGGCTGGCTTGACGTGGAAGACTGTTAAGCCCGTATTTTATAAGCCTGTTAGATGCTTCAACTTGAGTCAACCCGTTTTCTGTGGCCGCGAGCTTGGCTAGGAGTTCGGGTAATTCCTTGGTATGCCAATCACTATTGGTAAGTGTTTCTGAATTTATCATTTCAGGGGCTTTCTAAGATTTCCATGTGGGGAAATAAATTTACAATATTTTATTTTTTAATAAGAGAAAAAAAACGTCCTAAGGTCTACCTGATCCATGGTAAGTCAGAAGCCAAAATTACCCTATAGGAACAACTATCACAAAGAGGTAGGAAAGAGAAAGTGCTAGAGCATGGTGCTTATATTAAATTATGAGTTTAGCATTTGAAATTTTCCCTTTATAACCCTATTGAGAAGAAACTCAGAAACAAGGTGTCTTTTGATTAGCATGGCTATGAGTAGGTCCACTTCCAGTTTCGAATCTCGGGCATGTCCTCTCCATGTTGAGTGATGTATTGTTTATGTTCTATAAGTTTATCACGTACGAATTGTTTCATATATGCAGCCTTGCTTCTCAACTTTGGGACTCGATCAATAACATCACCAAACAGGTGAAATCTATCCAAGTCATTAAGCACCGCCATATCAAATGGCGTTGTGGTAGTGCCCTCCTCTTTATAGCCTCTAACGTGCAGATTTTTATGATTGGTGCGACGATATGTTAACCGGTGAATAAGATAAGGGTAACCGTGAAAAGCAAATATAACTGGTTTATCTGTGGTGAACAGGATGTCGAAGTCTTTATCAAGCAGACCATGAGGGTGTTCCTCCCGGGGTTGCAAAGTCATCAGGTCTACCACATTTACGACCCGCACCTTGAGTTCCGGCATATGCTGGCGTAGCAAGTCCACCGCAGCTAAGGTCTCTAGTGTAGGAACATCCCCAGCACAAGCCATTACTACATCAGGTTCTATATTCTTATCATTACTGGCCCACTCCCAGATACCAACGCCGGCACTGCAATGCTTGATGGCAGCATCCATACCCAGCCACTGTGGTTGGTTTTGTTTGCCTGCTATTATCACGTTGACCAAGTCGCGGCTACGCAAACATTTGTCTGTTATGCACAACAATGTGTTGGCATCCGGTGCTAAAAAGACGCGAATGATATCGGCTTTTTTATTAACAACTACGTCAATGAAACCGGGGTCCTGATGGGAAAAGCCGTTGTGGTCCTGGCGCCAAACGTGTGAAGTCAGTAAATAATTCAATGAAGCAATAGGACGTCTCCATGGGATTTCTTTGCTAACTTTTATCCATTTCGCATGTTGATTAAACATGGAGTCAACAATATGAATGAATGCTTCATAGCAGGAGAACAGACCATGACGTCCTGTTAACAGGTAACCTTCCAACCAACCCTGGCATGTATGCTCCGAAAGAATTTCCATTACCCGGCCCTCGGGGGACAGATGATCGTCCTCCGGTAGGATCTCCGCCATCCAGGTGCGTTGAGTCACTTCGAATAGTGCACCTAATCGGTTGGAGGCAGTTTCGTCCGGCCCCATAACTCTAAAGTTACGGCTATCCATGTTGTTCCTCATAACATCGCGTAAGAAATATCCCATCACGCGAGTTGATTCAGCCGCAGCATTCCCGGGCCTAGTGACTTGTATGGCGTAGTCTCGAAAATCTGGCAGCTTCAGGTCCTTAAGCAACTGCCCCCCATTTGCGTAAGGGTTGGCACTCATTCGCCGCTGTCCTTCAGGTGCAAGTTCCCGAAGTTCTTTCTTTAAAAAACCTGTGTCATCGAACAGTTCTTCTGGACGATAACTTTTTAACCAGGTTTCCAGCAACTTAAGGTATTTGGGGTTTTCGACCACATCAGAAAAAGGTACCTGGTGGGAGCGCCAGTGATCCTCGGTCTTATTCCCGTCAACATCCTTAGGGCCGGTCCAACCTTTCGGACTTCTAAGTATGATCATAGGCCAAACGGGACGGCGCATATTGCCATTGACTCGCGCATCATGCTGAATACTTTTGATTTCATTAATGATTAAATCAAGAGTCGCAGCCATCTGCTGGTGCATCTTCATTGGGTCTGAACCTTCGACTAAGTAGGGCTTATAACCATAGCCAATAAAAAGGTTCTTAAGCTCATCTTTCCCAAGACGAGAAAGCAGAGTGGGATTGGCAATTTTGTAACCATTGAGATGCAGAATGGGAAGTACTGCACCATCACTTTTGGGATTCAAAAATTTATTAGAATGCCAGGAAGTGGCTAGGGGGCCCGTTTCCGCTTCACCATCACCAACTACACAACAAACAAGTGTATCTGGGTTGTCGAAGGCAGCTCCATATGCATGGGACAGCGCATAGCCAAGCTCACCTCCCTCATGAATGGACCCCGGAACCTCCGCTGTGACATGACTGCCAACTCCACCAGGAAACGAGAATTGCTTGAACAGTTTTTTCATCCCATCTGGATCCATGGAGATATTTGAGTAAAACTCGCTGTAAGTACCCTCCAGCCAAGCATTGGCAATCATGCCGGGACCACCATGTCCGGGGCCAGCGATATAGATCATGCTCAGGTCATGGTTTTTGATAATGTCGTTACAGTGTACATAGATAAAATTCAAACCTGGAGTAGTACCCCAATGGCCAAGCAGCCGAGGTTTTACATGCTCCTTCTTTAACGGTTGCCTTAATAAAGGATTATCAAGCAGGTAGATCTGGCCTACAGACAAGTAATTGGCGGCACGCCAATAGGCGTCAATTTTACGTAATTGTTCTGCATCAAGAGGTTCGCTGTTAATTGGAATTACTGCTGTCATTTTAGATCTCCATTAAAATTGAGGCCACATACGGATTGCGCAATTTCATCAGGCACAAACAACGTTATGCCGCTAATCATGCCAAAACCAATCCCCATAATGACCTCCTGGTTTTCCATGTCCAAAAGACTCCCCATCCACTAAGAAAAATAATTTTGCATGAAAACCTCTAGTTGTATTTCAGATCATTCTTAAAATTTAAACTTATCAAGAGCTCCGGTTTTTATTAATTATCGATAAAGTCTGACGGGCGATCTCGAGCTCCTCGTTGGTTGGAACAACTAGTACTTTTTTCTTACTGTTTTGCTCGTGGATACTAAAAGTTCCACCCGTGCCATTTAGGTTTCGTTTATTATTAAGCGTAATGCCCAATATGGATAGTTTGTTACAAATTATCTGTCGAACAATAGGATCATTTTCGCCTATACCGCCAGTAAATATCAGTGCGTCCAATCCCTCGAGCGTAACAAAATAGGCACCGATATACTTGCATACCCGAAAACAGTACATATCAATTGCAAGGCGTGCACGTTTATCACCGTTGGTTGCCAATTGATGCACCTCACGCATGTCTTTGACACCGCAAAGACCTTTCATCCCGCTATCATTATTTAAAAGGATTTCGATTTCATCGAGGTCCAAGCCTAGGGTTCTAGCGAGATAAAAATGCACTGAAGGATCGAGATCACCACAACGTGTCCCCATAATAAGACCTGCAAGGGGAGTCATACCCATAGAGGTGTCGATACAATTGCCATTTAAGATCGCTGCTGCACTCGCACCATTGCCTAGATGCAATGTGATGATGCGTAATTTTTCCAGAGGCTGTTCCAGATATTCAGCCGCTTGTTTGGCAACGTACTGGTGTGAGGTGCCATGAAAACCATAACGGCGTAAAGAATGCTCTTGGTACAACTTATCCGGCAAAGCATATCGATAGGCACGAGGCGGTAAAGTCCGGAAGAACGCTGTATCAAACACCGCTACTTGCGGAACCTTTGGGTATAACCGATTCAAAGTTTCAATACCCATCAAATTAGCGGGATTATGTAAAGGTGCCAGGGGTATTGTTTTCCGTATTCCATCAATAACGCAATCATCGATAAGCATTGGTCCTTGGAAGGCTTCACCACCGTGAACCACGCGATGGCCAATGGCATGGAGTGAGTTTAATAAATCAATAGGGCCATTATTTTTAAGAAAATCAAAAATTTGTTTCAGGCCTATTGTGTGATCTGCAATCGGCGAATTCTTTCTGTGCTCTTCTGTATGACCTGAGGCAGAATAATTACAATAAACACTATTGCTGGTGGCATCGCCAATTCGTTCCACCCTACCTGCTATCAACAATGTTTCTCGTCTCATATCGTAAAGACGGAATTTTATGGATGAACTTCCTGCATTAATTACGAGAACACACATTGATTTAATTGGCATGCAGCTCTATACCGATAAGACTGGGATGTATCCAAATAGATCTCTCATTTCTGAGTCTTTACAGCGGCCAACTGTGATTGACGAGAAAAATTAATCGAGTTTGCAAGAATACGAGCGGACTCTTGGGGGCTGTGAAAGCCGGTACTATTTTCAGATGAAATAAAATCCCAACGTATTTCACTTCTCCTATGTAATTTTCTCACTTCCTCCAATTTGGCGTCAGAGACTCCTTTATCTTGAGCTTCAACAATGGCATCCATTGCATCTATCAAAGAGTCCTCCGCAACTTTCAACAACTCGGCGGTGCGACTTTGAATGGTTATGATCCGGTCCCGCAAAAGTTGTTCATCCGCTTTATGGCAGGTTTGGCAGGACTTATTGATATTTGTCAATGGACTCCTCAGCCAATGATCTGATATCTTGATAGCTCCTTTCCTTATATAGGGCATATGACAATCCGAACAGGTTACTCCTAATTTGGCGTGCAGTCCTGAGCTCCATAACTCGAACTCGGGATGCTGAATTTTTATCATAGGTGTTTTAGTTTCCTTATGAACCCAGTCTTTAAATTCTATTGCATCGTAATAGGATTCTATATTTTCTACGCTTAATCCATTGTCCCAGGGAAAAGTTAACAGTTTATCTTTACCCGCAAAATAATATTCCACATGACATTGACCGCAGACGTAACTGCGCATTTCTTGTCGACTGGCTTTGGAAATATCGATCCCTCTTTTTGTCATTGCGTTTTTGAAGGCCGGGCGGGTGATACGCAGAGCCATGGTAGACGGGTCATGACAGTCGGCGCACGAGGTCCCTCGGTGCAGCTTTTCCTTTAGCTCATTAAAGGGTGTGCTGTTAAAAGCCTCCCATCCCATGGACTCTATGAGTTGTGGGGTTTCTGCTGCATGACAATTTGCACAGGCTCCAGGTTGACTGACAATTTTCACTCTTTGGGTTTTTATCTGATCTGACAAAGCATAATGATGACCTTGATCTTCATTGTGGTCTTTGCTGAAAGCGTAGCCAGCCCAGAGTCGAACAAGAGCAGGATTTTTTTCTAGCTTGCTGTATGGTACAGAGCCACCAAATGGAGTACCCGTTGAAGAATCTTCAGTTTTGATAAAAGTGTCATACTGGTGAGGAAAATTTTTGCCCCACACGGCAGGGTCCAACTCGTCTTTATCAATTTCGATTACTTTTTGAAAAGGATATTTTGCTTCAGCTTTCCGGTCTTGGATATTGATGAGTAGTGATCCAATTCCCCACATAAGCCCAACACCTAGAACAAAAGCAACTCCAAGAGCAACTAAAAGTCCGAATGAAATTTTCCCTGAATCATTCTTCATTTTATATTTTTCCTTTTTCTTAAATTTTTGACTAATTTTATTTTGCATGTCCAACTCCAGAATGACATGTCATACAATTCATTTCTTCGTCGCCGTGGAATGACATTACTGAAGACACTAATGAAGAATGGCATTTGATGCATTGCATTTGTGTGACCTTCTCATTAAAACCTGTAATTTGTAGAGGTTCAGAAAAGTTTCCTGTGGTGAAAGCCACACTGTGGTTCCAGCCATTAATGGCTTTAACTATATATTTTCCTGAAAAAAATGAGGGCGTATGACAGTCGTTGCAGGTAGCCACTGATTTATGCGTTCCATGGCTCCAGCGATCATAAACCGATTGCATAATATGACAATTGGCGCAGGCCTTAGGGTCATCAACCATGTAAGAAAATCCTTGACCATAAATAAAAGTAAACCCACCCAGGCCTAAAATCCCACCAACGAAAAAGAAAATAAGTATGAGAAGTAATGAAATATTTTTGGGAAGCATTATTTGATGACTCTTAAATGATGTCTTATATATAGACTATTTTGAGCTCGGCTTTATTCCATATTTGGGTTCCTAAATATTTAGACTCAAGATTTTGCGATCAAAGTCACAAATCATGATAAAGATTAAACATGAAAGAAAGTCTTATGTGACTATTACTCGACAAATACAGTTGGCATTGAATAATGAAGTTGCACGATTTTCCATTTATTATTCTGAAGTTGAAAAACTGCTGTGAGCCGTGCAAAAATCTTCATGACTCCTTCTGAGGTGGGGATTTGAAGATTAAATATCAGGAAGCGAAAGAATCATTACAACAAGCCTTGAATGATAAGGGTACGATTGCACACTATCAGGAAAAGATTCTCACTCCTGCTGGGGAAAGGATAAATGACCTTGATAATCCTCCATCTGAAGAGGAATTGCAGGAAATCCTCAAAAGCATCAATGAAGAAATACCTGAGATAATAAAGAACCCATCAAACTATGCTCGTAATAAAGTTGAGGTTCCATCAAACTTTTCAGCCGCGCAAACCTATACAGGCGAATCTGGAATAAACGCACCAGAAATACATGCTCATTTTGATATGGCGCGTTTGGACATTCCCAACTTGGATGGTCCTTCTCCAAGCGTAACAGCAAATCCTACTCCAGAAGGAAACGGCTAATTAAATAAATGACTCGCCAAGGGGATGAAAATCATTTATCGTTTTGCCGATTTTCAATCATGAGTTGTGTTTACTAAAGTCATTCCTTTCTCTCAGATCACTCCCCACCCACCTACCTTGTTAAAAAAATTTCTAAGTAAAGAATAATCGATATTGCCCTCAGTTTCCCAGTTTATGACGGGCGAGGTGATATAAATAAAAACATATGATTAATTCTTATCAACCCGTTCGCATACCTTTGTAGTTCTTCAAAATTTGAATTGACTTTGACATGCCAATAGACTTGAACAAATACCGTGATTACGTCGATGACTTTGATCTGACGGAAGATCAAAAGACAGAACTTATCCAAACTGTCGCCTCTATCATACAAAGCTTTGCAGACCAAGCATTTGGATTTCACCCAGTACAACAACACCTAAAACAACCTATAGAGGAGTGTTTACAGAGTCCAAGTGAAAATGTAGAATCGAAAAATAGACAATTGAATAAAGTGTTTCAGACCGAAGTATCCCCTAGAGTGGAACTTAAAATGGATAGTTTAAAGAAGTAGGATAAAACCAATGCGAAATAAAAAACTTCAAAAAGCCGTTATTTATTGTCGCGTTTCAAGCAACAAACAGGCAAAAAAAGGAGATGGCCTGGGTTCTCAGGAAACACGATGCCGCGAATTTGCAGGCCATAAAGATTATTTAGTAATTAAAGTATTCCGTGAAAGGCATTTCCGGCGGTATGATAAACCGTCCTGGTATGCAGGAGATGCTTAATTTTCTAAAGAAAAAGAAACCCGAACAAACCGTAGTCATCATCGATGATATAAGCCGGTTGGCTCGTGGTTTAGAAGCTCACATTCAACTTCGAACAGCTATTGGAGATTCCGGCGGAAAATTAGAATCTCCCTCTATTGAATTTGGGGACGATTCCGATAGCCGATTAGTTGAAAACCTCCTCGCAAGTGTTTCTCAACATCAAAAACAAAAGAACGCCGAACAGGTCCGGAATCGCATGCGTGCTCGGGTTATGAATGGATATTGGCCTTTACGAGCCCCAATAGGATATCGACATGAAAGGACTTCGGGACATCTAGGTAAGGTGCTAGTTCGAGACGAACCTTTGGCTTCCATTGTTCAAGAAGCTTTAAAAGGATATGCCTCAGGACGTTTCGAAACACAAAGCGAAGTAAAACATTTTCTGGAATCTTTTTCAGAGTATCCAAGAGATCGTAAGGGAGAAGTTCACTACCAACGTGTTTACAACCTACTTAACCGCGTTATATATGCCGGTTATATTGACCGTCCCGAATGGGGCTTAAATCTCCATCCTGCCAAGCACGAACCACTGATTAGCTTTGAAGAGTGGAAAAAAATTCAAGGACATCTCAACGGACAGTCCAAAGCTCCAGCACGCAAAGATTTAAATGTGGATTTTCCCTTGCGAGGATTTGTTACCTGCGGGAACTGCAATCAAGCAATGACAGCATGTTGGTCCGCTGGACGTTACAAAAAATATCCCTACTATCTATGTTCTACAAAAGGTTGCTCAGATTATAGAAAGTCTATACGAAAGGAACAAATAGAAAGCGAATTTGAAGTATTACTTGATAACTTACGTCCATCGCAAAATCTATTTTTTATGGCAATGGATTTATTCAAGGAGTTTTGGGAAGAAAATCTGAAAAAATCAGTTAAACAAGGAAAACTCCTAAAATTGGAAATCGGCAAAATTGAAAAGAAAGTAGAGCAATTCTTAGACTTAATTATAGAAGAGGACAATATAACTTTAATCAAAACCTATAAGAAAAAGTTGAGGAACCTGGAAGAAGAAAAGGTTTCTTTAAATGAAAAAGCCCAAAATTGTGGTAGTCCTTTACAAAGCTTTGAGGAAACTTTTCGAACCGCTTTTGGATTCCTTGCAAACCCTTATAAACTCTGGACTTCTAATAGGCTACAGGACAAAAGAACTGTGTTAAGACTGGCTTTTTCGGAAAGATTACCCTACTACCGAAATGAGGGTTTTCGAACCGCCTCAACCTCGCTCCCCTGCAGGCTTTTAGGGAACCTGAAGGGGGGTGAGTATGATTTGGTGAGCCGTGAAGAAATCGAACCTTCAACCTACTGATTAAGAGTCAAAAACGGCCTATTTTTGAAACCGCTTGATGTTAAGGCGGTTTCCCAAAACTGTAATTTTTTCAATGACTAAGAGGTTGTTCATTAACTCTATTATTTCTATTGATTCTATTGATGTGGTTCTTTTCTATCAAGGTTTTATCAAGGTCGGGTTTGCAAGGAGCAAATGATTATTTATTAGTAGATCTTTCTATTTACTTTGAAGAAGTTTTTCAGTCAAATTAAGAATTTACAGATTTTAGATATCTGCTTCTTTTTCGGAAACATTGTAGTAATATTTTTCGAGAGTTTGGCCTGCTTTTACTAGTTGTTCTGTCATCCGACGAGTATTGCTCATCTTGTCGAGCAACTCCTCTGCTTTTTCCGAAGATAATTCCCTTAAAACTACGGCCCTTAGAAATTCCACTTTTGTTTCTTGATAATGGAACTGAAATTGGTCCGTGGCAACAAGTTGACTGTCATGCCTTTCCCGTTTCTGAGCCAAGGCTACGATCTTTTGAATATCCGAAAATAATTGCTCCAGTTTATTTCCGCCATTTAATTTTTTAACGATATTAAAGTCGTGTACGAGGGCGTTAGCATCAGTAGATAACTCAACCGCCTCTTCCAGATAACGTGTTGTACGGATTACTTGGGCCAACTCTTCCGCTACGTCGCATGTCATGTTTTCCATTCGAACTTTCGTGACAAATCCATTAACAGTCTGCCCCAAAGAAAATGCGAGTTCAGATTTTTTTTTGATTGTTTCGGGCTTTGTAAGAGGAAGTTTGATTGCCGCTAATAAAATGGAACAAACAAAATCGTTTAAACGTAATAGCTCCTGCCAAAGCGCCACAACGGCCACGGAAGGAGTTGCGACAACCGTTTTATCCAAATACTGAGGCCGGCTTAAATCTTCTTGTTCTGTCTTAAAGAGTTTGCTTAGAAAGTTAACCAACCTTGGCGTAAGAGGTAACATGATGGCGACGCCAAATACATTAAATATCGTATGAAATAGCGCCGGGATAGACACAGTATTGTTGCCGAAACCCGCCAGATGCCCGAACTTTGAAGTAATCCATAACAATCCTGGCAAAATTAAGAGAGCTGCAATTCCTGTAATTACGTTAAAAATCACATGGCCCGCTGCCACTCGTTTGGCATTTGGCGTTGCATTTATCGCGGTAAGAGCGGTGGTAGAAGTTGTTCCAATATTCGCGCCAATAATTCCAGCGGCAGCGGCGTTCACGCCAATAATGGATTCACTAGCCGCCATTAGGATTACCGCAATAGCAGCGCTGGACGATTGAGTTAAAACAGTCATCATGAAACCAGCAAAAATGTAGGTAAACACCCCGCCTATATCATTGCTGGTAATTAAACCAGTGCCGAAATTTTGGGCGACCCCTGAAAAGGAATCTTTTAAAATAGACAGTCCCAAGAAAAACAACCCAAAGCCCGTTAAGGTTTCTCCCAGCGCTTGAATCCTTTTTCGAGACGCCATAAAACGTAAAGCTACCCCTACGGCAAGTATTGGCATAACAAAGACTTCGACTTTAAAGCCATGTCCAACAAGATTGACAAGCCACCCTGTCATGGTTGTCCCGACATTAGACCCGAATATTACGCCGAGAGCCTGAACAAGAGTTAAGATTCCGGCATTTACAAAACCGATGGTTGCAACGGTTACGGCGCTAGAAGATTGCACAATACCCGTGACCAAAGCGCCGCTTATAACCCCGCGTAAAGGACTAGAAGTCCATTCGCGAAAAAAGTTTTTAAGTTTGGGGCCAATGAAGACTTTAAGACCACCAGTCATCATCAACATGGCCAATAGGATGAGCGCCAGACCACCCGCTGTATTGAATATAGTCAACATTGTCCAAACCTAGGTCGAATTTGATCTAAATTACTTTGAGAACTCAATCGGAGGGTAAATGGATCGAAGGCTTTTTAAAACTCGCTTAGGGAAAAAATTAAAACTATTAGTATGAGCGCGAATAAACTCCCAAAAACCGGCCATGCACCTTGTAAATCTTCAATTAGAAAAAATTGGTCTCTCTTAACTTTAAAAATTTTCTTTTCAAAAAAAACTAAAGATAAAAAGATTGGAATAGAAAGTTTTTTGTTTTGATCAATCGTCCAAAGATGTTTTCTCCAAACTTTACGATATCTTCTGGTGGAATTTTACCAGAAAATGAAACTTGTGTTTTTTCCGATACGGTCTCCAAAAGATCAGATGAAAATTCCAAGTCCACCAGGCCAAAGGTTTTACCATGGTCATTATTGCACTTCCGAAAAAACACCTTTTTCACCCAACTCCTTACTTTAATTTAATAAGCTGATCAATTTATTTCAGGAAATATACCGTGCCAGGTTATCTGGCACGGTATACTAAAAAGATGAATCAATCTTCTTTTTTGTCATGATCTTTATCTTTGTCGCGATCTTTATCTTTATCATTTTCTGAACTTTTAAATGTCCTTAGTTTAAAATCTCCAGAATTAAATTTAATTTGTAGTTTTGATGGCAAATGAGCGATTGCAGCTCCATATTTGTACACTAATTCGCCTCCTGTATGTCCGGCTTGCACCAAAGGAAAAATCGCAATCAAACTTAAAATTGCTAAAGTCAAACGCAAACGATCAGAGTTTTGGCGAAGATACCCAGCCAAGGAAACAAAGAATAAAGTTCCAGCGACCCAAGGAACCAATTCACCAGCTTCTTCATGCTCTTCAATAACGCGCTCGGACACAACATCTTCTACTTTCTCTTCATCTCTTTCCCCTAATTCCGTAGCCACTAATGCCGAAACACTATAAATCAGCGCTAAAGCCGCAACTAAAACCCAAACCCTCTGCGGGACGATTTCTTTTTTTATTCCCCACCAAAAGATAAACCCCACAAATGGAAGTAAAACTCCTAAAACAATTGGAAAATGAACGACTAAGGGATGCAAGGGTAAATCAAACATGATAACCTCCTTTGTGATTAATAACTTTCAAGTAATTTCAGGCAAAAAACAGGGTTTTTCCATCCGGTCTTTGGCTTATATAATTACTCTTTAAAATCAATTTGTTATAAAAGACGTAGGTCAAATGGAGGATGCTAAAAGGTTTAATTTAGTCCTTTTAATTGTGTCGGGAACTTTTGCGGTCTTAGTAGGATTGGACCTGATCACGGATTATTCCAGCGGGAGCTCAGGAACCCATCTCATTTTTGAAGGGTTACTTTTGGGCTTGAGCGCAGGATTATTTGTTTGGGGTATCAGTAGACTGATAAAAGCAAAAAGTGAAATTAAATCTCTGCAAATTAACGTTGAAAAACTTTTCCAAGAAAAGGAACGATGGAAAACCGAAACTCATCAACTTTTGGAGGGGCTTTCAGTAAAAATAGAGGAGCAATTTTGCAAATGGAAATTAACTCCCGCAGAAACCGAGGTAGGTTTTTTATTGTTAAAGGGGTTTTCCCTCAAAGAAATTGCGGATTTCCGAAGTACTAAATTGAAAACCGTTCAACAACAATCCCAAGCCATCTATCAAAAAACAGGTCTGGCGAGCCGCTCGGAACTTGCCGCTTTTTTCTTGGAAGATCTCTTACCTTCGAAGTCCCAAACATAATTAAAGTTTGTTAAGTTAAAAGCGCCTGTTGACCAGGTAAACATGTCTTGACAAAATGGATACATACTTAATGAATATTTTTAATTTATAATAACCAACCTAGCGCACTCGTTTGAAAAAATAACCACCAAACACACTTTAATAAATTAGTAAGATTGAGTGACAATACTATTTATTTTTTCTAGGTAGTAAATACGGATAGCATAATTAAATTTAAATCTGATTTAGAATCCATTTCAAGGAGATGCCGTGTCGAAATTAACTTTTTACAATTCAGCAAAAGGTGTCTCCGGATCTGCATATTTATTGGAAACAGATTCTTCAACAATTTTATTGGATTGTGGCCTGATCCAGGGGAGACGCGAAGAAGAAAAATTAAATGAGGAACCCTTTCCCTTTAATTTAAAGAATCTGGACGCTGTGGTTCTATCTCACGCCCACCTTGATCATTCTGGCCGTATTCCAAAACTCGTTGGCGATGGTTATAAGGGGCCGATCAGTATGACGTATCCTACCTATGAATTGCTGGCAATTATGTTAAAAGACGCCGCGTTCCTGGAAAAACGGGATACAGAATGGGAGAACAAACGTAGAAAGCGTGCGGGAAAGCCAGAAATCCAGCCTTTATTCACGCTAAATGATGTAGATGCGGCTCTAAGGCAATGTGAAGGCATGGTGTACGATAAAATCTATGAAATTGCCAAGGGAGTTCAATTATGCTTTCGAGAAGCAGGGCATATTCTAGGGTCAGCCATTGTAGAAATATTTATTACCGAAAAGGGTTCCGTAAAGAAGCTGGTCTTTTCTGGAGACCTTGGAAACAGTTATGCGGCTTTACTACGCGATCCGGCTACTATTAAAGAAGCGGATGTATTGTTGATGGAATCCACTTATGGGGACCGTAATCATCGTTCACTTGACGAAACACTTCAAGAATTTGAAGAAATAATTACAAAAGCATCAAAAACTAAGGGAAACGTACTTATTCCCTCATTTGCCGTTGGCCGCACTCAGGAACTTATCTTTCGCTTAGGCGAGTTATATCAGAAAGGAAAACTGAAGCAACAAGCAATCTATCTCGACAGTCCTATGGCTATAGCGGCGACTGAAGTTTATCATCGTCATCAGGATGTATATAATCGGGAAGACATGGCAGCGCTACGTCAGGCTAAATCTGGTAGTCTCCATTCTTTCCTTCCTCCTTTAAGGTATTCTCAAACCACGGAGGAATCCATTGCTATCAGCAGGATTGAATCCGGCGCCATTATTATCGCTGGCAGCGGCATGTGTAACGGAGGTCGAATCCGCCACCATTTAAAACATAACCTGTGGAAAAAAAAGAACCACGTCCTAATTGCTGGTTTTCAAGTAAATGGTACCCCGGGTCGTGCGCTGATCGATGGCTCTAAAACATTTCATATAGGTGGCGAAGAAATTGCCGTCAATGCGAAAATCCATACACTAGGTGGGTTTTCAGCGCATGCAGGTCAAACTCAGCTAATAGATTGGATAAAAGGTTTTAAGAATCTGCCAAGAACTTTTCTGATTCATGGAAACCCAGAGGCTAAAACAGCTCTTTCTGAAAAACTGGCTAAACAAGGACTTAAGGTAAATATTCCCGAAGAGAATACTTCCATTAACATATAATTTTTATTAAATGCTCTTAATTTCCCTCAATAATCATATCGAGAAGATAAACATAGACAAGATTATTTTTGATTAGCTTCTTTACGCTATCAAAACTTGTTTGATGTTCGGAATAATATAGTTATGAGTAGGTCCATTTCCAGTTGCAAATTTTGAGTACTAAACACGAGATTTTTTTATAATCAAGCTTTATCCGAATACGATATCACTGGAACACGAATCTCCGCGACTAAAGGCAAATGATCCGATGCGACTAGCGCCAACTCGGAGCGGGGAATTTCTATTCCCGTCACTTCTATTCCTGGACTGATAAAAATATGGTCAATACGACCGGCAGGGAAGCGACTCGGAAAACCTGGTTTGGGATGGTGGCGACGCATTTCAACCTGAACGTCGTGGAGCTGTTCGCAAAACATTCGATAAACTGGCGAGGAAGGCAAAGCATTAAAATCTCCACATAAAATGACAGGTTCCTGGCACTGTTCGTTGCCCACCCAGTTGTCGCCAACCAGCTCTTGTCCCTGCAACAAACGATCGCGCGGGTGTAAGCCCAAATGAGTATTTATAATTTGAATTTCAGTACCATGCCAGTCGATGGCCAACCAAAGCGCCCCGCGTGGTTCTAATCGAAATTTCCCAGAAAGCCCAGGAAGCTGACCAGTTTTAACAAGCCTCTGAGGTAGACGGGTTAAGATGGCATCCCCAAATTTTTCTTCTGCAACATGCATGGCTGGGTGGAAATGGAAATCCATATCTAGAAAACGGGCAATGAGTTCAGCCTGATCGAGGCTTTCAGTACGCGCTCGACCAACGTCCAGTTCCTGCAAAGCCACTATATCCGGATTGGTCCGAGCAATTACACGGGCGATGCGTTCAACAGCTAATTTGCCATCCAGGCCCACACAACGATGCACGTTATAAGTCATAATACGCAGTTTATCTGTTGATGTTGTTTTCTCACTTAGACATAGGTTGGAAGACGTCTTATCCAAACGCCCCAGATATTGTAATGCCGCCAATCTCAAATCTATGGGACGAAGATAATCATTTTCCCGTTCCGGGAGGGGAGTGTCTTGAGGTAAAAGACTGAAAGCGTTGGTTTCGTCTGGAGAAACCCCGGCATGGGAACCATTTTCTGAAGCAAATGTCAGAGGCGATGTATCTTTGCGCCAACCCAGTAAAACGAAATCGCCCGCATCTGGGTGGCGGCTTAGTCGTGACAAGTCTTCTTTTATTTCTTTGAGGAATGGATGGTCGGCGCCGAAAAGTTCCGACGTTTGTTCTGATAAAAGAAATTTATCGGTTTTGGTCCAAACCCATAATTCATCCGGATTCGTTGTGTCGATGACGGCTGGAACACCGTGCGTTTGCGCCAACTCCCTGGCAATCCGGTTACTCTCTTCTGCATTCAATGGTTGCGGGGAATAAACCAATCCTACCGGTCCAAGCGCTACTACCTGAGGCTCTTGTTCGTTATAGGAGGTACCTCCGAAATTGAAAATAGGTAAAAGACGCTGGAGTTTTTGTCCCCCTAATAAACGTACCCTGTGAGTCTGAATACTATTAGAATTTTTTTTCCCTGCTGGCGCCGATGATAATTCAGTTGTCGCAAAGGCCTTTGCGACTGCTTTTTCAAGAGAATTTTCTTGGACCTCATTAAATTGTTCCACTTGCACTTGTCCGTGGTCGGAATAAATCCAGACTTCATAATGTCTCAAAACGGAATGATTGGCGGCGCGCCACAATTTAACGATGGCGTCGTCAATTCCTTTAAGGGTCCAGTGGGCGAATTTGGAGTTTGGGCCGCGACGATGCGCCTGTTCATCATAGCCGAGGAAATTAATATGAATTACAGGTAGTCCACGTTGAATGTCGATCTTTCCGCCAATAACGCATAGTTCTCGTAAAAGAACGCAGATACCCACACGGGTTGGAATGAACTTGAATTCTCTAATGAGGTCCTGTCCCGATGTAATGCCGCGTACGAAATCAACCAGGGCCAAAACGAATTCCAGAATTAAAAGAACGCTCACACGTAAAAAACTATAGAAATGACTGACCAGTAAAGCGAACAATGCAAATGGATTGGCGGAGCGCAACACTTCCCACCCGAGAGAGGAAGGGCAAAAGTGCGACTCGTCCGCTCCACCCGTAAACGTGTCGGAATAAGCGCTGCCTCCCTTTAGCAAGGGTTCCTCACCCTGAGCTTCAAGCCGCGCTTCAATGCGTGACGCGGCGTCTGGCTCGTACATGCAAACAACCCGTTCCGTTTCGCTGTCCTTAAAGGAAAAGGCAGGAACAGCGCCCTTGATACCGTAAAAAAGTTCGGCCTGGAAAGCGGGAGTGGACGCTGGCAAACCTGAATACTGGGTATGTACTTGATAATGTTCACGATGAATCAATCGACGCAGAAAGGGCAACTCGCCACAATCCAGGGCTCGGTTCAACTGCTCTTGTGAGAGTCCGTCGATCTGAACAAGGATCAATCCTGGCCGGGTTGGAGAACCGTGAGAAACAGGAAGGCGAAGCAAACGCCTTAGCCATTCACTCCGGCTAAAGAATCGGCGCACAGCGCGCAGGAATGTTTCAATTTGGGAAATCATAGGATATTTTGGTCGCCTTGTCTCCGGTCAGATAGAACTGTGGGAATTTACGGGTTTTCATCTTCAAAAAACCAGTTTTCATGCAGGGCTTCTTCGCCTGCTTCAGTTAGAGCTTTTAAAATCTCCCATTCAGCTTTTATGAATGCTATAAACTGTTCCCAGCCATTCTCTTCTACATCCGAATTCTCTGACGCTTCAAGTTTAATCAGTTCATAACAAGCCAGAGCCTTTTCTGCGGATCTCGTCATAGAGAATTCATCAGCCGTTTTACGAGCCGCCTGCTTGAGGCGAAGCGTTTGTTCCGGCGTTTGCGAAACGATCCAATTTAAAGCGCGCGTGAATTCTGCAAGACTTTCCTTTTGGAGCAATCGCCCATTTTCATAATCTTTTACAACTTCACGAGCTCCAGGAGCGTCCAGGGCAACCACAGGGAGTCCCGAGGCCATGGCCTCCGTTAACACCATTCCCTGAGTTTCGCTTTTTGAGGAAAAAGCAAACAGGTCCATTGCGTTGTAAGCGTCGGCAATTTGTTCCAGTTGCAATGCGCCTGCAAAAATCAACCGGTTTTCGAGTCCTTCCCTAACAAATACTTCCCGGATAACTTTTTCGGATGGTCCTAAACCAATCACCAGAAATCGGGCTTGTTTGCATGTTTTTAGAAAGGCCACAACCGCCTCGGCCAGAAATTCAAGGTTCTTTTCCGGAGCTAACCGACCCACATGACCCACAACAATCGCTTCCTGGGGAATACCATGTTGAGTTCGAAAAGCCCGACCGTTTCCATGCGCAAAGTTTTCAACCCTGACACCGGTAGGAATAATGGCAATGGGCGATTTGACTCCGCGTTTGCGCAATAAGTCGCGGATACTCTCGCTGGGAGCGAAAACCTGATCGCAAAGATTCGCGTAACGGGTAGAAAGTTCTATGACAAAACGTTTCAGGACCGGGGAATCTCCCGGAACGTAATGAGTGTATTGTTCGTACATCGTGTGGTGGGTAAATACCAGCGGCAGTTTACGGTAACGGACCGTTCGAATTGCAGGCATACCCAATAAAAACGGATGATGGGAATGGATAATATCTGGATGGAAAGCGTCGAGTTTTTCTAAAAGATGAAATGAAAACGGAAGCGCCACTGAAAAATCGCTGGCATTAAAGTTCTGAATTGCGAGAATACGCAAAACATCGACTTCATTCTCTGGAGAGTTGGGAAACTCAGGGGCCACCACCAGCGTTCGGTGACCGAGTTTGCGATAGTATTCCGTAAATGCCTCTACAGAACGAGCGACGCCTCCAATATGAGGAGTGAAAGTGTTAGTGAATAATGCAATATTCATATACCAATATCTGCTTGTTTTAAGGTAACGGAACTGGTACCAGACTCAACGCAGACTGAGTCAAAGCTTTGCAATCGTATTTCGACTGGAGGCGCTTCGTGATACCAATTTCCTTCCCACTGGACCTCAACGTTTTTTTCTTGATCAGGCGCGAGCGAGACAGATACCGGGCCAAAGGCCGTCAGTGTGGGGCCAAATGAAATTTGGCGATCAAGCCAACGTTTTGGTACTCCGGAGCAAAGTATAAGCCGTTCTCCTTCCTCGCGAATGAACCAACTACGTATCATCAAAAACCATTCGGCTGAGGCCCAAACATGATGACCGTCTCCCATACAACCGCCGCGCGTATGAGGATGAATCGCTTCCGGCCATTGTCCCGTGGGAGTAGCCAAAGCCGCGACGGTATCCACCAAATCGAGATAACGTAAATCGCCTGCGCGCAGTAAGACCTGAGCTACGTGCAAGGTTAAGTACGCATTGAGACCAGAATGGATCATGTCTTGAAAAAAAGCGCCATGAACAAAACATCGGTTGAGAAGAAATTCGATACTGTCCAGCAGACGCGGGTCGTCTGATTTCCAGAGTTGTAGAGGGTAACCTGCGGCGAGCGAACCAATAGAGCCCGCGTCCAGCCTACGATAGGGAGAAGCCGGTATGGCAAGACGACCGAGGCGTTTTTGGCAAGTTTTAAGGCTTTGATCCAAAGCATTGGAGAAATCATCAGCGGCGCGCGCAAAGGTGGCGGCAGATTTGGGGTTTCTATCTTTTATCAGAAGACTGGCGGCACGCAGGCCTGCTATACCCCAGAAATCATCCCAGTAATAGTAATCGTTGGGGCCCAGATGCTCGGCGCTGAAACCTGCTGGCAGAAGCCCTGCATGCGGCGTTACCGGATAGTTGTCAAGACGTTTGCGTATTATCCAGCTTGCCCCGCGCTGAATAGGCGCTAACCATTCGTTAGAAAGAGACCGACCGCTCAAAGCTTGAAATCGCTCCAGAATCCACAGCGCTTCCCCATTAGAGTCCCATTCTCCTTCCTGGGAACAAAAATAGCCACGTATCGTTTGTCGTTCTGGAAACTGTTCTAAAGCATGTTCAGCTCGATCAACAAAACCGGCGCATAACAATGCATGAATGATGAAGGCGGCATCGCGAAACCAGAAACGTTTGTAGGTATAGGGACCTGGATAGACGTCGCCTGGAGAATGTAGGATGAGAGAAGCGATAGCTGCATCAAAGAGAAATTGATATTTTTTATCGGGACATATCAATCTACATTGTTTAGCGTGTAGATTGTTCCATGCATTTGAATTCAGAGAAACTGACTTGGAATCTGAAAGGGGAATGCTTGCGGTGATTTCAACTCCCTTATCAACGCAGATTTGAAAAAGGGCGGCGGCTGTTGTCATACCAACATCACAAATTCCTTGAACTTGATCTTCCTGGTCCTGAAGGTGAATGAAGACGTCGCCGTTGTGGTAGTTTGAAATATGATGACGTTCGGCAGGACGGCTGAACTCCACGCGATGTTGGTTGTCGATGGTCCAGGCATTACGCTCGGCCGAAAGGTGGACTTCGTGGATAAAGCTGATTCCTTCGGGGTTTTGAGGCCGCAGGGAAAACGCCAGCCAGGCGGTCGTATCTGCTTTAGCTTTAAGCGAGAGTTTGCAGACAGGAATGCCCGATTCGAGTTGGACAGTTGCGCTACTGATCAGGGATAAATCATCTAGTTGCGTTTCGGTTGTGATACATAAGTCTGGTTGCAAAGTTTGGATTTGATTGCAATGGGTCATTCTTGACGGGATGAGATGGCGTCCGTCTTCTGCCAATATCCATCCGTCCAAAGACCATCCATCGAGAAAAGGCGTTAGGAGACCGCGTGGATCAACAATTGGGATTTCATTACAATCCGGGTAACCAATGGCTGTCCAGTTGCGATGGGTGAGATTGATATGCGAGACTGAAAAAGCTCGCGGAACAAAAGAATTGTCCCGAGGGTTGAATTGACGTTCGATCCAGTAGGGCCAGACCCAATCCAGATTATGTTGGATTACACGGCTGTTTATGAGTCCGCGCGCGTGAAACACCACACCCGCTCGTAATAACTCAAGGGGTTCGCCCACCTCTGAAGGCTGAGTGAAACTCTTCATCCTGGCCATCAATGCAATCGGGTCCAGAAACCCCTGGCTACGCGCGGCATGGCGTATGATAAACCGCCAAGGCAACCATTTCATCCAACTCATTTTAAATTCTCATCACATGTGGATTTCCTGATTTGATCTTTGTTGTGAAGATAGTTCTAGATTGAGGAATATTCCACCCGTAGTTTCTTTTTTCTCCTTTCCCTTGGAGCCTGATTTCAGGTTTCAGGAATAAACGCCTGAGATCCTTTATCTTAATTATAAAGCTTCTAAACTTCATACAAGGGGGAATTATGACCGACAGCGTTTATAAGATCGTTGAATTAGTTGGAACCAGTAAAAAATCTTGGGAAGACGCCTCCAAAACTGCGGTGGAAACAGCAAGTAAGACACTTAGAGATCTTCGAATAGCCGAGGTAGGAAAAATGGATCTTACAATTGAGAACGGCAAGATAACGGAATACCGTGTTAGGCTCCAGGTTTCTTTCAAATACGAAACATGAAATGAATGTAGAAATGAGACTGATCTAACCTCATTTTTGTCGATTTAATAACACACGGTTTCTAGCAAAAACGCCCCATCTGTACTTCCTCTCGTTCAGCTTGCGGGCAAAGCGTCATGGTAAAAATTTTATAAAGTTTATTAGCATGCAAGTTGATCGAGTTGGAAAACAAATAAAATTGCAAAAAGGAGATGGTCTGATTATCGTTCATCTCCAAAATGATTTTATGGCAGGAGGAAGCCTGGCTGTTCCCAAGAGTAATGAAATTATTCCAGTAATAAATAAATATCTTAAAATTTTCCAAGCTTCTAGACTGCCTATTATCTTTACCCGCGACTGGCACCCTTCAAATCATTGTTCTTTTAAAGAACAGGGAGGTCTCTGGCCGATGCATTGTGTTGTCGGAACAAAAGGCGCTGAGTTCCCTCCTCAACTTCATGTCCCCGATGGCATTCAAATAATATCAGGAGCAACCCAACCTGAAAAGGAAGCCTATTCTGGTTTCGAGGAATCAGACCTGGATCAGATATTAAAAAACATGCAGGTTCAACGCCTATTTATAGCCGGTGTAGCCACCGACTATTGTGTTTTCAATACTGTTAAGGATGCAGTTCGACTTGAGTACGAAGTCGTGTTGTTAGAAGATGCCGCGCGAGCTGTAAACGTTCAACCTGGAGATGGCGACGCGGCTACAAAGAAAATGATCTCTTTAGGAACAAAGTTGCATTCTATAAAAGATATCATAACCCCAACACCCTGCCCGGACCCATTATCAACGGACTTGTATCAGCTAACCATGATGCAAACATATATTGAAAATAAAATGGATGAGTTGGCCGTCTTTGAGTTATACGTTCGAAGGCTCCCCGTCAATCGCAGTTTTATTGTTTGCGCGGGATTGGAACAGGTTCTCGAATATCTGGAATCCATTCGATTTTCCAATTACGATATAGAACGCCTAAAGTCTATAGAATACCTGAAAAAGGAGTTTGTGGAGTCCCTCAAAGATTTTTCTTTCACGGGAAACGTAGATGCAGTTCCTGAAGGAACCATCCTATTTTCCAACGAACCTTTTTTACGAGTTACAGCCCCTTTACCTCAGGCACAGTTTGTAGAAACTTGTATCATCAATATCCTGCAATTCCAGACCATGGTTGCTACCAAGGCAGCAAGGATGGTTTTGTCGGCTCCTGACAAAATGCTTGTAGACTTCGGACTTCGGCGGACTCACAGTACCGAGGCTGGAAGTTTTGCCGCACGCGCTAGTTTCATTGCTGGCTTTACCGGTACAGCAACGGTTAAGGCGGCGTTAGATTTTGGTATCCCAGTTTTCGGCACTATGGCCCATTCGTTTATTCAGGCTCACGAATCGGAGAATGATGCCTTCAAGAAGTTTGCCCATTCTCACCCCGAAAATATCATTCTTCTTCTCGATACTTATGAGATTAAACGCGCTACAGAAAAAGTTGTGAAACTGGCGCGCGAACTACAAAAAGAAAATATTACAATCAAAGGCGTTCGCTTAGACAGTGGCAATCTTTGCGAAAACGCGAAAGCCGTCCGGAATATTCTAGATTCAGGGGGATTCCCCTTTATTCGCATTATTGTCAGCGGAGATCTAGATGAATACGCATTAGAAAAACTGATATCTGACGGGGCTCCTGTGGATGGATTTGGAATTGGAACGAAGCTCACCACATCTGCCGATTCTCCTTTTTTGGAATGCGTATACAAAATTCAGGAGTATGCAGGAAGGCCTACTAAAAAGTTTTCAATAGGAAAGAACACGCATCCAGGAGTCAAACAAGTTTATCGAATTTATGATGAAGAGGGTTATATTAAAGAGGATAAGGTTTGCCTTGATGGAGAAGAAAGCGCAGGTTTTCCACTTCTCAACCCACTAGTTAGAAACGGTATAAGAGTCGCTTCTTACCCTTCAATCCTAAAAATACGGAATTATACAGCTAGTCAATTAAACAGGCTTCCAGAACATCTCAAATCTCTCACGGGGGACTTTCAGGAACCTGTTAGATTTTCAAAAGAACTTGAGGAGTTCGAACGAGAGGGAATGCATAAATCTGTTATTTTTTAGCAGGTCTAAAAACGAGATCAGTTCTGGTTTGACGCTTGTTCGTAAAACCTCAGCCAGTTTGGTTTTAGATTTTGTCAAAAAAGTATACTGTGTTTTCTTTCGGTAATTTTTATTTTAATATTCCCACATCATCAATAACCTTGAACTTAAGGAGGAATTATTATGAACCTTAAAAAAATTTTTGGAGTTTTAATTAATATCTTGATATTAGTTGTTTGGGGAAATGCTCAGGCTACTACTACCATTAGTTTTGAAACTAATGCTACTGCACTGAGTAAAAACAAAAATCCCATCCACAAAATAGCCTCACATGCTTTACTTGAAAATGCCTCTGACTCAAAAATCGTAGTCGCTAGTAGCGATAAAGAAAAAAAAAGCGAGAAGAGTAAAAAGAGCATGAAAAGTCATAAAAGCGAAAAATGCGAAAAAAGTCATAAAAGCGAAAAATGTGAAAAATGCGAAAAAAGTAAAAAAAGTCATAAATGTGAGAAAAGTAAAAAAAGTCATAAAGATGATTAAAAAAGCGTGAAATGAAAATAAACTGTTAATTTATCTTTTCTTTATTCAACTAAGAAACCTTTTTGACATTTTAAATGGCAAAAATAAGATAAGCCGCTCGTTTTTAAACTCCAATGAAGTAATTGGGAATAAGATTGAGCGGCTTTTTCTTTATTTAAAATGCTTTGCCAACTTTTTTAGATATCACCTCCTTCTCCACAGCATATTTCAAAATAGAATTGGACCCCTTTATTGAGTTTGCCGAACATAACATATTGAAATTTAAAAGCATTCAGCTCAGTCTAATACTAAAGCTGACAACATATCCAACATCAATCTCGCCGAACCCGCTATTTATTATTCAATCCATTCTAATAATTAGCTATATTCTATTTTTTTTAAAATCGCCTCCTTAAAAAAAACTATTTTTCATTTAGTTTTTTTGTTTAGCGACTAAAGTATCAAACGGAATAAATGAAATTTGGGATTCTCTAAGTAAAAAACAACCAGTTCGATTTAATCTTTGAACTTAAAAAATTTGGCAAATCAAATAAATCGTTTGTTATCTTAAAACCGAACCGAAGAACAGGTTATATAAGTTTTTTTAAAGATAATTCTTAATATATTTCATTTTCCAAAAGGGAGGTTGGTATGAAAAAGTCGTTAAAATCTTTATTACTAATTTGTGCAGTTAATCTGCTGGCAGTATTTTTACTGGTAAACCCGGCTATTAGTGGCGGTCCTGCTGAAGGGTATGACATTCATGTCCAAGCGCCCCATATGATGGAAGATGGAACAGTAGGGGGTCCTTTCCACCATTATTGTAAAGGAATTTCCGATAAAATTTTGCAATGTCTTTTATTTGAAACAACAGACTCCAAAGCCCCGTTGATGGCAATTGAATATTTCATTGCAAAAGACCTTACCAGGAAACTTCCATTGATTCAGTGGCATCGATTTTTTCATGATCACAAAGTTGAAATTGACACTGGCCGCGTTCTAGTTTTAGATTTGCCAGAAAAAGAAGCAAAAGAGGTCGCTGAAGCTGCCGCCAAAACGGATGGAGTTATTTATCATTTATGGCAAAAAGGTCAAGAATTTCCAGATGGATCAATTACCTTTCCACAATCTTTGGGACATTCATTTCCACAACCGAAGTAATTACAATTGCAAAGGGGAGTTTAGTCTCCCCTTTTCTTTTTTAAAAAAGGAAATCAATGATGAATATCATTTCCAAGTTTTCATATCTACTTATCGGAAATATTCTTTTTTTCCTGCTGACTTTGGGAACCAGCCTCGCTTCTGATCCAGAAGTATTAAAACCCAGAGTTCCTAAAAATCAGATTGAAGAAGCAAGATCATGGACAAACCCATTTCCATCGACCAAGGAAAATATTGAAAAGGGTAAAGCTATATTTCATGGCAAGGCATTTTGCATAACCTGTCATGGAAAAGACGGAAAAGGATTGGGTAATATCCCAGGACTTCGCGGTAAACTTCCGCGAAATTTTACGGATAAATCCTGGCAAGCGGCTCGCACCGATGGAGAATTGTTGTGGATTTTAAAAAATGGTAGCGCCGGAACCGCTATGGCTTCATTCATTCCCCTTGTATTAACCGAAGAAGAAGCCTGGCATGTCATTTTATACGTTCGATCTTTCGGTAAATAAAAACTATTTTTCAAGGTTCAATCCTTTTGCCTTTTTGATTCAACAACGTTAAGAGGATCCCAATTCTTATCTTAAGGCTATTATCTTTTCTTGTTTTTCCCAAAAAGTAATTTAAGAGGGTAATAACCTTTTACACTCCTGAGGAAATAACCAGGAATAACTTAAATGAGTAAAAATCCTTATGATATTCTTGAAGTAAGCAAAACAGCCTCTGATGAAGATATCAAGGCTGCCTACAGAAAATTCGCTAAAAAATATCATCCCGATCTAAACCCAGACAACAAAACCGCTGAAGACAAATTTAAAAAAATTTCCGCCGCATACGCTTTTCTAACAAATAAAGAAAAACGCGCCGCTTTTGATCGCGGTGAAATCGACGCTGAAGGACAACCGATATGGTCAGGGGGACCCCATACCGGAGCAGGAGATTACAGGAAATATTACCGCGACTTTGCCGACGCCCCCGGTGGAAAACGTTATCATTACTCTTCAAATAAGAACGTGTCTCCGGAAGATCTTGAAGATATTTTGGGATCAATGTTTGGAGGCCATACGTCTGGGGCAAGTTTTAAGGACCATTTCCAGCAACAAAAAGCAGATGTTCATTATCGTCTCAATATTGATTTCACAGAAGCCGCTCTTGGTTCCCAAAAACAAGTAACAATGCCTGATGGTAAATCCCTAAAAATTAACATTCTGGAAGGCGTAAAGGAGGGGCAAAAACTCCGCTTGAAAGGTCAAGGCCAAAAACTACAGGATGGAAGTTATGGCGACGCTTATGTGGAAATTCATATATTATCCCATAAACCATTTACTCGAATACTGAATGATATACATTCAGTGGTTTCTATTGGCATTCATGAAGCCATTTTGGGAACCGCTATAGAGGTTGAAACCATTCATGGTTCCGTAAAATTAAAAATTCCCCAAAAAACCAATTCCGGAAAGAAATTTAGATTAAAGGGTAAAGGGATCAAAGGAGGCGATCATTATGTGGCAGTTCAGATTATTATGCCGGATAAAATTGATAAAGATTTAGAAAAAGCTATTAAAAATTGGGCGGCAAAACATGGTTATAACCCGCGCGAAAATAAAAAGAAGGAAAGAGTATGAAAAGAATTGATGAGGTTGTAACAGAGATCGATTATTTTTTAGACCGTTCGGATTTGGAAGATTATATTGCGCGTGGATGGGTATGCCCCTTACGCGATGAAACAGATTATTTTTTCGAAGATGTCGACATATCTCGGATCCGACTTGTCTGCGAATTACATATCGATATGGAAATCGAATTTGACGTCGTCGATATAATTCTTTCCCTCATTGATCAACTTCATGAGAGCAGATCTCATTTAAATAAAATTGTAAAGGCATTAGAAGGACAACCAGAAAATGTGCGAAGCGCCATTTTGGAATGCGTTAAAGAGAATATAAAAGACAAATCATAGAAAACGCGCAAACTGGATTATCATTTTTTTCTGTCAAAGCGATTCATTTTTAACCTACCGCAGTCAAACAGAAATTACAGCTCATACCTACAGATATTCTTAAGATTTGGAAAAATACTAGCTCTGGCGATGGTATTGCTTTATTCCTCTGATATTTAAAAACATCAAATATTCTGAACGTTCTTAAACCAACTCTGTGTTCGATTAGCAAATGCAACCAATGACAACATTACCGGCACTTCGACTAATACTCCGACAACCGTAGCCAGCGCAGCTCCCGAATTAAGGCCAAAAAGGGAAATAGCAACCGCAACGGCCAATTCAAAAAAGTTGGACGCTCCAATCATTGATGCAGGGGCTGCGATGTTATGAGGTAATTTCAATATCTTTGCCGCGCTATATGCCAGAGCGAAAATACCGTAGGTTTGAAGTAATAATGGAATAGCGATTAATAGAATAGTTTGTGGCTGACTGATTATGGTTTGGGCTTGAAAGCCGAACAACAATATAACGGTAGCAAGTAAACCAACAACCGACCAAGGTTTGAGCAAAGATACAAACTGGTCCAGGCGAAAGCCGTCGCCCGCTGATTCTAGTTTTTTACGCGTCAGGACTCCAGCAACTAATGGTAAAACGACATATAAGACAACGGAAATCAACAAGGTTTCCCATGGCACTTGTATATCGCTGACACCAAGTAAAAACGCGGCAATTGGAGCAAAGGCAAAGATCATAATAAGGTCGTTAACTGAAACCTGTACGAGAACGTAGTTTGGATCGCCATTGGTCAGTTCGCCCCAAACAAATACCATAGCCGTACAAGGAGCAACACCTAATAGAATCATACCGGCTATATATTCGTTAGCGGATTTAGGATCAACCCACCCCACAAAAATAATTTTAAAAAATAGCCAGCCTAAAACGGCCATTGTGAAAGGCTTTATCAACCAGTTAATAATTAAGGTCAATATCAAACCTTTTGGGCGTTTGCCAACGTCCTTAATTGAAGAAAAATCAACCTGAACCATCATAGGATAAATCATTATCCAAATAAGTCCCGCAACCACAAAATTAACGTGGGCAAACTCTAAGTTGGCAATACTAATAAAGAAACTGGGGAACAAATTACCCAATAAGACACCCGTGGCAATACAGAGACCAACCCAAACCGTCAAATAACGTTCAAATATCCCCACAAAAAATTCCTTTACTTAAACATACAAACGTTACGGTTACCAAATTGTTCTATTTTCAAAACATCTTATGAAATTACGAAAATATTAATTAAACTTAAGATGTCTCAGACTTCCATCACTGACGCATTAAACATCCAAAACTGTTAGCTGACAAATGAAACCGCGTTAATGTTACCAAGAATTTCTGATATCTAGTTTAGTGGCACATGAACCAACTTAAGGAGATTAAGCAGGAGATTTTTTATTAATTTTTGAGGAAATGTGAACGACGCTTCAATTGCAAGCAATCATAACGAACTCTAAAGTAGCTTAATTACTGGTACAAAAAGCAAAACATTAAACGCTAAGCGTTAAAGCTCCTAAAAATTAATTGAAGTAGATGAGAAAAGCGTTTGCAGGATTAGGCCTTTCAAAGCAAACCTCATCTACCACAATTTAAGCGTCCTCAATTTTTTTTCAATTAATTCTTATTTACTTCGATTTTTTTTACATTCTTAATAGCTTCTTCAGTTTTCGGGAGAGTTAACTTCAATACGCCATTATAATATTTAGCCTCAATTTTCTCCGAATCTAGTCCAGAGGGCACTCGAAGAGTTCTATGGAAGGACCCATAGGATCTTTCCATCAAATGATAACCATCTTTATTCTTTTCATTCTCGCTTTTTTTCTCTCCCTTAATAACTAACGTATCGTCTTCTAAATTAATTTCAACATCCTTTTCATCCATCCCAGGGAGCTCTAAAGTAACTTGTACATCTTTTTCATTTTCAACCACATCCATCTTCGGAGTAACCGGCATCTCTTTTACCCATGAGGTATCGTCAAAAAACGAATGGGAAAAATTGCCAAATAACCGGTTCATTTCCTTATGCAATTCAAGGAAAGGGTGTTCGTTCTCTTTTTGACGATTCCAGGGAATTAAATCTGACATTTTCATTTTTTTCTCCTTTCTCGAATTTGTTTTTTAAAAAAAGTCGCTCAATCACCTATTATTTAGAGAGTCGCTTTTCTTAAAAAATTCCATGAAATAAATTCAAAAAAGAGGATCTAATTTTTTAATTCCTGGCAATCCAAATATTTCTTTCTTAAATGTCTTCTCGCTCTTGAAATTCTAGACATTACCGTCCCCATTGGAACTCTCATTTTAAAAGCGATTTCTTTGTACGATAATTTTTTAAGATGAAATAATTTAAGAGGAGTTCTCAAGTGATCTTCCAACTCCTCAATTAAAAACATAGCCTCTTTATTTTTTTCTCTTTCCAATAAGTCATCTTCTGGCAATTTTTCATCCACTCGATTTTCAGCCAGCTCAGAATCGCCCCAATACTCAACCCTCTTATTTTTGGCGCATTCCTTAAAAAATTGATTTTTCAGGATCATGGCCAACCAAAATTTGCTTTTTGAACGATCCTTTATTTGGTAAATATACTTGATTCCAAGAAAAAACGTGTCTTGCACTAAATCTTCTGCTAAATCAGGGTCCTGGCAAAGTTGCAGAGCCCGAACATACATTGCTTTTTTATGGGGGAGTATTAATTCCAAAATTTCACTATCTATTTTTTCTTCTTCATTCAGAACCTCAGAATTAGCGGCGATCCTATCCACGGGCATCTCCTTTTTAAATGCCAAAAAAAATATTTATAGCGGGAATTTGTTTATCAAATATCCGCCAAATAATTTATTTTTTGGATGAAAACGATTATAGAACCTAAAAATTAGATCTACACTATTTAAACTGATTTCCCATAATCGAAAAGTCCTTATTTTAACGAAGCTTTTTCTAGTCATTTAAATTCATTAGAATCAAGGCGTTATTGTGGTTTCGGCTTATCTAAACACATTTTTTACATTCAAAAAATCTTTAAGCAGACTCAAAAAAAGCGTTAAGTTTAAATTCTAATCAAAATATAATTCTCATTAGGAACTTTTGATCCTCCACTACATATATCTACAAATCCCTTAACTTCTCTAACGTTCCCACTAACTGATCTATTTCAAGTGAAATATTAAAAACAAAATCAAAACCAATTTTTTCAATAAATTTTGGATCATCCGGAAAATGTTGGTTGATTAACAAAATAGTTTTTATTCCGGCATTTAAATTTTTAATATTTTTTATTACATCTGATAAGGCGCCGCTCTTTAAATCCATTCCCAATATCGCCACGTCCGGTTTTTTCTCGCTTATTATTTGAATGATTTTTTGAGCTTCTCCTTCTTCTTCGAATACTTCAACCTCTTCAATTCTCGAAATTAATTCAACGAGTAACTTTTTCACAGTTCCCGAATTTTCGGCCAACAATACTTTCATTTCACTCTCGTCGTTGAGAATAAGAACTGTATGGTAATAAACAGGGAAGGTTTTAGAAATAATGCAAGCTACTAATTTTGCCTAGTAGTTCTTCTAAAGTTTTATAGTAGGACTACTACAAAACATTGATGCTTTTAGGAGGTTTTAAAGGAGGGAAAAATGGAAGGGTAAAGAAACTAACTTACTATTTTATTTTCTATTGCGTATCGAACAATATCCGTATTGCTTTTCATGTTTAATTTTTCAAGAATTCGCGCTCGGTGTGTACTGACCGTATTTATGCTCAAAAACAATTCATCCGCGATTGCTTTTAATTTTTTACCTGAAGCAATCATGTAAAAAATTTGAAATTCTCTTTTAGAAAGAATTTGATGAAGAGGTTTTCCAGAATTTTCATTCAAACCTAAAACTAACATATCGGCAAGATTTGAGCTCACATAGCTTCCCCCACTATGAACTTTTTTTATTGCTTGAACCAATTGATTGGGAACACATGTTTTTTCTAAGTAACCTGAAGCTCCAGCTTTTAGAAAACGTATTCCATAATGAACCTCTGAGAAAACGCTTAAAATAATTACAGGTAAATCAGGGAAAGTATCTTTTAATTGAAGTAAAGTATCAAAACCATTCTTTTCGGGCATATCAAAGTCCATTACTAATACGTCTACTTTGATTTGTTTAACCTTTTCTAAAACTTCGTTTCCATTTTCCTCTTCTCCGACGATTTCTATATCTGAGCTGTTAGACAACGCTTGGACAATTCCCTGTCGCACAATTGGATGGTCGTCCGCAACGAAAACTGAAATTTTATTATTTTTAGTTTTACTCATTTATGTTTGATTGGAATACTGGCAGTTATTGTCGTCCCTTTATTAGGTGTTCCCTTTATTAGCAAATTTCCTTCTTGCATATTGACACGTTCCTTAATTC
>JAYOZP010000037.1:36264-40434 GCA_038154245.1 Nitrospinales bacterium | reverse complement strand
AAATAACAAAACAAACTTTTAAAAATTTATTCCGATTTTTAGAGGTCCTCTTATTAGAAAATCACTTCAAAAATTTTTATTGCTCTGTTTCTTTTTGAACTAACCAAACTTTGTGATGAGAATTTGCTCTCCCTAATCTTTTAAGAGCAGTTAAAAAAGAAAGCCTTCTATGACCTTCTAGGAGATGAAACGGTTTTTTAATTTAACCTTCCAAGGGGAAATTAAATTACTTTTATTATCAAAAAGAATTATGGGTTTATTCCAAGTACCATGGACATTCATATATTTAGCTAACCAGTCATGGGGACCACTCACCCTTTCTTCAAAGTTTCCAGAAAAACCGTCGCATATAGTTTCGTCAGCAAATATTTCCCTACCAGGGGTTTTTCCAAGTTCCCATTCTTGTAATTCAAACCTTAAAGTTTCATAACCCAACCAAGCATAGCTATCGAGATTATTCCAATGCCTGTAAAACCAATCCACGAGAACGCTTTCGGGAAAATGGGGTAAATATTCAATTTTAATCCTTTTAGCGTAATTTTTTGGATCTTCAATTGGCCAATCGCCTTTATTTCTTTTTGGGAAAAACTTCTCAATATATTTGTCTAAAAGGTTCATCATACCGTAAAATTTATCTACTGAAATAGTTTAGTACTACTTCATCACAATTCAACTTTTCCTTGTTTTCTTTTTTTATCTCTATCTGTTTTTATCTTCCCCATCCCGATTCAATTTTTTCTTTCCTGGGTTCGTTGGACTATTTCCTAAATCTTTTATTTCAGAATAAATCTACTTTGATCGGATAAGGGAAGTTTTGAAGGTTTACCAGAGATTATTTTGATATTTTTTTGGTAATAAATGCTTATATTTAAAAATGGGACATGTCTACAGGTTTAGAAACCTGCTTAAAGGAAGGACGCTCTATTGTGCATGTAACTTCAGTTGCTCGCACAAAATCCGTACAAATTTTTTTAGTAAAGGTCATGAAACATAAGGTTGGATTTGTAGTTTGCTTTCTTTTTCCAATTGGTCTTGCGTGGTGTCCAGATCATAGTCCATTTGTAGGCCTAGCCAAAATTGTGGCGACATCTTGAAGTATTTTCCCAATCGTATTGCCGTGTCGGCGGTTACTCCACGCTTTTGGTGAACAATTTCATTGATCCTTCGAGGGGAAACGCCAATGGCCTTAGCCAATCCATATTGGCTGATTTCCATCGGAATCAGAAATTCTTCCTGCAAGATTTCACCGGGATGCATCGGCGGCATTTTTTTCTTACCCATTAATCCTCCTAATGATAATCGACAATTTCCACGTCGTGAGCGTCCCCTGTTTTCCAGACAAAACAAACTCTCCATTGAATATTGATTCGAACACTATGTTGACCTTTCCTATTGTCTTTCAACGCCTCTAAATGATTGGATGGAGGAATGCGAAGATCGTTTAAAGTAACGGATCGATTAAGCATCCTCAATTTTCTTAAAGCCGTGCGTTGGATTCCTTTAGGAATCTTTTTAGAAAACTCGCGATTAAAAATTTTCTCTGTTTCGCGGCATTTGAAAGACTTGATCACAATTCATATTAACGTGTCGCGTTAATAACGCCAAGGGAAAAATATGAAGGGAATATGCTATAAGGAATAACGTCTTGATTTTGTTAGCAGGTTGAAAGGGATTTGAACCCTCGAACAACTGATAAATCATCAGTTGGCTTAAACAAATCCCCTAATACATGGTCGGGTTTAAAACCTTTTAAATCAATGGATATTCTTTTGGAAGATTTTTTAAAGTTAGGTGTTTTTGTTTTTAGTTTAAAGAAAAAGGGAAAGCTCAGTCAAAATAAAGTCAAAAAGCCTCAAAAAGGGGTTTAAAACATAGACTGTAACCCTTTGATTTTACTGGAGCCGACGGGCGGAATTGAACCGCCGACCTACTGATTACGAATTAGAAGGTTTTAAAAAATATTCGTTTTTGAATTACTTTGAATAAGTCCGACTAATTTTTATCCTACCCTTGTAAGCCCTAATTTAAAAGCCTATAATAGCATAAGTAAATCAGAAGTTCTTGGAATCTTTTGTAACAATTCAGATTTGTTTTTAATTCTAGCGCCGACTATACGCCGACTAATTTAGTCTACTTATGGAAGAAATTCATATTACTAAACGCGTTGTTGATTCTTTATCTCTCCAGAAAAAAGGGCAAATCCGGTATCGCGATACAAAATTAATTGGGTTTGGATTGCGAGTTGGGCAAAAAAAGAAAGCTTATTTTGCCGAACGTCGGGTAAATGGGAAAACTGTCCGCGTAACCATTGGAACTCATGGTCAAATAACCGCCGAACAAGCACGTAAAATGGCTCAAGAACTTCTAAGTAAAATGGCCCTAGGGCATAATCCAATTGAGCAAAAGCGAGCTAATAGGACTTCAGGCATTACCTTGCAAGAAGTCTTTAAAGATTTTAAGGAAACTCGAAAAAGTCTAAAGCCTAAAACTCTTTATGATTATGAAAGGTTAATGAATTTGGTTTTTCATGCCTGGCGTAGAAAACCGATAACTTCTATAACCAAGGATATGGTTGAAAGAAAACATAAAAAACTTGGGGAGGAACACGGGAAGGCATATGCCAATCTAGCAATGAGGTTTTTACGATCTTTATTTAACTTTGCAATCGGTAAATATGATGGACTGAATGGCGAATCAGCAATTAAGGAAAATCCAGTGTCTCGTTTATCTCAAACAAAAGCTTGGTACAAAGTAAAACGAAGAGAAAATATAATAAAACCTAATGAAATGAAGAATTGGTATTTATCGGTAATAAATTTATCCAATCAGACTCTTAGGGATTATTTACTTCTAATACTTTTTACTGGTTTAAGAAGACGAGAAGCCGAATCATTACGTTGGGATCAGGTTAATTTTGATGAAAAAACTATGACTATTTTTGAAACTAAAAATAGCGAATCGCTCACGCTCCCTCTTTCGGATTATACATTCCAGTTATTACAAAAAAGGAAAAAAGCTTCGGTTTCAGATTATGTGTTTCCAGCGGATAGCAAGGTAGGCCACATAGTAGAACCACGTTCTCAGATGAGAAAGGTTACTGAGGAAACCGGAATTAATTTCTCCGTTCACGACTTAAGGAGAACCTTTATATCCCTGGCTTCTAGTCTTGTTACAGCTTATGAGCTAAAACAACTAGTCAACCATAAAGTTTCAGGCGATGTTACAGCTGGATATATTATCCCCGACCCGGAACGCCTCCGTGAGCCCATGCAAAAAATTACAAGCCATCTATTAAAATTGTCGAAATAAAGTCATACGTTAAATTTAAAAATGGAAGGATTGTGAAATGAAATCAAATATTGAAGAACCATTGAGAAAGAGAACCTCGAAAGAAAAAAAGAAAATCGAAGAATTAACAAATTTAATTAATAAATTATCAAAAAAATTAAATAACGATATTAAATCTGGTAAGGAAAAAATCAATTTACCTTTAACTAGTCAAGAAGCGAAAATTTTAAAATCAGGACTTAAAAAAGCAAAAAAGTTTGACGATGTCTTATATGATTTTGAAGAACTTAAATTTAATATTGAAATTGCCAAAAATATATACCGTTCATATACCTCCCAAAAGAAATCGAGGGGTAATAAAAAAGCTTTACAATGGAAGAATGAGCTAAAAGAAAACGGAAATATCCTCCCTATTCAGAAAGATTCTTTACCTGAAGGAATTGAAGAAGCAGGTTTCAGTGAGCTTAAGCACGCCAAGATGGCCTTAGAGCATTTAGGGATTGGTTTTATTTCAAAAGGAGAAATGGTAAAGAATCTTTATTTGAAATTGATAAATAACCTTCGAAAAAAAAATAAGAATTTGGAAATGTCTTCTATCAAAGAAAAAGCAATTAATATGATTACATACTGGTTTTACAATGAACCAGAATCTTGTGTTCATGCATTAAATAAGGCAGGTCTAAAAGGTCTTCCAAGCCAATTTAAAAAATTTTCTAATTCATAAGTATTTAAATATAAAGGTATTGGATAAATCTCTTATACATATGTCATTGGCATAACCTAAAAATTCTTCCAAACTAATCTCCATTATTAATCCTAATAACAATGGAGATTAAGCAATGAAACTTAGAAAAAAACCTTCTTCAAAAGAATCAAAATTTC
>JAYOZP010000037.1:0-36214 GCA_038154245.1 Nitrospinales bacterium | reverse complement strand
TTAAATCAAAAAGAAGTCGCAAAAATCCTTAGAAAATCAGAAGCCTGGTTAGAGCGTATGCGTTGGCAGGGTGGAGGTATTCCGTTTAAGAAAATTGGTCGGCATGTTTTTTATGTTGAATCAGAAGTATTGAATTGGATCAATTCTCAGCCAACAAAAACCAGCACTTCAAATAGTGGGGATTAAAAAAATAATGAAAATAAAAATTTATAAAAACGAAAAATTGAAAAGCATTTTACTGCTTTTAGAATTGGGTTTTTCTGTGATCCCAATCAAACCAAATGGAAAACTACCATTGATTAAATGGAAAGATTTTCAAAAGCGATTTCCAACGGAAGATGAAGTCAAACAATGGTTAAAAAAATGGCCCGATATGAATATAGCTATTGTGACTGGCGAAATTTCTAAGTGCTTTGTATTGGATGTTGACGGAGAAGAAGGCTATGAGTCATTAAGAAAAGAATTTTCTAATTTACCTCGTACCCTTAATTCCAAAACCGGTAGAGGAGAACATTTCTTTTTTAAGCATCCTGGCGGATTTATTGAGACCAAATCTAAAATTTTTTCTGGATTAGATATAAGGGGGGATGGAGGGTATGTTGTCGTTCCTCCAAGCATTCATGAAACGGATGTCAAGTATTCTTGGGAATTTAAACCAACAGAAATTCAATTAGCTGAGGCTCCCGAAGTGTTATTGGATAAATTAAAGACAACAATAAAACCAACTAAAAAAGGATTTAGTAGTAATAAAAAATCCAAGAAAACGGTAGGCGGAAACTTTAATTGGCGAAAAATCGTTAAAAGTGGTGCTAAGGAAGGAGAGCGAAACGATACTTTGACATCCTTAGTTGGAACTTTAATAAATGGAGGTAAAAATTTTAACGATATTTATGAGTTAGCTCAAGAGTATGGAGGTAATTGTACCCCGCCAATGAAATCTAAAGAGGTTGGCGATACTGTAGTAAGTATTTGGAACAGGGATTTAAAAAAATTTGAACCCGAAAGAATTGGAGAGAATGGGACCGTTGGTGAACTCATTGAAAAGTCAAAGTTTTCTGAACTAAATAAAGACTCTTCACCAGAAGAAATTGGAAGCTCAGTAAATAAGTTAATTTCGCTTTCTACGAATGTAAATTCAACGGTCAAAAACTTAGCAAAAAATAGAGCTATTGAAATTCTCACCGAATTAGGAATTAGACAACCTTTCAAATTAATTAACGACGCTCAAAAAGAATTTGATAGAAGGTTTGGTGAAGATAAAGGAGCTCCAAGTAGTATTTGGTTTGAAGAAGTTGATCCCTGGGATGAAATAGTTGATTTGAGTGAATTGCTAGGCCAAACTGAGAATATATTATCTAAATATTTATTTCTTCCGGAAGGCGGTTCGAATGGAATCGCATTATGGATAGCTGCCTCTTGGGTTTTTGATAATTTTGATAAATTCCCTAATCTGATGTTCCAATCGCCTGTAATGCGTTGCGGCAAAACAACAGCTTTGACAATCATTTCAAAATTAACTTCTAAACCCATTCTAGTTTCTAATATCACCCCAGCAACCGTTTTTAGACTTATCGAAAAATATACTCCAACTTTAATTTTTGATGAAGCGGATCTTTATTTAAAAACTTCGGATAATTTTAATTCGATTTTAAATTCGGGTAATTCCAGAGAAACGGCTTTTGTGGGACGATCTTCTGGTGACCAGTTCGAGCCTCGAATATTTAGCACTTGGGGCCCAAAAGTAATAGCTTGCATCGGAAAACAACGCCCTACACTAGAAGATCGCTCAATTATCATTCCAATTAAACGAAGGCTAAAGAGTGAAAAAGTCGTAAAACTTCGTCAAAACTCTGAGTTCAAAAGTTTGGTTGCTGAAATACAAAGAAAATTTAAACGATTTTCTGACGATTTTAATTTGGAGATCGATTTAGATAGCATTTCCTTGCCAAAATCCTTAAATGATCGCGAAGAAGAAAATTGGTTGCCATTGCGATTGATATCAATAATGGCTAGTCCTGAGTGGGAAGAAAAATGCAAAACTGCGATGGAACTATTAACTGGGTCAGAAAATAAGGAAGAGTCCGATTCAATATTATTATTAAAAGATATTAAAACAATATTTGAATCTGAGGAGGAAACTAAATTCCCAACAAAATTTTTTCTGAAAAAATTAAACGCAATGGAACACCGACCCTGGGCCGAATATTACCACGGTAAGGAGTTATCTCCAGTGAAATTGGCAAGTATTCTTTCCCATTTTGAAATTTGTCCGAAACCTTTTAGGTTTAAAGATAGAGTAAAAAGAGGTTATTCCTTAGATCAATTTAAAGAAATTTTTCCTAGATATATCCCTGGAAAGCCGCAACAGACGCAACAAAAAAAACAAAAGAGAAAAATAAAGAAATCCTCAAAAAGTTTAAAAATAAAATGGAAACCTAGACCAAATAATGTTGCGGGTGTTGCGGGTAAATAGACCTAAGCCAACATTGTTTTTAATGGGAGTTTAGATGATGAAATTAAAAATAAAGAAAATCACTAAACAAAGCGCTGAAAAAACGCTGAAAAAAGTGCGAGGACGGCCATTTCAAAAAGGTAAATCGGGTAATCCAGCAGGGAAACCAAAAGGTTGTAAGAATAAGTTAACCTTACTGGCGCAAAATTTAATGAGCGATCAATCCGAAAGGTTAATTAAAAAAACCATCAACTTGGCACTAGAAGGAGATCGTACAGCTTTAAAGCTTTGCATGGAAAGAATATTGCCGCCAGTTAAAGATTTACCAATAGCGTTAAGTATTCCTGATCTTAACCAAGAAGGGGTTTCTAAAAAACTAATGGAGATTATTTTAAGTCAAGTCGCCAATAGCGAACTTTCCCCAAACCAAGGACAAGCGGTGTCTTCCATCGTAGAGTCCTACCAAAGAGCTATAGAGGTTAACAATATTGAAGAGAGAGTTTTAGCTTTAGAGGAAGTGGAACGTAAAAATGCGAGGAATTAAAAAAAAATTACGCAAATTAGAAATCCAATCTGAAATGGTAAACAGACGAGTTGGAATTTGCGTTCCCAAACACTTGCCCTTGAGCTATGACAAATTACAAGAAAAAGCTTGGGAACCTGAGGGCGGTTGGCCGAACAATCCAATTCTTTTATATCAAGAGGAGCACACTTTAGAAGAATACACCGCAAAGGTTAATAAATATTTAAAGGAAAAAGAGAAGGAGGCGAAGAAAAATGCAAAAAACAACTGCAACAAATTTAAGAAATAAGATTAATAAAATAGGAGTGAATAATGCTTCTACACAGAAATACTTTTTATCCATTTGAGTCTGAAGGACCTAAATGGAAATCGCATAAATATGAACAAATACTTTTTGAAAAAGGAGATTATATTATTGAGTTGGTAGGTAGCGACTCGCCAATTCACATTCTAAGAAGAACGCATACATTTGCTAGATTTTGCGACCTAAATTATAGGATTGATATGCCATTATTTTTTCAATTAAAGTACAACCATATTGCATTAATTGGACGATATGGCCCTTACGCAAAATCAATTCTGGTATTAAAGCCAATGGAATCGGTTTGGTATGGAAGTTGGAAAAATAAGGGTAAAAATCAATTTGATATGAGAAGGATTCGTAAAATAGAACCCATTTTGGGTTGTATATTTTTTTGGAATAATGAGGATTGCGAACAAATTAAAAAGTATATGTTGGATACCGCAATAGAATTTACAGAATTAAAAAAAGATCAATTCCCATTACCAGTTAAATTTTTTTCAGATAAAGAAAGGTTTTATAAAAAATATTTTAAAAATAATTTTTCGATTGGACTAGATCCATATTCCTTCAATTTATCCTGATTAAACTTTATGATTACTCTAATGTCAACTTAGTTTCAGGATGTTTCAATTTTTAAATGAATTACTTATAGGGGCCAAGCTTACCTCGTTCAAGGGTCTGAGTATCGAAAAACTTGCCCTCCACCCAGCCAGCATATCCTTTTTCGCGAACGTATTTAGTTTTTTTCCAAAGATCTAGGATTGCATTAAAAATATCATTTCGAATTGAATTATCAGCCATCATCATTGGCTTCTTGACATTGATGATTAAATGCCCGTCTTTATAATGGGTGTCAACGTATGAAATATAGCTCCTCATATTGGAATTAGCCGCAAAAATAATTTTTTCAATATCTTCAGCGGCCTTTATAGCTTCGTTCAAATTAATAGCAAATACGGGGGGAGTAAATAAAATCAAAATAAGAAATACTAAAAAATATTTTTTCATATTCTTTACCTCATCCAGGAAAAATGGGAGTAGGAATAATGCCACGATATTGAGCGAATAATGTATTACTCGCCAAAAAAATAAATACAGATATAGAAAATTTGATTAAGATTTTCATATAAAATTTTTAATTGATCCTAAAGAATTCACAAACTTGGAATAAATTTTGTTGAGGTCAGCTAACTGAATTAATACAACTTAACAAAACGAGCTAGTTTTAAAGATTGTGTTTATTTTTAAAATTCCTGTAATCATTAATTAATATTTGGATATCGAAAATTTATGGATTATAATACATTCTACCTTAAAAATATTTGTTCGGAATTATTTTGTTTATTTGAAAAAAGCTTGAAATTTAGAAAACTTTGGAGAGGTAATGAAAAAAATAATTGTGATATTTCTTGGCATTTTTGTTTCATCATGCGCCACTGGGCCATCAAAACAAGAATTGTTAACTGCTGATTTTGGCCCGCCGCCGAGTGATTATGAAAAGAGAATCAAAGATGCTTTTTTAACATTATTGATTGATCCTACGGCTCCTCTTTACAAGATAAACCCTCCTGTAAAGGCTTTCCGCTTTAAAGGGATTATTAATGGCGGTGGTTATGTTTATGGATGGCAGTCTTGTGGGGCTGTGAATTCAAAAAATAGAATGGGAGGGTATGCAGGATGGAAACTCTTTTCAGCATTTTTTTATGGCCCTAATCCTCCCAAGATTCATATGGGTATGTTTGCTGAAAGCGATGGATGTTAGCTTTTTAAATGTATATTTTTTGAAAAATAATACGAAAAATATATATTGCAAATTTCTTTAAAAACAAAAAGTGAGCGTTTCATAATTTAAAAATTTAATGTCTTATTGGAACTTCTCCTTAGTAAATGAAAGTTTTTGTTATGGCTTCTAAAATCAAAATCAGCATTATTTTTTCTATTTTATTTTTCGTTAATAATTCTTTTGCGGAAACAAAAGAATTCTGCGCGAATAAGTGGCCGGAGGATTATCAAATGAGACGATATTGCGAAGATCAACAATTGTCCGCAAAAAAAGAGTTATTTTTTTTAGCTGAATCTAAGGGGATTAAAACAGAGGGATCTTTATCGGCATCTACAAAAGGAAATGACTTTGAAAAAATAATTTATCGATGTATGAGTAAGTGGGAGCAGCCAAAGTTCAAGACATACGATTTTACAATGGTAACTTATTGCACAAAAAATCAATTTGAAGCTTATGAAAAAACAGTTAACCCATCAAATAATACACCAGGAATTAGTGCTTTTTGTGCAAATAAATGGATTGACGATTTTAAGATGAGAGAATATTGTGAAAATCAACAAATAGAAGCCAATAAGAAATTATTTTATTTAGCAGAAGAAAAAGGCCTGGTTAAAAACGATAAATTATCGGTTTCTCCTAAAGGCAATGACTTCGAAAAAATAATCCTACGATGCATGAATAAATGGAGGGAAGCTAACTTAAATACATTTGATTTTAAAATGGTAGTTTACTGTATTGAAAATCAGTTTGAAGCTTATCGTCAATAAAAAATTGATTCTATAACTCCAGTTATTGTTTTAGTAACAGTCTTAAATCCTATGTCAATGTCGCCAATTATTTTAAATGATTCCCCAGCAACAATTATATTTTTAATTGTACTCATATGGATGTTGTTCTTGGCATTGAAAGATCAAAAAAGTTTGAGAAAAGGAAACCATGTTGATTATAAATCTGTGATAGTGAGTCTCGGAGTTTTAGGAACCTTTATTGGAATCGCTTTTGGACTTTGGGAATTCGATACCCTTCATATTGATAAAAGTGTACCCAAATTGTTAGAAGGTTTAAAATTAGCATTTTTAACATCAATTGCAGGAATGGGGATTTCCATTTTCCTAAGCACAATTCAAAAAAAAGAATTTTCGGGTGGAGAAGAGGAATTATCTGTTTTTAAACAAATAAACGAAAAACTATCAGGGATAAAAGAAATAAATGAGCAAATAAAAGGGTTAAGGTTAGAAATTAGGGATGAACAAAAATCAACAAGGTTGTTAATAGAAAAAAACAATCAGACTTTAGAAAATCTGGCTACCGATGATTCTTTAAAAAGTTTTCGTATCGAAGTACACGAAGAGCAGCTAAAAAGTAGAACATTTCTTGAAGAACAATTTTCAGCTACTAACAAAACTCTCGAACAAGCAATTGAGTTTCTTTCTCGAGGAGCAACAGAAGAAATAATAAAAGCGTTAGAAAATGTAATTTCCGATTTTAATAAAAATTTAGTTGACCAATTTGGAGATAATTTTAAACAGTTGAACGAAGCGGTGGTCAATTTACTAAAGTGGCAGGAACAATATAAAGAAATACTTGAAAAAGACCAAGGTCTGTTAACGGAGATAAGAACCTCTATTGAAGCCTCCAAACAAACATTAGAAGAAATTTCTTTACGCAATGATGAGGTTATGAAAGTTTATGAACAATTAAAAAGTGTAATAAATACCTATGATAATCAAGTAGCCACTTTAAATAAACAATTGGAAACGTTTTCAACGATGGGTACAAAAGCAACAGATGTTTTCAATGAATTGAGCAAAGGATTTGAGAAAGTGCAGTCGGGCATGGGTGAACAATCTGAAGCAATATCTAAACTGACGAAGGATATTTCTCAAAAACTTCCGGATAGTCTCGGACAACTTGAAAATACTTTGGTTGGACTAACAACCCAATTTGGCAAGGATTATAAAGCATTCTTGGATAATTATCGCAACTTGCTTTCCTAAGAGCGAATTATGCAAACAAATAAGGAGTGGATATCTATTTCCGACATGATGGCGGGTTTGATGATGGTATTTCTTTTTATTGCTATAGTATTTATGCAAAAAATCAACAAAGATAAAAGCGCTATGATTGAAATCGCAAATACTTATGCCGATATTAAAATAAAGCTAAATCGGGCATTACATAAAGAATTTGATAAGGATTTAGTAAAATGGGGCGCTCAGATTCTAACCGATAACACAATAAGATTTAAAGAACCTGAAGTTTTATTTGAACGAAGTAGCAGTCAAATTCGAGAAAAATTTAAGATTATTTTAAATGATTTTTTCCCTCGATATTTAAAAGTTCTTACAAGTAAAACGTTTAAAAAGGATATTGTCGAATTAAGAGTTGAAGGACATACTTCATCCTTATGGCAAAAAGGTTCATCCATACAAGTCGCTTATTTGAATAATGCAAGACTGTCACAAAATAGAGCTTTTAGTGTATTAAGCTACCTTTTTTCCCTACCTTCTGTAGTGAAACATGAACAATGGCTTATAAAAGTTTTTCGAGCTAATGGATTAGCGTTTGCAAAGAGAATCATGGAAAACAAAATCGAAAATTTAAAAAAAAGTCGACGGGTTGAGTTTAGGGTAATAACAAATACAGAGGACCGAATTGAGCAAATTTTAGAAAAAGCAAGTTAAATATCTATGAAGCTGACCTCGTTTAATAATTTAAAGTCCATAATAAGTGAATTTGGGGCAAACCCAATTGTCGCAAAATTGGACAAGAAACTGGTTAGCATTGGTATTAATATTGAAGAAAACTCAGGCAATGTTGTTGTTGGACAAAATGGGATTTATTACGTAGATCCGGAAGGTGCATTGACTAAGGTAATAATCCATATTGTGGACAATAATCTTCAATCAGGATATGCGACAGGATTAAAAGATTCAATTTTAAATGAGGATTTTGAGTCCCCTTTTGTATTAAATAAGGTGCATAAATATCATTTATTAAAGTGCAAAACTATTGAAAGAGCTGAAGCGGAAGGGTGGCGAAAACATCGCTACCGAATGAGTAGGAGGCAAGACGGCTATTTTTTTTATCGATATATTGAAAAAGAAAAAGTTCTACTCGAAAGAGATAAGCAGAAGTTGTATGTTTGTAAAAATTGTTTAAACAAGTTAGATGAACTAACTAAACAGGTCTACGTTAGAGAATCGTTTAATTTAGAAGATTTCCTTTCATCAAGTTTTGAGAATGTATTAAACGTCGAAAAAGATGGTAAATATGCGAACACTTGCGAACCGAATATTTACCAACGAGATTGGAATGATATATCTCGGGCATATCGCAAATCTATTAATTTCCAATGTGAAAACCCCAGTTGTCCAAAACCCGATTTATCCGAAAAAAAACTAATAAAGTATCTGCATACACATCATGTGTCTTTTGATAAAACAAATAATAATTATTCTGAGTTAAGAGCTTTATGTATCTATTGCCATGCTAATCAACCAAGTCACAGTCATATGAAGCGATTACCAGATTATAAGAATTATATTAAAATAATTGGGGTAAACTAATTTTAAAAAAGCACAGCCTTAATTTTCTATAGGTTTTTTGGTAACTATTAATTTCATTATTTACAGAAACTTAATTTATCAAATTCTTTCCTGTCGAATTATCATCAAAAAGACTCCTATTATTACAAGGTTGTAAAACGGTTTTTAGAAAATTTTCTCCCTCGCCATGTCTAAATATAAGTGTGAGACAAAGTTAAAAATTACGATGATTTGGAATTAGAAATGAAAATTGTTTTTATTTTAGGAGCCGGGGCTTCTCATGATGCAGGCGGTCCTTTGATGAACAACTTTTTAGATATAGCTTCTTCAGTTCATAAAAACGATCCTAATTTAACTGAGGGAAAAGAAGCATTTGACGATGTATTTAATGCTTTAGGTGAATTTAGCGGAATTCATAATAAATGTTATTTGGACCTCAACAATATTGAAGAGTTTTTTGGTGCTATTGAAATGGCTAGAATTTTAAAAAAATGGGGAAATCGAAATGAAAATCAAATTGAAAAATTAAAAAAAAACCTTATAAAAGTAATTTATAAAACCTTAGAACAAAGGATGATATTTAAAAAATCTGGTTCCGCTTTTCCTAGCCCAGGTACATATGAGTTATTTGGGAAAATGTTGAGAGAAATTGAAAAAGAAGCTGGAAATTATAATCCCCCCGTATACTCCTTTATTACGTTTAATTATGATTTAGCGCTTGATAACCAACTTTTGCACTGTGGGTACAAATCAAATTATCATTTAACCGAAAAAAATGAAGTAGATTCTATTCCACTTCTAAAACTTCATGGATCAATTAATTGGGGTATGTGTGATAATTGCGGTATTGTTCCAATTGATATAGATCAAAACAGATTTAAAAAGATCGCAAATCCCCCTAATTTTGGGCAAAATGAATCTGATCTATTTATTTTAGATATGGGCTCAAAATTATCTTCGATTAAACATGATTGTGGAAGTTTTTTACAGGCTTCTCCAGTACTAATTCCCCCAACAATTTATAAAGGCGATTACCACAAAAATCTTTTTGAGGTTTGGGGGAAAGCTGCAAATTTATTGTCTAATGCCGAGATAATAATTGTAATTGGCTATTCTCTCCCCCAAACTGATTCATTTTTTAAATATTTATATTCACTAGGCTCACAAAGTCTGACTCATTTAAAAATGTTTGGCGTATTGGATAGAGATAAAGAAGTTCAAAATAAATTTGAGGATTTGGTAGGAAGAGGAATGATTGATCGTAAAAAATTTAATCGATTAACAGGAGAATTTAGAGGAACCATTGATGAAATGAAAAGAAGTATTCTTCAACATTTTTATGTTTAAATACTGCCACACGACCCTCCAACCAAAAAAAATGCTACCCAAAACCAAAAAAGGTTTACGGAAAACCGTAAACTTTTGATTTAAATAGTCGGGGCACTAGGGTTTGAACCCGGGAACCTCTGCTCCTAAAGCATGGACTAGTCTTATTCGGAGATTTATTCCAAAAAATGATTTAAGGAAATTCTATTAAAAAAGATGGTTTTGGTGCCGACTATACGCCGACTTTTTAGATTGAAGGTTTTTCCAGGTTATCCTAACCCACTGATTTTACTGGAGCCGACGGGCGGAATTGAACCGCCGACCTACTGATTACGAATCAGTTGCTCTACCCCTGAGCTACGTCGGCCTTGGCTTTTGGCAAGACGATCATTTAAACGTTTTTGACGAAAAAAATCAATGGTTTTTCTTGAAATTTTCCTCGTTTCTATAATGCAATCTTCAAAGAAACTAAAAAGAGGAGGTCGCATTTTCCTTCGAGTGCCTCAGGACAAGCTTGAACCTCAATGTGACATATTTTATTTTTTGCTTTTAGTTTCTCAATTAATTTACGGGAAAACCAGTCGGACGTTCAGCCTTTCAAAAATTATCGATACGCGTAGGGATTGCCATAGGATGGGCTATAAATAAAGGAAGCGGTTATAACAAGCTTCTTAGTTGTTATGGTTGCGGGAAATGGGTAATAGGGAGCGGCGCCTTTCACCGCTTTGATTGCGGCTACGTCTAATATTTTTGTTCCCGAACTTTCAACCATTCGCACGCTCAGTAAATTACCGTCTTTGGATAATTTAAATCTCAGCGTTATTTGACCGCTAATGCCTTTTCGTGCCGCTTGTTCTGGATAGGTCCACACTTTTTCTATCTGGTGTTTTATCCGCGCCATGTAATCGGCGTACTTGATTTCTTTTGTATTGAGTGAAACTTCTTCTTCGTCGCCAGAGTCCTCTTTTTCATCGGTTTCTATCGATGCATATTTTTCCGGGTCAATACCGTCTATCATCGCTAATAAACTTTGGGATTGAGGAAGTTCCGGCGATTTTATTTGTTGTCTAGGTTGTTGAGGTACCTCAAAAGTTGGTTCTATTAGCTTTTTCGCCATTTCCAATTTTGGCTTTGGTTCTGGTTCTGGTTCTGTAGCTTTGATTTTCTTTTTAGTCGCAAACTTTTTTTCAGGAGTTTTAGGAATCTTTTTCTTTATTTCCTTTTTAGGCGGTTCGGGAGTTTTCTTAACGATTTTTTCGGGTGGTTTAGGAGTTTTCTCAACAACCTTTTTGGTTTTTTTCGCTACCTTAGGTTTCTGAGGCGGTGTGGGTATTGGCGCCAATTTTCTGGGAACTAGTTTAGGGATAATCGTTTTACGATTTGTTTGTTTTGGACTCTTGTGTATTTTTGTTGGGGAGTGGGCTTTACTATTATATTTTGATACCAATTCCGAACTCTTTGGAGCTTCGGTTTTTTTAGGTTTTGAGGTTTCTATAAATGTGGGTATTTCAGGTTTTTTAGGAGCTTGAAATTTTACTTTGATCGGTTCCTTTTTTTCGATAGGAGGAGGAACCTTTGGATAAAGCATGTGAGATATTGCAAATATTAAATGTAAGAGAACTGAAAGAAGAACAAAAGTTCTTAAAGTTGGGCGTTGCTTCATCATTGATTAAGCTTTGGAACAGTATTTGAGATTGGAGCTTTAAATAGCTCTATATATATTGTAGGAGGCTTTTTGTCTTTTCGCTATACCAGTCAAAAGCCGCTTTGGTTTTTGCTTGTCCTGAGCTTCGGGGGACGTATTTTCCCGATTCGTCGAAAGGTTGCCGGTCCATTTGGAGAGATTGATATAGCGAATTCATATAACTTGGGAAATCGCGATAGAGAGGTATTTGGGTTTTTAATTGAGGCATCGCTTTTTCTTTAAATTGGTTTAACGCTTGTCCATAGGGATGAACGGTTGATAAACCGTCTTCTCCATGATTCTTTTCAGCATGGTTGCCTATTTCTTCGTAATCTTCCCAGTCTTCCAAAGCGTCTATGTCGGCTACAAACGCTGGGTCGTCGTGAAATTTAGACGTGACTTGCGTGTCAAGCAGAATAGAAGCGGCGCGATCAAACATTTCTTTGCGCATTCCAAACTGAAAATTATCGTCAGGTCGATAGCGAGCGGCGGATGATTTAAAGGATAAAGCCTCTTGCATGAATACGGGAAATATTTTCATAAAGCGGCTTGGATGTTTCAATGTTTTACGCAATAAAGCTTGGAAAATTTTTCCGTCTTTTCGCGTTTGATGCAATAGGTCGATGATATCGGGTTCTATTGCGCTAAAGTTTATTGGATAAATATTGGGTTCTTTTATATCAAATAATAGATCGGCTTCTTCGTCAATGGCTCTGTAATGATAGTTTCTGACAACAAATTCTGAATCTGGGTTGGTCTCAAGTTCTGGAAACATTGTATTGCGCGAGTTGAGCCATAAAATTAAATTGTGATTGGCGATGTCGTTATCTTGGATAACTTTTTCTATGTCGTACATGAAAGGAAGATCGCCTGGTTGGAATAGTATCAACTCGTCGGGGTTAGGCTGAAGGGCGTTGCGGCCTAACGTCATGGCGCTAACTAAACTAGGTTTTTCGTCCTCGTTTACAAAAACAACTTTTTTGCCTTGATCGCCTATGTTCTCCAGGTAAGAGTCTAAGACCGTTCGAATTTGGGAAGAACCAATAACGGCAATTTCTTTTAGCGAAGAGTTTAGAGCATTCGCCAGCGCATAGCACATAATAGGAATACCGCAAATTGGAAAAAGAAACTTGAGTCGATCTATTTCTTCGTTTTCAGCTCTTAAAATGAGATGGCTGATTCCTTTTTTCCCGGCGGCAATTTCTTTTTTTGCTTTATTGATGCTAATTTCGTCCGCTTCTTCCCGAGTTGGAAATTTGTCGTGGCTGAAGCTAAGAACGCATTTTTCAATCTGCGGTTTATTAGGGACCTTAAGGGAACTCATAAAAGCTGGGATGTCTTATTAGGTGTAAATCTTATAGATAAACTGGTCTTACTCCATTTTTATCATGTAATCAACGAGTCTCGCAACAATTATCTGGCGAGCTGGTTTTTGTCTTGGGTTTTTTGCGACATACAATAAAATCTATTGAAAAAAAAGAAATTTTTGGATTTTTGTTACAATAGGTTCTAATACAAATGTCTTGACCTTTTATTTTTAATGGTCATAAAATGAACACAATCTCAATCCAAAATAAGGAAACTTAATGGGCGATTCGACTCATATATTTGAACTGATTGAAAGAATGCTTGAGGAGACCGAGGAACACCCCGAACTCCAAGCCAAGATTTTTGATTTACGCGACGCTTTGCTTCATTCTCAACAAGAGGCCCAGCGGTTAACGTTGAAAATTAACACGTTAGAAGAAACTATCGAAAAGCTCAAATCTCCCGCGCATAGAATTGGCGTTGTTTTAGGCTCAGGCGAAGGCGATTTGCTGCGGTTATCTGTTGGAGGTCAAGAATACCAAGCGGCTGTTTCCCCTGAAATCGAAGAAGAATTGAAAGTAGGCGATTTGGTCGCCTTGAACGAAGGTTTTGCCATAATTTCAAAGCTGACAATGCCCGAGCAAGGTCCTTTGTCTAAGCTTTCTTGTAAGTTGGACAACGGTCAATGGTTGGTTTCTTCAGGTACGGGTACTGCCGAGTCTATGGTTTATGTTAGAGACGGTTTGGAAGTTGATTCTTTTAAGGAAGGCGATGAAGTTTATTTAGATCCTTCGCAAAAAGTAATCATCGGCAAACTGCCTAAACGGCAATCAAGCAAATTAGTGGAAGACGATTTTAAGCCAGTAGAATGGAATAAGGTAGGCGGCCAAGAAAAAGCCGTTAACGAAGTTCGTAAAGTTATTGAGTATCCCATTTTGCACCGAGAGATCATTGAAAAAATGGAATACGAATTACCCAAAGGATTTCTTTTTTACGGTCCCCCAGGGTGCGGCAAAACGTTAGTGGGCAAGGCCATATTAACGGAAATCGTGAGTAAACTCGGCGAAGAAGACGGTAAAAATATCCAAGGTCGGTTCATTCATGTAAAAGGTCCTGAGATATTGAATATGTGGTTAGGCGAATCTGAAAGAAAAGTCCGAGAAATTTTCCAAAAAGCCCGAGAATATCGAACCGAAGGACAGATGCCTTTTATTTTTATCGACGAAGCCGAGTCCGTTTTAGGAACTCGACAAGCTATTCGCGGCAACAACATTTCAAATACTTTGGTGCCAATGTTTTGCGCTGAGATGGACGGCGTTCAATCTCTTCGGGACGCGGTGGTTATTTTAGCTACGAACCGGCCAGATTTAATCGATCCGGCAATTTTAAGACCGGGAAGAATTGACCGAAAAATTAAAGTGTCGCGACCGGATCGAAAAGGTTGTGAGGAAATACTGAAAATTTATTTATCGGAAAAATTGCCTCTTGAAAAACCGACTATAGAAGAAATGATTAAACCGGCTTTAGACTCTCTTTTTTCGAAAGATTCTAAACAAAATGTTTTGACTCTTTCATTAAAGAATGGCGACATGAAAAGGCTCTACTGGTACGATTTTGTTTCGGGAGCCATTTTGGAAAATGTGGTTAAACGAGCCAAAGAAATCGGCATTGAACGAGCCATTGCTGGAGAAGAATTAACGATTAAGCCAGAAGACTTAACTTCGGCTATAGAAAAGGAATTTGTGGAAGGAAGTATTTTCCCTGCAGATCCAAATATGGAAGATTGGCTCCAACTTTTAGATTTCGATTCCCAAAGCGTTGCCCGAATTAGACGACCTAAAGAATCCGACGCCGCTACGGATCAGACTCTCACTCGCTCCATGATATGAACGATATTGTTCCCTTGATGGGAATTGAAACGGAATACGGGATTATTCGTGAAAATACGGAAAACTCCGATCCTGTAGAAGAGTCCATGGCGTTATTAAAACGCTGTGAGCAAAAAAGCGTGTTCCAACTATGGGCTTATTTTAGAGAACGCACTCATACCGATCAGCGAGGATTTTCGGTTGAACGTCTCGCTCAGGACGAAGAAGAAGACGAATTTTGTAAAGAGGATCGCAAAAGGCCTTATTCGTATTGGGATATGAAGTGCGATCGGGTTTTGGCGAATGGAGCTCGGTTTTATAACGATCATACGCATCCTGAATATAGCACTCCAGAGTGCGCTAATATTTTTGATCTGGTGGCGCACGACCGAGCCGGCGAATACATTCTTGCGGAATGCGCTCGGTTGCGGAATAAGGATTTAGGCGAAGATTCTGTTCAACTGTTTAAAAATAATACCGACTATATTGGTCATAGTTACGGAACGCATGATAATTATCTAATACCCCGTGCGTTATCTTTTCAACAATGGGTTGACGGCTTAGTTCCGTTTTTAGTGACTCGTCAGTTGTATGCAGGAGCCGGTAAAGTAGGAACCGAGTGTAAAGAATTGGCTCCTTTTAAAAGGTTGCAGTTATCTCAAAGAGCTGATTTTATTGAATGTTTGTTGAGTATTGAAACAATGACTCAACGGCCAATTGTCAATACACGGGATGAACCGCATGCCGCTTCCGATAAGTATCGGCGTCTTCATTTGATTTTGGGCGACGCTAATATGTCGCCTTATGCAACGGCATTAAAAGTGGGAACCACCCAGTTGGTATTGACCCTCATTGGGGAAGAAAAATTAGGCGCCGTTCCAGAATTAACAGAGCCTGTATGGGATATTAAGGAAGTTTCTAGAGATTTAACAGGTACGGTTCTCTTAAAGCGAAAGAATGGCAAATCAATTTCTCCATTAGAGATCCAAGAGTTTTATTTAGAAAAAGCTCAAGCTTCTTATATTGGCAAGCGTGAAGATTGGGATTGGATATTAAAGGAATGGGAAAGAACTCTAAATGATCTAAAAAAATCTCCCGAAAAGCTTGCAGATCGTATAGACTGGGCCATTAAAAAGGAGCTTTTTGCCGAATTTATGGAGGCTGAGAATTTAGGATGGGACGACCCCTGGATGAAAAGCCTCGATTTGGAGTATCATAATATAGATGCAGAACGGGGACTTTTTAGAGGATTGGAGCAAGAGGGAAGAATTGCTCCATTCTTTCCAGAGGAAAAAGTAACCCAGACTATGAGTACGCCTCCAGATGGAACGCGCGCGATGATTAGAGGAAAAGCTGTAGAATTTTGCGCAGATTCTATTAAAAATATTCACTGGACAGGCGTAGAATATAAAGACGGTAGTTATAGCGATTTAACTCGGGTAATCACTCCCGAAGAAGTTTACGAAGCTTTAAAATTGGAAAAGGAGCGGTTTGCATGAGCGATCCATTAAGAAGGGAAGAGAAAAAAGACGCGCCGCCAGATCGACACGAAGATGGGCCTAAAAAACCCGACGTTTCGTCGCCTGGTAAAGATAATATCTTGAAGCGGATGCGCAAAGTCGATCCTAAACAATCTGAAAAGTATAAGCAGCGGACGGGCGAGTGAAAATAATAGATAATCAGTTGTCCACGCCCGGAGATTTTTTAGAGTTGTTGCAGCGTTCGGGATATTCTTTACCGTCTAATAATCTAGAAAAAACAAATAAACTCGACTCATCAGAATTGATTCATGGGACGACAGTTTTAGCCTTTCATTTTGAAAGCGGGGTCATTGTAGCTGGAGATCGCAGAGCTACGGCTGGCAACAGCATCATGTATGAACATTGCGATAAGGTAATTCCAATTGACGATTACTCCGTAATGGCTATTGCCGGGGCGCCAGCGACAGCTTTTGAGATGGCGCGAGTGTTGTCGCATAACTTCGAATATTATCGACGTTCCCAATTACAACCGTTGAGCGCCGAAGGGAAGATCCGAGCGCTTTCTCGGTTATTAAAAGAAAACGTTGGAATGGCGATGCAAGGCGTTGGCGCAGTGAGTCCAATTTTTGCGCTATACGACCAGGAAAAAGGAAAACCTTCCATTCATTTTTACGATCTTTTAGGCGCCGAATTCCAAATTACCACCCACACGGTTACAGGTTCTGGTTCTCCCGTGGTAAAGGGAGTTTTGGAGTACGAAGATATGTGGGGCGCAAAGCGACTTTCCGAAAGAAATAGGGAAGAAGCCGCAGAGTTAGCAATGCGACTCCTCCACACCGCTGCGCATTTCGACACCGCTACGGGAAAGGCCCGACCTGAAGATAATATTTATCCAATCATCTCTTTTATTACATCCGAAGGTTATCAATTTATGGATGATGATGAGATTGCGGTAATTTTTGAAAAATCTATGAAGAGACATATTAATGTTTGACGAACCCTTCCGATGGACTGAGGCTATTTCCGCAAGGCATGGCTATGTGCAAGAAAAATTAAAAAAAGCTTATCCTGTTTTAGCGATTCCGTTTAACGAAGGAGCATTTTTGATGGCCATAGGACCGCAGTCCGGGAAAGTTTATGAAGTTTACGACCGCATTGCTATGGGAGCCATGGGGCATCCCGCTGATATCGAAAAGATGAGAATGACTCTTTTAGATATGTCTCACTTGGAAGGATTTAATCGATCGGTTCAAGATGTGGTGCTTGGAAGGCTCCTTCAATTCGGGTTAGCTCCCGCTTTAAAGCAAAACTTTGAAGAAGTAATGCGCGCTCCATACTTAGTGCAAATGGCGTTAGTCGAAGTTGATGGCAAAGGAAAAGCAAAGTTTTTTCGCGTTAATTACGACGGACATTGGGAAACGTTTACTCGTGGAACGGTTATTGGAGGAGATTCTAAATTAACAGGTTTTATAGAAAAACAGTTAAAGGAAATAGAGTTTTCAACTCTTCCTTTGGAGGAGGCGTTAGTAAAAGCTTGTAAACTTTGGAAGGAGGGGATGGATAAAATCGAAAGCGAAGAAAACGGAATCCCCGGAACCATGAAGAAAATCCTGGAAGATTGGGTTTTAGAAACGGCAGTTTTAAATTATAAAACGCCTAGGAAATCTATAGTGCGTGCTTTAACGGATGCTGAGGTTGATCGACTTAAAGTCGCCTGTGAGAAGTTATGAAAAAACGCATTTTTGGAATTGAAACTGAGTACGGTCTTCTCATTAAAGATAAAGATTTTAAATACGGTCCAGTAGATGTTGCCTTGCAATTAAAAGATTATATCTTTGACGTTGGAAAGAAAGGTTTATTAGATCAGCACTATCGCGCTAACGACGAACCTCCTGGAAACGGCGGTTTCTTGACTAATGGAGGACGAATCTATTTGGACATGGGGCATTTGGAGTATGCAAGCCCAGAATGTTCTAATTTGGTGGACCTGGTAACTTACGACCGAGGCGGCGACATGTTAGTGCAAGAAGCCGTTGAAAGCCTTGGTTGGGAAGATAAAGTCGCCATTATTAAAAATAACGTTGATTTAGAAACGAATGCGACATTTGGTTGCCATGAAAACTACTTGGTAAGCAGAGATTTCAAATTTGAAAACCGAGAAAACTTAAGATTACTTTCTTCCTTTTTAGTCACTCGCCAAATCTATTGCGGCGCAGGTCGTATCGGGGCATGTAATCCACATCCATTCAGAGATTGGGCTGAAGCTGGAGTCGACGATAGCAAAGAAGAACACGTTGATTTTCAGATTTCGCAGAGGGCAGATCATATCCCGAATGAATTTTATCGTTGGGTTCAATACAATCGCGCTATTGTGAATACCCGCGACGAACCATTATCCGATCCCGGAAGATTCCGCCGAGTTCATTTATTGGTTGGAGATTCGAATATGAACGAATTTTCCAATGCATTAAAAATGGGAACGACGATTTTAATGATGGATCTCATTGAATTAGGCGTTGGGCGTGCGGAATGGATTTTAGAAGACGCAGTCGGAACGATGCGGAAAATTTCGCGAGATCCTAGTTTTAAATGGGAAATTATTTTATCTAATGGTCAACCTTCAACTGCATTAGATTTGCAATGGGAGATTATGGAAACGGCAAAAAAACATTTGTCCGGTTCCGGCTATGAAACCGATTGGATTTTAACTGAGTGGGAATCCGTTCTTAACGATCTTTCCAAAGGTCCAGAAGCGGTTTTGGATCGCGTTGATTGGGCTGCAAAGTATTGGATGTTGAATGAGTTTCGAAAAGAGGAAGATCTTCCCTGGCACGACCCTTGGTTAAAAAGTTTGGATTTGGAGTACCACAACCTCAATAAAAACGATGGCTTATTTTGGGGGTTAGAGGAAAACGGCGACGCTAGAAGGAAAACAAGCGACGAAGCGGTTGAACGTTCTATGTTGACCGCTCCACGAGGTACTAGAGCTTCGGGTCGCGGCGAGTTGGTAAAATCACTTTTAGAATATCCCTCGGGTTACTTGATTGATTGGATTGGGTTTAGATTAAACAAGGATGAACCTTTTTTAATGCTAGATCCTTTTGTTTCTTATAAAGATGAAATTAAAGAAATCGTCGGTCGATTAAATATTCAAGAACCTGCCCACGGCGATGGAATAGAACCATAAACTTTTCCTTTCGTTTAAAAATTTTTACCTTCAATATTTGAATAGCTCCCAAAATTAGTTTTAAAAAATAATGATTGATTGACGTTATTCGTGCAATTTATTAGGATAAAAATAGAAACTGATTTATTTAAGGTTGGGAATTTTTAAAGGCTTTTAGAGCTGACGTTAAGCTACCCAAACGCTAACTAAGCATTAAATAAAAATGAATATAAAATGAAAATTTGGGTAGACGCAGATGCATGCCCTGTCGTAATAAAAAATATTTTGTTTAAGGCGGCAGATCGCACGGGAGTGGAGTTGACGCTTGTCGCTAACCAACGCATGCGTTTGCCTAGCTCGCCTAACATTAAATCGATTCAAGTAGCTTCTGGTTTTGATGTTGCCGATAATGAAATAGTTAAAAGGCTTAGCGCCGGCGATCTTGTCGTCACTGCCGATATCCCATTAGCGGCGGAGGTTATTGAAAAGGGAGGAGACGCGCTTGATCCCAGAGGAGAGTTGTATTCAACCGAGAATATTAGGGCTCGATTAAATATAAGAGATTTTATGGATAATCTGCGGTCAAGCGGAATAGAAACAGGAGGTCCTCCGACGCTAAGTCAACGCGACCGAAAATCTTTTGCAAATCGTTTGGATCAATTGTTAAGTAAAGGCTGTTCTAATTAATTGAAGAGAAGATCAAAAGAATAAAGTTAGCGCTTCGTCGCGAATAACTTTGAAATAAACAGGTCTAAATTAATATAGGCATTCATTTTAAACGCCTTGGTAAAAGGTTATGGTAACTGCAAAGTCGCTTTATGAAAAATTGAAAAATGTTCGCGTTGTGAATCCTATTTGCGAATTCACCGAAGAGCGATGCGAAAAGCTGATGCCGACTATTCAGCGCATAGAAGATCTAAAAAAAGAACATAACGCGATTATTTTAGCTCATAATTATGTCGCGCCAGAAATTCTATATGGAGTCGCAGATTATACAGGAGATTCTTATGGGCTTGCGAAAGCAGCCCTACAATCAGACGCTGAAGTAATTGTGTTTGCCGCCGTGGATTTTATGTCGCAAACGGCAAAGATCTTAAATCCAAATAAAAAAGTATTAAACCCCAATACAAATGGCGGTTGTTCATTGGCCGAAAGCATAGAAGCTGGAGACGTTGCCAGGCTTAAAAAGAAATATCCCGACCATACTTTTGTTTGTTATATAAATACCACCGCCGAGGTAAAAGCCGAGTGCGACGTTTGTGTAACATCTTCCAATGTTTATAAAATTATCGAAAATATAGAAAACGATAATATTTACTTTTTGCCCGATCGTCTTATGGGAGAGAACGTAAAGAAACACTTAGCCGAAAAAGGAATCAAAAAAAAACTGGAAGTTTACGATGGCGTTTGTTACGTTCACGAAGAGTATCAGCCTGAAAGCATTGATCTAATACGTACAAGTCATCCTGAAACCGAAGTATTAGTTCACCCGGAATGCAGTCCGGCAGTTGTTCAAAAAGCCGATTATGTTGGCAGCACCACGATGATGTTGAACCGAGTTGCGGAGTCGGACGCTGAGAAGTTCTTTTTGCTGACTGAATGTGGTTTAACAGATGTTTTGAGAGCGGAGCACCCTGAGAAAACCTTTGTAGGATCTTGTGTTCTTTGTCGTTATATGAAATCTAATTCGCTTAACGATGTGTTAAGAGTGTTAGAGAACCCAAGGCCGCAAGATACAGTAGAAATTCCTTCCGAAACGATTGATCTTGCCAAGCGATGTATAGATCAGATGTTTCATTACGCGGAAAAGTGATCCGCTTTCTTCTTGCCTTTACTCAATTTTATTAATTTTTCGCTTCTTTACTTCCGTTCAAAAAATTCGTATATTCAACCCGTCAATTTAAAACTCCTTAGCGTAATTATTAAAAAAGAATCTCGTTAAATGAAACTATTTGCCGCTCTCTTTTACTTATTTTTAACTCTTATTTGGGGAACTGAAGGAGTTTTAGGACAACCCCTAATTCTTCAAGATTCTTCTGGGCAAGAAATTGGTCGATACGAAAAAAGTTCCGCGTTTGTCGTATTGACGGGAAAATATAAATCGCCTTGGACTCCTGTTTCGGGATTAAAAGAGTTTGAAAAAAATTTGACCGGAGTTCTCGAAAATCTAGGTTTTGAAGTGTTTACTTTAGTAAACCCGAAAGGCTATGAGTTTCACCAATCTTTTTTAACCTTTTTTAATGAATATGGTAGGTATGTAAATAGTAGAGTTTTAATTTATTTTGCCGGGCATTGTGGCGGAATAAAAACGAAATATGGAGTTAGCAACGCAGAATACCTAATCCCTTCAGATGCGCCTGATTTGGAAAAAAAACCTATTTGGTTTAGGGAGAATGCGCTCAGTTTGTATCGATTGGATCATTATCTGAGGAAATTGGGAGCCAAACATGTATTGTCGATTTTTGAAGGTTGTTCAAAAGGTTTTTCGTTAGAAAAAAATGTACCATTTTTTATGGAGCCGTTAACAGCTAACGAATTTGAACCTAGTAGAGAAGTTATTTTTATTAATTCTTCAAACGAAGAAGATCATAGAATCCGAGAAGGTCTGATCGATGCGTTGAAGGGCGCTGCAGATTTATGGAGGGACGGCGCTTTAACGACTATGGAACTAGCCGCTCATTTAAATAACGGTATTTCAGAAGGACGTTGGGGGCAAGTTAAGATGGTTTATGGAAAGCTAGAAGGATACGCCATGAATCAAGGCACTTTAGTTTTTCCATTGGCTTCTTCGAAAGAAAACGGTTCTAAAGAAATAAAGCCAAATTTACAAAAGGAATTGCCTGTTGAAGAACCTAAGCAGAAATTAGAAGAGAGCGAAGTTTTTTCGGGAAGAGGAGAAACAATATTAAATTGGCCAGACGAATTAGAAAATATCAAGGCTCCACCTCCGATAACAGAGCACACCATTTCGGGATCTAATGAAATAATTACAGAGGAAGACCCAGAAACCCTTTACTAATATTTCGGTCATTTATTGTGCCATCAATAGTTACATTGTTATATGTCGGTGTTGGAGGCTTTATTGGATCTATTTTAAGATATCTAATTAAAGTATGGACTCAAGAATTTGGAGGTTCTTTTCCTCTTGGGACATTGGTTGTAAATATCCTCGGTAGTTTTTTTTTAGGGCTTATTGTTTCGGGGATGGAGTACAAAGAAGTTTTGACTGAAGACACTCGGTTATTTCTGACGGTTGGTTTGCTTGGCGGTTTTACCACGATGTCTACTTTTAGTTATGATTCGTACAGATTGTTAGAACGGAAAGATTTAGCGTTTTTTTTCATGAATGTTGGGGGCACAGTTGTTTTAACATTATTGTCTGTTTTTATAGGGATCAAATTAGGGCTTATTTTGTTGAATAAATGATGATTTAACTTTTTAATTCCCTTTTAAAAGCGGCTCTAAATATTTATAATGTGTTCAATAATTTGATGGTTTTTTTGAGTGCGCCCGTAGCTCAGCTGGATAGAGCAACGGACTTCTAATCCGTAGGTCGATGGTTCGAATCCATTCGGGCGTACCAGTTATATCAAGGGCTTACAGGTTTTCGACTTGTAGGCCTTTTTTATTTTTGTCTTAATTTGCCACTCTTTTGCCACCTTTGGCGAATTTTCCATTGTTTTTTTATTGTATTAACAGGAAATTCCCCTAGAGGATTATTGTCATTCTATTGTTTTAACAATAGACCGCCCCGCTGTTTTTTTCCTGTTTTATCAGCTAAATCATTTAGAGGCTTCCTGATATCTTCCTGATATTTTCAGCAAACGGGGGATTCTATTTTTCGTTATTTCTTCGTTTTTTTAACGATAATCATTTTTAGCCATATCGTTTTTTTTCGTTTATTAAACAATATTTCCCTCTTTTTACGGTGTCGGAAAACTCTAACTTTCGTCAATATTTCCCTTGAGGCAGATACTAATTTGCTACTAATTTTCAAAAACCAGTAGGCCTCTGAATGTTAGCTTTTGTCAGGTTCTAAACGCCAATTGTTATGTAACCGTCATGCGCTTCTGGAGCTTTGTATTCTTTGGTAAGTGTTGGGCTTGCGGTAGGAGGTTCTAGCCAATCAGCCACGATACTTTTCTTGAGGCTTAGTTTTTGGATGGTCTCTTTCTGTTGGTCGATAACTCGATTTTGTAAACACACTTCCTTTTCCAATCGGTTGATTTCTTCCTGCTTCTCTTGCAATAGCTATACATAGTCATTGTCGGATCGTCTCAATTCGCCTCCCGATATCCATTGTACGGGCTTTTTATCATCCCTTTTAACGACTCTTAGACCGCCACACTGGTACACTTTTACTCCACCGTTCTCAGAAATTTATGGAAATAATAATTCATATTGCTACGCCCTATTAAGTCTTATCTATTAATCGGGATAAAACGAAAGATTACGGTTTGAAATTAAAAGTCTAGAGGTGGGATATAATCTATCGATTTTGTGTAAAATTGCTTTAAATATAAAGTTTTCGTATTAATAACTATTAATCCACCATTAAGTAATAAATACATTATTTTTGTTTTTTTATTCTCAACTAATTTAATGTCAAAAGCCCAGTCATAATGATTTGTTGGGAACCATAGAATATAGTAATCGTCAGTTAAAGTATTATGAGCAACCACACCGCTCTTAAAATGACTTTGGTAAGTTATTTTTCCTGCTTCAAGTTTCTTTACTAATGAACCGCCTAACGGGTTGGTCGGGTATCTTCTAATTTTAATTAAACCGTCACCCAGATCTAGCTTTTTATTATCTTCTAACCAAAAATAAGCACCATACTCAGGATTTTCTGGGCTACCTTTCACTATTACTTCATCAACCCATGGTTCGCCATCAATTCCAAAATTATATTTAATATTTTCTAGAAAGTTGATTTCCTTATCTAACCCCAACTTTAAAAAATTATCGCTACGTTCAATCTTGGGAATAGGTTTTCCTCCGCTGTCGATAAACGACAAACTCATTTCCAATTTTTCTTTAGTTAAGGGATCTAAAAGACATAAATCATGCGACCCACCAGCAGACCCCCAACTATTGCCTGACCAAAATATTTTATCGTTGCCCGAACCATCAAAGTCAACCAGCACTAATTTTTCTAAACCAACAAACCCTCTTTCAATTGTTTCCAAAGATTCCTTATTTTTAATTTGGAATGTATGCTCTATTCCCCGGTCAAATCTCGTCCAAAATAAACCTCTTCCATTTTTCTTGCCATTGACCCTATATTTAAATTCGATTATTTCCAAACCCGATATATTCACTTCTTTACATTTTATATCTGACGAATTCTGATGGTGAGGCCCCAGGGCTTTTTCACAGTCTTGATATACATCTTTATCTTTGGTATTTGCCAACCCATTAATGAAATTCCCACTGACATCCCCTAGGGTTGGGTGTAAATAATTTAATGCTGATTGAGCCCCTTCATTCCCTTGATAAGAGGCTCTTAAAAGCCACTTAAATCCTTGTTTTAAATTTCCCCCCACTCCTAATCCATTTGAATACATGATTCCTAGATTGTATTGGGCTACTGCATCGCCCTCTTTAGCTAATGGTTCAAATATTTCTAATGCTTTTTTATAATTTTTCTTGTCAAATGCCTTTATCCCATCTCGATAGTCGTCAGCCAAAACAAAGTTGGGTGTAAAAATCAAAATTGAAACAAGTAATACTTGTAAAAGCTTATTCATTCTATCTCCAATCCATTTCTATCCACCAATTTCAGGCTCTAAGCAATAGGGGTTTAGGTTTTGACTAAAGCGGCTACTCCGTTGTAGCTTCAATCAAGACGATATTATTCTTTGCTCTGTCGATGAAATTAGCTAGCGAGTTTTGGGGGCCGGTTGGGACTACTACTATGCCCCTTGAAGCAACTAACGCTTCCGGAAGCATTGGCAACAGGTTTTTAATATGACTGGACTTGATCGCATAATTTACGTTTTGCGGTAACGTACCAAAAGCTCCTACCGCTATATTTGGATCAAGGGCCGCTTGTGTAATACCAATCACTTCTCCGTTTTGGTTAAAGAGAGGTCCGCCGCTATTACCCGGTTGTATCTGAACGCTTATCTGGAAAACTGTTGAATCGTCTTTGATGCCGGAGAGGGCGTTCACAACTCCTTCTGTGTATTTCGGGTTTTGCCCCATGACCCAATGCGCTGGGTAACCGATAGTGAATACTTTGTCGCCCATTCTTACCTTAGAAGAATCGCCTATTTTAAAATTACTTGGCGGTAGTTGCGGCGACCGTTCCAGTTTTAGAAAAACAATATCGTTCTTCGAGTTTTTTAGTAATACCTCCGCTTTAATCTTCTCCCCATTTAGAAACTTAACTTTTATGTTTTTAGTTCCGCGAACGACATGCCAGTTCGTGATAACGTAGTCTTTTGCCCCGAACATGAAACCGGTTCCAGCGTATACATGCTGAAACATTTTTGGTGGTTGATGGGTATTCAATGGTTTGTTTTGGTGAATTTTTGAAGGTGGGGATTCCGTAATTATAATTTTTTGATCGGGATTATTTTTTTTTACCCATTCACTTGCTAATCTTTGAGACTCTGCTATTTGTGTCGGTGTCATTCGCTCCTGAAGATAATCTCTAAAAGTAGAGGCGGGTTCAAATCTATTTGCACTTGCAATGATTGCCCATTTATAAGCCTTTACATAATTTTGAAGTACCGAAGTTCCACTAGCAAACATCAAAGCAAGGAAAAATTGGGATTCTCCATTTCCTTGGGTTGACGCTAATTGATACCATTTGATTGCTTCTTTACTATCTTGAGCAACCCCATCTCCAGATTCATAAAGCCTCCCAATGTAAAATTGGGATTCTGAATTCCCCTGTTCTGCTGATAATCGAAACCAATTGAAAGCTTCTTGAGAATCTTGAGCGACGCCATGTCCGTTCATGTACATAAACCCAAGCCTATTTTGTGCTGCTTCATTACCCTGTTCTGCTAATGGTTTAAAAATTTCAAATGCTTTTTTATAATCTTTCTTTTTATATGCGTTCTTCCCATCTTGTAATGTTTGCCCACCAGCATATTGCACGTTGTCTTTTTTTTTATTTCTAGGGGCCAGAAGTTTTTGTGCTTTTGCATGCCCTTGTTCTGCCGCTAAACGGTGCCATTTTAGGGCTTCATAATAGTCCTGAGCGACTCCTTTCCCTTTGCCGTAACTCCACCCAAGGAAATATTGTGCGTTCGCATCCCCTTGGTTTGCAGCCAATTGCAACCATTTGAATCCCTCCTTGTAGTCTTTAGCGACTCCAAGCCCCTCGTTATACATGCCTCCAAGTATGAATTGGGCGTTTTTATCTCCTTGCTCGGCTAGTGGCTTTAATTTATCAACAGCTGTTTTGTAATCGCCTTTTTCATAGGCATCGAGGGCTTCCCGATAGGTTTGTCCACTGGCAATTCCAGTAGAAAAAACAAAAAATAAAACGGTTAATAGTGGTAGAAGTCTTCTGGCCATAATTACTCCCAAAAAGCGAAAATCAAGATAACCTCTCATCAGTTTTACTTTGAGTACCGACAGTATATAACTGATGGTGATCAGCAACAATTAAAATTCCCCATTTTTTAATTTAAATAAACCTAACTGAAAGTAAGTCCTACTTTCTGTGGTGATAGAACGCTGTAATGTTAAGTCTGCTTTAGTTTTCAATTGACCTCCCTCCAAGCTCTCGCAAGCTAACCTGCGACTTAACGCCTCTTTCGCCAGTTCCTCGGTCGGCAAGCTCGCTAAACAATTGCTCATTCGAAATACCCTTAAGGTTGTTAATGTTTATTTCGGTTTCAACTCGCTCTTTAAACATGCCTATATGTTTACCGATCAACTCTAATGAGCGATTTGCAACGCTACCGTTATAAGTAAATTCGCCTATAGGATTGCCATCCTTGTCTCTAACCGGTTCCGCTTGTATTGCCTTTTCGAAGTTCTCTTTGAGGCGTTGAATCACCCACTCCGCGTTTATTTCAAGCTTTTCAGATATCCTCTTTTGTTGTTCTTGGATAGCTTCTTGAACCATAACTTTTAATAACAACCTTGAGCCTTGCTCTTGAGCCGTTCTCTCGCTATAACCCGCCCTAATTGCCGCTTGAGTAGCGTTCAAGTCAATCATGTACTCTTGAACGAATCGCTCTTGCTTATCTGTTAATTTACTCATAACTTTTCAATCCTTGTAGGTTTAATTAGGCTTTTTGTTATTCGATACCGTTGTTCGAACTCTTTCTTTTGTTTCATCGGTGAGTAGTCCAAACAATTCATCATTTGTTAGATCCTTAATACTCCGCCTATCGTTAATTTCCGCTTTAATTTCTCTTGGTAATAGCCTGGTAATCATCTTGTAAAACTCGCCTCGTTCTCATCTTTAGAGGCCCATTCCGTAAGTGCCTCAGTACCTCCGATTTCTTGATAAGTCTCAAGAAAGCTTTCTTTCAGAGACGTAAACTTATCTTTCGATCCCTTTGGTCTACCTGGACCCGCACCGTTAATCTTTCCTCTGCCCGTACTAGTTGCCATTTCGTTTTTTATCGTTATAGAAACGAATTATCCTATTTTGAAGGTTGCTAATTTTTCTATTTGAATCAATCTTTATCCGCGTTACGTAAAAACTCCTGAGAGTCGATTTAAGCGCTTTTATCTGTCAACCTATAGTTGGGTATAGGTCAGTTAATAAAAGTTGAAATTTATACTAAAAACTCCCGAAAAACTGGGGGGTTTTGAAACCTAAATTTTGACGTGCTAAACCCTTTAACCGTCTTTTTTGATCTTGGCTCTGTTTTTGACCCCAATTAGGGTTTTTCCCAAATCTAAAAATATACAAGGGACAATCAGTATTTTTGCATTCTGCAATTTTCTTTCTTGGCTCCCTGGCTGTATCTTTTCCACCCATGCACAAAATACAAGCTTGTCGAATCGCCTTTAACGGCGTTAAGTTTCCAGTCATTGGGCTATAACCCTTTGGGCAAATGTCGCCGCGAAGCTTTGAACGCGCTCTTTAGCGAACTGGTAAATTAATTTGTATTGCATCCGTTGATCCATTCCGGTCTGAATGGCGTTTGAGCAAATAAATTCAGCCGTGCCAAGGAAATGTAATTCCACGCCTTCGAGCATATCCCGTAACCCGTTTGGAACCTTCAACCCTTGCTCTACAAGGCCCATTGCCCTATAAGTCATTCTCGTTAAATTCGAGTAATACATGTTAGCGTTTTTAGATCCTTGCCGTGTAGCGTATGCAACGAACTCTTGGATAATGTCGGTTTCAACTTTTCGAGCTACTTTCCCGTTCGCTCTATCGCGTTGCCATTCAACCGTGGCTCGTTTCTCTGACTGTCTCGCGTTCTTCATTGCCGCCTCTTCCATTGCGTCGAAAGCGGAAATGTATCTTTCCTTCCATCGCGTCGCCTTCTTTCCGGTGAAAGACATTACCAACATAGAAAACCCGCCGCGAGTCATTAAAAACATAGGTTGATTTCTTCCGGTTGGGTCTTTGTAGCCACTCAACGAAAAATTGCGTTCAGTGAATTTGCTGGAACAATCCCTTTTTAACGATTCGTGAATTCTTAAAACGTCCGCGTGTCTCTTTTGGAAATGGTCCGCTATGCTTAACGAATCGGCCCATAGCTTCCCGTTCTTCTTGGTGATTCCTAATTCTTCTAAATTTGATTCATTTCCCGTGGTTACTGCTTGCTGTGTTTGCATGATTTTTTGCCCTTTCGTATCTTGTTATCAATCGCCCTTTTTTTAGGTGTCCACTCTGTCCGGTTTGCCTGTTATTCGCCTGTTTTTTACAGGCCTTTTTATGGAGTCGGAAAACCCCTTTTTACGGTGTCAGAAAACTATGGTTGCATCAGATCTAGCCAATCCTTACCAGTGGCTAGAGGTAACTTGACGTTTACCCGATAGCCCTTAAGGTGTAATTTGTTGGCTGCCTCATATGCCGCTGCTTGCCCTGCAAAATTCTTGTCGTTATCTCCAAATATCGTTATTTCCTCGATTCCATCGGGGGGAATAAAGGTCTTCATGCCGTTGGTTGATACCGTCGCCCACGTTGGAATATTAAATAACTCATAAGCCGCTAAAGCCGTTTCGATGCCTTCTGCAATTCCGATATGGCTTTCCAGTGGAAACAAGCGAACGCTTGAGCCGTTAATAGTTCCGATGGGGGACATGATTTTTTTAGGCGCTGTTATACTTGCTTTGCTTCCGTCCTGCAGAAAGGTTCGGTGAATTGATACAATTTTTCCTTTCGAATCTTCCATGATGCCAAGCATCCCTTGATAATTAGCCTTAGAATCAACGTCATAAAGTTTCCCGTGGAACAATAGCGACTCTGGGAACCTCGACAAACCGCGATTTCGTAAATATTGCGTTACTTGGTCGCCTTCCTGAATTGGCTTTGCCTCCGAAAGTATTTTCTCAATTGCCTTGTACGGATCCGGTTTATTTTGGCGTTTCGCTTGCGAAATAGGGGCGCTATAACCGCCTAGAAAGTTCTTAAGCTCCCTTACCGCAGTGGGGAACCCCCAGCCCTTAAAGCCTTGCAATAGGGTTATTCCGTCGCCTGGTCCGCATTGATTACAAAAATATCTTCCGTCCCCCCCCTTATTGTCAAAGCGGTATCTGTCCTTTCCTCCGCACAGCGGACAAGAGGTATGCTTGTTTCTTAAATGCTCCTCCGATATTCCAAAAGAGCTTAAGATGTGCGCCCACTTACCCCGCGCCAGGTCTTTAATAGGCTGCTCGTTGCTGCTTTGCATATTTCCTGTTTTCCCTTTTAATAAAAGCTAACGTTTCATGTGAGGGCTTGATCGGCTTAGGGTTTGCGCCCCATTTCGGCCAATCGCCATAGCGGTTTTTATACTGGAGACCTACCCAGCCCTGCTTATAACCGCGTTGCCTTTGAATGAAAATTAGTTCCGCGTGAAAATATTCTTTTTCCAGCGCCGTTTGCTTTCGTTCTCGTTGCGATCCGTCACGACTCAATTTTTTTAGTTCGCCGTCAAGAATATTGATGATTTTCCCTTTAATTTCAGGCATCCATCCACAGCCTGGGCACTCCCTTTGATGTCGATAAATCAAATGACATTCCTTGCACTCTATGGCCTCTTTTTTCTTGGTTTTGGTTTTCGCTTTACGCTCTTTGATCTTCTGTCCAGGCTCCAAAGCCCACGGGATAGGTTCGTCAATAAATCCGTGTTCGTGAACGGCCCCCGCATGGTCCAAAATGATCGCGTCATGCTTACCTGTAAAAGGCCGTAATACACGACCAACCATTTGGAGATACAAGCCAAAAGACTTGGTAGGTCTTGCCAGGATGCAACAAGACGCGCTAGGGCAATCGTAGCCCTCAACCAATACCATGCAGTTGACAATTATTTGTATTTCGCCGTTTTTAAACTGTCTTAGAATTTCGTCACGTTCAGGCTTTGGTGTGTCGCCGCTGATGTATTCGCATTTAAACCCTGCTTCTACAAAGCAATCTCTTATGTGGATTGCATGTTTAATTGAAACGGCGTAGCAAAGGGCTTGCAAATGGGGACAGATACGGGAGAAGGTTAAAACGATATCGGCGTAAATTTCGGGAGTATCAACCCGTTCTGCTAGTTGCTTTTCGTTGAAGTCGCCGCGTTGAACTTGCAGTCCTTTCAAGTTGATTAATTCCGCTTTTGTGGGGCTGTAGTATTGGCACCCGACTAAATGCCCTTGCTTGGTTAATTCGCTTATACTTGGCCCTTCGATCATGGTTTCAAAGACAGTGCCTAAACCTCTGCCATCCTTCCTAACTGGCGAAGCCGTAAAACCAATGATTGCCGCTTCTGGGTATTGCTCGAAAATCTTCAAATACGTCGTTGCGGTTGCATGATGCGCTTCATCCACTATGATCGTATCAGCCAAAGGAGGATTGATTCTGTTTCTCTTCAATCTAGCCGCCAAGGTTTGGATTGATGCAACTTGAACGGAGTGGAGCAAGCTTTTTTTCTCGCCAGACATGATAAGGCCGTGCTCTATCCCGAATGATTCAATCTTTTCTGAACCTTGGAAGATTAGTTCCCTGCGGTGCGCCAAAAATAAAATATTTTTCAGTTCCTCGGCCAAGACCTTTATGAATTCAGCCATTACAATCGTCTTGCCTCCGCCAGTTGGCAAAACAACCAAGATCTTTTTAAAACCTTCAGCCAAAGAAAGTTTAATCTTGTCTATCAGGTCTATTTGGTAATCGCGGAGCTTGTAGCGTTCAATCACCGTGTTCAGTTCAAGTAGTGTTTGCTGTAGTCCTAAGTTGCCCATATTTGCCCTGTATTAGTAATACCCCCCTGGAGAGAGGTAGTGTCTATAGACCGCGTGGATTTACTCCCGTTGTCGCAAGTCCTTTATTGTCGTGAAACAAGGGGGATTTACTCCCGCGTCCCCATGCGGATTTACTCCCGTTGTTTTTTTCTAACAAGGGGGATTTACTCCCCTTATTTTTAAACTTCAACAGCACGGATTTACTCCCGTTGTTAGGAAACATTTTTTCGAGTCTCCAAATCAATTACATTTGATTTTTCTTTTAAAAAACCTGTTCCTTTTCGGCCCTTGTCCCTCTTTCTTTCAATAAAATCCTTGGTTCCATATTTAGTCCAGCGGCTTGATATAGAGTAGGTCGTAGCCTCTCGCATTACCCCGCCGCCATGATGATTAATATCAATAAAGCCTTTCTCGATTAGTTGATCGATTGCGGCTTTAAATCGGTCTTTTGACAAGCCCAACTCTTTAAAAGCTCTTCGATACGAGAAAACAATTTCACCGTTATTGGTGATTTCATATCCGCCGCTATCTTTTTTCTTGAGTATTCGCCGCGATAAAAACCCGATATAAACCATAAGAGCCGATCCTTTTAATTCGCGGAAGGCTAAGGATTCATAAATTTCTTTTTGGAAAAAGAAACCGGGATCTTTGTTATATTTTTTACTCATGCCGACGCAAAGCCTCCCCAATGTGTTGAGGCTAGCTTTGCTAAGGCGTAGGTTGGCCCTTTAGCGCCTTGATATTTAGCAAGAGCAAGACGGTTTACAATTTGCTTTTTTATTAAAGATTTGATCCGTTTTGACGGATTTGGAAGGATTGAGCCTTGATTTTTTTGAAATGCAGCTTTATAAATTTTCATAGTGTTTGTCCTTGTTGTATCGCTGTGATTGAATTTGCCCCGCGCCGCTGTCCACGGTTGCGGGGCTTTGTCTTTTATGAAGTCCATACTTTTCCCACCGTTTGGACTGGTTGTTCCGTCGCATAAGCTTCTAAGTCACCCCAAAGATAGAACCGCCGTCCATTCACAATAGAGAAACGCGGCCCTTTGCCTTGTGAGGCTAAATTCGCCCAGGTTTTGTTTGAAACACCAATGTAGACGCGATCCAAAGCGTTGGAAAAAACCCCAATTGGTTTTGGTTCTGGAATTTCCGCAATAGTTACTTCGCTTAAAGTAAGTTTTTCTCTTTTCTTAGCCATAGTTAAGCCGCTCCAATTAAACTTCGTGAATCAGGAAATAATTCTTTAATTTCCTTGCCAAGGCCATTGGCGATTAAACTTTTCTCTCTATCCGTAGCCTTGTACATGCCGTTAATGATTTGACTGAGGCGGGTATGATGTAAGCCGAATTTCTGGGCAAGCTTGTACTTTTTCTCTCCAGTACGAGCTAGTTCCGCGTTTAATTCTGTCAACATGCAAACCTCCTTAAATAAAAAAATGTTTAAGTTTTTAGGCAAAAAAAAAGCCGTGTAATCGAGGGCTAAACCCCGAAGTACACGGCTAAATTACATTTCTAAAATTAACTTTTCTCGTTTTCGAATTTACTGCTTCTTTTCCTTTTTTGCCTTTCCTTTAAATTCCAATGCTTACGATAGAAAAATCAGTTTATTATTTAATTTACTGAATTAATTTACTTTTACTGCTTTTTTTTAGTCTTTAAAAAAAATCTCATAAAATTCGATAGTTAAGGGGATAAAGTCAGTTTATTATTTATCATTAAAATTAATTTACTGATCTTTTTTATAGTCTTTTTTGGTTATTTTTAACCATTAAAGATATTTAATGGGTCTTTTTCGAATTGCTCCTCCATATACTTTTTTATTGCGACTGATGCAGCCTTTTGAACTGTGGATGGTTTATAACCATACCTTTTTTTATATTCATCCTTTTTTATCTCCGTAATCGTTTTAGGATCTGTATTTTCATTTATCTTTTTTTTTGAAAACGTGTTTATTAATTTGGGATAATTGGGCAGGTCTTTTATGTTTATCTTTTTGTTCTTCTTAAGGATAAGAGCTTGTCTTATAAATTCTTCAGTAACAGGAAAAGATGGCCTCCCTGGTTCCTTTTGTTCTTTGGTTTTGTTATCGAACTTTCCCGGGCCGGGATCTTCCGCCAAGGCTTCTTGATTCCGTTTTGCCGTTGCATCTTCCCTTAAGTCACTTTCAATTGACTCTATCTTCTCGCTTACTGTTTTAACATCTTTTTTTAATATCTTTAATAAAACGAATTCCACTATCCTTAACCGATCTTCGCTTATGAACTGTTTGCTTTTTAGCCATTCAAAAACATTTTCATAGAACCACTGGGAAAACTTTTTATTGTCGTAAGTAGACATTTGAGCATGGCAACCATCTATCAAGCCTAGTTTTAGGCCGTCCGCCAAATTAGGGAAAAGGTGCATATCCATTTTTGTGGCTTTTGAATAGTAAAAATCTTGATTTTTATTTGGTATGCTTTGAATACTGCCAACGGATACGGCTTCTTTAATGATTTTATCCAGTTCTGAGCTGGCTTTAAGTTTATTTTGATAACTGAGGTGAAATTCTTCTTGCTTCTCGAATATAATAACTTTACCGAGGTTTCCCTTCTGGTCTCTAAATCCATCGCTGCAACGGTGAATAAATTCTTTTATTTGCGGTGAATCACTACGGGTAATACTTGAACCCCCAAGGGTTAAATTAAACGAAACCCCAAAAAGCAAACAATAAAAATCGCGAATGGTAATTAACGACCTAGGTATCAAATCTTCTGGCTCTAACGCCGCTGGAATCTCATAAATTATATCCATATTCACGCCTCTTAACGCTTCTTACTTGAGGAATCCAAGCCAGACGGGGTAAGAGAATCCCGCTTTTCGCTGATCAGGCTAGGCTTGGAAAATATTTACTTCTTCTTTCTCGTTTCCATTTCGATCACGTCGGCTGGCGACCATTTCGCAAGATCTACAACGGCTTGTTTCTCTATGGATGGCGACAAATGAGCGTAGATCAAAGTTGTTTCAATTTTCTTATGGCCCATTAATTTTTGAATGCCGGGTAGGGGAGTACCCGCGATTGCCAGCCATGAGCCAAAACTATGGCGTAAAGTATGAGCAACGCACTTGTCCCGACGATCAGTAACGCCTTTATTAAAACCCAATTCCTTAACCGCTCGATCAAAAGTATTCGGCATTTCCTTAATTTGACCGCCTTTAGTATTTAAAAATACAAAACCTGTTTTTGATTCGCTTTCTTGATATCGTCTCTTTAATGCCTTCTTGATTGGTTGTGTCATGTAACTGGCTCGGCTTTCACCGCTCTTTGGATCTTTGACACTTATTAAGTCATGCTTAAAATCTAGATCGGAAAACTTTAAACGAAATATTTCCGACATTCTAAGACCTGCATAAAGAGACGTCAGACTTATGTCGTGAACCAAATACCGTTTCTTTTCGATTAGATGATCGAGTAAAACTTTAGCCTCTTCACGCGAAAGAAAACGGATACGTTTATTATCTGGGGTTTTTAGAAACTTTTTATCGGCCTTACCTGTTTGCCGAACTGGGTTTTCTCCAATGAATAAGCCCCGATTGATAGCCCAATTAAAGATTTGCCGAATCAATACAATAATGTGTTTTACGGTCGCAGGAGAAAGCGTCTTTTCTTTGTGAGCTATTAACTTAGTCTTGCTTCTTGTACGGATAACATTTTTGATTTTTTTCTTTTGTAGGTTTTTCTTGAGATTTTCTAAGCCGATAATGGAAATATCTTTGATTGGAGTTTGGCCAATGGTGGGTTTGATGTGGTGATTGTATCGGCTTTGATCATCTTTCCAGCTTTTCTTGGAAGTTTTAGCCCATTCTAAATATTGAATAGCGATTACGTCAAAAGGTGTATTTTCTTTTTCAAGCGCCGCTCTTTCGTCCGCTTTATTTTGCCGTCGCGTTTCCTCTAATTCCCGTTTTTCCTTAAGACTTTGAAATCCACCGCCAGTTTTAATATTTGAGGTAATCTGTCCACGTAGTTGAGCGGAATATTCAGGAGTAATTCCTTCGCCTTGCCAGCCTACGGTTTCGGTAATAGATTTTCCATGCCGCTTATAGCGGATTACAAAACACCTTTCAGGCTTTCCCTTATGTTTCCTTGTCTCAGATACCCAATATCGAACACCGGGGAATCTTGTTTTACTCCAATCTGCCATTTATAATGAAATCCTATGGATTTTGATCCGTGGTTATTTCTTTTGCCACCCTTTTGCCACTTTTGAGGGTCAAAATGGGAAAACATGGGAATTTTAGGTGCTATAGTTATAGCCAGTTATAATAGACTAAACCCTTATATGGGAAGGTATAGGAAAGAATGGGAAAAGTCAAGAACTTGAAAGTCCACGGACTTCTAATCCGTAGGTCGATGGTTCGAATCCATTCGGGCGTACCAAT
>JAYOZP010000036.1:18362-40837 GCA_038154245.1 Nitrospinales bacterium | reverse complement strand
GGCCTACTGGTAGTGGAAAGTCGACTACTTTAGCGGCAATGATGGATTATGCGAATAAAAATAGAAAAGATCATATACTAACGGTTGAAGATCCTGTTGAATTTGTCCATAAGAGTCAAAGTTCTATTATTAACCATCGGGAAGTTGGAATTCATACGAAAAGTTTTTCTTCTGCTTTAAGAGGAGCGTTACGCGAAGATCCAGATATTATTTTAGTCGGGGAAATGAGAGATCTAGAAACTATTTCTCTCGCATTGGAAGCGGCTTCGACAGGTCATTTAGTTTTTGGGACCTTACATACACAAAGCGCTGGTAAAACTATTGATCGTGTAATTGACGTGTTTCCTGCGAATCAACAAGCTCAAATTAGAACGACTTTATCTGAAGCTTTAAAAGGAGTAATTGCCCAGAATCTTTTTAAGCGGATAGATAAAAAAGGACGTATGGCGGTTTTAGAAATTTTAGTCGTTACTTCGGCAGTTTCTAATCTGATTCGAGAAGGGAAAACGTTCCAGATTCCTTCGGTGATTCAAACCGGTAAAAAGTATGGAATGCAATCTCTTGACGACGCTATTTTAAAAGCGTTAGAAGAAAAGAAAATAAGCGCCGAAGATGCTTTTGATAAAGCGATAGTAAAAGATCGTTTTATTCCTTTTTTGAAAACACCACCAGAGTTTTATTAAACATTATGCGGAAAGCGGAAATCGATTACATTTTAACCACAATGCTTGAAGCATTTGGCAATATTTCCGATTTAAACATTACCGTCGGCAAGCCTTTCCAGGTTGAATCTTCAGGTCAATTGACGGGAGTACCGCTTGACCCCTCTGTTGAAAAACTTACTCCATTTCAAGCCGAAACCTTTGCCTTAAACTTGATCAATTCTGATCGTAGGTTAACTGAAATTTTGTTAAGAGAGGGATCTTGCGATTGCTCTTATTTTTTAGTTGGTAAAGCGCGATTTCGAGTAAATATTTTTTCGCAAAGAGGAAATTATACAATTGTTTTACGGAAACTAGAAACTCGAATTCCCTCAATTGAAGAATTAAAGTTACCAGCGCAGTTTGCAAAAGCCGCAGAGGAAAAGAACGGATTGATTTTGGTAACCGGAGCTACAGGAAGCGGAAAGTCGACTACTTTAGCGGCTCTTTTGAATAAAATGAATATTGAAAAGTCGGTTCATATCGTTACTTTGGAAGATCCTGTGGAATTTGTACACCCGCATAAAAAAGCGACTTTTAATCAACGGGAATTAGGAAGCGATTACGATTCTTTTGCCTCAGGACTTCGCGCGGCGTTACGACAAGCCCCTAAAGTTATTCTAGTGGGTGAGATGAGAGACCGTGAAACGGTAGAAATCGGCATGAGCGCCGCTGAAACGGGACATCTTGTTTTGAGTACTCTGCATACAGTAGATGCTGGGCAGACAATTAATAGAATTGTTGGTATGTTTGAGCAAGAAGAGGAACAACAAATTAGGCTTAGGCTTGCCGATACAGTTCGGTATATTATTTGCCAAAGGTTGCTGCCTAAAAAAGGAGGAGGAAGAGTCGCCTTATTAGAAATAATGACTTCTAACTTAAGAGTTAAAGACACTATTATAAACGGCGAATCGGATGGCAAAACTTTTTATGAGATTATCACAAATGGCGACGCTTATGGAATGTGGACTTTTGATCAGCATATCCTAAGGCTTTTTAAAGAAGGTTTAATTACAGAAGAAACTGCCATGGCTTATGCCTCTCGTAAGGCCGTTGTTGGTCGCGGTTTGGATAACTTGAAAGCTGAAAAGGGAGAAAAGACGACTGACATTGAAGGTCTTAGTATGGATGATGAATATGGAAAGCCTTCAATGTAATAGTTAGGTTAAGCTGAAAGGAAAATTAAATGCTTGTTAATTGTACTTCATGCGAACATGAAATAAATATCCCAGATAAAAAAGTGCCACAAGGTAAAGCGTTTAATGTTTCATGCCCAAAATGCAAAAATAAGGTTCGTGTGGATGGCCATTTGAAAAAAGATTCAGAGCCTGAACAAGGATCCTTACCCGCCGAAACGCCAACAAGCGCTCCTCCACCGCAGGAGGATAATAGTGAAATCGATACTGGACTTGTTGTAGATTCTGGATTTGAAGACGATGAAGTTCCCTTTTATAACGAAAACGATAAGATTGCCTTAATCTTGGCAGATAAAGAGCAAGATTTATGGGAAAAAACTTTAGAAGGAATGAATTATAAAATTCAAAGCGCTAAATCTCCCGAACAAGCAGCTCACAAAATGAAATTTACGCATTTCCATTTTGTAGTTTTGACCGAAACATTTGAGAGAAAAAACTTACAAGAGAACGAAGCTTATAAATTTATTATTGAAATGCCGATGTCTACTCGGCGTAAGATGTTTGTTGTTATGATGGGGCCAAATTTTAAATCTGGCCATAATATGCAGGCTTTTGCATGCAGCGTTAACTTAGTGGTGAACGATAAAGATATGGCTAAACTCCCCAATTTGATAAAGCAATCTATTACTGAAAATGATACTTTTTATAAAGTATATAAAGAAACCTTAACGGCATTAGGCAAAATATGACACTTGAAGATACCCCTTATATCCAAAGATATTCAGATGGAGACGTTATTATTTCAGAAGGTGTGATTAGCAACAATGCCTGCGTTTTATTATCCGGTAAAGTAAAGATTACCAAAAAAATTGATAAAAAAACGGTTGTTATTAGTACCCTTAAAGAAGGCGACGTTTTTGGAGAGATGGGATTGATTTCTAATTCTTTAAGAAGCGCTAATGTCTCGGCAGTCGGGGAAGTAACGATAGGAATTATCGATAAAGAGCGGTTTGATGCTCTTCTAAAAGACGTGCCAGAAGACTTGCGTTTGGTTTTTTCGGCCTTAGTTGAAAGGTTAAGAGTAACTACGGAAAAACTTAGTCGTATCGGGGTTGAATTAGAGAGTACAAGGAATATAATTAATTCTATTTCTTTAAAAAACGGTTAGCCTAAGCCGTATATGCCCAAATTCCAATATGAAACTCGTATTAGAGGGAAAAAACAAACAGGTGAAATAGAAGCAGATAATGATCGCGCCGCAATAAACCTCCTCGCCAAGAAAAATATAAGAGTTCAAAGCGTCCAATTGAAGAAAAGTTGGACCGAAATGGAACTCTTCGAATCCAAACAGAAAATCACCGAAAAAGACGTTGTTTTGTTTACCCGTCAATTTTCTACCATGATTGACGCTGGTTTGCCTATGGTTCAGTGTTTGGACATATTTGCAAAACAGGCAGAAAATAAAACTTTTGGCGATGTTATTCGAGATGTAAAAACAAATATTGAAGTGGGATCTAATTTGTCGGATGCATTAAGGAAACATCCCGATGCGTTTGATAGCCTTTATTGCAATATGGTTGAAGCCGGGGAATCAGGAGGCACATTAGACGTCATTTTACAGAGACTGGCTGGATATATTGAAAAAGCTTTGGCTCTTAAAGCAAAAGTAAAATCAGCCATGGTATATCCTAGCGTCATTGTTGGCGTTGCCTTCATTGTAGTTGCATTTTTAATGGTTTTTGTAATTCCATCGTTTGCCACTATGTTCGAAAAAGGCGGAGCCGAGCTACCTTGGCCTACAGCGGTGGTGATGGATGTAAGTAACTTTTTTCGTTATGGTTGGTATTATATGATTGGCGGCGGAGTAGCTTCCGTTTTTATTTTTAAAAAAGTTTATGCGACTGAAAAAGGGCGATTGGAAATAGATCGATATTCTCTAAAAGCCCCAGTTTTTGGCCCATTGCTAAGAAAAGTAGCGGTGGCTAAATTTACCCGGACATTAGCTACCTTAATTTCTGGCGGCGTTCCCATTATTGAAGGCCTAAATATTTGCGCTAGGATTGCCGGAAATAAAATTATCGAAATTGCTATTTTTCAAACAATAGAAGCTATTAAGGAAGGAGAGACAATAGCCGCTCCTTTAGAACGTCAAGCGATATTTCCTCCAATGGTGGTTCAAATGATTGATGTTGGAGAAGCCTCCGGAGCCTTAGACGCCATGCTTGAAAAAATTGCGGATTTTTATGATGAAGAGGTTGATAATGCAGTTGAGGCTATGACATCTTTATTAGAGCCCATGCTCATGGTTTTTTTGGGAGTTATTATCGGATTTATTGTTGTAGCTATGTATTTGCCCATATTCAAAATGGGAGAAGCCACTTAAAATTAAGTTTAGAGCGATTCGAAACAATTTTTGAAAAAACTTCGAAACTTGAATGGGTTTCAAACTTTTTTAAGTAACCTTCAAGTTTATTGAGGTCGAGGAAAATCCTCCAATGGATCACAGCCCTGCAAAACTGGATAAAGATTTATCTCTAAGGTTCAAAACTATATTGATTCTTAGGGCAGTTTTGTTAACGGGTTTGGTTGTTCTTCTTTTTGTCTTCCAGATGCAAGCTAGCGGCCCGGCGCCAATCCAACCTATAAGTATTGTTATAGGGTTCGCTTACTTTTTATTTTTAATCTATATATTACTTTTAAGATTTTGTTCTAATTTCGTGTGGGTCGCGTCGGCATTAGTCTCAGGCGACCTAACTGTTGTTGCGGGTATTCTATATTCCACGGGAGGAATAGAAAGCCCGTTTTCTTTTTTAAATATATTAACCATTATAGCGACAGGAATTATTCTTCCAAGAACGGCTTGTTATCTGGCTGCTTCGGCGGCGGGTATTCTTTATGGCTTACTTTTGGATTTCCAATTTTATGGAATTTTAAATCCAATCTATTTGTCTTCAAACGTCGCGAGCTTTTATGACCGTGGATATGTTTTTTATATAATATTTATTAATATTATTTCTTATTACAGTGTGGCTTTTTTAAGCTCTATTTTGGCTCAACGACTTAAGTCGATTAAGGAAGAATTAGAAGATAAAAGCGCAAATTTACAGAAGCTTCAAGCTTTCCATCAAAATATTTTACAGAACATGGGTAACGGAATTTTCACAACGGACATGGAAGGTAAGATAACGTCTGTGAACCCTGCCGCAGAGCAAACTATTGGTTTTCTTAATTCGGAAATATTAGGCAAGTACTGTTTTGAAATTCTTAAGTTAAACGGTCTAGAGAAATTTTTCAAATTTCATGACGAGCCTCTCCCATTTCAACTAGAAGGAGAATCTTCAACAAAAGATAAACGAAAAATTCGCATTCGAATGAAAATTAGCGGATTAAGAGACGAATATGGGGAGTTAACGGGTTTCATTTGTGTATTTGAAGATCTTACGGAATTACGCGCTATGGAAAACAAAATTGCTCAATCGCAAAGATTAGTAGAGGTTGGGAAGATATCCGCTGGTTTGGCTCATGAAATCCGAAATCCATTAGCTTCATTGAGCGGTTCTATTCAGGTTTTGCGAAATGGGCTTAGCCTAGAACAAACTGATAAACGTTTGATGGATATTGTAATTCGAGAAACAGACCGACTCAATTCTATCGTGTCTGATTTCCTCAATTATGCAAATCCTAGACTTCCCAAAGTTACTTTAATTAACCTAACTCAAGTTTTGGAAGACGTAGTTACCTTATTAAAAAACGATCAGGCATATAATAATTCGGTTAATGTCGTTTTAGATTGCGCTAATGAAAGGAGTTATTTAAAGGGAGATCCTCAGCTTTTTAGGCAGTTAATATGGAATTTATCTATCAATGCGCTACAGGCGATGTCTGATGGTGGAGAGTTAAAAATTTCATTAAAGGAAACTTCAGATTTTTATCGTGAGAATTATCAATCCAAGAAAGCTGGTATTTTTTTAACTGTTGAAGACGATGGTTATGGTATAGATCCAAATTTAAAAAATAAAATTTTTGACCTTTTTTTTTCTACCAAAGAAAAGGGAGTTGGTCTGGGGTTAGCGGTTGTATATAAAATTGTCAATCAATTTGACGGTTATATTGGATGCAAAAGTAAAAAACCTCATGGTTCATGTTTTGAAGTTTATTTACCAAACGCACAAGCTCTAAAAGAAATTTTAGTATGACTTGGAGAGTTAGGCGGCGATTTTTTGATTCATATGATAGGTTTTGCTATATTCATAAATATCCAATATAATCGATAAGAATTTTTCCAATATTATTTTGGGAAAGTTTCTATTTTGATTGACCATTTTATTTATTTTAAAGAACCATCCAAATTTTTAGAGAAGGCAATACATGAGTTCTGATGGGCCAATAAAAATTACAGGCGAAGAAGAAATTGCCGTTTGTATGTGTATGCAGTCCAATCACTGGCCATTTTGCGACGCTTCTCATCATACTTTGTCGGCCGGCGGTGATTTAGGGCCTAAATTAGTTACGTTAGATCCTAATAAGACATATTATTTGTGCGGATGTTTTAGAACTAAAAATAAACCTTTCTGCGACGGAAGCCACGAAAAATAAGTTACATGGTTTCATGATCGTATTGAATTTATTTAATCCGACATATTTATAACCAATTATCTTTGTTATTGGTTCCCCTCCCATAGGCTTTTCATGCCGAGTTGTCAATTCATTTTGTTTTTATTAAGTCGATCTACTTTATAGCTTTATCTTCTCAAATGTTTTGGCCTTTTACTTTATTAAAAACTTTAAATTGTGTAGCTGGAATTGTTATTTAGGTTTTTAGAGATGAAAAATGTTGTATTCGGCGCGGTATTGATTTGGGCGGTGGTTTGTTGGATGGCCTTTTCTTTTGGATTGAACGAAATCCCGCCATATCACACGGATGAAAACTATTATGTAGAATCCGTAAATAATATGATTGAGACAGGAGATTATTTTACTCCTTACTTTCATGGCGAAAAACGTTTTTCTAAGCCAATTTTTACTTATTGGTTAATGGCAATTTCAAATAAATTGTTTGGTCCGAGTTTGGCATCGGCAAGATTTTGGTCCGCTTTTTTGGGAGCAGGATGTTGTGTCCTGACATTTTTATTAACGCAGAGATTGTTTGGAACAAAACCCGCCATTATAAGCTCTTTGATATTACCCGGAACTTTTATCCATTTTATGGTTGCGAGGTGGGCAACCACGGATATGATTCTAAACTTTTTTATTTTAGGAACTTTTTATTTTTTTGTTCGCGGTTATCAAGAGAATTCCTCCTCTTCTAAAGGTTATTTGTTGGCTTATACGTCGCTGTCTTTTGGTTTTTTAACCAAGGGGCCTCCAGCGATCTTGATTCCTTGCCTAGTTATAGTTTCTTTTTTAGTTTTAAGCGGTCAAGGTGAGAAGTTATTTCGTTTAAGGATTTTTTTAGGAACTTTAATTTTTTTGGCGGTTAATCTTCCTTGGTTTGGAGGAATGTGGTTTGTTCATGGTCAGGAGTTCTTAGATCACATATTAAATGTAGAAATTAAAAATCGTTTATTAGATGAAACCCCATTTAGTTTTTATTATTTCGGGTCCCTATTTCGTTATTCGCTTCCATGGTCTTTCTTCTTACTTTCGGCTTTTTTGATTTACCTGGGTTTAGTTTCTTGGGAAGGAAATAAAGCGAAGGAAAAATCTTTTTGGGAAAAAGTAAAAAATGAATTTTTGAAATTATTTCGCGAAGAATCGCGATCTCTTTTATTTTGTCTGCTAGGTATCATTATACCTTTGCTTATGTTCTTTGGTCTTAGAACCGAACATAGTCGTTATTTATTGCCTATCTTTCCATTTATTTGTGCAATTTTGGGGTTGTTTTTCGTCCAACTTGAAAGCCTAAATAATTGGCGAAGCAAAGCTTTTTTTAAAGCGCCTTTTTTATTTACCGTGTTGTTTTACGTTTTAATAGCGGTAGGGATGGGCGTATTAATGGCGTTTTATAAAAAAGTAGGCCCGATTCCATTTCGATTAGGCATTGTTCCATTTACTTTAGCATTTGGAATTTCTTTACTTACCTTTTTGTTTTTTTACAAGAGGATATTAGGAATTGTTGTTACTTTAGCGCTGATGCAATTATTTACTTTAACTTTTATTTTTGGTGATGCGCTTTCATTTTATAGTCGATACCCTATGAAAAAATTTAAAGAAATTTCGGCTATATCTATAAATAAGAACGCTACGTTGGCTGTTTTGGGTTTGGGGAATGATAGAGCAAAGTGGGGTATATTGACTGGCAAACCTGTCTATGGGTTTGACGAACCCGAAGAGCTTTTTACAGATTTAGATACAAAAAATATTGCTTTAATCGCAATGAAAGAAGACGATTGGAAACAAAACTTTTCCGATAAACGTTTTGTCTTAGTTAAAAAAGATCTTAGGTGGAAGTGGAAGGGAGAGATTTGGACGATTTTTAACGATTTATTTGAAAAAGGGATAAAAAATTATGTCGATGATTTGACAGAGACTATCGTGTTAATAAAATATGTACGAACAACTTAAAAAATATCATTTGATTTTAGGCTGCTAGATTTTTTTGGGTTCGCTCATATTTGAAACGAATAAAAAACCAAAGGTTTCTAGGCGCCAAACCAAAACGTCTAAACCCTTAAGCATATAAAACCAATATGGGATAACCAAAATTAGCGGTTTTTTATTGAGTCCATTTTTGCATAAAATGAATTCTAGTAACTGTTTTTTAGATCGTTTAATTAATGACCAATTTCCTCTTTCCTTTATTATTTGAATTAATCTGATTAGATTGATAATTCTACTTACCATAATGAATTTTTTTTTAAGTTTGGGATTTGAATTCAGCGGTCTTTTATTTAAATAAACCCTAATATTCTCTATTTATGTTAACCGTAGTATTCTATTTTGTGAAGATTTTTAATAGTTGTTGTCTAATTTTTTTGGAAATGCCAAAGAATCGCTTTTAGCAATAGGAAATCAGTTTTGAAAATTAAAGAGTTAGATCAAAAAGCTAGAGAATTAATCAAACAAGGTTCTTCGCTTGTCGATTGGCATTGTGAATATTTGAGAAGAATGGTTGAGATTGATAGCAGAAGTTTTGGGGTGAATGAGTTTGTAGGCGATAGAAAAGAACCTAGCGATATGACTGAGATTTTATCGTTGGCTGAGGAATATTTATTAAAGATCGGTTTTGATTTTGTAAAGATAAATAAAAACCCAGATGGGAAGTCTTTGCCTAATCCAATTTTAATGGCGGAACTTTTTTCTGGAAAGAACAAGCCCACGTTACTGTTCTATGCCCATTTGGATAAGCAACCATACATGGATAATGAGAAGTTTGAAAAGTGGGGAGGAATCCCTCCGACTCAGTTAAGATGGAATGAAGATAAAACCAGAGCTTATGGGCGCGGGGCTGCCGATGATTTAGCCGGAGTGACTGCAATTGGAATGACTGTGGATGCATTGCTTAAAGCGATGGATTTTGATGCAGAAGCGCCGAGTGAGGAAAAGGCAGGCAATTTACCTTGTAACATAAAGGTTATTTATGAAACTGAAGAAGAGTCGGGTTCGAAAACTTTGATTGATCAAATTACGCAAAATCGAGAGTTTTTTGAGTCGTCTGATTGTGTGCTTATTACAGACGTAATTAATCCAGATCAAGGAATCCCAGGTTTGACAACATGTTTGCGCGGCCTTGTTCAAATGAATGTATCTCTTAAGGAGAAAAAACAATCGCAGGGTAAGATCGATGCGCAAACAGCTTTGTATAAGTTATTAACTACTTTGATTAATGACGATCATTCATTGGCAATTGAGGAAATCGTTGCGGCAGATATACCGCTAACTCAAAAAGAACGTGAAGGGTTTTCCAGAGTTCCTACTTCGGTAGATTTTTTGAGAAAAACCGGTGGATTACTACCAGAAACAGCTTTAACCGTTGTTTCAGACCGGGAAAGCATTATTGAAGCGCAATTAAGAAAATCGTATGTTAATGTTCGACCTGGAAATCGTGTTTCCGGAAGCGTTATCTTTGGTTCGGCGGCGGCTAGGCTAAAAATTAGGCTTCCAGATGGTTTGAGCTGCGATAATTTATTATCTTTGTTTCAACAAAAAGTTGATCGATTAAATCGATTTCGACTTAAAACCTTAATTAATGGTTTTTTGAAAGACGAAAACTTTATCATTGATTTCTTTATTCAATCTTCCACAAAAAATCCTCATTCAGGAACAAACGGCGGACCATTTCCCGTGGCTGAATTACAGCTGGCTAAAATTTTAGATAGCCTTATCGACGAAAATGGATTGCTAATTTTGGATGATGTCGAAGTTTCAGAGAAACTATTGATACCTATTTTAGAAATTCAGTCTTTATGGGCAGATAATAATGAAAGTTATAAGTTGTTTGATTCCAATGAGGCTAAAGCAATTGTGGAAATCCGTTTAGCGGCTGGAAATAACGAAAAAAAGGCGGCAGACGCTTTGTATAAATATTTATTGAGACAAACCCCTGAAAATTTTGAAATTAACATTATAACTGATAAGGGCGCTCCTCCCTGGATGACGGGTATAGAAAGCCCTGCCTTTTCGTTAATTTTAGAAGCTTTGGAAGTAGGTTATGGCGAGAAGGCTTGTTTGTATGGCTGTGGAGGAACGATTCCGTTTGTTCCCAAGCTGACCGACGCTTTAGGTCCGATTCCTCCATTATGCTTGGGCGCTTACGACCCGGAATCAAAAATGCATGAACCGGGAGAAAGTATGTCAATGATGGACTGGCTTGGGTGCGTGAGATCAATGATTTACTTTGCGTGCAGATCTTCCAAAATATTTCCGAAAAGTTAAATTAGAAAATTTTTAGTTTGTTTTTTTGTTACTACCGTTAGTTTGGTATAATCATTTATAAAAATTTATTATTTTAGCTATTTTTTATAAAAGAATGAGTGCAGAAACAGAATTATACCGCCCAATTAATCTGGAAAATATTAGTAAGGGCTCTAATTTAACCTTTGACGTTTACTATAAGTCAAATTCTGTAGGCGGCGGGTATGTTAAATTTGCGAGCGCTGATAATCCAAAGCATCAAGAAAAGTTAAGCAGTTATTGGGTAGTTCCGATTTTGATACTCAGCTTTATATTGAGGAAAAAGACTTATTTAAATATTACGACCAGGCTACGGTTTCTTTAAAGAAAATGATGGCTAGCGACGTAGTGCCTCTCAAGGAAAAAACTAAAAAGGTATATTCGGTTTCAAAAGAAATCATGAAAGATTTTTTTGAATTTTCCGCGACAGATAAGGTTTTAAGTTCCTCGGAAAAAGTAATGGATATTATGGAAGATTGTATTTCCGATAATAATGTCGGTTTTAAGGCAATCGCTTCAATAACAAATAAAGATTATTATACATATACGCATAGCGTCAATGTTGGCTTGTATTGTATGACATTTGGCGTAAAGCTTAAGATGGGAAGAGACGATATTCGCGAACTAGGTTTGGGAGGTATGTTACACGATGTTGGAAAAGCAGAAATACCTCATGAACTGATAAATAAAAATGGGGCCTTAACAGACGAAGAATTTAAGATTATCCAAAATCACTCTCCTACGGGCGAAGAATATCTTTCCAATTTAAATTGTTATAGCCTAAAAGTTACTTGCATGGCTGGTCAGCATCATGAAAAGTGGAAAGGTGGGGGTTATCCTAAGAACCTTATGGGAGATCAGATTGCAGTTAATGCCAGGATTTGTAAGATAATGGACGTTTACGACGCACTTTCTACTAGACGCTCTTATAAAAAAGCGATGAAACCTTTTGAAGCCTTAACGTTGATGAAACAGAAGATGAATGATCATTTTGATCCCAAGCTTTTAAATGCTTTTATAAGATTAATGGGACCAGATATGTAGCTAATTTTCCCGCCAATTTTTTTAAGTTCTTTTAACTTTCGAAAGCCGCCACCGCTAATTCAGCAACTTCTTTTAATTTTGGAATCCAACTATCCAAAGTTGATTGCTCCAACTCTAAGGTTTCAAAAATCCAAGTTTCTATTGACGATTCCGAAGTATCCCACCCATCATGATAATCTAGGTTGTTTGCTAAACAGTCAGATAAGAAAACCAAAGCTGATAACTTCTTAGACTCTTGGTTATTTGATTCTAAGTTTTTGTTTAATTTTAAGGCGTTTATTAACTTTTCGGGAAAGCCCCATATAGAAGCTAAATGCCCTGAAATTTCAGAAATTGGCCAACCTAAAGTTTCACTACCTGCTTGACATAAAGAAATTTTTTCTCTCTTTGCTTTTTTTGCGATTATTGCAAATATCTTAGGCTGATAAACTAATAGGGCGATTTTTCCAATATCATGAATTAAACCTGCCGTAAAACATTCATCTGATGCATGGAGTTGAGATAGTTCCGAAATTTCTAATGCGAATGTCGCCGTAATTATCATGTGGCACCATAAAGACCTAACCGCAATATTGTAATCGCTATAAGCTTCGTTATTACTTTCTAATATAGGAGTCGTTAAAATTATGTTTTTTATTGGCCCAGGTCCTAAAAGGTTAGAAGCTTGCTCTAAGGAAACAATCTGAGAGGGATAGCCATAAAATGGAGCGTTCGCGATTTTGAGAATTTGACAAGCCATGGATGGATCGTTTTGAATCATCGTTTCGGCGCTAAAGTCCTTAAACGACATGGTGTTGACTTGATTCAATACTCTTGCAATTTGGAATGGCGGGGAAGGAAGAATTTCAATTTCTCTGAAAACATCGAGTTCTATTGGTTTCATTGCTTTATTTCATCCAATTACAGTCTGATTTCTTCCGCTTTCCTTAGCTTTATATAAAGCCAGATCCGCTATTTTTAGAAGGTCGTCTTTGCTTTTCATCTTTTCGAAATCGATTTCCCCAATACCGCAGCTGATTGTCACGTTCCAATGCTTTGTGTCATTACTAAAAGATAAACTTTGCACTTGGTCTCGAATTCTTTCGGCAATTGGGAACGCTCCCTTGGCGTTGGTTTCTGGCAAGACCACCACAAATTCTTCGCCGCCATAACGAGCGATAGTATCGTGAGCTCTACAAATTACGTTTAAAACTTTCCCAATTTCAATAAGGACTTGATCTCCTTTTTGGTGGCCATAGGTATCGTTGATTGATTTAAAATGATCTACATCTATGAGAATTGCAGACAATGGGCTCTTATAGCGTAGGCTTCTAGAAAACTCTGAAGCGAATATGTTTTCAAGATATTGTCGATTTTTGATACCCGTTAAACCGTCGGTTACAGATAAGTCCTCTACTTTCTCAAATAGTAGGGCATTACTGATTGTTAACGATAAAAATTCGGTAATATTGATAACAAAGTCTAATTCGCCAACCGAAAAAAAACCTTTAATATTGTCGTTTAAATTTAGAATTCCTACGATTTCATTCTCAATCATCAAGGGAGCGCAAACTAAAAAGTTGTTTTGAAAAAGGCTATTACGCTTTCCTTGAAAGAACTTTGAATTTTGATAATTTCCTTCTACGATATATTTACCATGATCAAGAGCCTCTTTCATAACGGGGGAATCGTCGATTGCAATGGACATACTTTGGGGCAAATCGGGTCTATTGTGACAAGCTAAGTCCAATTTGTTGCTTTTTTTGTCGAATAAAAACAAAGTAAAATATCTGATAGATAGGATATGCGGTAGTTTTTCTACTAGAACGCGTTTTATTTCTTCCAGATCAAGGAGGCTGACGCTTTTTTTTAGATAAAGTAAATGATTTGAGAATATTAAAGATTGCCCCAACATTCCATTTTGCTTTTTGAGCAAATCTCGAATTGTGGCTAACTCTATATCTTTTTTTGCGCCGTTCGTATCATTCATCAATTAGAATCAGTTTAGATTGAGGATATTTTTTTAGATTTACATTCAGATAAGTCAAAAAAATGACGAAAAAGAAGTATAAGAAAAAACGTTTTTTGTGGTTTCTGATTTTGGATAGCTAAATTTATAATATATTTTCCATGAAATCGCAATTCGATCTGCTTATTTTAATTTAATAGTGCAAGAAATTGGGGTGAAGAGAACTTTAGGTATGGATTTTGCTATATTTTTTGCAGATTAAAATATTACCAATGAATTTATGCGTTTAGAAAAAATTTTAAAAAATAAAATAGTCCTTTTTCTGATGCTCTTTCTGAGCGTGGGAGACTCTGTTCTTTCATCTAGTTTCTCACAAGAAGCTCAGCCTTCGATGGAGGCTGCGGATATTGCGATTATTGAAGAAGTCTTGATTGGGCCTCATCCAGATTATTCTCGATTATTAATTAAAGTCAATAAGACCGTTCAATATACCGTTGACGCTGATTTTCTTAAAAAGCAGATAATCTTAGTAGTTAGCAACGCAAAATTAGGTCCTAAAGCCCGACCTAGGATATTTAAAGATCTAAATTTACAAATGGTAGAGCTTCTTGAACCTAGTCCTGGAACAGTCCAAATTGCGTTGCATTTACAAAATCAAAATAGCAGGTTTTTTCATTTCCAGAAATCAGTGCCCCAGCAGATTGTTGTCGATGTTCTTGGTAAAGGTAAACCCTTTATTAAAGCTAGAATCAAAGAACCGTCAAAAAAGGCTAAGGAAGCCGAGGCTCTAAAAATGGCTTCAAAGGGGGGGGCAAAGGAAGCAAAAAAAGGCAATGGAAATAAAGTAAACGACAAAGACCAAAAAATTCCTGATCGCGGTTTAAGAATCCCAGGTTTTACGCAAGCGGACGTTCAAGAGGCGATTGTAAGAGATAGAGAAGATCGTGTTCGAAATGGTCGCGATGATTTCAATGAAGCCCTGTTGCGTTTTCAGCAAAAAAGATATCCAGAAGCTCTTCGATTATTTAAACAATTTCGTGAAAAGTATCCCGGTAGTAGACACCTTGCAGATATCGCTTATTTGACTGCTCAAGGTGAATATGCGATGACTTATCGCCAAGAAATTCCGATATTTGAAAAGACGATTGAGGCGTTAAACTTTGCCTTGCGCGAGTATCCTGAATCTAAGTTTGCCGATCAGGCTTTGGCTCAGTTGGCTTCTGTTTACGATGAAATGGATCTGACTTTAGAAGCAAGGGCTTTATACGAAGAAGGATTACGAAAAGATCCAAAGGGGTTATTTTCAAATTATTTTAATACTCAATTAGCTCTTTTACAGTTGAGAGAGAATCAATATGAAAAAGCTTATATAGCTTTAAATAATATTTTGCAAAGATCGCCTAGAGACGAAAACGCAAGAGATGGAATTTTTCGGATAGCGAAATGGTACTTTGATCAAGAAGAATATGATAAAGCGCTAGAAATTTACGAAGATGGTGAAAAGAGATGGCCAAGATACCTCAATGAAAAAGCCGAAGTAAAATATTTTATGGGAGAAATTTATTTTAAAAATGAGGCTTTCAATAAAGCGCGGCGACATTACTTTGATTATATTAACCTGTTGCCAGATACTCCATTAGCGTTTAAAGCTCTTAATAGAATTGGCGACTCATTTTTTATTGAAGGTAATGATCGCGCTGGATTAGCAATATTTGACGAATCCGCTAAGAGAAAAACGGGGGGTCGCGAGGCCCAATACGGAAAAATAAGATTAGCCGATATTGGAATAAGGAATCCAAATCTTAAAATTAATAATATTGTTTTTGATCTAGATCCTTATTTCAATCCTTTTAAAACTTACGATCAGATCTATGAATCTGCCGCCGATGCAAATATTGAAGCGGAGGTTCTTTTGAGTCGGGGAATCGCTTATCTCCGAAGCCAAAGATATTTAGACGCTGTTGCTCAGTTTAAAAGCTTATTGGCTGCTAGGCCGCAACAAAACTACGTTCGAGCAGCGGAAAAATATTTGAAGCAGTCGTTGATATTTTTAGTGGAAAAGCTTTCAAAGCAAAAAGGTTATTTACCGATTTTATACGCTTACAGCGATTACCTTGGTCTGTCCTTAGGAGATATCAATAACGTTAAAACAGTCCTGCTAATTGGGGAAGCTTATCAGAAAATCGGTATGGAGCAAGAGGCTATTAAGCATTACGAAAGAGTCAAACGGCTTGATACTAATAAAACATATAGCGATAGGATTTTTCTAAATCTTGGAAGAATTCATTTAAGTGAAAAACAATTCAAAGAAGCTGAAAGAGTTGCCCAGGCATTTGTTAATAAGTTCCCTAGAAGCGATTTGATGACTCAAGCTCTTTTATTAAAAGCGGAGGCTCTTGCAGGTAAAAAAGAATTTGACCCTGCGATTGCAGTCTATAGAGATGTTCTTGAAAAAGGTTTAGGAAATCGCTCCAATATTCACTATAAAATTGCCCTAATCCAAATGAAAAAGGACAAACCAAAAGATGCTATTGAGTCTTTTAATCAGTCTATACAAACTTTTGATCGCGCTATAAAGCCTCCTCCCGAGCATGTGCCTAATGCTTATTATAATCATGGAGTCGCATTATATAATAACGAAAACTATGAAGAGGCTGTAAAGGCCTTGGATAGAGCCCGAAAACTATACCCGAACCATCCTTTAAACGATTGGGCGGAGTTTTTGATTGCGGATTCTTTTTCTAAATTGAAAGAGTCGGGAAAATCGATTGATCGCATGAAAAAATTTATCCAAGTCGAAAAATACGATCCGCTTCTTAAAAGAGCTGCAGAAAATAAGTTAAAAATCATTGATTGGGAAAAAAAGTTCAAAGATTTTGGTTAATTCCCTATAATGTAACTGCCTGAAAGATTTTCTCATTTTAATCGTTTTTAAATATGGTTGAAAACTTGGTAGAAAAAAAAAGAGAAGAAGAAATCCAAGTTCTGCATAAGGCTTTTGAGTCTTTTAACGAAGCTTCACAACAACTGCAAGGTTCGTACGATAAGCTTCAAGAAAGAATTAAAGAACTTGACTCTCAACTTGCCGACAAGAACTTAGAGCTAGAACGAAACTTAAACGAAAAAGATAAGGTAAAAAATTACTTAAATAATATATTGGAAAGCCTTCACAACGGTGTTGTGGTTATCGATTCTGATGAAAAAATCACCGCTTTTAACCAATCGGCTGGCGTGATTATGGGGAAATCTCCCGGTCAATGTGTGGGTAAAAAACTGAAAGACGTTTTCTCCTCAGATTTATTTGAATCTACATTTGTTCCTCTTATCCGGGCTAAAGAAAAGAACGAAAGTTTAGATCGGGTTTATTTTGTTAAAGATAGTGAGAAGGTTGATATTCGAGTATCGGCTTCTCCAATGAAAGATAATAAAAATAAAGAAATTGGCACCGTTTTAATAGTTCAAGACGTTACTCATTTAAAAAGATTGGAAGAGGAGGTTCATAGAAACCAACGACTTACAGCTATGGGAGAGATGGCCGCCGGTATTGCCCATGAAATTCGAAACCCATTGGGGAGTATTGAGCTTTTTGCTTCGCTTTTACGTAAAGATTTAGAAGAAGACGTCGATAAACAACTTCTCGCAGATCATATTTGTTCTGGCGTAAAAAATATGGATAGGATTATTTCGAGCATTCTATTATTTGCGAAATCTCCGGAACCTTCCTGTCAAAGATGCGATATTAATGCAATGTTGCAAGAGTTGTTAGAGTTCTCTTCTAATATAATTTACCCCGAAAATATTAAAATTGTTCGTAAACTAAGCAAAGGAAAGCTGATTTGCAAGGGCGATTCTGACTTGCTAAAGCAAGTATTTTTAAATTTTATTAGAAATGCGATACAAGCTATGCAAGAAGAAGGGGAGTTAGTGCTGAAGAGCGAAGAAATTGGCATTAGCAAAAAGGGAAAAAGAGAAGGGGCTTGTATTGCTATTTCAATATCAGATACAGGAGTCGGTATTTCTCCTGAAAACCTAAAAAAAATCTTTAACCCTTTTTTCACTACTAAAGCTCGCGGGACTGGGCTGGGTATGGCCATCGCATACAACATCATTAAGGCGCATCAAGGAACTATAGAAGTTGAGAGCAAACAAAATGTGGGCACAAAGTTTACGGTTAAGATTCCAGCTTGGGATATGAAAAAATGAGCGAGCAAGAGACCAAGAAAATATTGATAGTTGACGATGAAATAGAAATGAGAATCGCTTTAGAAGCTACGCTTAAACGCGAAGGCTATGTGACCGTTACCGCCGAAAATGGACAAGTCGGTTTGGATCGTTTGGGGAAAGAGCCTTTCGATTTAGTTTTAACCGACATGAGAATGCCGGAAATGGGCGGTATGGATTTATTGCGATCTTTAAAAAAACATTACCCAAATGTCCAAGTAGTGATGATGACAGCCTATGGAACTATTGACAGCGCTGTTGAAAGTATGAAGGTTGGAGCGTTTGATTATCTATTGAAACCGTTTTCTGCCGAAATAGTCGCCTCGACTATAAAAAGAGCTTTCTTGAAAGGGGCAAGCAGTACTCCCGAACCCATCAAAGAGGACACTGAAACACCGTCAGAGAAAAAGCTTCCGGAACGTAAAATAGTCACGGCTAACGCTAAAATGAAAGAAAAATTAGAATTTGTTGAAAATGTTGCATACAGCAAATCGACTATTTTAATTTCTGGAGAAAGTGGAACGGGTAAAGAGATGTTTGCGCGTTATGTTCACCACTGTAGTCCTAGAAAAGATAAGCCTTTTGTAGCCGTAAATTGCGCGGCGTTGCCAGAGGGGTTGCTTGAAAGCGAACTATTTGGGCATGAAAAAGGAGCTTTTACTGGAGCGGCAACTCGGAAAGAAGGTAAATTTGAAATTGCTAATAAAGGCACTCTTTTATTAGATGAAATTACTGAAATGGGAGTGCAACTACAAGCTAAATTATTACGCGCTTTGCAAGAGCACGAAATTGATCGTGTTGGAGGCAGAGAATCGATACCGGTTGACGTTCGAGTGATTGCTACGACCAATCGCGACATAAAACAAAGAATTAAAGAGAATGAATTTCGTGAAGACTTATTTTATCGTTTAAACGTTATCCCAATAAATTTGCCTTCATTAAGAGAAAGAAAAGAAGATTTATCCGTTTTGGCCGAGTTTTTTATGGAAAAACATGGCAAAGAGGTAAATAAAAAAATATCTAAAATTGCGCCAGCGACTTTGGATCTTTTGAAAAAATATAGCTGGCCAGGTAATGTACGAGAGCTTGAAAATACAATTGAACGCGCTGTTTTATTATGTCGAGGCGATACTCTTCAGCCTTCCGACCTTTTTTTAGATGAAGAAGAAGTTACCTCAACTTCAAGTTCTTCTGGAGCTGAATCGTTTGTTGGAAAGACTCTTCATGAGATGGAAAAAGAAATGATTCTTCAAACACTTGAAGAAGTTGATAATAATAAGACAAAATGCGCCGAAATTTTAGGTATTAGCATTAGAACTTTAAGAAATAAATTAACCGAATATGAAGCAAAATCTAAATGAATATTTACTTATTCTTTAACTAATGAATCTTTAAGTCGTCGCGCCTAAAGATCATTTTACTATTAGTAATAATTCAAAAAGAAGTTCCTCGTTTCTTTTCCCTCCTTTCCTACCGCTAGAAGTCCGTTCAGTCAAAATATTGGCAAAATCCTTTGGCATGGCATTTGCTCTTAAGTAGTTTAGGAACAAGTTTTGTCAAAAAACCATCTATGAAAGGCCAAAGGATATGGATTTTTTATCTTCAATGCGGATTAGTTCTTCCGGATTATCAGTACAACGTAAACGGATGGAGACTATTTCCAGTAATCTGGCAAATATCGAAACAACTCGAACTCCAGAAGGTGGACCATATAGGCGGAAAGACGTAGTTATTACAGCTCTTCCTTTAGAAGATGAATTTGGTCAAAGTCTTAGCAGAGAATTGCAATCAAACGTAAATAAAGTCGTAGTGACCGATATTGTTGAAGACCAAGACGAGCCTAGGCTGGAATTTCAACCTAATCACCCAGACGCAAATGAATTGGGTTATGTCGCAAAGCCCAATATTAATTTGATGAGCGAAATGGTGGATTTGATGACCGCTTCTCGTTCTTATGAAGCTAATGTAACGGCTATTAATGCATCGAAGAATATGGCTCTAAGAGCTATTGATCTCGGAAGATAAGCAAATATTAAAAACTAACTAAACCCGCAAATCCCATGGAACAAATTCAAGCTTTTATCGAAAATCTTAAAAACAGATACCAAGAGTTTACGGCAGGCCAAAAAGGAGCCGTTTGGGCATTAGTCGCCATAGGAATTTCTTCTTTGGTTGCTATGTCTTTTTGGGTTCAAGAACCTGATTTTCAACTTCTTTATTCCAATTTAGCCGCTGAAGATGCCGCCGCCATAGTGGACGATTTGAAAACTCAAAAGATACCTTACGAGTTAGGGGCTAATGGGACTATTGTTCGGGTGCCTTCAAATAAAGTTCATGAATTACGTTTGCAGCTTGCCGCAAAAGGTTTGCCAGAAGGCGGCGAGGTGGGAATGGAACTATTTGAGGATTCCTCTCTTGGAATGACGGAATTTGTTCAAAAACTGAATTATCAACGAGCTTTAGAAGGAGAGTTAGTTAGGACTATTAAAGCGTTAGATTCAATCAGTCAAGCTAGAGTCCATTTAGTTATCCCCGAAGATAACATTTTTCTTAGAGAAAAGCCCAAAGGTAAAGCCTCGGTTACTTTAAAAATTAAAGCAGGAAGAACTTTATCGGAGAGCCAAGTTCAAGGAATTGTTCATTTAGTATCAGGTAGCGTGAAAGGTATTTCTCCCGAAAACGTGGCTGTTGTTGATATGAAGGGAAATATTCTTTCAGGAGATCAAAAATCTTCTCGCGATGCGATGATTACAGGAAGTAACTACAAGCATCAACGAAATCTTGAGATGGAGTATGAAAACAGCATTACTAAAATGTTGGAAAGCGCTTTAGGGGCTGGAAAAGTAATTGCTCGGGTAACTGCGCGACTCAATTTCGATAAGGTAGAAAGAACCGAGGAGATTTACGACCCAGAATCTCAAGTAATACGAAGCGAACAAAGAGCGACAGAAGCCGTTGTTGGAGCAACGCCTCCTGGCGGTGTGCCTGGCGTTCAGGCTCTATTGCCTACGGGGCAAACACCAGGAGGGAAAGCCGGTAATGCAGCTAAAAGAAATAACGAAAAGCAAACGCTCAATTATGAAATTAATAAAGTAATTCGTCGGATTACAAAACCAACGGGCGGCCTTACAAATATTTCAGTAAGTGTTATGGTTGATGGAACGCTTGATCAAGACGGGAACTATAAAGCTAGAACGCCGGAAGAAATGGCAACTTATCTAGATTTAGTTAAACGGGCCGTTGGTTACAATGCTCAACGCGGGGATCAAATTAAAGTTGAAAACGTTCAATTTGATAAAACTCTGCAGTTGCAAGAAGCTGAGCGTTTAAAGCAAGCGGAACAATTGGAACTTGGTTTAGAAATTGGTAAAATATTATTAGGTTTCATCTTTGTTTTCTTATTCTATACTCGATTAGTTCGACCTCTAGTTACTTGGATGACTACAAGCGTAGAAGTAGTTCCTGAAGAAGGGGCCGCTCCTGAAATTCTAGCGACTGAGGAAGATTTGGAAGAGGAACGAAAAAGATTGGCAGAATTAGGACCGGCAGCTCAAGAAATCAGGAACGCCGTTAATGAATTTGTAGAAACTGACCCAGCGTTTTCCGCAAGCATTGTTCGTAAGTGGATGAGAGAACGCAAAGGTGTAGACGAGTAAAATTAAGGAGAGAACATGGCTAGAGAATATACGGGACCTGAAAAAGCCGCAATTTTTTTGATGTCGCTGGGTGAAGAACCCGCTGCTAAGGTTTTAGCGAATCTAGACGAACGAGAAATACAGTCCATAGGTAACTATATGTCGGCTTTATCCGATGTAGATATTCAAACTATGGACAAAATTCGAAAAGAATTTCATGAGGCCGTAGAGTCTGGTACCGGCGGTATTGGGTTGGGTGGCGTAGAGTTTTTAAAATCGACTCTTATGAAAGCTTTAGATCCCGTTAAAGCCGCAGAAATTTTAAATAACATCACTTCTCCAACAGATGAATTGGAAGGCGGTTTGGAAACGGTTCGAATGTTGGATCCTAGAACCATATCCAACTTTTTGGTGAATGAACATCCTCAAACTGCGGCTATCATTATGGCTCATTTAGAACCTATTGTAGCAAGCGCAGTTTTAAAAGAGCTTCCTGAAGATATGCGAACGGAAGTTGTGCATCGTCTTGCTACCCTAGAACGGGTTGCTCCAATGGTTATTAGAGAATTGGACGAAGCTCTTCAAAACGAATTACGAGCGTCGACTGCAGTATCAGGTAGCAAAATGGGCGGCGTAGATAATGCGGCTAAGATTATGGGAACGTTAGATCGAACCACTGAGACCTCTATTTTAACTGAATTAGACGAGGTGGACCCCGACTTGGCAAATGAGATTCGTAACCTAAGATTCACTTTCGAAGATGTTGTCAAAATCGACGATCATGGTTTGCAAATGGTACTAAAAGAAGTGAATCAAGAAGATCTACTCATTGCTCTTAAAACCGCTAGCGACAAGTTGAAGGATAAAATATTTAACAATATGTCAGAACGGGCTTCCA
>JAYOZP010000036.1:16485-18352 GCA_038154245.1 Nitrospinales bacterium | reverse complement strand
TTCCATGATGCTTAAGGAAGATCTAGAGGCTATGGGACCAAAAAAAATTAGTGAAGTAGAAAATAGTCAAGGTAAGGTAATTAACGTGTGTAAAAGGTTAGAAGAAGAAGGGAAAATTGTGATCGGCGGCGGAGCAGAGGACCAATATGTCTGACGAATTGTTAGAAGGTTTTCAAGAAGAATCGCCGGAAGACTTTCAGGATAGACTGGCGGGAGGTTTTCAAAGAGATTTTATTAAGAGTGAAGTGGGTGAAGTTGTTAAACCCAAAGAACAATGGGAATACGAACTTAAGGAAATTATCAACACTGAAGAAGTTGGTGAGAAGCGATTTATCTACGATTCCGATGAAGCTCGTAACTTTGACCAAACAAACGTTAAGCGGGCTCGCGAAGGGGTTAAAGAGATTCTTGCGGACGCCATAGGCAAAGAAAAAAATAAAGCGACTCAAATTAGAGAAGAATCTCGAAAATTAGGATATGACGAAGGTTATAAAGAAGGTTTTCAAAAAGGCGAGAATGAGTCCTCTCTTGAGTTTGAGCCTTTTTTTAAGACATTCGATCAATGCGTTAGAGACCTAACTGTTTTTAGAAAAAAAATGTATGGCAAGGTGGAAAGAGAAATGATGGAAATGGTGGTTGGCCTAACGAAAAAAATAGTCCACCATGAAATGAGTATTCGGGAAGATAGTATAAAAGAAATGATTCGATTGGCGGTAGATTCGGTTTTGGATAAAGAAACTATGATTATTAAAGTAAATCCCGCCGATAAAGGTTATGCGGAAAGCTTTAGACCTGAATTGCATTTGCTATTTGACGAAATTAGAAATATTACTTTTGAAGCTTCTCCTGCAATGGAACGGGGTGGATGTGTAATTGAGACAAATTTTGGCACTGTCGACGCCCAGATAAAACACTTAGATGAAGAAATCGATAAAATTCTTAATTTAACTCCGCGACCATTTGAAGAAGAAACTGATATGGATGATGAGTTAGAGGAAACGGAGTCAGATGGAAGCTAGCATCGATATATCAAAATACCGGTCTTTTATAGCCGATACTCGACTAGTCAAAAAAAGCGGAAAGGTCAAAAGGATTGTTGGAATGATATTAGAGGGAGACGGTCCACCATGTGCGGTTGGGGCGACATGCACCATTTTCCCTCTAAGTGGAAAAGATCCTGTAAGGGCTCAAGTTGTGGGATTCCAAGATAATAAAACACTTTTAATGCCGTTAGGCGATATTTTTGGAATAGAACCCGGGAGCAAAATCGAGGCGGAAGAGGATTCTCCAAGCTTTTCCGTCACTCCCAATTTAATTGGTCGAGTTATTGACGGAACAGGAGCTCCAATAGACGGCAAAGGCCATATTCCATTAGGAACTCAATATCCTTTGATGGGGACTCCTATTAATCCCTTGGAAAGGAATCGCATCAACGAACCTTTGAATATGGGAGTGCGTGCGATTAATGGGTTATTGACCTGTGCAAAAGGTCAGAGAATTGGAATTATGGCGGGAACAGGCGTTGGTAAATCTGTTCTTATGGGAATGATTGCGCGTAATACCTCGGCAGATTTGAATGTAATAGCTTTAATAGGTGAAAGAGGGCGCGAAGTTCGGGAGTTTATCGACGAAAACTTGGGGCCTGAGGGTTTAAAAAAATCTATAGTAGTTGTCGCAACGTCGGACCAACCTCCACCGGTTCGTTTGCGTGGAGCTTATATTGCCACGACAATAGCTGAATATTTTAGAGATCAGGGTAAAAATGTAGTTCTTATGATGGATTCCGTCACTCGATTTGCCATGGCTCAAAGAGAAATTGGTTTGTCCGCTGGAGAGCCTCCAACAACTCGCGGGTATACGCCTTCCG
>JAYOZP010000036.1:0-16475 GCA_038154245.1 Nitrospinales bacterium | reverse complement strand
TATTTTCTTTACTTCCAAGGTTACTGGAAAGAGCCGGCACTACTAAAGCAGCCGGAAGTATAACAGGGCTTTACACTGTTTTGGTTGAAGGCGACGATTTGAGCGAGCCAGTAGCCGATTCTATCCGAGCAATTTTGGATGGGCATATTGTGCTGTCTAGAGCGTTGGCTTCTCATAATCACTATCCGGCAATCGATGTTTTGAGCAGTGTTAGTCGATTGATGATAGATGTTGCCTCGAAGGATCATTATCAAGACACAATGAAATTTAAAGATATCTTGGCAACTTATAAAGAAGCGGAAGACTTGATAAATATTGGAGCTTACGCTAAAGGTAGTAATCCGAAAATCGATAGCGCCATGGAAAAAATTGAAGCCATGAATAATTTCCTCCGACAGGGAATCATGGAAACTTCAAGCCTCGAAGAAAGTATTGGTGGGTTAAGGCAGATTATTAACTAGAAAAACAAACTGTTTACTTAAAAAATATTATGGCGTTTAAGTTAGAAACTCTTTTAAAGATGAGAATTAATAATGAAAATTCTATAAAAAAAGAATTTTCAGAAATTCAGAATCATTTAATCTCTCAGCAAAAACGACTTCAATTTATGGAAAACGTTACCAATAAAACAAAAAGTAACTGGAACGAAGCCATGAGTCGTCAAGTCGACCCTAGTATGTTGGAAATTTATAATCAATTCTTTGACGGCATTGAAAGCCAAAAAAAACATCAGCAAAATATAATTTCTGAGATACAAGAAAAAGCGGTCGCTAAAAGGACGGTCTTAACCGAAGCAATGCATAAAAGAAAAACTTTGGAAATTCTAAAAGAGAAACAGATCAAAGAAGAAAAAGACAGAAAAGCAAAAATGGAAACTGCAATGTTAGACGAAGTCGCCTCTTTGCAATGGCATAGAAGGTCTTAATAATGTTTCGAATTGTTTCCTTTATTTTTACTTTTTTCTTTTTTTATTTTACGTCGTTTTCTATATCTAGTTCCCAATGGATAACTTGTAAATTAGGATCGAAAATTGCTTTTGCTCAAATACTCGATAAAAAAGAAGCGAAAAACGAGAAAAAAGCTCCAGCCATATCGCGACGACCTCAAAGCGTTAATGTTGAAACTCTTCGTCTTATAGAACGAATTGAGACAAAAACTAAAGAATTAAAGAAACGGGAAGAGGCGGTTAAGTTAAAGGAACAACAGCTTAAAGATCTTGAGAAAAAAGTAAATAAAGATCTAAAGAAAATTGAAGACGCAATTAACCAGGGCCAAGTTTTACTTGGAATTTCTGAAGATTTAAATCAGGAAAACTTAGATCTTCTAGTAAATATTTATTCTTCTATGCGTCCGGAGGACGCTGCGCCTTTGATTGGGGCTTTGGATGAGCGTATTGGAATTCCAATAATTTCCCGTATGAAGAGTAAGATAGCGGCTCAGATTTTAAGCCAGATGGATCCTAAAGCCGTAAAAGTGATTAGTGAAAAGCTTGTAAATCCTAATAAATATAAGGAAAAAACGCCTTAGATTAAGGTTTGTCTATAGCGGTTAACTCTTTGCTTGAGTTGTTTGTCGAAGCTTCTGGATTATACATTCCTACCGAAACGATCATTTTTAATCCTTGATCCACAGGAAAGTCTAAAGGAATAATTTTTTCTTTAGGTAATACGACTGTAAAACCAGTAGTAGGGTTTGGAGTGGTTGGAACAAAAATATTTACAAAATTCTCTCCTAATTTGCTTTTTATTTCTCCAGATGCGTCACAACAAATAATGCCAAGGCTTTTTAAGCCTTCTCTTGGATAATCTATAACAACGGCCTTTCGGAATTTTGGGGTTCCTGTTTCTGAAAAAGTCGCCACTAATTTTTTAATGGTTAAATAAATAGTTCGTACAAAAGGAATTCTTTGAACAAAAATGTCGCCGAAATCGACAACTTTTTTCCCAAACCAATTAGTTGCAAAAAATCCCGCTGCAATAATTAACAAAAACAGAATGAAAAAGCCGGTTCCAGGGAGATAAAACTTATCGGGTATTTCAATGCCAGCCTTATGTATTAAATCGTGAATTAACGGAACGAGCGATTCGTCTAAACCGGAATTGATAAATGTAAAAAGAAAATACGTCAGGCCTGCCGGGATAACTACCAAAAGTCCTGCAATGATATTTTTTTTGATCTTTGTTTTTATAGAACTTTGAGACATGTAAAGACCGTCTAAATAAAAAGAATTATTTAGATTTTATTTTAAGCTTTTTAAAGCGCTTAAACAAGAGTTGGCAGGAGCTAAAACTGGTGGATTCAGGAGGCAAGCGATGGTTAACCCACCAATGATTCTAAATGGTTTTTTACTTGTGTCACCAATCGAGGATGGCGGTCGCCGCCAAGCTTGATAAATCTCCGGTAAAAATAAATAGCCGAAGTCATATTTCCCATTTCTTCGTAAAGCAAGCCCAAATTGTAATTCGTGCCAGGGTGGTCTGGATCAATTTTGAACGCTTTGTTATAAACTGATTGGGCTTTTTCTAACCAGTTTTGTTTCTTATAGATGATTCCTAAATTATTGTAGGTTTCTAGATTATCAGGTTCGGTTTGGATCGCCTTTTTATAATTAGAAATTGCTCCCTTGATATTTCCCTTTTTATAATAGACCACGCCTATGTTGTTGTAGGCCTTTGAAAAGTTTGGATCTATGTAAAGAGCTCGCATAAACTGCTCAAGGGAAGCGTCGTACATCCTTAATTTTTTATAAATGAGTCCAATATTATTATAAATTTCTGGGTTCCTAGGATCTAATTCTGCGGCTTTTTGGTAGTTGATTAAAGCTTCTTGATGATCGCCAGCTTCTTGATGGAAAGTCCCCATATTGAAATAATAATTTGAGTCTTTAAAAATTTCTGGCGTCGAAGATTTAGAAAGTGGGGGAGAGGATTCTAAGCTTTTCATCGGGATCATTTCTTCTGGAGAAAAGTTTGCCATTGCAACTTTTTCTCTATCTCCACTTGACATTTGTTCCAAGAATTCTTTTGGACTTAAGATAACGACATGTTGAATATTTCCACTTGAAATTTGTTCTCTAGGCAAATTGGGTTTCGAAGAAGAAGAGGTTCGGTTTTTGCGATATTTTTTTGCTGTTTTTTTTGGGCCTCTTCTTATCTTAATTTCTAAAGGATGTAAATCTTTTACCGGCACAATTTCCGATATTGTTCCTTTTTCTGATATCGGAACTTCATTTTTAGGCATTTCTGTTTCAACCGATCTTACCTCAATTTGCGGTTCTTCCTCTTTCTCTTCCTCGATTATTGTAGATTCTATTGGTTCATTTTGAATAGATGCTTGAGAGCTTTCCATACTAGCGTCAACATTTTTAGAATCTACTTTAGATTCTGATGGCTCTTGGTTTTCGGTGGTTTGCGGAGGTACGAAAGGTTCTACCGTTTTAGTTTCTTCTACGGAGTTAACCGTTGGCGCAGGTTGCCGGGCTATGTTTTGAGGTTGTGTTTGCGGTTGTGTTGGAAGCTTTGCAGTTTGAATAGGATTTGGTCTTTTCTTTTTTAGACCTAAAGATTCCCAAAGGGGTAGTTCAGTGATTTTAATGCCTTTATCAAAGGCTCCAGAAAAAACTAAATATGAAAAAATGATACCTAAGATTCCAATGGCTACAGCTTGCCCAAGAACTTTTTTGTCGGGAATTTTTCCAGCTACTTTGCTTTTCGAAGCGATTAAATTAAATTGAGGGATTTTTGGTCCTAGAGATTCTTTAGCTTTTAACGCTTTTTTTAGACTATCGGCTATTAAACTCATAACGGTCTCCTAACCGGGATTTGAAAGCGAAAGCAATAAAGGGTCGCGGCCGGAAGTTTTTAAACGTTTTAGGCTCGATTTTGCTTCAGTTATTGCCGTGAATGGACCTACATAGACTACAAACCAATTTTGTCCTGAAGAATTAATTTTTTTCCAATAGGTTTTGAATCCTTCAGCCTTTAATAATTGCGCGTTTTCTTCAGCCGTTTTTTGTTTACTAAAAGCGTAAACTTGTATTCTATAGTCGTCTTTATAATTTTGCGCTATTTGCTGAAAAGATCGACGATTATCTGAAATTTTGACATTTTTTGTTGGAGTTAAATTTTGCTTAGTTTGGACTAATTTTTGTGAGTTATCTGAGTGTATAACCGGTTGCGCCATTTCTTTGCTTACATTTGTATTTTCACTGTTTGACGACCCTGAAAAAAAGAAAATCAAACCAGCTACAAAGAATAGAACGGAAAAAGCTAAACTTGCGTTCTCTTTCATAACTTCTTTCCAAGAACGCTCCATCGCGTCAACGCCTGACAGGCTTTTTATTCCCTGTTTCACATGGCTAGATTCAATTGAGTCTGTTTGGGCGTTAAAAGCTGAAAGAAGAGCTCGGTCGCTTACCAAATTAATGAGTCTAGGGTACCCCTTAGAGTAGTTATAGATGGTTTTTAACGCTGACGAAATAAAGCGAATACGCGAAACGGTTCCGGCGATCATTACTCGGTGATTTACGTAGTTGTACGTTTCTTCTCGAGTTAATGGTGGAATTTGATAGCGAATCGAAATTCTCTGGTTTAATTGCTTTAGTTCGGGGCGATTTAGTTTTTCTGTTAATTCTAATTGGCCAACGAAGATAATTTGCAGCAGTTTTTCTTTTTCGGTTTCCAAATTGGATAGAATCCGTACTTGTTCCATAACGTCTAAAGAAAGGTTTTGCGCTTCGTCGATAATTAAAACCGTCGATTTGTTTTCTTCATGTTGTTTCAAAAGAAAAGCGTTTAAAACATCTATTAACTCTTTTTTTGAGAGACAATCAATTAAGGACTTTTCTTCGATTGACTTTAAATGGTTATTAACAGATGTATCCTGAGGCATATGTCCAGCGCCTCCTGGGATAACGTCGACGGGAGTGTGCGCTAAGTACAGACTAGGTTCTATTCGAAGATCGTAAAGACATGTACGGAGCAAATCGATATCGGAAAGCATTGGGTTCAATATCAGAGCGACTTGAACCGTTTCGTCCAATCGGTCTAACAGGCAACGGCATAAAGTTGTCTTACCTGTTCCGACGTCTCCGACAATGGTCATAAACCCTTCTTTTTGTTTGATACCATACAACATATGATCCAAAGCCCCTTGATGCTGTTTGCTTAAATAAAGGAATTTTGGATCTGGAGTTAAACTAAAGGGTTTCTCTTTTAAACCGTAAAAGCTTTCGTACATAAAAGACCAAAAGTTTCGTTAAGAAATTAAAGGCCAATCAAACTTGGTAGACCTTTTGTAAATTTAATTAAACTTGACTCCCAGTTTCTTGGCGTTCATTGATTCTGCAATCACTCGTTCGTCGATCTTTTTTCCAGCCAAGACTTCTGGAGTTAATAAAATCACCAATTCTGTTTTTTCAGTGGTTTCTAATTCGCGCTGGAACAACCGTCCAAAAATAGGAAGATCTTCTAATAGCGGAACACCGTTGGTACCGGTAGTTTTCCGATCTTGCATCAACCCTCCTATTATAATTGTTTGGCCGTTTTGAGATAATACGACGTTATTCGCTTCCCGAACATTTAGAATTGGGACTCGATTGATTCCATCAGGAGAAACGGCTGTTCCGGTGCGTTCGGAAATACTGGTGTTTATACTCATCATAACTTGGCCGTTGACGTTTATTTGCGGCAATACGTCTAAAATGATACCTACGGTTACAGTTGCGGGTTGAAATGTCGTTGCGGAAGCAGTTGTCGTTGTTGCTGGAGTGACTTCTGGAACAAAGAAAACATCTTCAGTACCGACTTTAATAACCGCTCGTTGATTATTCAATGTTGCAATTTTGGGACTTGAAAGCACAGAAACGGAACCTTGATTTTGTAGCGCCTCAACCACTAAATTTAATTTTGCGTTACTGATACCATAGGTCAAGTTAGAAGTTCCTCGTATTAATGAGGTCGCAGGATCAGATGCTAATCCATCGTGAATGATACTTATTGGGGTAACCGTACTCCAATCAATACCCAGACGATACTCGTCATTAAGATTGACTTCCAGAATTTGAGCTTGGATATATACTTGACGTTGAGTAGATCCTTCAACTGCTTCTAAATACTCGGCTACTCTAAGTAATTGCTCAGGATAATCTTTTACTATAATCAATCCTGCTTGTTTATTAATTGAAACGAAGCCGCCTTCAGCATTCGCATTGGCTCCATCGGCCCCGTCTTCAGCGGCAGCGTTGTCTTCAGCTGCAGGAGCCGCTGGAGTTGCTCCACCGCCTCCTAACGAACCTAAAGCTGCACTTAGAGGACTTGCGCCAGCTGCAGGAGCCGCGGCTGCTGCTGGGTCTGTTGCTCCGTCGGCGCCGGCATCTTCAGCCCCATCCACTTGTGTGCCTGGACTGAGAAATTGCCTTAGACCTGTTGTTATTTCGTTCCAAAGGTCGGTTTCTTCAGAAGAAAGTAAACTACTAGTTGTTCGAGCATTGCCCGAACCGCTTGAACTTCCAGAAATACCGGCTCCTGAAATCTGAGACCCACTAGAAGATTGCAGGTTGCTGCTGCCTTGACGACGCGAAATAATATAGTTTAAGTGGAAAATACGAGTTTCCATTTTATCTGCGGATACTCGGATGTAATCTTTTTCAATGGAGTATTTTAATTTTAAAGGCGTTAATAAAGCTTCTAATGCTTCGGTGAGAGGGACATCTTTTAAATCCACCGAAGCTTTTTGTTTTATCGAAGGGTCGATTAAAATATTCTGATCGATTTCTTTTGAAATCGAAAATAAGATCGTTTTTATATCTACGTCTTTAGCGGAAATACTAAACTTTGGCCCTCTTTCTCTTAGCTTTCTAGTTTCAGTGTCGCTTTGAGTTAAGAGAATCTCTGATGGACCGTCTTCGGATTCAGATAACGAATTTTTCTTTGATTTTGTTTTTCGCGAGCCAGGTTCCAACTTTTCATCTAAAGCGGTTTCTGGATATAGAAACGATTGCTGAGTTTCAACTAAGCTTCTTAGAGGCGATCTTCTTTTTTTCCTTTTACTACGATCGCTACTTTTTAATGTTTTTGCCATCTTGGCGTTTTCTAAGTCTTCGTCCCAATCTTCCTCGGGTCCTGGTTCCTCTGGTTTTTTTGCGCTTACGGAAAGAGAGGGTTCTGAAGCGGCTTTTGGATTTTCATTTTCTTTGTATGCGATTTTGTTAGATATACAAGCCGATAGAAAAAAGCCTCCCAGGAAAAGAAAGAAAATTATCTTTTTAGTTGTGTATGTAAAAAACCCGTTATTTTTTTGGACCAGGCAGGAGGGCATTTTTTGATTATATTTAAGGTTTTTGAATTGTCGTATAATTTATATAAATTATGATAAATAATAATACATTAATTTGTGAAAATAGTCTAAAAAAAATTGATTTTATTGGGGTTATTTGGTTTTTAAGAGAAAATCAGTAATTTGGTGGTGAAGAGCTTTTTAAGGTTAAAAATTAAAAAATGTGTATGTAGAAGGGAAATAGTTTCTGAAAAAGGGTGGTTTTTCAAAATTTGAAAAAATAGTTCTATTTGTTCAAAAAATAGGTGAAATGGGTTTTCAGAACGGAGGTTTTTTTTCAGTTTTGGTCTTTATTGACCTTAATTCTAAAAGATCGATTTTTTAGAGTTAAAGTAATACGTTCTGCGTCATTTTCGAGTATCACTCGATCATTAGAAATAGCGACTATTTTTTTACCGAAGGCAACATCGCCTACTTCAAAATTAAAATTATTAATAGTCGCAATTCGATTTTTCTTGGTAATTGTAACCGCTTGTAGCGTAGGTTCACCTTCAGGTTCTTCTGGTTTTGCTTCATTGACTAATGTTGACTTTAGATAAACCCCGTCAGGTAATAAAAATGGATTACGGGCTTCTTCGTCCGCTTCCTCATCAGGCGGTTGCAACCCTGGAGGATTTCCTATAAATGGCGGTTGTGTTTTTGGTTGTTTTCCAGGAGCGGGAAGTAATTTTCCTGGATTAGGTAAAGGAGGTTGATTGCTTTGTTGTTGTGAATAAGAAAATGGAGAAAAAATAAAAACCCATATGAATAAAGAAGCTAGGAATAAAACAGTGCGCGATCGAATCATATAAGTGCATAAAGTTTTAAGGTTAGCTTGGTTTGAATATTAGGTAAAATCTCGTCTTTTCTTTTGACTTCTATTGTATCTAGAAAAATATTAGCTGGAATTTTTTCTAAGCCTTCGATAAAGCTCGAAATGGCTTTGTAATCGCTATGAATTACCATATTAACGGTTACTTCTTTATATCTTAATTTTCCTTTTTTTACTTCTTCGTCGGTGGTTTTGGTTGATTTAAGTATAGCTTTACTTTTTTCGGCCTCGGCATTCAGAGCGTTTAATATTTCAAGATAACTGCCTCTCATTCTGCTTTTTGCAAATTTAATATCTTTTTTCAGTTGGCTATTATTTTCTTTGAAATTAGAGATTTTCTTTTCGATATTTTTAACTTTAGCGGCTGCCGGAATTATTTTTGCCAAAGAGTTTAAAGAAATATTGGTTTTATTTATTTGAGAGGTGATCTTTTTTAGTTTCTTTTCTTGAACTTCGTATTCGAGTTTAAAGAAACCTAAACCAACAACCACTAGTGTCATCACTACCATGATGACTTTTTCTCTTGCGGTAAGTTTTTTTAGATCAAATTTATTCATGACGTAGATTTCGCATCTTTTTTAACGTTTGCTTTTCTAAGCGATAGATTTTCCGATTCTTTTGGGAAAACTGAAATCTTAAACTTTAAACCAGGACTTGTGTAGATTTCGGTTCCTTCGGCTTCTGTATCTTCTAATTTAAAAATTGTGAAAAAAGGAGATTCTTTGAGAGAATTTAGGAAATTTGTGAGCGCCTGTAACGAAGTTCTTTCGTTTCCAAAGAAAATACCTTTAAGGTATATATCGCCTCTTTTCTCGTCTTTTTTATCTCTTTTAGCTTTGTATACTAGTTTTAGCAACGAGGTTTCAGGGGGAATAAGTTTTGCGATTTCATTTAACGTTTCTTTGATATCGACAACTCGATAAACCCCCGGGAGGTCTTTAAGTTGCTTTTCTAGAGACTCTCTTTCTACAATCATTTTTTCCAAAACTTTTGCGGGGTTTTGAGCCGCTTCGGCAGTGGCTTGTAAAGTGGCTAGTTGTAACTGGATTTTGTTTAATCTTTTCTGAGAAGCTTCTACTTTTCCCCTAATACTAGAGCTAACCAGCATTATTGCGATTATAAATATGGGAATTAATGAATAAGGAGCCCATTTAATAATGTCTTTTTTAATAAAGTATCGAAGTTCTTCTGGCAGAACGTTAATTCTACTGGCTTTTCCTAGCGCTAAACCGGCGGCGGTTGTTAAGCTAGGGCCTAGAAGTTTGGTTTTTTCTTGAGATACATTGGCTAATGGTTTGGTTGATTGAAATAAAGGGTTACATCTATCAATAGGAATTTCTAAATTAGCTGCAAGAAATTGATAAAAACCTTTCAAACTACCAGACCCGCCGGAAAGTATGACTCGATGAACTGCGTTTTGCTTATATTGGTTTTTGAAATAATCAATAGACCGCATGAATTCTTCTAATTGTTTTTCCACAACAGGAAGAATTCTTTCTCGGATATCAAGAAGAGGGATTCCTTCTTGAGTAATTTCTAATGAATCTTCAGCGGGCAATCCATAAGTTTTTTTAATTGTTTCAGCGCGGACGGCGTCTACATTAACCTTTGTTTCGTCTTCTAATGTGTAATCGCCGGTAATAGCTCCAGTAACGTTTTTCCCCCCATTAGGAATTTCTCGTGAGAACCTTAGTTCACCGTCAATAACGAAATAAACTCTAGTCCGTTCGGCTCCCATATCGATGTAACTGGTTACGGTGCCAGGTTCTAACTGGTTGAAGGAGCTGTCGTAGTTCCACAAAGCAAGAGGAATTATCGTAACTCCTAGAGGTTTTAAACCCGCTTTATCTGCAATCGAAACGAGAAACGGAACAATATCTGCTCTAACAATTACGCTTAATAATTGATAGTAAGATACGCCGTCGTCTTTGGTGACTTCGCCAGTGATGTGGTAATCCGCAAAGGCGTCCTCAACGGAAAAAAGTACCTCTTCTTTTGCGTTCCACCGGGTTGCGTCTAAAATTTCTTCTTTGGGAATTTTAGGTAATTCTAAATGTCGGATAACAACGTTATGCCCGCTTACAGATAGATATACTTGATCGGTGTCGAATTTTTTTTCCTCAAACATTTGTTTGATCATTTGACCAAGAGCCTGAGCGCGGTCTGGAAGCGATAAGACCGAGGGTGGAATCTCTTTTATGGCAAAATTGGTAATTTCAAATCCAGAAGCGTGGGAAACGACTTCGACAATCTTTACAGAGTGGAATCCGATATCAAGACCGACACTCTTTCCACTGGCCCCTTTTCCAAGCCCAGGGATTTTAAAAGAGGGTGTTTTAAATGGGAGTTTTATTGGGGGAAGTTTTAGTTTGCTCATAACTCATTCAAATATAAGGCAATATCTTATTCTGAATTATGGCACAACTTTCCTGTTGCAGTCTAGTTTTTTTACAATGCAAGTAAAAAAACTTTAAAATTGGGTAGGATTTTAAAGAATTTGATTAAGAAAAACGTACTAACCTGAGTAGTCTGGAGGAAGTTGTTCGCTGCCAGATCCGCCTTGACATTGGTCATAGCCTTCGGCTTCGGAACCGGCTAAGCTTCCATAGGTTAGATTTGCGTTATTTTGTAAAGTGACATTATCACCCAGAATGGCGCCATAGGAATCATTATTATTTTGGATATTGATATCGTCATTTGCTACTAAACCCCCAACAAAGACCGTGGAATTTTCAATGGTAGCATTTTTTCCAGCCAGTACGATGACATCTTCAACCCCAATAATTGGGCTTTGATTTAAACCATAAACTTGATTAATTTTGGCGGTATTTTGTAGTTTGAAGTCGTCATTATTATGTAACGTTAAAGTGCCTGCCTGATTGGAGCTATCATTTACGTCAAAATCGGCATTACCTTCAATGGTTATTTTACCTTCAACTTTAAAAGTCACTTTTGCGTTACTACGAATTTTGATTGAACTTTGTTGTTTGAGGTTTAAATCATTTTCAACTTCTATAGTTCTATCGCTTGAAATCTTAAATGTGTCAGACCCATCAATCGTAAAGTTACAGAATTGAAAGTGATTTAGCTCTCCCCCAGAAAGGCCTGTATCCGTATGGCTTGCAATGCTAAAATCTGGATAAGTAGCGTTTGGGCAGCCCGCACCATCAACAGTGACTGGGGCTACCAAAGGAAGTTCGCATGATACTAGTCCTTGACTAGCGTCGGTTTCGGCATTGTTTAATATATTAATACTTGTACAAGCCGATACTGAATTAGTTGTAAAAGCACAACCTCCAGCTGAGGAAATTGTTTTACCAATTACCCTTTCAGCCATTCTAAAAGTTCCGACGGAATTTGCTCGAACCGAACTGGTCGTTTTGTTGGTAAAGGTGACTGTAAACGCTCCCCCCGATATAGGGATTGGGGTTGAGATGTCAGGCGTGGAAACCCAAGTTGAACAACTCGAACCGCCTTGATTACACCAACACGCTGCATTAGTGGGATCTTTAATTAAGCAGCCTTCGACATATCTGATACCTGACTCGGCTATAAAGAAAGCATTTGTTGAAGTCATGGTTAAAGCGCTACCGGCGTGTTTATGCCTGGATTCAACCCAATAATTTAAAGCTACCGTACCTAGGACTACGATAGTTATTACTGCTCCCATTAAAGCCGCTATACCCGATTGGTTTTTAATGTAGCGAGAAAAATATTTTTCAAAGAAGCGCGATATCATATATATGCCCTAGGCCTCACAGCAGCTTGGAGTGAATAGGTTTCGCCAGTTGATTTTGACTGGGTAACAGTGATTAGAAATAAATTGGCCTCAACGACGTTTATAGTAAAAGCGGATACATTGTTAATTATATTTTCAGAAGAAGCCCCCGCTCTAACTACGCTTGAGGATACTAACGAATAGGAAACGGATCTCGGGCTAGTCGTGTCTTGTAACAAAGCGCCCCGATTAAAAAATATTGCGTTATAGGTAGATCCAACAGTACAAGCTCCGCCTAAAGTGCCGCAAGATATAGCGGGGGTACCGCTCCTTGCGAATCGAATTTCTCGAATTAGATATTCCATTCCTAGCTTAGCTTCGTCGACCAAATCTTTTTTCTGGGCGTGCATTTGATTGAGGTTTACGATATCCAAAACGTATTTCATGGATATTGTGCCTACTACGGAAGCCAGAACAATACTTATGATAATCTCTATAAGCGTAAAGCCTTTTTTGTTATTTATCAATTTCATAACTTGAAATTATTGAGTAAAAAGATTTACAAAACTAAGCGGTTCTATTTCTGGATGACTAATTTCTAACGTTATTTTTTTACCAAAACTTGTAGAGCCTGTATCGGTATCTAGATCGCCTGCCGCTACATCTATAGAAGTGCAAACCAAGGTAAATTCACCGTCCGCTCCATTTAAGCTTGAGCAATCTGAATCTATGGAAGTAACAGTTTTATCCGCTAAAGTTTCCATATGTTTTTGAGCTAAAAAAGAAGCTCTCACAACCACTTCTGGCGATTGCGTATATTTTAAGCTGGTAAATGGAACCATAATAGCCGGCACAGATATACCTATGAGAACAATAGACATTATGATTTCCGGCAACGTGAAGCCTTTAGCGTTTCTCATTATCGAAGGCTGTTTTGGAATAAATTTTGTTATTAAATTTTTCATAATTTCTAAGGCTCGGTAACTGTAACGATTCCAGTATACGGTTGAACCGTGACGGTATAGGTAACGGCATTAATGCCTAAATTAAGAGACCATGCGGTCGCTCCAATTTCCGGCTCTCCATGTTTGTTGAAGTAAAGCGAATTGCTTGTTATAGAATTTACTCCAACCTCAGGAGCAAATTCGCGCGTTTCACCCAATATGCCATTGGTATCGACCAAGTTATACGTCCATTTTCCGGTGACTCCATCTTGACTGAAGATGAGGCCTGCTTTGTTGTCTCCAGTACCCATGTTTCTGGACATGCCTACTTCCTGAACAAGACGTATGTCAGATTCTAAAGCCTGCGCAGAAAGAGTCGGATTGATAGAATCCGTTTTCATGTTGGGCACCGCAACTGCGGCAATGATACCGATCAGCAAAACTACGATGATTATTTCCATCAACGTAAAACCGTCGGACGTTTTAATTTTTTTATTTTCCAGAAGTCTCATTTTGGAAACCTAAGTCACATTTTGTCTCTAAGTAAAAAATTATAGGCTCAATGCTATAAGCTGTCAAATGGTTGATATCATTAAATTTACTGTTGTTTCTGAAATGGGTTGAAAAACGCTAAGTTAGACCACGAAAAAAATAATTTTTTTTTTAGTATTTTCTTTACCCTTACTTTCAATATTTTGGAGTAATTCATAAAAGTACAGAGTTTTCAAGGGTTTTAATATCGATAAGAATTTTAGTTTTAGGAATCTCTATAATATATGTCCATATACTTAAGATAAATATAAGGTAAAAGCAATTTCGCAAATTGAGAAACAACGAATTAGGAGAGGCTTTGTTTGCCTTGATAGACAATATAAAAATACTTCCTCTCTATCGAAGAGTCTTGCTAACCAGCGTTTCCTCTATTTTAGCTTGGCTTTTTTATCCTGGTATAGGAGGAGAGGGTTTTTCTTTTTTAGCCTGGTTTGCCATGGTTCCTTGGGGATTGGCTATGGTAAACGCGAAGCCGAGTGAAGGGGCGATTTGTGGGTTTTCATTTGCTTTTTTTGCTTTTTTAGCAATTTGCTCTGGGTTTATCAATGGGATGCAAAGTTGGCTTAAACTTTCGTTGGGCGTTACTTTATTCTGGTATAGCGTGGTTTGCGCTTTTCAAGCGATACCTTATGCTTTGTTTGGTTGGTGCCAAGGTAAATTTGGTTGGTTAGCAAAACCTTTTGGCCCAATACGCGCCGCAGCTTGTCATTGCTTGCTTTTAACCATTTTTCCCGCTTTACTCCCAGGCAATATTACTCACGCTTTTTATAATTCTCCTCGCGTTATTCAAATTCTGGATTTGGGCGGTATCCCAATTTTATTATTTGCCATTATCTTTTCTAATTGGCTGATTTTGGAGCTAATTTTAAAACTAAAAAACAAACAAAAACTAAATACGGTTTTTGTTTGCCTAATATCGTTACACATTTTTATTTTAGGTTACGGTGCGTTTCGATTGAATCAACTTCATGATTTAGAAAAAGCTGCAGGCATGGATCAGATTTTACGAGTTGAATCCATACAACCTAACTTGCCTACTACCTCGAACAAAACAGGCGTTGATTTATTGGACGCAGCTTTTGAGCTAACGGAAAAAAGCGCCGATATTAATTCTAAAGGCGAATTAGTAGTATGGCCGGAGATCCCTTTAACGCCAACTTGTGAAGATAAAGATTATCGGAATAAGTTAAGCGTTTTAGCGAAAAAAATAAACCGGAGGATATTGGCGCCATGCACTTGGGTGTTTAAAAAACCTTACCGCTATACAAACACTATGCGTATGGCATTACCTTCGGGAGAATTTGGAAAAGAATATAACAAAATAATATTATTTCCTTTTGGAGAATACATTCCTTTCGAAGAAAGGCTCCCCTTTTTACGGAACATGTTTCAAGGAGCCCGAAATTATATTGCTGGGAAAGAACGCACGGTATTTGATTTGAACCAAGGAAAAAAAATAATACCCGTAATTTGTTACGAATCAGTTTTTACAGATTTAATTCGAGGGTTTGTCGATAGAGGAGGGAACGCCATTGTTAATATGTCCGACGATGCTTGGTTTGGAAAGAGCGGACTTTCTTTAATTCATTTTTCGCTGGCTGTATTCCGCTCGGTAGAATATCGAACGCCTATGGTGCGAGTCACAAACTCTGGCGTTGGAGCTTTTGTTAAAGCGACTGGAGAGATAATACCAACCTCTTTAACGCCATTATTTAAAAAAGACATTACTTCGTTCCCGTTATTTATTCCTAAAGATCGTTCAATTTATTTCCATTCAGGTAATATTTTCTTTTGGTTTTTACTCATTTTATTTTCTATGGATTTATTTCGGAAACCAATATTACGGTTTTTTAATAAATCAAATTAAGTAATTTTAAATTCTTCAAATGGAAATTTTGTGTCATTTGTTTCATTTTGAGACTTCATCTGGTGGTCGAAATTCTTTGAAAAATGGCATATTAATCTAAAACTACATTTAGATTCTTATAAAAGGTTGTTTTTCAAAACGCTTAGGGATAAATTAGTAGTAACAAAATTTATCTAACATTTTTAATTGGTGATTAGGCCTGTGGCAAATAACTCCATAAAAAATAAAAAAACAAAATTGTTTTTCAAGATGTCTCATTCTGTTAAGACCTTGTGTTTTTGTTTATTTTTTATATTGACCGTATTGTTGCCTAATCCTATGACTAGTAATTTTGTTGGCAAAGCGTATGCTGGCGGAGGAAGCCCATCTCCATCTCCATCGCCTTCACCGTCTCCATCGCCATCACCATCGCCATCGCCTTCACCGTCTCCATCGCCATCGCCATCACCATCGCCGTCTCCATCGGTTGATGAATGTGAATTGGGAAGTTCATGGAATTATGATTGGGATAATTGTTCGCGGTCTATCGATTGCGATTCAATCAATACTTTAAAAATGTATTACAACCCAGGATTTACTGCGACGAACTTTCCAGCTCCGAATATAACGGTGACAGGAAAAGACGCTGGGGATAATTGTACAATCGACGTTAATTTGACCAAAGTATCTGGAGGCGATAATTGTGCGTACGCTTTATACGTTAGTAGCGGCACAATATTAAGAGTAAATACTAATTTGATAAACGGAGCTACTAATTGCGAAATAAGAGCAAATGTTACCGCTCCTCGGACCATGAATTTAGGCATTAGTTCAAGTACGGCTTGGAGCGGCTTTGGGATTTGGGCAAATAAAGCTTGGGCTTCTGTTGAAGGAATGAAAGGTTTTGTAAGCGTTCATTCGACGACAGGAGATCTGCGTGCCGATGTTACTTCTAGCAATGTTTTTATGACTTCGAAAACCGGAAACGTGTGGGCGATAGGTTTAACTCAAAAAGCTGAATTAAGAACTTGCTCTGATATTAGAGCTGAGTATTGTTCAATTCCAAGCGGTTCTAATTATTTGAGGGTTGATACAAAGCGGGCTGGTAATGGCGTTCGTAATAGTGGTACAACCTGTGTTGTAGACGATTCAGACAAGGACAAAGACAAAGATAAGGATAAAGACAAAGATAAGGATAAAGATAAAGACACAGACACAAGTTCAAGTTCCAGCTCAAGTTCAGACAAGGATAAAGACAAAGATAAGGAT
>JAYOZP010000035.1:22094-41270 GCA_038154245.1 Nitrospinales bacterium | reverse complement strand
CCTTAATTCCTAAAAGCCCTAAAGATTGAGGGTCATTTATTTTGGCTGTTTTAATTCCAATCCCATTATCTTGAATTTCCAAAATAATATCTTCCTTTTTCTGTTGAAATTTAACCCATACTTTTTTCGCCTTTGAATGACGGATAACATTGGTAAGACATTCTTGAAATACTCTGAAAAGCATTATTTCTAAGTCTTTACTCAAGTGAATATCTTCCTGAAGTCCATCTAAATCGAAATCGATTCCAAAACGTTTTCGGTATTGAGTCGCTTGCCAAAAAATAGCCTCGAAAAGCCCAAAAGCGTCTAAAATCGGAGGGCGTAATTCGGCGGCTATCCTTTGTACAGATTTGATGGTGAAATCAATTGTATCGCGAACTGTTTCCAGTTTTTCATGGAGGACTTCAGGGTTGTTTCCTTTCTCCAAATTGGATAAATCCAATTTTAACGCCGTCAAGGATTGTCCCAACTCGTCATGTATATCCCGAGCTATCGCGGCTTTCTCTTCCTCTCGAATAGACTGCAATCGATTGCTTAGCAAACGCAATTTATCGTGGGACAATTCAATTTCTTCTTTCATTTGGTGGATCTCTGTCACATCAGTAATAAATCCCTGTAATAGAACTACCTTTTCTTTACTAATACCAGTACTTCCACCTCGTTCCCATACAAACTTCTCTCGACCATTTAAGTCTTTAATGCGGTAAAAAATTTCAAATTGTTTATCTTCTTTAAGAGCTTCCTGAATTATTTTCCAAACTTTGGGCTTATCATCTTTATGAATGATTTCATTATATGGTGGAGAGTTATTTATAAAATCCTCAGGTTTATAACCTGTAAGGCCTTCGCACCCATTGCTAACATATTTCATGGTCCAGTTTTTATCATTTAAACATCTATAAACCATTCCAGGCAGGAAAGAAGTTATTTCATCCAATGTCGGTTGTTTTATTTTCGCTAAACGTTGCATTTAGTTGAAGCTTTGCAATATAGGAATTAGGATTTCAAGGAATCATTTTAACATCTAAATAAGGAATATTTGCTTGATTAAATATGAATTATTAAAATTTTCCAATCCTGCTGACTAATTAAATGGCGTTTGAAACACGGGCAGTACAAGTAGGGTAAATGTATCCCATGGCTTTTAAATCAGTTCTTTAAATTTACCGCCTACCATTATTTACATAAAATTAAATCTCACTCAAAGCGACTATTTGAATATTCCTACTTGTCCTAGATCATAATTTAAACAATTAAAAATTTGATGTATAGAATTTCTTGAGTTTTTCTCTACTCTTAACCCTATGAGCCAAAATAAAAAGATCGCTTATTTTTCTATGGAAGTCGGAATCGACTCCGATATACCAACCTATGCTGGAGGACTTGGAATCCTTGCCGGAGATACCATTCGTTCAGCGGCAGATATGCAGGTTCCACTTTTAGCCGTCACCTTGGCGCATCGAAAAGGATATTTCTTTCAAAAACTTGACGCCAGTGGTTTTCAAAATGAAGAACCTACCCATTGGCGAATTGAAGGCTTTATGATCGATACTGACGTCCGCGCTAGCGTCACTTTAGAAGGACGAGAGGTTCATATCCGAGCTTGGCAATATGAAGTGTCCGGCATTAGCGGTTATGTGGTTCCTGTTTATTTTTTAGATACCGACCTTCCTGAAAACTCTGCCTGGGATAGAACTCTAACTCACTATCTTTACGGAGAAGACTCCCATTATAGGCTTTGCCAAGAAGCCGTTTTAGGCATAGGCGGTATAAGAATTTTGCGCGAGCTAGGCTATCATAACCTTCAACGTTTCCACATGAACGAAGGGCATGCAAGTCTATTAACTTTAGAATTGTTAAAAGAACATTTAAAGAATGACGGTCGATCCTTATCGGAAATGGAGCCGGAGGATATAGAAGTTATCCGCAAACAATGTGTATTCACGACACATACTCCCGTCCCCGCAGGACACGACCAGTTTCCTCTGGAACTTGTTGATCGCATTTTTGGAAATCGCGACGCCTGCGGTATCAATGATCCAATCTGTCATGAAGACAGACTGAATATGACTTTTTTAGCTTTAACATTTAGTCATTACATCAATGGAGTCGCAAAAAAGCATGGAGAAGTATCACGCCTAATGTTCTCTTCCTATAATGTAGATTCCATCACTAACGGAGTCCATGTTGGAAATTGGGTTTCGCCCCCATTTGCCAAAATGTTTGATCATCATATCCCCGGTTGGAAGCAAGATAACTTTAGCTTGCGTTATGCTTTAAGCATTCCCGATGAAGAAATATGGGAGGCGCATCGACAATGTAAAAATACACTTATCGAGTATATAAACTGCGAAGCAAACGCAGGATTTGATAAAAACACCTTAACTTTTGGTTTTGCCCGCCGATTTGCAACCTACAAACGAGCGGATCTTGTATTTGAAGATATCTCACGTTTAAGAAAAATTGCTCATGACGTTGGAAAACTTCAAATCATTTTCTCAGGAAAGGCTCACCCTCAAGACCAGGACGGCAAAAAACTTATTCAACGAATTATTCAAATCAAGAACGAACTTGGTTCTGATATTCAGGTTGCTTACCTCCCAAATTACAATATGAGTTTGGCGCGAATGGTAACTGCTGGAGTTGATATTTGGCTAAATACCCCCGAACCGCCTTTGGAAGCTTCGGGAACAAGCGGCATGAAAGCGGCTCTTAATGGAGTTCCATCTTTCAGCGTGCTGGATGGCTGGTGGATAGAAGGTTGCATTGAGGGAGTAACAGGATGGTCCATTGATGGACACAGTTTAAATGAACATGGAGATCGCAAAAAGGACGCCGAATCGTTTTACGCTAAATTAGAACAAATCATTCTACCGACATTCTATGTTAATCGTAACCGCTTCATCGAAATCATGCGACATTCTATAGCTCTAAATGGCTCCTTTTTTAATACACAACGCATGATGCAACAGTATGTCCTCAAAGCGTATTTCTCTTAATTTAAGACCATAGAAAATAAAACCGCGATTTCAAAACAACCATTTCTTCACTAGATTTTGATTTTTGGATTCGTTTGATCCTCCCCAAAACCTTATTCCCTCAAAAAGAACCTATCAAATCAAAGATAAATAGGTTTTTAACACCTCGTAAGGAATATTCAATAAAAATCTATTCTCTTAAATAAAAAAGATTAATTGTTGAATTTACAAACTCATAATCTTCAAATAAAAAAACCTCATGAAAAGACAAGCCCTGAATTTTATAATCGATTCACTCGCTTTAGTTGGATTAGTTTTTCTAATTGCTACAGGGCTTCTTCAAAGATACCTTCTCCCACCAGGAAGCGGACATAATCTCAGCATATGGGGGCTCACCAGACACGAATGGGGAGACATTCACTTTTGGATTGCGGTATTTATTATAACCGTGGTGACAATACATTTAGCGCTTCATTGGCGATGGATTGTATGCTTTTTCCAAAAAAAACCAAAAGAAGGGTCGGGTATGCGGGTTGGATTAGGCATCGCAGGTCTGACATTATTATTGCTAATTTCTGCAGCCCCTTTTTTAAGCCCTAAAGAAAAAATAAAAGCATCTTCGGATAATAAAGCAAACCATTCCCATAGCCATGAAGAGCAATCACATTCGGAAAAGGAACATAGCCACTCCACGTCATTAGAAGCAATTCGCGGTTATATGACTCTTGAAGAAGTAAATCAATCAACCGGGGTTCCCATTGATCATCTTTTAAAACAACTGGGAATCTCTGAAAATATTCCTCCCAATCAAAAATTGGGCGAACTAAGGCGAAAATATAATTTTGATATGGAACAAGTTCGTCAGATTATCAAAAGTTATCAAAAATAAAGCAACCAACACAATTTTAATTTAAAAAATGTTTTAATCAGATATTAATGGGTTTTGGGGAACCAACATGCTCCGTAAAAAAGTAATAATGGATGGGAATGAGGCCGCAGCCTATATCGCTCATCGAGTCAACGAAGTTATTGCAATCTATCCAATAACGCCAGCCTCTCCTATGGGAGAGCATTCGGATTCCTGGGCGGCGAATAAAATTCCTAATATTTGGGGCAGGGTGCCCCATGTTGTTGAAATGCAATCAGAAAGCGGAGCTGCCGGAACAGTCCACGGTTCGCTCCAAGCGGGGGCTTTAACAACGACATTTACCGCCTCCCAGGGATTACTTTTAATGATTCCCAATATGTACAAAATTGCAGGCGAACTCCTTCCTTGTGTTTTCCATATCGCCTCTCGAACGGTTGCCACACATGCTTTATCAATTTTTGGAGACCATTCCGACGTTATGGCGGCCCGGCAAACAGGTTTTGCCATGTTAGCTTCCTCAAGCGTGCAAGAAGCGATGGACTTTGCCCTTATCGCTCATTCCGCCACATTAAAATCTAGAATCCCCTTCATGCATTTTTTCGATGGTTTTCGCACTTCCCACGAAATATCTAAAATCGAGTTAATAGAGGATCAAGATATTCGATCCATGATCGATGAAAAATGTATCCAAGAACATCGCGAAAGAGCATTGAGTCCCGACCACCCTGTACTGAGAGGAACAGCGCAAAACCCGGACGTTTTTTTTCAATGTCGCGAAGCCGCCAATCAATTCTATTTAAACTGCCCCAGAATAGTTCAAGAAACGATGAATCATTTTTTTTCCGTGACGGGTAGAAAATATAAATTATTTGATTATTTTGGAAGTCCTGACGCGGAGCGAGTGATAGTCCTAATGGGATCCGGATCAAAAACAGTTCATGAAACTGTTGAACATCTAATAAGTTCTAACCACAAAGTTGGGGTGATTAAAGTGCGCCTTTATCGACCATTTGATATAGATGCTTTTTTAAAAGCTCTTCCTCGCTCCACTTGTTCTATCGCCGTTTTAGATCGTACCAAAGAACCTGGAAGCGTGGGGGAACCCCTTTATCTGGATATAATTTCGACTCTAGAGGAAAGAGGGAAGGAGTTGTTTGACGTAAAACCCCGGGTCATTGGAGGAAGATATGGATTATCTTCCAAAGAGTTTACTCCCGCCATGGTCCAAACGGTTTTTGAAGAATTAACAAAAGAAACGCCAAAAAATCATTTTACTTTGGGGATCAAAGACGACGTGACCCTTTCGAGCTTGGATCATGATTTAGATTTTTCCATTGAACAAAATGAAACCATTAGAGCTTTGTTTTATGGGCTTGGCGCAGATGGCACTGTTGGGGCTAACAAAAACACGATCAAAATTATTGGGGAGAAAACCAACCAATATGTTCAAGGCTATTTTGTTTATGACTCCAAGAAATCGGGCTCAATGACAATTTCTCACCTAAGATTCGGCCCTAGACCAATTCAATCCAGTTATTTAATCCAATCCGCTAATTTTATTGGGTGCCATCAATTCTCTTTCTTAGAAAAATACGATGTTTTAGAAAAGGCCAAAACTGGCGGGACATTTCTTTTAAACGCTCCTTTTACTCAAGAAACTATTTGGGAAAAAATTCCTCAAAATATACAACGCCAAATAATTGAAAAAAAACTCAAGTTCTACGCCATAGACGCTTACAAAGTAGCCGAAGAAGCAAATTTAGGGGCGCGTATTAATACCATCATGCAAACTTGCTTTTTTTCAATTTCTGGTATTCTTCCAAGCGATCAAGCCATTTCTTTAATCAAAGAAGCGATAAGAAAATCCTACGCTGGAAAAAACGAAAAAATTGTTGAGATGAATTTTCAAGCGGTCGACCATACTTTAGCAAATTTATTTGAGGTTGAATATTTAGATTCTATTAACGGATATCAAGTTCAACCGCCAATACCCAAACACGCTCCAGATTTTGTTAAAAGAATTACCGCTTTGATTGTTTCAGGGAAAGGAGATTCTTTACCTGTTAGCGCCTTCCCTCCAGATGGAACCTGGCCTATAGGGACTTCTCAGTGGGAAAAACGGAATATCGCTCAATCCATTCCAATTTGGGATAAAGATATTTGTATCCAATGTAATAAATGCGCCATGGTATGTCCTCATGCGGCCATTAGAGTTAAAGCATACGAACCCGATCAATTAAAAAACTCTCCAACCGCTTTTCAACACAATGATTATAGAGGCGTTGAATACCAAGGAATGAAATATACCGTTCAAGTCGCTCCAGAAGACTGCACGGGTTGCGGAGTTTGCGTTGACGTTTGCCCAGCTAAAGATAAAAGCCAGCCAAAATTCAAAGCGATCAACATGCGTCCTCATCAGGACCATGCCAATACAGAGATAGAAAACTACAAGTTTTTTCTTAACTTACCAGATCCAGACCGCTCGACCATTCATACAGATTCAGTTAAGGGACCTCAATTTATGCGCCCTTTATTTGAATACTCAGGGGCTTGTTCTGGATGCGGAGAAACTCCTTATCTTAAATTACTGTCCCAACTCTTTGGCGATCGACTGATGATTGCCAACGCAACAGGATGTTCGTCTATATACGGAGGCAACTTACCTACAACCCCTTGGACAACAAATGCCGACGGAAGAGGACCCGCTTGGGCAAACTCATTATTTGAAGACAACGCAGAGTTCGGACTAGGTTTTCGGCTAGCGGTTGATTTCTTAAAAGAAAAAGCGGTCTTCAATTTAGGAAATTTTGCTTCTCAATTTGGACAATCTAAGGTTCAACAAATTCTTGAGTCGCCCCAATCTAGCGAAAAGGATTTTTATAATCAGCGCCTCAGAGTAGAGGAATTAAAAGTTTTTCTTAAAAACAAAACCGATCCTTCTGCAGAAGCTTTGTTAGATCTCGCTGATTATCTAGTAAAAAAATCCGTATGGATCGTCGGTGGCGATGGATGGGGATATGATATTGGTTTTGGAGGATTGGATCATGTACTTTCCACCGGTAAGGACGTAAACATTCTTGTTTTAGACACAATGGTTTATTCCAATACAGGCGGTCAAATGTCGAAAGGAACGCCCTTAGGCGCTGTCGCAAAATTTGCGGCGGCAGGAAAAGAAACTCCTATGAAGAATCTTGGAGTTTTAGCTATGTCTTATGGAAATGTTTACGTAGCTCAAGTAGCGATGGGGTCAAAAGATATCCAAACGGTCAAAGCTTTTAATGAAGCAGAAAAGTTTCCCGGCCCCTCTTTGATCATAGCCTATAGCCAATGCATCGCTCATGGAATTAATATGACCTTAGGCATGCAACACCAAAAATCTGCCGTAGACTGCGGTTTTTGGCCTCTATATCGATATAATCCCGAATCGCTGTCCAAAGGGGAAAACCCTCTTCATTTGGATTCCAAAGCTCCAAAAATTAATTTCAAAGATTTTGCTCAAATGGAAACGCGATTTAGCATTTTAAAACACTTAAATCCAGAGCGATCAAAACAACTTCTTAGCGCGGCTCAACATGAAATTGACAGACAATGGAAATATTTAGAAAATTTAGCGGCTATGAATTCGCCCGCCAAAGATAATAATTGAAATACGAAAGAATTTAAAAAAGGAAATCTTTCTGTGGATCTTTCGACTAATTATTTGCAATTTGATTTAGAACATCCGATCGTTCCATCGTCATCCCCACTGACTGGCGAACTCGACAGCTTAAAGAATTTAGAAGATTCAGGAGCTCCTATGGTCGTCCTGCCTTCCCTGTTTGAAGAACAAATAGAACATGACTCGAAGTTGTCAGAATATTTTTTTCAACTTGGCACAGATTCTTTTCCCGAAGCCTTAAGTTATTTTCCAAATTGCGAAGAAAAATTGGATCACGGACTCGATGATTACATTGAATTAGTGCGCCAAGCTAAAAACTCTCTGAATATCCCCGTGATAGCGAGTCTCAATGGGGTCGATGAAGGAGGATGGTTAAAAAGCGCCAAGTTAATCGAAGAAGCTGGCGCCGACGCGCTAGAATTAAATATGTATTTTGTCTCGACAGATATTCAGCTAACAGGAGCAGAATTAGAAAACCGTTACCTAAGTATTTTTAAGACGGTTAGATCAACTGTTAAATTTCCCTTGGTTGTCAAACTTTCTCCCTTTTACACTTCGCTCGCCCATTTTACAAAGCAGCTTGAAGAAGCTGGAGCAAACGGGTTGGTTTTTTTTAATCGCTTTTTTCAGCCGGATATCGATATAGAAAACCTTCAACCCTTTCCTCATTTAATCCTTTCGGATTCTAACGACTTAAGGCTTCCGCTTCGTTGGATTTCTCTTTTGAGCGGTCGTCTCAAATGTGATTTAGCAGCCTCTTCAGGAATCCACCAAGTTGAAGATATTGTCAAAGCAATCATGGCGGGAGCGAGCATAACTCATGTTTGTTCAGTAATCTTAAACAAAGGCCCTCAGCATATACAAAAACTAAAAACAGAACTGAGTATTTGGTTGGAAGATCATGAATACGAATCTTTAGCTCAAATGCTAGGTTCAATGAACATAGCTAATAGTCCAAATCCTTCCGCTATAGAACGCGCAAATTATATGAAAACTCTATATAGCTGGAAAACTCCAAACTCATTAGATTAGGGTTAAATAATTTTTAAAAAATCATTCGTTCCTTGGACATGAACTTTCCAACAGAAGATCAAATTCCAGATGAATTTATTTTAAAAGAACTCGTTATCCAGAACCGTTATTTAATTAACGGGAATTTAAAAATCTGGAATGGGGCAATGAAAGAAGTTCTATCTCCTATTTGGATGGATTCACCTTCGGGTTCATCGCAAATGGTAGTAGGAAGGTACCCCAGGTTAAGCGAAAAAGAGGCACACGAAGCTTTAATTGGGGCCGTACGCGCCTATGATAATGGTCGGGGACTATGGCCTACTATGTCAGTGGATCAAAGAATTAAACATATCGAGAAATTTTCTCGTCAAATGGTCAAAAAGAAAAAAGAAGTTGTCACTCTCATGATGTGGGAGATTGGAAAATCATTACGGGATTCTGAAAAAGAATTTGACCGAACGGTTGAATATATTAATGGCACCATCGACGAATTAAAAAAACTGGACCGTATCTGCTCCCGGTTTACCATCGAGCAGGGAATCATTGGACAAATCCGGCGCGCTCCCCTTGGGGTTGCTCTTTGTATGGGACCGTTTAATTATCCATTGAATGAAACCTTCACGACTTTAATTCCAGCTTTAATCATGGGAAACACTGTTCTATTCAAACCTCCCAAACTAGGTGTCCTACTATTTAATTTTTTATTAGAAGCTTTTTGTAATTCATTTCCACCGGGAGTGATCAATACGATATACGGAGAAGGCGCAGAAGTTTGTGGAACGCTTATGAAAACCGGCAAAATTGACGTGCTGGCATTTATTGGAACAAGCCGCGTTGCCGACGTACTAAAAAAACAACATCCCAAGCCTCACCGTTTGCGATGTGTCCTCGGACTGGAGGCAAAAAACCCAGCAATCATCCTCCAAGATGCAGATTTAGAGTTGTCGGTCAAAGAATGCGTGCAGGGAACGCTGGCCTTTAATGGGCAGCGTTGCACGGCCCTGAAAATTTTGTTTGTGCATACTAAAATCGTGGATCTCTTTCTCGCTAGATTTCGAGAAGAAATAGAAAAACTAAAAATTGGCATGCCTTGGGATACTGATATACATATCACGCCTTTACCGGAACCAGGAAAACCTGAGCGCCTTTCTAGTTTAATCCAGGACGCTCAGGAAAAAGGAGCTAAAATCCTTAACCATAATGGCGGGGTTATTAATAAATCTCTTTTCATTCCGGCAATATTGTACCCAGTAAACCCAAAAATGAAAATCTACACTGAAGAACAATTCGGCCCCATCATCCCGGTGATTCCTTTTGATGATATAGAAGTTCCAATTAATTATGTGATAGCGTCCAACTACGGCCAGCAAGCCAGCTTATTTGGAAGTAATCCAGATGAACTTGCTAAATTGATCGACCCTTTGGTTAATCAAGTTTGTAGATTGAACCTTAACAGCCAATGCCAAAGGGGACCAGACTCATTCCCCTTCACAGGAAGAAAAGATTCTGCCGAAGGCACTCTTTCAGTCTCAGACGCCTTGAGAGTATTTTCTATAAGAACTCTCGTCGCTTCAAAAGAAGTCGACTTGAACCGAGAAATTATTAGCAAAATTGTCAAAAAACATAAGTCAAACTTCTTAAACACTGATTATATTTTTTAAGCGAATTTATAATTCCTACCTTTTTAGCTCTTCCGGTGAGTTTTTGAATTGATCGCCCCATTTGCTGGCTAAGAATGTGAAAAGGAGAGGAACTAAAATGGAAGAAGCTGAAGACGAAGCTAAAAGCGCCGTATAAAGATGCACGTCAATTACCTTGGCATGAAACAATAATTGGACCACAATGATCTCGGTGGTCAGTCTAGCGTTGATGCCAATTCCAATCAGCCAGGCTTCGCGAACGGTGAATTTCTGCATTGGAACCATAATAAATGTTCCCAAAAGCTTCCCGAAAAATGCTGCGGAAAATAATAGGATGACCAATACAGGTTCTTCTGCCATTCCTTTCAAATCCGCATGAAGTCCTACCCAGAAAAAAAATAACAATCCTAAGAAACCATAGCTTTCGACTTGAATATTATGCTCAACTTCATCGCCCACTTTTCTAAACTTATTGTATTCTGGTTTCATTATAATTCCTGAAACAATTGCGCCCACAACCATTCCCAATCCAACAAATTCAGAAATACCGCTGAAACCAAAAAGAACTATTATAGAAAGGAGCATTAAATTACGCGGACGACGCGATATCCATTTCCCCAAGAAATCAACTACCCAACGGTAAAAAACCCAAACCATCCCAATAAAGACCAAAGAACCTAATACCAAACGCACGACGTTATCGATTCCTTCAGTCTTATGACTAATCCATACGGAGACAAAAGAAATCATGAACACTTCTATAACGTCATCCAAAACTCCCGTTCCTATGATTAGTTCTCCTACACGTGTTCGAATCATATTAAACTCATCGAGTATAGGCACGATAACCGCTTCCGCTGTTGGCATACAGGTCAGCCCAATAACAAAGGCGATTAACCAGTCGTATCCAAGTATCCGCATGACAGCCATCCCGAAAACAAAAGGAACAGTCGTATTAAGAACGGTCAGCCAAACTATGTCAGCTCGAGAACGACTCATTTCTCGAAAATCAATTTTTAATCCGATGAAAAATAAAAGAAACATCACGCCTAAGTTGGCCAGAAATGAAAAAGCTTCCTGAAACTCAGGAGCTAGTAACCCCTGACCAAGAGGAGTAAACTGCGCAGCCATGGCAACTAATAATGCGGAAAGGATTACTGGAATGCGCATTTTCTCCAGAAGAGCGGCGCTTGCATAAGTCAAAAAAAACAAAGCCGCCAACTCTAGCAAAAATTCTCCCACGTTTAGTTCAGTCACATTTCATATCCGCTTTCAAAAATCAATATACGCCTTGAGTTCAGGGTTATCTAAAGAACGTTTTAATTTAAAGCCCAACTTTTCGCAAATACGTTGCATCGGTCGGTTATCAGGAAGAATATCTGCGGTAATTCGCTTCAACTTTTCATCTCGAGCGATTTGCAATAAACGCCGGAGTAATTCCTCTCCTAATCCTTTTTTCTGGTTGGAATCGCCTACAATCATGGCAAATTCGGCTTCTTTCTGCCCATGCTGTTTGATCAATCTTACAACGCCTAAAATACTGCGTTCGGCGGTTGTGTGATCTTTGTATTCCGCAACTAGAGAAATTTGACGATCATAATCTAAAAAACATATCCGCGTTAATCGTTCATGAGTTGTACGCCGACTCAACTTCATCGGTTGAAAGAAATAGAAATAAACGCTCTGTTCAGAAAGAGGCTCGTGAAACTTCACGATCAAGGGTTCATCCTCTGGGCGTATGGGGCGAATAACAACATCCGTTCCATCTCTCAATGCCCATGGCGAAACATACTGTTTAGGATAAGGACGAATAGCGCATCTTGAACTTTGTTCGCTTGAGGATTTAGAATCGTGAAGAATGATTCGAGCGTCTAACGCAAGAATTTGATCTGTTGAAACTAATAGGGGATTGATATCAATTTCTTTAATTTTAGGTTGCTCGGAAACCAACTGGCTAAAACGAACTAAAAGTTTTTCTAATGCGAGTATGTTTACAGGTTTTTTTCCTCGAACGCCTTGTAGGGCTTTATAAATTTGCGTTTTCTCAATCATTCGGCGGGCTAACGTCGTTGTCAGAGGGGGTAGGGATAATGCTTGATCTTTAAACGTTTCAACCAAATAACCTCCAGCTCCAAATAAAAGCACAGGACCAAATTGTGAGTCAACGCTACTTCCGACAATAACCTCAAAACCATCGGTTTTAATCATGGGTTGCACGGTTACGCCTTGAAAAGCGTCAATATTAACTTTATTACGGACGGAAGATTGAATAGAAAAAAAAGCCTGTCCTATCGCATGAGCGTCTAGCAAATCTAACTTCACTCCATCCACGTCGCTTTTATGCGAAATAGTTTCTGAATTTAGCTTTAGAACAACTGGATATCCTATCTCTTCGGCTATTGCTATGGCTTCTTCGCACGATTTCGCCAACCGGGTATCGACGACAGGAATTCCATAGCATTCAAATAGATTTTTGGATTCCAATTCTGTGAGTTGCGTTCTAGCCGAACTGTTTACTTTATCTAATAGCCCTTTAACGCTTTGAAGTTTTATGGGCTCTTCATCTGGCAAAAGAGAGAACTCAGGAGTTTCATACAATCCACGCAGATTAAAACTGTACCTCCACATAAAAATGAAAGCGCGTACAGCCAAGTCTGGGTAGGGAAACGTTGGTATGTTCGCGCTATTTAATATTGAAATTCCCGCTAGCACATCTGCGCCGCCCATCCAACTTGCTAAGATAGGGATATCTTCATTTCTGCCAAAGGATTTTAACTGTTCTGCAGTTTGAGTAGGATCGGTAACAGCCTGAGGCGTTAAAATTACCAATAGTCCATCTGTATTATGATCTTTTGAAACTATATCCACCGCTTTGGCATAACTATTTGGATTAGCGTCTCCCAAGATGTCAATTGGATTATTATGGCTCCAATTAGGGGAAAGGAATTCATTCAAACCTGTTAAAGTATCTTTTGACAATGTCGCCAGTTCGCCACCGTTTTTTATCAACGCGTCTGCCGCCAATACCCCTGGTCCACCAGCGTTTGTAATAACGCTAAGCCTAGGCCCCCTGGGCCTGGGTTGTTTAGACAAAACTTGAGCCATATAAAAAAGCTCGTCAATGGTGTTTACTCTTAAAACGCCGCAGCGCTGAAACGCAGCATCTAACACATCATCGCTTCCGGCCAGAGTTCCAGTATGTGAAGTTGTTGCTTTTGCAGATCGCTCGGTTCTACCGGCCTTAAGCACAATGATAGGTTTGGTAAGAGCCACTTCTCTTGCGGCAGAAAGGAAAGATCGAGCGTCGCCAATAGATTCCATATAAATAACAATACTTTGCGTTTTAGCATCATCGCCCAGATAATCTATGAGATCGCCCCAGCTAACATCTAACATAGAACCAATTGATATAAACGAACTAAAGCCGACATTGGCTTGGAAACTCCAGTCCAGTACAGCCGTGCATAGGGCTCCGCTTTGACTGATAAAACCAACATTTCCAGGCTTTGCCATACTGCGAGCAAATGTTGCATTCAATCCTGTAATTGGACACATTATTCCCAGGCAGTTTGGGCCGATGATCCGCATTTTGCTCTGCCTGGCGCGGTCAAGAATCTCTTGTTCCAACCTAATCCCTGACTCACCCGTTTCTTTAAATCCCGCAGATATAATGATAGCTCCTTTTACGCCAACATCAGCGCATTCAGTTACAATTTTAGGCACTGATTCGGCTGGGGTGACGATAACTGCTAAATCAATTTTTTCAGAGATGTCGGCAATTTTTGGGTAGGATTTTATACCTAATACGTTTGATCGTGAAGGATTCACAGGGAAAACGGTTCCGCCAAAAGAAGAGCTGATCAAATTCCAAAGAATATTTCTGCCTACGCTACCGGGTCGTTCAGTTGCGCCAATCACGGCAACCATTTTCGGCGAAAAAATGGGATATAAAGGATGACTATAATAATCCATGGCGTTTTTTACATTAAAACTAAATAAGTGTTAGTTTCTTCTTTTTTGTTCATTGAATTTTAATTTACTCAATTCCAATCAACTGATAACGTAATCTCTATTCGCGGCTCCTTATTGCCAAACTGATTTCACGACTGAGGTCAGATAAGTTTTCATTAAGAAGCTTAACTAATGAAACATAATCGTCTAAGAAAGCTTTTTTACTGAAACTCGATTTATTCATTGTCAAAAGTTTTTTCCCATTGCGACCAAAGATAGTCCAACGAACATTTAATATGTAATCTCCCTTTAGTTGACAATCGAATTGAGTCACATCAACGGCTATTTGAAAATCTATATTTATTTTTCTCTTCCACGGAAAAAAAATTATATGGTCAGTTAAATTTAAATTGGATAAGTTTTCAGCTAAAATGCGAGAAAAATTATCTTCTAAAGGTTCTGCCCATAATTCAAATTCGGAAACTTTTAACTCATTTTGACTTGTACGTAATACAATATTCGGTCTGTCTAAATACTGAGGAAGTTCTACTGGACCAATACCAAGGACAATATCCCTTCTTGGGCTATTCTCTGAAGTTGTTCCTTCCTGATTATTTAGAGGCGACAAGACGTAAAACCTAGAAGGCTTTTGAACGGTAGCGCATCCTCCAAATACTATAAGAGAAATAACAAGCGTTATTTGAATGATTTTGCATAATGAATTGTGCATTAATTGTTCTCAGTTGAGCGTTTCCCATAAATCAAAGCGTTAGGGTTTCTTTCCAAATACTCAGCTAAAACGCGAATAGAACGAGCCGCAGCGGACAACTTTTCAAGAGTTGAAAAGATTTCATACTTCAAAGGAGATTCTTCTTCGACAAAATCTTCTACTATCGAAAGCATTTTTCTAGCCTCCTCCATAGCTTTGCGAGTCGATACAGCTGTAAGTTTAATATTTAACGCTAACGGACCAACCCGTTGATTCACATTTTGAGAAAGGGCTTGCAGGCTTTTAAGAGTTTTATCTAGTTCTATTTGAGTTAATAAAATGAACTCCTTTATATCTTCAATAGCAAAACGCGCCTCTTTAGAGGTATCTTGGATGCTTGACGATATTGGCTTAATCTCTTCATCGATATTCTTAATAAGTCCTTGAACGGAAATCAGAGTTCTATCAAGGTTAGTAACAACTTTAGCCAACTCTGGAGAACCCATGGTTTTTTCAAAGGATTGAACCATACTCAAAACTGATTTAATTAGTTCGTCAAGTGGAAGTTTTTCAAATCTCTCAGTAAATAATTCAATTCGAGATGGAATTGTTGGGAACTCCGGATAATTTGGATCTGCTCCTACTATTTTTATGGGAGTCCCGGGGTAGAAGTTGAATTCAATTGCCAATTGTCCGGTAATTAAACTTTGTAACGAAAGCTGAGCCCTTAGACCTCGCTGGATCATTTTCTGAACAAACTTAAGTTCCTCTTGAGATTCCGAAATCCCATTCACTTCAAGTATCCTATCGCGATCGATCTCAATATAAACAGGAGTTCGAATTGATTTATCCTCCAAGTTGACTCTTACCAAAACGTTTGAAACAGAACCTATTTTCACTCCCTTAAAATTAACAGGGGCTCCCACGCTCAAACCGGATACTGGCCCTTCAAAATATAAAACCCAAACAGGCTTTTTAATCCAAAATGTTCCTTTTGCAAAAACAACCATCCCAGCCAAAAATAAAAAAACAGCTCCGATAACAAAACCTCCGATGATTGTTGGATTTGCTGTTTTACTCATAGCTCATTTTGCTTCTACTGTTGACTCGCTTCGGGTAAGAAACTTTTGCACCTTTGCGTTATTGGACTCGGCAAGTAAGGTTTTGGGGTTCCCTTCGGCGATCATTGTTTTCGTATCCGAATCAAGAAATATTGAATTATCTCCAACCGCAAAAATCGTAGCTAATTCATGAGTTACTACAACCACTGTGGTTCCTAAACTTTCTCTTAATTCTAGTATCAAATCGTCTAATCGATGAGCGCTAACTGGATCCAGCCCTCCAGTTGGTTCGTCAAAAAATAAGATTTCAGGATCTAGAGCCATTGCTCTGGCCAAGCCAGCTCGTTTTTGCATTCCACCACTGAGTTCTGACGGATAAAAGTCTTCAAATCCCTTAAGTCCAACCAGCGAAAGTTTTAACGAAACAACTTCCCGAATTTGATTAGCGTTTAAATCAGTGAATTCTCCTAATGGCAGAGCAACATTTTCCCCCAAAGTCATAGAGCTCCATAGAGCTCCGCTTTGATACAACACTCCAAAACGTCTCATTAATTGATCCCGTTCAGTAGGCTCGATCAATTCAAAATTTAGATTGTCGTAAAAAATTTCACCTTGCACTGGTTTTAAGAGTCCGATCATAGCTCTAAGAAGCGTGCTTTTACCGCAACCGCTACCGCCCATTATGATAAATATTTCACCGTGTTTAACCTCAAAGTTTAAATCGCGTTGTATCACAAACTCGCCGTAAGCTAATTTTAAATCGCTAACTGTAATATGAAATTCGGAAGCGACCATAAATGTTAGTTCCTAGCTCTGCCTAAAAGTCGACAATATTAAATATAATTGCAAAGATGGCGTCCCAAACGATAACTAGCACTATCGCCGTAACAACCGCAGATGTAGCTGAATTGCCGACTGCCGAAGAACTATTTCCGCATTGCATTCCTCTTAGGCACCCAGATATAGCAACGATAACCCCAAATATAACACTTTTGATAAGTCCAACTAAAAAGTCGTTAATTCCTATAGCGCCTTGAGTTTGATTAAAATATTGAATTAATGAAATATCTAGCATCCCCCAACTGACCAGAGCCCCGCCTAAAATACCTAAGAGATCAGAGTATAGGCATAGCAAAGGCATCATGAGCATAAGCGCAATCATTCTCGGTAAAACAAGAAATTCCATAGGTGAAATCCCTAATGTCTTTAGGGCGTCAATTTCCTGATTCACTTGCATGGTCCCAAGTTGAGCTGCAAAGGCGGCTCCTGTGCGTCCGGCCATAATGACCGCTGTCATCATGGTTCCCATTTCTCTCACCATACCCAATCCAACAAGATTAGCTACGTAAATCTGCGCCCCAAATTGTTTGAGTTGAACCGCCCCCACAAAAGCGAGAATCAAACCAACTAATAAACTGATAAGCGAAACAATGGGAAGAGCTTGAGCTCCACATTCCTGGATAGTCAGAATTAAATCCGACATCCTGTAGCGAGCTTTGCCAGTAAAAAACTTTAGAAAAGTTAAAAAAGCTTCCCCAATAAATTCAAGCGTTTCTTTCGATGCACGCAAAAATTGAATTAAGGCTAGACCAACCCGCGTAAAGAATGAAGCCGTTTGGGGTGTTTTACTTGCTTCCTTACTCTCGGGAACTGCAGAAGCAAGCTTTAATAATCGCCTTACTCCTGCCGGGAGCCCCTGCAAATCCATTACAATTCCCTGGTTGAGACATTGACCATTTAAGCTACTTATAAAAGTCAAAAGTCCCGTATCCCAATTTGCGAGTTTTTTCGAATCAAAGGCAATGCGCTGGATAAAGTTTTCAGGTTTAATCTGATTGAACACTTTAATTGATGAAGGTAAATGGTTCTGTAATTTCCAACTTCCAGAAATTTGGATAAGCAATGTTCCTGTTGTTGAAAAATTTAATTCCAAATCCCACGAGTGGGAACCTAAATCCATCATCTAATCTAGTTTTTTATAAACGAAATATTAAATATAGTTATAGAAACTGCTTTAAAGACCTAAATTAAGCGGTTCTTAAAGTTGTCCATTAAAGTTTTGGGTTATTAATTTTTTATCTATATAAATTTAGAGTACATTAAAGATAATTTATTCCTCTAAGTTAAAACTCCAAACTTTACATCTAAAAACACGAGCTTCATTTATTTCAATTAGTTAACTTGATCAACCAAAACTAATTGAAGGAAATATTAAGGTTTCTATAAGCTCTTATTTATAGGAAGAATTTCTATCTCTTTCTTTAATGAACCGGTTCGTTAATTTTCTGAAAGTCATTTATGAAAAATAAACAAAAATAGTTTTTTTTGTTATTGGGCATCACGGCAATATTTTTTGTCCTTAACTTTGTAAATAGAAACAACTTTGAAGATGATCTTTCCGTAAAAATTTCAGGAAATATAGAGATTAACGACGCGCAGGTAAGTTTTAAATTAGCGGGACAAGTTTTGGAACGTCTCGTTTCAGAAGGAGAAAATATTAGTTTGGGACAAACAATTGCCCGATTGGAAAGTAAGAATTTAGCTCAAGAAGTGATTCTTAAAAAAGCGGAAATGCAAATGGCAAAGGCTAACCTAGATGAATTATTAGCTGGGTCTCGACCTGAGGAAATCGCCCAAGCTAGTGCTAGCGCTGAAAACAAACAAGCTTGTGGAATATTTATAAAAGGAGTTGGGATAGAAATTTTATGGCCACAAATGACGGCTCTTTTTATTTAAGGAATTCTCGCCCTAAGATTGACTATTTAACGATTCCCAAAAACTCTGTCTTAATTCATTTATCTGAAATTAAATGATTAAATTTTTGTTTTATTGTCGAAACATGGAGTGGCATCTTACGCAATAATTCATTGTTGCATGCAACGCGTTCAATGACTTCATAAGATCTTTTGTCCCGAGAACCTTGCTCAAATCATCTCCACTTTGACGAAACTCCCGGCCTAAACGTTTAAAGTTTTCATTTTTATAACTACTCCATAGGGTTTTCATCTCATCTGCCGAGCCTAATTTTGATTCCGCAATACGAGCCGCTTCGTCAAATGATTTTTTGGATATCAGCCCTATAATGGACTGGATTGCATTTAGATGAGACCTCATATTTAATAAATGATGGCTCTTAATGGCCGGAGGTATCTTCAAAACAGTTCTCTCATCAATCGCAGTCTGATTTTTATCGCTATTTAATATCAACTCCAATTTATTATCGTCAGCAAACGAAGTAAAAGGGATCCAGCTAAAAAATAAAATCCCAATTAAAGTTGTTATCCTTTTCATAAGACAAAG
>JAYOZP010000035.1:0-22084 GCA_038154245.1 Nitrospinales bacterium | reverse complement strand
AAATACTTACTTTGCGATCGGACTTCTCAGTTTGCTGACGACTAAGTTATACAGCCAAGCAAATACCTCACCACAAATCAGCCCATCAAAAAATTCTCAAATTAACCCAGCAACACTACCGCCAGGACTGATATTAAAAACAGGATAAATCCGGCCAACTAATATGGGATCGCCCGAAGAACCTTCAAGTAAAATAAGCCACCATGCAATTAAGAAAATACCCGTTCCTCACAAAATTCCAAAAGTTAGAGCAAACCCTTTGATATTTAATTTCATTTCTTCGCCCTCCTTAAATGATTAATTAAAGGAAATAATCATTTCCCCTTTTTTCCAAGAGCGTAAATATCTTCGATCCATTTTTGACGATATTCATTATCTTTAGAATCAACGCAACCTATTAGACTTTCTTTGATTGGGCTTATTCCCGATAGTTTTAGTATGTTACGTTCCAGACTTTTTAAACTATGCGCTCCAAAAAACCACCTATAAATAAGGGCAGGCATCCCCATGGTAATTATTATCCGAGAAGTTCTTCCGGTTAATAATCCCTTAGGCATTTTGTCGCCGTCGCCAGAACTGATGGCAAAACCATAACGAAAAACTTGTTCAAAAAACCCCTTCAAAAGAGCGGGCATGGTTCCCAACCAAAGTGGATAAATAATCACTAAATGTTCCGCCCATCTGATGTTCTCCTGACAATCTTGGATCGCAGGAGGAACGTTTTTATTCGCAAACTCTTCTTTTGTTCTCAAAATGGGGAGATCTAATTGAGACGTCGAAATTTGCTTTACTTCATGTCCTCCTTCCATCGCCCCTTTAACATAAGAATCCTCAAGAGCATGGCAAAAACACTTTCCCCCAGGGTCTGGATGCCCTTGGATAATTACAATACGATTTGACATTAATCTAAATAAACTATTATTCCGCTAAGGTTCGAATATAATGAACCAATTTCCAAATTTGCTTGTCTTTTAATTTTCTAAAAGCCATCATTCCGGTTCCGGGTGATCCATTTTTAACGATCCAAAATAACTGCCCATCAGGAATGTCGTTCATCATAGGAGAACAGGTAAAGTTCCTAGGGCGCGGGTTCATACCTCCGGCTCCAGGTCCTTTTCCATTTCCCTTTTTTCCATGACACATCATGCAAGCAACCGGTTTTGCTTCTTTCATAAATAATTTTTTTCCCGCTTGAATATTAGCTTCGGTGTCAGGCAATGGGTTCTTTCTTTTTAAATAAGAAGCTGGCGCTTTTTTTGTCTTTCTTTTTTGTATACAATTTGAGCTCGCGGATTTCATAGCTCCAGTGCTAGTTGAAGAAACTGAAGCGGTAGTTTCGCCTTTAAAAGTCGCTTTAAGGTAAGCAATAACATTCGCCAAATCTTGTGGAGGCAAAGTCAAACCAAAGTCGGGCATTAAAGAGGATTTACCCACAGATTTACCGCCATAGTAAATAAGATTAAAAAGGTAATCGTCTGGGAAATCGCTTAACGCCATGTTTGCATGAACAGCTGGTTTAGGATTTAAACCGGAAGCAGCGGGTCCGTCGCCTTTTCCGCTAGGGCCATGGCATTGCGAACAGTATTCTTTGTACACTAATGCCCCGCTTGCGGCATTCGAATTTGAAAAATATTCTGTTTTCCAAGGTTCAAAAAATTTAAAATCTTTATTTCCTTGAAGGGCAATATAGCCAGTAGCGTAACGTAAACCCAGGCCGCTAACATCGGCTACGTACTCGCCACTATGTGGAACATAGTCGGGAGGGTTGGAATTAAATCTATAAATCCAATCGGGATTATAACGTTTGGCAGCGTCAAAAAAGGTGGCGCTTTGTGGTCCTCCTGTAACCTTGCCATCTTCCACTACTTGATGACAACCTATACAGGAAAAATCGCGAAAAATTTTTGCGCCCAAATTATACTCCATCTCCGAAAACTTAGAATAATCGATGGTATTTGCTTTAACAGTAGGATCTTGTAAATTTTTCTTAAAGTAATCGTCTATTGCATTGGCTTGATTTTCGTTAACTACTGGATGCTTAAGAGGCGTTGTGGATAAATCCCAACGGTAATTTTTAGCATACATTGATTTTTCTGCCTCGTCAGCAAAATCTGTGGGTCATTTTTGGTTCTGGTAATTTAGCAAGTGTATGGTAGAGAGCGATTTCAGCGGTTTTATATGTCCTGAATCCATAAGATTTTCTCATGGTGACTTTTATTTTGTTATTTAATCCCTCAACAATGCCACTGGAAAACGCCTTTTTAGCCTTAAACCAATTCAAAATCAAACCGCGATGTTTACGGAGTGTTTTGGCGACTCGTTTCATGGGTTCTAATTTGGAACGCATAACCCGCGTACACCAGCGATCCAGAAAAACGCCAGCCCAAGAGGGAGAAACGTAATCCCAAAACCCTTGAAAATCTTCTTTCAAAAGATAAGCCCGTACACTTCTCAGATTGTATTGAAGCAGGTTTCGTAATTTGGACTCTTGTTTTTCGGTTAAATTTTCATGTCTCTTTAACAAACACCATCTCGATTTTTTCAATACCGGTTGATAACCGTCTTTTTGCAACTGCCTTTGTTCCTCGGCGCGAATTTCGTCAATCGCTTTATTGACCATCTTAACAATATGAAACCGGTCTAATATATTGAGCGCATATTTCGCCTTTTTGGCAATCACTTTCAAATAAGGCTTCCACATATCAGAACAAACAAACTCCAAGTCCTCGGATCGACCTTTTCCTAGAAATCGAAAAAAGCGTAATAAGGTTTTAACCGTGCGGTCCTTGCCAATCCATAGCAAACGGGTACAACCAGAATCGATTTGGTAAACCAGAGTCAAATAGTTATGCCCTCGACTCCAGGACACTTCGTCGATTCCAATGGCTCGAATTCCCGATAACTCTCGATGGGCTAAACCCCATTCCACCACATATTCAACGGAGCGAAACACCTTATCCCAACTGGTTTGAAACGCTCGCGCCACTTCTTGCCAAGACAACTTCTTACCCCAATGAGCAAGAAACTGCATGTACGTCGTTGTCAACTGACGCTTCCCAGATCCCCATGGAACCGACTCCACAATCACACCGCAATTTTGGCAGTTTACGCGCCTCATCAAATATACAAAATACACCCGATATCCAAATAGCGGAACAAATTCAAAGCGACGACAACCTAACTTGTCATACAAAGGCGCGGGATAACCGCAACCTGAACACAACGCTTTGGAGTTCTTACGAGGAAATATCTCCACCTCAACAACCGGTTCTATTCCTTCCCTTATAAATCGAACCTGACCATAAACAAATGACTTGAATTTGTGGCATTTGTTTAGGATAGTTTTAACTTGCATCTGTTGTTTCCTGTTCTGGAAGATGGTTGTGGTGACTTATCTTTACCAAAATAGGACAACAGATGCATCTTGTTATCTATTATTGCAACTAAAATATAACTTTTATTCCCTTCGGAGCCGCCCCTCATCCAATATGGGGCGGCTCTGAAGGGGATAAAAAAGTATTCCCTTTGGTGAGCTTTTTTTCTAAAAATCACCCACAAATTCTACTGAAGAACCATTTTTCTTTACCTTGAAGCCAGGCTACTAACCAACCCCGCTTGTATTTGCTTCCTCCCCACATTAAATCAGGGGCTTTAAGATTGAAACGCGATTCCCCTCGTCCTTCAAATTTGTGGCAACCAGAGCATTGGTTTTTTATAATTTCAGAGGCGTTTTGTTTATTAAATGCCCATGCATTCGCTTCAAACGAAAATGCCAATAAAAATGCTCCAAAGTACAACCAAAGTTTTTGAAATATATTTAAAGGAAACATCTTTCCCCCTCGATATAAGATTAAAATATAGCTTTGAATTAAGATGAATTAGACTCAATTAAGTTATAATATGCCTTTTCAACTGCGGATATCCCTCCAAGGAGATTAGCTATATTCGTATAGCCTTCTTTTTTTAATAAACTACAAGCAATTGTGGATCTGTATCCTCCTGCACAATGAACTAATATCAATTTATTTTTGGGCACGGATTTGAATTCTTTGGTTAAGTTATTTAGGGGTACGTTCAAGGCTCCTTTAAAATGACTATCTCCAAATTCATTGGGAGATCTTACGTCCAAAATAAAAATAGTATCCTTTTTTTTCTCAAATTCTTGAGGCGTCCAACAAGCAATCGATTCCGTCAAATCGGGATTATTTTCCAATGCTTTAATTCCGCCTTTCAAATAACCGGCAATTTTGTCAAAACCTATCCGTCCCAAACGCATTTCAGACTCTTTCTCAAACCCCGGTTCGGAAATTATGACGGTAGGAATTTCAGGATTTAAAATAATTCCACACCAGGTGGCAAACTTACCGTTCAATCCAATCCCAATGGATCCTTTTAAATGAGCGGCGTTAAAGTCTTGATCGGGTCTTGTATCAAGAATCTGATAACCTTTATTTTGAAATGTTAAAACTTCTTTCAAGTCTAAGGCTTTCAATCCCGACAATAAGGATTCATCCAAAGTCTGGCGTTCTTTTTTGTTTAATTGAGCGTCATATGAGAAATATTCCGGGGCCAGAGGTTGATTTTCCGTAACAAGAGCAACAAACTCTTCACAAGACATAGGCTGTAACGCATAATTAAGAGCTTTTTGTTCGCCAATAGTAGAGACTGTCTCGTCGCTCAGGTTTTTTCCGCAAAGAGACCCTGCCCCATGCGCGGGATAGACCAAGGTATTGTCAGGAAGAGACATTAGTTTTTCCCTTAGAGAGAAGTACAACATTGCAGCCAACTCCTGAGCGGTTACTCCTACCGATGCCATCAGATCAGGGCGTCCTACATCTCCAATAAACAAGGTATCTCCAGTCAGAACTATTTTGGGATCGGAACTGTTTTCATTAAGATCATAAATCAGAATAGAAATTCCTTCGGGAGTATGGCCTGGAGTCTCAATAATACCTAATCGGATATCACCTATTTCTAAAATATTGCCGTTTTTTTCAGACAAAAAATCAAATTCGGCTTGTGCCTTTGCTCCCAAATGAATAGTCGCACCCGTTTGACTTCTTAGTTCTAAATGTCCTGCAATAAAATCTGCATGAAAATGAGTCAAAAACACATGCTTAATTTGAAAACCATTACTTTCTGCATCTTGTAAGTATTGTTCAATATCCCGTTGCGGATCAACGACTATTCCAGTTTTAGTTTTCTCATCGCCAATTAAATAAGAAGCGTGAGCCAAACAACCTAAGTAATATTGCTTAAAAAACATAACTTTTGTCTAAGAAATTTAGTAAAAATGAAATTAAAATAGTTACTACAAACTTAAATTTACCTTTAAGGAAAAATAAGTTTAAGCATGAGCTTTTTCTCTAATTCAATTGAAATGCTATGTACCGGATCGCCAGCCCTTGAAGCACAATTGCGGTTCCTGAAAAAGAAACCACTATTGCAGAATGCTTTTTGTTGATTTGGTAAGCTACCACTATAAAGTTTAAAAACATTGATGCAAATATTAAGTAATAAGGCATGTTATTCATCTTTCGATTCCCTTAAAAATTTTTTTAAGTCATTGAACAATCCTACCACAGACTTTTTTCAAGAAGTTTATTCACCTGTAGGCGGAAACTCGGGAATGGAAACAATAATAGGGTCTCCTTCTAAAGCCTTCATAAATTCAACAAGATCTTTTTTCTCATCTACGGATAATTTCAATGGAGTGATAAAAGGACTTTTATTTTCGGCCACATCGCCACCACGATCATAAAAGTCGATCACTTCTTCCAAAGTAGCTTCGCTGCCGTCATGCATATAAGGAGCGCTTCGCGTAATGTGCCTAAGACCGGGCGTTTTGAATGCTCCTTTATCAAAATCTTCTTTGGTTACGTTGTATCGCCCCAAATCCTCTTTTAAAGGTCCATGCTGTTTTACGCCAATATTGTGGAACTGGCTATCAGTGAAAGCCGGTCCGTTATGGCAAATTGAACACTTGGCTTTACCAAAAAACAATCTCATTCCAATTAAAGCGGATGTCGACATAGCGTTTTTGTCCCCTTGAAAATACCGGTCATAAGGCGCGTTTTTAGAAACGACTGATCTTTCAAAGGTTGCTATGGCTTTTGCTATAGTCGCCTCTGTGATTCCTTCTTTTGGAAATACCTTTTTAAATAGTCGCACATAACCTGGGATTTTGCTTAGTTCTATTTCAAGTTCCTTGAGGTCCTGTTTCATCTCCACTTGTGATCCAATAGGACCCAGAGCTTGTTCTTCAAGAGATTTAGCGCGTCCATCCCAAAATTGCATTTCAAAATAACCGCTATTTATTATTGTAGGAGAATGGCGATCCAGTTCTTTTTGACCATGGCCAAAGGGCCGAGGTAGGCCGTCGCCCCAACCAAGTCCTGGATTATGACAAGTAGCGCAACTGATCCAATTACTCCCAGACAACCGAGGGTCGAAGTAAAGCATTTTCCCCAAATCTTCTTTTTCCTTTGACCAAGGGTTATCCACAGGATGCTTCATCTCTGGCAAAGGTTCGTAGAACTCTTTAAGATCGCTAAAATCCCCAGCAAATGTGGCAAATGGAGCCAATAAGAAAATAAAGGTAAAGGTTAGCTTTATTAATTTCATTTGGTTGCGCCTTTATATAGGGTAAGTTTTTATATTTTTTTTGAAGCTCAAATCCAACTTTTACTTTGGGTGTTATTATTTTTTAAATGATATCGAGTAAACGCCTCTCAAGTCGCCAGGTAAAAAGTCAAACGCACGATCATCCGAATATTTATTTTTTATAAAATTTGGTCTATTTTCCTTTGGACCGTGGCAATACAAACAAGCGGGCTCAACAACAATTTTTCGAAAATACCTAAAACGAAATTTTTTACTTTTTGAGTCTTCCTCCCAGAAACCTTGTAATCCAGGATCCATCTCAAAATTTTTCAGAGCTTGAAGAGCCTGGGAGTCCGCCTTGTTTCTAGGATTTCGATACTTGACGGAAAGCTGACGAAACTCCCAACCATTTTTTCTAGCGATCTGTTTTACCTTTTTGCCTACCGGCTTACAAACCATTGCAAACGTTTCCTGGTCTATCTCCATTTCTGATGGATTTATACTTTTGGCTAATGTTGACCTCATCGCATCAATTTCTTCAACCGTTCGAATCACATTAGCTAACGATTCGATATTAACTCGCTCCAAAAGGGACTCGGCATTAGACAATTCTTTGGTCCCATTAAAAATTAAAAACACCGAAACTAAAAATAGAAACCTCAAAAATAAATTAAGCAACCTTTTTAAAAAATTCATTTGGATTTTCTAAAGTTAGAAAACGGCGGTCCTTTTAAAACAACTCAATGAACCGCCGTTGTTAACGGAAACCAACATGAACACCTAATGGCCTCGCTTATCAAAATATTCATCGTACCTGTGGACGAAGTCTTTACTCTCGCCTAAAGGCAGGTGGCATCCACGACACTTGGTATAATCCACTTTTATTGTTTTTCCCTCGGCAGTAAAAGCCGTAAAAATCCAATCGCCATTCTTTAATCCCTTTGGAGCATTTTTACCCCAACCATCTCCTTTTTCCATAACGAAAACTTTAGCCAAATTATTTTTAGCGTTTTTTCCGTCCGGTCGCTTGACAACATTTCCTGAAGCGTCTTTCTTGGCGTTGTAAATTTCCATTACTAATATGGAACCATTTGGAAAAATTTCGCCTCTCTGGGCTTTTGCCCCAATCGAATTAACAAACAATTCACGGACATGTTTAGGTTTCTGTACCGCTTTTAAGAATGCAGGAAAAGTATCATATCCAGAAGGAAAATTAAGCTCTCCATCTTTTGGAGAGGGGTTTGATTGAGCAACTTCGGCCGAAAATGTCGCTGAAATTCCAAAAACGAAAAAGAACAAACTAATTAACCAGGCTTTTTTCATAATCGTTCTCCTATTTTTAACAATGATAGTTTTCTCATTAAAATTTGGACATCAATATTCGGATATATGGATATTGTGTCAAATTAGACGCTTAAAAATTTTTTAAAAACATTAATATATAAACAGCTAATCACCGCTTCTATAAGTAGCTTTTTTAATCGTTTTCATTAGATTCATTAATTAAATCATCAATTTCCAACTCCGCTTCGAACCAATCTTCCTCTGGGTTTCCGCCTTCAAAATTTCGTTTTTCGGCAATGTAATATGCCGCCACCTCGATCATCTTTTGACGATCAATTGAAATATCAGAATCATTATCATCGATCGTTTGAGTACCTGTATTTGAATCGGTAATTATCGAAGAGCTTTTCGTCTTTTTTGGCATTTTCTGCCTCCTGTCTTGTAAATGGTGATTAAACTAATTAGTTACTTATCAGTTAGTATCTAGATAAAAACAATTTGATCGCTACAAGCGAGGTTGAACCAGTCTTGTACAACCTTTATCCACTAAATAAAAGCGTTTCGAGTTCTATGAAAATTAATTTGATAATGTTCGAATATATAAAATCAACTTCCAAATTTGATCGTCATCTAAATCAAAAAAAGCAGGCATACCCGTTCCTTCAGATCCATTTGTAATGATTCCAAATAATTGGCCATCAGGAATATCTTTCATAGTTTCCTTACATGAAAAGTTCCTGGGAGGTGGCATCAAAGTATCAGCCATAATACCCCTGCCGTCTCCAAATCCATGGCACATCGTGCACGTAGGCTGAACTTCTAATTGAAATAGAACGCGACCGGCTTCAATATTTTCAGACGTATTTTCAAGGGGATTGATCAAGTTATAAAGCGAATCGGGAACTTTTAGAGTATTCCTTGTTTGAGGACATTACGGTTCAGTATTTCCCAAAAATCTTCTACCGTGCATTCTTCCATGCCCCATTCCCTTACTGACATGTTTTTTTCCCAGCATTCCTTCTCTCATTCCATACCTTCCTCTAAACTGATTAGAAGCTTTTCCATCACGGATTTGGTTTAGCGATTTTTTTAAATCCTGCAATTCCCTTTCCATTCGGATAATATCCTCTTCCATTTCATCCAAAGGATTGTCCTGTGGATTGCGAGGTCCTCTACCTTTCATTGCAAAACTTCTATCATCTGGATTAAAACGTTGAGTTAAATTTTCTAATTTCTTTTCAATATCTTTGGGACTTTTTTCTAATGAAGCAGGAAAGGTGTTTTTTGCGAAAGCGGATGAAGAAACTAACGAAAATAAACAAGTTCCCCAAAAAACAGACAAAATTATACAAAAATATTTTTTCCTATTTAACGGCTGACAATACATTAGTTGATACCTCGCGGATTAAAATCATAAGGTTATTTATCAACGATTACACATCAATTGATTTTTAGATTATTTCAAATATTTTTTCTTCTAAATGTTTTATTTTTTCTATACGATTAATCAGATAGAAACTAAGCAAAGCGATTAAAAGCAGTGCGGTAATAAACCACCAAGCCGATAAACCCGTTAAAGATGGGAAAGTCACTTTGCCCAAATCTCCGACACTTAGGATATTTTCCTTAATCCAAGGATAAACCTCGGCATAAAATCCCGCTCCCACAATCATTCCTAAAACACCGGCAATAGCATGACGGGAACCTTCACCAATGGCAGCTACGGCAGTTCCAGGGCAATATCCCAACGTCGCCATTCCAACTCCAAAAATGAGTCCTCCTAAAGCGTTCCCCAAGAGAGCCGTCGCTTTAATATGAAAAACAACTTCCAATCCTAAAGACCGCATGCCATAAATGCCAACGCTACCTACAACAATGGCAGTCATCATTATTTTTAGAACTGTGAAATCCTTTAATAAAAATTGACCCACGATTACGTTAAATCGAGTAACGCCCCCTTTTTGAAGTAAAAACCCAAATACAAACCCGGTAAAAGCCCCAGCTAGAATTGTTTGAAAATCCGCGAAGAATGAATCAAACATGACCTTTGCCCCCTTTACCGTATAAAACCCAAGCGGTAACGACGCCAGATAAAAATAAACAAAGGAAAAATATCCAAGACGATACTGCTAATTGAAGTCCTCCAGAAATTCCATGTCCGGAGGTACAACCGCCCGCCAAACGCGCGCCAAAAATGATGACAATGCCGGAAAGAAAAGAAACTAGGTAACGTTTCCCTTTTGAAGGGCCAAACCGCTGTTTCCAAATATCGGGAACGGTTTCCTGAATCTGAGTCGCCGAAAGTTTAGCCGAAAACCAAGCACCCACAACTAACATGATTACTAAAGCAAACTGCCACTCCAAAACAGGTTTCGGCTCTGTCACGGTTCCAAGATATTTTGAAAAGTATGTGTTTGATCTAACGTAAGCCTCAAAAAACGAACCTTCTATAGCTCCGGCGGACCTAACCATTGTGGTGGAAACTCCTAATGCTTTATTCATAAAAGCAAAAGTAATCCAGGAAAGAACTCCTATTCCCGCTCCAACCCAATAAGGGGACCAACGAGCTTTCTTGAAATACGGAATCATTGTAATCCTGTCTCCAGAGGTTCTATTTTTAATTACATGGTTTGTACATAGAAAAACACTTAGTCAAATGTAGTTAGGACATTTCAATTAATCCCATTCCAATGGCTAAAGATCCAAGACCCGTTATGACCATTCCAACATTACCTGAAATAAAAACTCCAAAAAATATGAGTAAAAACCCAACCACGATTTTTAAAATTTTTCCGCTAACAATCATGTTTTTCCCCATTTTAAGTTTGCTGATTTCCTCACTTTGGAGTTACTGAAAAATAACGTCATTTGAAGTGTTAGCGATATAACTACGAACAAAAACCGATTGTTTATTTTTTATAAAATTGGAACCTTATAAAAAAAGAGGCCTTAGGATGAGCGCTTATTCCTGGAAGGCAAAAAAACTTTATTAAAAATGAAGAAAAGTTTTATGTCGGTTAATGAAAGTTAATTAAAAAACTCTTGATACCTGCAAATGGAATAAATCAAGTTGTGATTCGATCCAAAATAAAACTCTTTTAAAATCACTATTTTTTATACTCAAGCAAAGGTTAGACGAATTTCACCGTTATGAAAATATTCATCCAACCTGTCACGATCAAATTAATTTTTCTGATAGTTTTAATTCAATTTATAGCGGTTAGTAGCTCATTAGCAGCCCCCCTAAATGACCTCTGGCTTTCTGAAACAGAAGACAATAAAAAAATAAAACTACATTTTTTTTGGTCCAAAGCATGCCCTTATTGCCAAAAAGCAAAGCCCTTTATTAAAAACCTTGTTTCTTCGCATGATTGGATTGAATTAAAAACTTATGAATTAAGCGAACATCAAGAAAATGTAAAATTCTTTTTGCGCTTAACTAAAATTATTGGGAAGCAGGATGTAGGAGTTCCAGCTTTCGCGTTTTGCGAAAAACTGATGGTTGGATTTTTTAACGATGAAACAACTGGAACAAAACTTCAAAATGAACTTTTAAAATGTAAAAATGAAGTTTTAGGAAACGCATCCGAGGAAAAACCTTTAACAGATCAAAAGTCTAAAGTATCGATCCCTTTTTTAGGTAATTTAGACTCCACTCAACTTTCTCTACCTGTCTTTACTATAGTTATCGCGGGATTGGACGCATTCAATCCCTGCGCTTTTTTTGTTCTGTTACTGCTATTAAGTCTTTTGGTTAACGCGAAAGATAGAAAAAGAATGCTGCTCATAGGAGGCATTTTTGTTTTCTTCTCTGGTTTTATCTACTTCATTTTTATGGCGGCATGGTTGAACGTTTTCCTTTACTTAGGTGAACTTAGAATCATCACAATTATTGCCGCTTTTATCGCTATTGGAGTTTCCACAATTAACATAAAAGATTATTTTTTCTTTAAAGAAGGAGTCTCGCTTTCTATACCAGACGAAGCAAAACCTAGCCTTTATAAAAGAATTAGAAAGCTCGTAAACGCGTCTCGACTATCCGCTATGTTATTTGGAACCGTCGTCCTTGCGGTTGTAGCAAATACATACGAACTTCTATGTACTTCCGGATTTCCGATGATTTTCACGCGAGTTCTAACTTTAAGAGATTTATCTTTAGAATCTTATTATCTGTATCTGGCGTTTTATAACGTGATCTATATCATCCCTCTATTAGTAATCGTCTTAATTTTTGTCTTCACATTAGGGGCAAGAAAATTAACGGAAAAAGAAGGTCGAGTTTTAAAACTTGTATCTGGATTAATGATGTTAATTCTAGGAATCGTTTTACTTGTTAAGCCCGATCTCTTAAACAATTTTCTCGCGGCTCTGGGGATGTTATTAGTTGCTATTGTACTAAGTCTACTAATTCAATTTACGGAACGCTTTTATAAAAAGACAATCTAGCAAAATATTTTTTAACCTTTGATAGATTTAATATTGAGCAAAAAAGTTCTATTAATCGTGAATTCCTAAAAAAGATATGGAGTTCCATTTATTTCTAAAAAAATTCAAAGAAACGCTTACCATTACAGGCTTTGTGCTGGTAATGATGCTCCTAATTGAATATTTCAATATCCTTACTCAAGGAGATTGGCAGATTCGATCAACCCATCTGAGCCTCACCCAAAATGTTAATTCCTTTGCACCTGAAGACAATAAGTACCTATTATTAATCTATCCATTAAAAGCTTTTGTGTCTTTTAGATTGAGAAAATTTTATCGTCTGGGTTATATTTACAAGATTATTTGGTAGGAAATCTAAACCAATAAAAATAGATCGCAATGAAATTCTTAAAAGTTCCTTTAAAAGGTTTGGAACAACATGGCTACTAAAAAAATTAAATCTAAAACAAAAAAACAAAAGACATCTATTAAAGCGACTACCCCAAGAAAAAAGTCGAGTCAAAACAAGCCCTCGTCGAAGCAGGGTAAATCGACCCGAATAAAGACCAAACCAAAAAGTAAAATTAAGACCAAATCTAAAGTTAAAACCGAAGAAACAAAAATTCGTAAAAGAAAAATCTCTTCCAAAGCAAGTTTCAGCCAAGAGTCTTTTCCCATTGTTGGTATTGGGGCTTCCGCTGGAGGATTGGAAGCTTTTGAAGATTTCTTTAGCCAAATAGACTCAGAGACAGGGATGGCTTTTGTTATTGTAACGCACCAACATCCTGGTTATGTCAGCGCCCTTCCTGAAATCATTGGAAAGTTCACCGGTATGGAATTATTAACGATAAAAGACGGCATGCAAGTACGCCAGAACTGTGTTTATCTGATTCCTTCCGGGGTAAATCTGGCTATTTTCAACAAATCACTACATTTAATAAAAACTGAGGGAATGCACGGTTCGCAGTTGCCCATCGATTTCTTTTTCCGCTCTCTGGCAGAAGACCAAAAGGACAAGGCGGTCGGGATTATTCTGTCTGGGACCGGTACAGATGGCACGTTAGGATTACGAGCGATTAAGGGTGAATCCGGCATGATCATTGTTCAAGATAATAAAAGCGCTAAGTTTTCCGGGATGCCTCAAAGCGCTATTGATACTGGCCTCGTGGATTATATACTGCCACCAGGGGGAATGGCCAAACAATTGCTTAAATATGTTAAAGGTCCTTTTTTAAGTTCTTCTCCCCCAGGAATTAAGTTAGAAGTACTTCAAAAGAATGGAATGGAAAAGATTTTTCTACAGCTCCGCCAACACACCGGGCATGATTTTTCCTGTTACAAAAGTTCTACAATTCGGCGGCGTATTGAAAGACGAATGAACATCCACCATATCCCGAATCCCACGAGCTACGTCCGTTTCCTGCAAGCAAACCCGCAAGAAAGTGAACTTCTGTTTAAAGACCTGCTTATCAGCGTGACCGGTTTTTTTAGAAATGTTGAGGCGTTTAAATTTCTTTCAACAAAGGTATTGCCCAAGTACCTGGAATCTAAACCCCAAGGAAACCCACTCCGTATATGGGTTCCGGGTTGTGCCAGTGGTGAAGAGGCTTATTCTCTATCCATCTTACTTCGCGAGTGTATACACAAGCTCAACCTCCATCTTGACTATCAGGTTTTCGCCACAGACTTGGATCTTCATGCCATCGATATTGCAAGGGCAGGCTTTTATCCAGAAGGCATAGCCGCTGATGTTGGCAAGCAACGCCTAAGAAATTTTTTTCAAAAAGAAGATGACGGTTATCGTATTAGAAAAGACATCCGCGAAACCGTGGTCTTTGCTCCGCATAACGTTTTCAAAGATCCTCCATTTACCAAGCTGGATATGATTTCCTGTCGCAACTTATTGATTTACCTGAAGCCTGAAATCCAAAAGAAAATCTTCGATTTATTTTATTATGCAATAAAACCAGGAGGTATTCTATTTTTGGGTACTTCCGAGACTATTGGCACCCAATCTCACTTGTTTAAACCTTCCAGTAAAAATTTCAAGATATTTGTGCGCGAAAAATCTGACTATTCTGCACAAACTCAGATAAATGAAATGACGACGGACCTGACTATTGGGTTACCGAAAAATAGAAAAAAACCAATCAAGACTTTTCCCTTGAAAGGTCACTCTAAGATTCCAGGAGCGGCAAAACGAGTTTTCCTCAAATATTTAACGCCACCAAGTTTAATCATCAACCACCAGGGTAATATTATTTTTATTCACGGGGAGGTCAGCCCTTTTATTGAAATGCATCCAGGACAACCAAGCAACAATGTATTATTGATGGCCCGGGAAGGTTTGAAAGTTGAATTGATCTCTGCGATGAGGCACTGCAAGGATGAAAATCAAAAATTTAGCATCAAAAATATTCCGGTCAAAAATACCGGAGACATTGTATGGACGGATTTAACCGTTCAGAAAATTTCCGATCATTCCGAACTTAACAACCTTCTCTTGGTTGCGTTTCGTCCATCGGAATCTCGATCCAAGCCTGTTGAAAAAACGAAAACAAAATCGAAAAAGCAAAGGGAGGAGGAAGATAGGCTTAGACTGGAACTTCAGTACACCAAGGAAATTTTGCAAGGCACCAATGAAGAATTGGAAGCTACAAATGAGGAACTCAAGTCGACCAGCGAAGAGGTGCAGTCCACTAATGAGGAACTACAGAGTTCTAATGAGGAATTAGAAACCTCCAAGGAAGAGATGCAGTCACTCAATGAAGAACTACAAACTACTAATATAGAGCTTCAAAGCAAAGTCGATGAACTGACTCATGCCAATAATGACATTAAAAATCTGCTGGATAAGACGGAAATTGCGACTCTCTTTTTGGATGATGATTTGAAAATCAAACGTTTCACAACTGCTATAATAAAAATGATCAACTTGATAGACTCTGATTTAGGACGTCCTCTAAGTGACTTTTCTTTTAATTTCGATTACCAATACCTCATAAAGGACTGTGAGAGGGTGGTGAAAACTCTTATTCCCGTAAATAAAGAGGTCCAAACCCCAGATGGGGCCTGGTCCCTTATGCGAATCATCCCCTATCGCACAACGGAAAATAGAATTGAAGGCCTCATTCTCACTTTCATTGATATTAACCAGATGAAAAAAACTAAATTTATCATGGATGAATCCAAGGATGCTCGAAGGCTGGCGACAATTATTCGAGATTCCAATGACGCGATTACGGTACAGTCTTTTGATGGGAAAATTCTTGAGTGGAACAGGGGAGCCCAAAAAATCTATGGTTACAGTGAGAGGGAGGCTAGAAAAATGACTGCTAATAAATTGATTCCCAAAGGGCTTCATATTAAAATGAAAAAGATGTCTCAAAGTTTGTCCAAAGGGAAAACCATCAAGCCATTCATAACGCAGCGAATCACCAAAAAAGGGAAAGTCCTTAAAATTTTTATTACGGCAACTGCGTTAAAAAATGATGATAATTCTGTCTATGCCTTTGCTACGACGGAGCGCGATATTGGAGAAATAAATATCAAATTATTGGATGAATCTTAGGAATGGAAAAGAAAAAAACCGATAATTTTGAGGGTCTACGGAAAGCTGCTGAGAAGATCATCAGGAAAAGTAAAGTTAACCTTAATAAAACCAAAAATAAATTCACCGACCTGCTTGAGGAATTGCAAGTTTATCAGGTCGAACTTGAAATGCAGGAAGAAGAACTAATCAGGACTGGGCGTGAACTCGAAAATATAGAGAATAAGTATGAGGCTCTTTATGAATTTGCCCCTTGCGGATATCTGACGCTGAACAAAAAAAAAGAAATTCAAGAAACGAACCGAAAGGCCGCTAGTTTACTTGGCGTCTCAGGAAAAAAAATGATCGGAGAAAGTTTGGTTACCTTTTTTGCCCCCGAAGATCAACCCCGGCTTGTTAAATATTACAAAAATATCAAACAAACTCCAAACATTTCCGGCCTTAAAGTGCATAATCATCCTCCTGGAGTTTTACACGTTGAATTGGAAACTCATGAAAATTTCCAATGTAAAAGCGACAACATATACAAAACGATTCTTATGGATTGTTCCGACCGAATAAAAACTCAACTTGAATTGTCCAAAGGGCGGACGCAACTTGAGTCAAAAGTTACGGAATTAAATAAAAAAAATGTAGCGCTTCAGGAACTTTTAGTCCAAATCGAAACCCGGAAAACGGAAATTGAAGAAGCGGTTACTTACAATGCGGAAAAACTGCTAATTCCCATGGTTATAAAACTTCGAGAAAATGAAAACAAGAAAAACTCGAAAATTTTTGATCTCTTAGAAAAAAGTATCAAACAAATCACATCGCAGTTTGGACAAAAATTAGATAGAAGTTTTGCAAAACTGTCCTCTAAAGAAATTCAAATCACAAACATGATCCGCTCTGGTTTTACAAGCAAACAAATTGCTTCCAGTTTTGATATTTCTCTAAAAACTGTCGAGACGCATCGAAGAAATATTAGAAAAAAATTGGACATCAAAAATAGAGAAGTTAACCTCGCTTCATATTTAAATTCAATTTAATCTCCAAATATCTCCTTACCCCTACCCTTAGCCCTAATACCTATTAAATACCCATTCTTTTTACGTTGCACCTTTTCGGAATTCAAGTACATTAGGTTTACGCTAAATAAAAGGCGGTTTTTTATTACGTTAACCCATAAAAAATTTCGCTTCATAAGGGCTTTAGCTATTTAGTTTTTTGTTTCGTAGTTAATACAAGAAAACTTTAACTTGGTATTGGTTTTCCATCGAGTAGCTATGAATTTTTTATACACGGCTTGCGCTGATCAAAGATCCGTCAATATCGAAACAACACGCAATTTTCTTAAACGGCTGTTTCCAAAAATGTATGTCAGCGAAGCGCATAAGGGGGAAGTTCCCGTTGACGGAGCCAGCGATGGATACTTCTTTTTAGTCATGCAAGGTATAAAGATTATAGAAGCCATTTTCTGTGGCAGTGAATTCCTTGAAAAAACCCCTTCAGATATCATTGGTAAATTATTTGACGATGTCGAATTTGAGAACTATATAAAAAAAAACAAAAACAACATTGTTCTAATTAGGTCTGGCGGCTTAAGCCATATAAAAGGAATTTATAGCGAACGGTATCACGATTTTGACTGATTAGAATAAGATTTCAATTTTTGAGGAGTATTGATTCTTTTTAGTTTTAAATTAGCCAACTTCTGAAAACATCTCTTTTATTAAGGAGGATACAATGAAGAAAAAAAAAACTTCACGTTATTTTTTTCTTCATTGTAGGCATTCGTGGGATGTTCTCCAATATCACTCTGACAGATGAAGCCCCACCTAAACTGCTACTGGGATGCACGGCTCATGTAATGGCTCTCCATGTCATGCATGGAGAAGTTGTCGGTCCCTTCCATCATTATTGCAGACCAATCCGTACCGATATTATTCAGTGCATTTTGTTCGAAGGAATGGACGAAAACGTTCGTATGACAGAGATTAAATTCATTATCTCAAAGAGGTTAGTGCGTTCGACGATACCTGAATTGTTGCACAAACAAAAATGGCACGATCATAAGGAAGAAATTGAAACTGAGAGGATAGCCATTTTGAATCTAACAGACCCAAAGGCTCAGTCCGATTTAGCTGATTATGTGTCTAATACAGACGGTATCATTTTTCATCTTTGGACAGACGATGAGCCTATACAGGATGGTAGCGTCATGATTGCTCATTCCGTCGCCCCTTTGTTGACTTCTATAACGGATAACATTTGAAAAGAATGGGGGGTTTGGAAACAATGGGAAGTTTTAAACAAACTTTGTTTTTAAATTAAGGGGAAAAACGTAAAAGTATCAATTTTAGATTAAGTATTTTTGAAGCCAAATGGAACTTATTGCTAACTGCTGCTATATTCCTTATTCGGATTTAACCACAATAATTAAGAGGTTTTATGAAATGTAACATCGAAAAATTGATTCTTCCCTTTAGAAGTTCATTGCTCTATCGGGCTTTGCAACTTTCCCGTGATATTGATCATGCGGAAGACTTAGTCCAAGAAACAATGCTTCTAGGTATTAGTAATTTACCTCAATTAAAAAACCCAGCAAAAAGTAAGTACTGGTTGTCGGCTATCCTTTTTAATCTTTTTCGCAAAGAATATTCGAGATATAAGAAATTAGAGTATAGGGATTCTGAAGATTGGATCAACGTTTTAATAGAAGATGAATTGCCTGAAAATGAAACTTTTGAAAGGGCGCATAAACAGGAAATTCGAGATTTTGTTGAGAGTTTGGATGACCGATTAGGAGTTCCGCTAAAAATGTTCCATTTCCATAACTTACCATATAAGGAAATTGCAACCGAATTGAATATCCCCGTTGGAACAGTGATGTCGCGCATTTCAAGAGCCAGAATTCATTTGAAGAATAAAATTGAGGAACAACACTTATTGATATTTCCCAAACCGTCAAAAGAGAGGAAAGCCAATGTTTTATCCAGTTAAGCTTTTGGATCCCCGTGGAATTGTAAAGCAAGTTATTAGCAGTGATGAATTGAGTAAAAAATATTGGAGTAGTTTTCAAGACTTTAATGTAGAAAAAAAAGAAGGGGTTTCAGGATACAAGTTTTCATCAAAAAAAAAGAAAAAGAAATGGTTTCATGAGGCTATGGAGTTTACGTTAAATGGATAACATAATTTATAGAACGGTTATACGTATTCGAGAAAGGAACAAAAAATGAATATGTTGGGTTTCATTCCTAAAAATCTCGAAGAAGGACAGAGAAATTCTTTCTTAAAAATGCATAGAAAAATAAATCACTTAATTGATAAGCTTCACCGTTCATTTTTTAAGTTCCGTTTCGGGAATAGAGAAAGTCTTCTTTCTAAAACTGCGTATCTTAAAATGGTTTTAGTCGAAACAAAACACTATCTACAAATTGCTGTTGAACTCCCTGGAATAGATGAAAAAAATATAGACATCAATATCACTAACAGCGTTTTAGTCGTTAAAGGGAAAAGCTACGAGAGCCGAGACGGTTCCCCTTATATAAATACGCCTCATGTATCATTCAACAGATCGCTTCGTATTCCCTCGGAATTCGATTCTGAGAAAGTAAAAGCTCAATTTAAAAATGGCATATTAAAATTAACTTTGCCGAAAACCAGAAATCCCAATGATAATATAAAAAAAATCAAAATTAAAAGCGATTAAAGAAGGCAATACCAAATGGCAAAAAGTTCTTCAACAAAAACTTCTAAAAAAGAGGCGACTAAAAAAAGTATTATATCCTCAAACAATGGATCTAATCCTTTCCCGGATCGTCAAAAAATGATAGAGGAAGCGGCCTATTTTATTGCGGAAAACCGGAACTTTGTGAAGGGAAATCAAAATGAAGATTGGTTTTCTGCTGAACAGGAAATCGAGGCCATTTTTAACAATGGGAAAGGCGATGCGAAAAAAATTAAACAAAAAAAGAAAACCTAAGAGTCGAATCCGATGAAAATAAAAGTAAAAGCTTTTGCCTTGGCATTTGGCATTTTGTGGGGAACGGGCCTCTTTTTAATGACGTGGTGGATAATTGCGCTTGAGGGTTCGTCTTGGGACCCCACTTTAATCGGTCGTGTTTATCCCGGTTTTAATATCAGTCCAACAGGTAGCATTATTGGATTAATTTGGTTTTTTTTGACGGGTTGATTTTTGGCGGGGTACTTGCTTGGTTATATAATTTGCTTTTAGGAAAACTATCTATTTCCAAGGAAGAGTAAAGCAACCTACCCTCAAAGCCGCTATTTTGCAATCATTTAAGCGTATGCAGAAAGCGTTTGAGACTCTTTTGGCAACGCTCAAGAGTCGACAACACCAAATTTCTAACTGGTGATTGCTCGTAAATTTTATTTTTCAGAGAAATTAGCGACACTAATTTAATAGTAGGCCTTTCGATCTAATGCTATTAGGTTTTAATTCAAAAGGTCAATAAAAATAAAACAATGCAAACAAACTGTTTTGATCTTATCTCACGCTTCTAATTAAGTCCGTTTGCTATTTATCTTTTCGAATAACTGAAAGGAATAAATTGCCCTCTTTCGCAGTCTAAATATAAAGACAAAAAAACAGGGTTACCAATGAATATTCTATTTGCATCATCCGAAGTATTTCCATTTGCAAAAACTGGAGGTTTAGCCGACGTAGCTGGTGCTTTACCATTAGCTCTTAAAGAATTAGGCCATGACGTCCGTGTCATAATGCCTAGATACAAGACTGTCGATAAACATTCTCAAGCCCTTAAAGACTTAAATAAAACCATTTCTGTTCCCATTGGAATGGAAACAAAAAATGGGAAGCTATTTGAAGGCAAACTATTCGAATCCGTCCCAATCTATTTCTTAGATCAACCTCAGTATTTCCAAAGAGATTTTTTATATGGACAACCCAATCAAGAATATCCAGATAATGCTTCTAGATATATTTACTTTTGTAGAGGAGTTTTAGAAACTTGCAAAGAGATTGGATTCCAACCGGACATAATTCATTGTAACGACTGGCAAACTGGACTTATCCCAGTTTATTTAAAAATCACCTACAAAAACGATGGTTTTTTTAGTCGAACTGGTACCGTCTTTACAATCCACAACTTGGCATATCAAGGTAACTTTCAGCCTTCGGATATTTCGCTAGCTCATCTTCCCTGGGATGTTTATAACATGGAAGGAGTCGAGTTTTATGACAAATTCAGCTTTTTAAAATCTGGATTAATGTATTCCGACATACTAACCACCGTGAGTAAATCCTATAAAGATGAAATATGTACTCCAGAACATGGGTTTGGTATGGATGGCATCTTAAGAAGCCGCGAAAATAATCTATTCGGCATATTGAATGGAGTTGATTATACTAAATGGAATCCAGAAACAAACCCCTGGATAAAAAAGAACTATGGATTAGAAAATTTGGAAGATAAGCAAGAGTGTCGGAAAGACCTTATTAATGAACTAGGCTTGAAAGTAAGCGCGTCCACCCCAATAATATGTTTTGTGAGCCGTCTTAGTTACCAAAAGGGTTTTGAGCTATTAAAGGAAGGCATGCAACAAATAATGAAACAGGGATTTGCATTTGTTGGTATTGGAGCTGGTCAAATTGAATACCAAGATTATTTTCAAAACCTGCCCAAACAATTCCCTGGGAGATGCGCTACATTTGTTGGTTATAAAGAGTCCTTGGCTCACAAAACTCTAGCCGGTAGCGACATGTTACTGTTACCTTCACAATTTGAACCATGCGGACTTACGCAGTTGTATGCCTTAAAATATGGTTCAGTGCCAATCGTGCGTTCCGTTGGAGGGCTTAAAGATACTATTCAAAACTTTTCTTCGTTCTCTAAGAAGGGTACAGGGTTCAAATTTCATGGATTCGCCACAACTCACATGGATCGCTCAATAAAAAGGGCAAGGGATGTTTTTATGGAGCAACCTGTTTGGAAGCAACTAATTGTCAACGGAATGAAGAAAGACTATGGTTGGAATCGATCTGCTAGAGAATACCAAAAACTTTATAATGACATTTTGGAGAGAAAAAACTACGAATACGGCTATTCCATTATTTTGAACAAAAACGCTTCTTCAATAACCTGTGCCGCTTGTTTTACTGGTAGAGGATTGAGTAATCAAAAGCTGGTTAAAATTATCAAGGTTGTAGAAAAAAACTTTCCAAAAAATCTGTAACTCCTTAATATATCTTCAAAGTTA